>NZ_JASGER010000086.1:0-82370 GCF_047606305.1 Gordonia sp. (in: high G+C Gram-positive bacteria) | reverse complement strand
GTCCTTCTTGTTCGCCAGTGAACCGGTCAGGTTCGAGGTGACCGCCTGGGTCTTGGAGAGCTTCTTGGACTCCAGCCGCTCGCGCTCGAGCATGTTCTTGAAGTCCATGTTGCCGCCGACGTTCAGCTGGTAGGTGCGGTCGAGCACGACGCCGCGGTCCTCGAACAGCTTGGCCATCACGCGGTGGGTGATGGTCGCGCCGACCTGGCTCTTGATGTCGTCGCCGACGATGGGCACGCCCGCATCGGCGAACTTCTTGGCCCACACCGGGTCGGAGGCGATGAACACCGGCAGTGCGTTGACGAAGGCGACGCCCGCGTCGATGGCGCACTGGGCGTAGAACTTGTCGGCCTCTTCCGAGCCCACCGGCAGGTAGGAGACGAGCACGTCGACCTTGGCGTCCTTGAGCGCCTTGACGACGTCAACGCCGGTGCCGTCGGCCTCGGTGATGGTCTCCTTGTAGTACTTGCCCAGACCGTCGAGGGTGTGGCCGCGCTGCACGGGGACGTTCAGCGGGGGCACGTCGCAGATCTTGATGGTGTTGTTCTCCGACGCGTTGATCGCCTCGGACAGGTCGAAGCCGACCTTCTTGGCGTCGACGTCGAACGCGGCGACGAACTCCACGTCGCGCACGTGGTACGGGCCGAACTTGACGTGCATCAGACCCGGAACGCTCGCGTTCTCGTCGGCGTCCTTGTAGTAGTGGACTCCCTGGACCAAGGATGAGGCGCAGTTTCCCACGCCCACAATGGCCACACGCACCTGGTTGTGCTCACCCATGGTCGGGCTCTCCTTTTCGTTGCGACGACGCAGCTTTCCCCGCCGTCGGTTTTCCTGTTGTGTCATCGGCGTCGGAGGCTTCCGCCGCGATGAGCTCGTTGAGCCAGCGCACTTCGCGCTCGCTTGATTCCAGACTCAGCTCGTGGAGCTGGCGGCTGTAGCGATCGTCGCTGCGGGCGGACCCGCCGATCAGTTCGCGCAGCCGTTCGCGCCGCTCCTCGACCTGCCGTCGTCGACCCTCCAGGATGCGCATCCGCGCCACAGCCGGGGTCCGGCTGAAGAACGCGAGGTGCACACCGAAGCCGTCGTCGGTGTAGTTCTGCGGACCGGTGTCGGCGACGAGCTCGTTGAATCGGGCTCGGCCGGCCTCGGTCAGCATGTAGACCCGACGACCGCGACGCACCTTGGTGGCGCCGATGGGGGTCGTGTCTTCGACGATCAATCCGTCGGCCTGCATCCGGCGCAGCGTCGGGTAGAGCGAGCCGTACGAGAACGCACGGAACGCACCCAGCAGTCCGGTGAGCCGCTTGCGCAGCTCGTAGCCGTGCATGGGCGATTCCAAGAGGAGGCCCAGGATCGCCAGTTCGAGCATCCCGTTCCCCTTTCCCTCGGCCACACGGAAGCCGTGCGGTTCGCCGTATCACGATTAGCCATCAGATCGATGCTGTGAACGAATGTATCGCACCGATATATAGCGGCGCCAGTCGGGTGGGATAGATCACCGACATCCCGAACACCAGAAGGTGCGCGAGTACGCTCTTGGACATGGCAGTGCCGAGTCCGGACTCACCGTCGTGGGAGGAGAACGCCCCTCGACAGGTCGTCGACTACGCGCTGCGCCGACGGTCCCGACTGGCCGACGTCAACAGCGGGCGCGTCGGCGTCGGCGAGGTGTGCGACGCCAATCCGTACCTGCTGAACGCGGCCGCCTTCCACGGCTCCCCGTCGGAGACCACCTGCCCGATCTGCCGCAAGGAACCGCTCACGCTGGTGTCCTGGGTGTTCGGCGAACGGCTCGGCCAGGCCAACGGATCGGCCCGCTCGGACGAGGAGATCGCGGCCCTGGCGCGCAAGTACGCGGAGTTCTCGGTGCACGTCGTCGAGGTGTGCCGGTCCTGCCATTGGAACCATCTGATCCGCTCGTACGTTTCCGGGCTGAAATCGCAGCCACAGCGAACGCGTAAAATAGCGAAGTGATTCTTGCGTCGACCGCATACCGTCGGCCATACGACCGTGCGCGGCGCGGCACACCGAAAGGCACCACATGACCAGCGCTAACGGGACACCGAAGCGTGATACCGCCAGCTCAACGGGGAAATCCGGGTCGGCGACGAGTAAGTCGCTGGCCGCTGCGCGCCGCGACGGGGAGCTGACCAAACAGAAGCGGATCGCCTGGGGAGCCGGCATCGTCGGCGGGTTCGTGCCCGTCATGGCCGTGATCGGCATCCTCGCGTTCCTGCTCACCTACATCTTCGCGCACGTCCCCGCGTCGGGTGACATCAAGCACAACCAGGTCGCCAACATCCTCTACAAGGACGGCAAGGTGATGACCAAGGTCATCCCGCCGGAGGGCAACCGCACCGACGTCAAGATCACCGAGATCCCCAAGTCGCTGCAGGACGCGGTCATCGCCGCCGAGGACCGCGAGTTCCGCCAGAACTCCGGCTTCTCGATCCGCGGCCTCGGTCGCGCGGTCGTCGGCCGCGTCACCGGCCGTGAGGACGCCGGCGGTGGTTCGACGATCACCCAGCAGTACGTCAAGAACGCCCTCGTCGGCGACGAGCACTCCTACCGCCGCAAGTTCGTCGAGCTGGCCATCGCCACCAAGATGAGCAACGAGTGGTCCAAGGACGACATCATGGCCGCCTACCTGAACACGATCTACTTCGGTCGTGGCTCGTACGGCGTGGCCGCGGCGTCGCAGGCCTACTTCGGCAAGGACGTCTCCAAGCTGAGCACCGGCGAGTCGGCGGTCCTCGCGTCGTCGATCCGCTCGCCGTCGAACTACGACCCCGACACCCACCGCGAAGCCGCCGAGATGCGGTGGAACTGGGTGCTGTCGTCGATGGTCGAGACCGGGTCGCTGACCGCCGCCGACAAGGCCAAGATCAAGTACCCGAAGGTCAAGAAGTACGTCGAGGGCGGCGACCAGAAGGACGACGGGCCGATGGGCCTGATCAAGCGCCAGGTCCTCGACGAGCTCAACGACCTCAACATCACCGAGACGCAGGTCCGCACCGAGGGCCTCAAGATCACCACCACCATCAGCAAGAAGGTGGAGGACGGTCTGATCGACGCCGCGAACGACAAGCTCGCGGACTACCCGAAGCAGACCCGCACCGGCATCGTCTCGATCGACCCGCAGACCGGCGGCGTCGCCGGCTACTACGGCGGCAAGCAGGCGACCGGCTGGGACTACGCCAGCGCCGGCCTGCAGACCGGGTCGTCGTTCAAGGTGTTCGCGCTGGTGGCCGCGCTCGAGCAGGACATCCCGCTGTCGAAGATCTACAGCTCCGAGCCGTACGAGGGCTCCAACGGCCTCGTCGTGAAGAACTCCGAGGGCCTGTCCTGCGGGTCGTGCAACCTGGCGACGGCGATGAAGATGTCGCTGAACACCGTGTACTACCGCCTGATGATGGACCTCAACGGCCAGGCTCAGGCCGTCGCGAACGCCGCGCACAAGGCCGGTGTGGCCGAGAGCTTCGGCGACATCCCGCACACGCTGCAGGAGAAGAACGGCGGCGTCGAGGGCGGTGTGGTCCTGGGCCAGTACCCCTCGCGCGTCATCGACATGGCGTCGGCGTACGCGACGCTCGCCGCGTCGGGCATCTACCGCAAGCCGCACTTCGTGACGAAGGTCGAGAACAACGACGGCGTCGTGCTGTTCGAGCGCAAGAAGGATCCGGGCAAGCGCGTCTTCCCGGCCAAGGTCGCCGACAACGTGACCGCCGCGCTCGAGCCGATCGCCGCGTACTCCAACGGCAACAGCCTCTACGACCCGACCTACGGCTCGCGCCCGTCGGCCGCCAAGACCGGTACCGCGCAGCTGCGCAACACCGGTGACAACAAGGACGCGTGGATGGTCGGGTACACCCCGCAGCTGTCCACGGCCGTCTGGGTGGGCACCGACAAGGGCACCGCGCTGAAGACCCCGTGGGGCGGACCGGTCTACGGCTCGGGCCTGCCCGCGCAGATCTGGAAGCAGGCCATGGACGAGGCCCTGGCCGGCGACGAGATCAAGCAGTTCCCGGAGCCGGAGGCGGTCGGCGGCCAGGCGGGTGTCCCCTACGAGGCACCGCCGGCCCCCAAGTACACCGCTCCGCCGCCGCGCCAGCAGCGCTGGCCGGGTCAGGGTCGCGACGGCAACTTCACCGTCGCGCCGGGCATCACGGTCCCCGGTCCGCCGGCGCCGCGCTACAACCCGCCGGACAACTACAACCCGCCGCCGCGTCCGCGTCCGCACCGCCCGCGTCCCCCGCCGCCGCCGCGGTTCCCCTGGGGCTGACCCGGTAGCGACGTGACCGCTCTGACGTGACGGATTCCGTGACGCCGGCCGATCCGGCTGCGCTCGAGTCGCCGGCCACACCGGCCCCCGACCGCGACCGATCGGTTCGACGGTGGGCGCCGTCGCTGGAGGATCCGCTGGTCGCTCCGGCTGCCGGTCGGATCGGTGGTCCGCTGGGCCTGCACGCCGCCGTCGGGCGGGCCCGGTTCTCCGCGCTGCGCGTGCTGTTCGCGCTGGCCCTGCTGGCGCTGGCGTTCAGCTGGACCGGGAAGGCGGCCTGTCTGCAACAGACGCCGACGTCGTCGCCGACCTCCGTCGGCGCCAAGCTCGATGCGTCGCACCGGCTCAACTGGGATCGTCAGCGCGAGCTCTATTCGCTCTGCTACACCGACGTGGCCGCGATGTACGGGCGCCAGCACCTGGCCGACGGCGTGCCGTTCTGGACGTCGTGGACGGCGAAGTCGGCGAAGGGGCGCGAGGTCACGCAGCGGTTGGCGGCGCCGGTGGGCGTGGGGATGGTCGCGTACGGCGCCGAGCGCGCGACGGCCGGCTGGCAGTGGATACACGACCACTGGGGCGTGCCGTCGGCGATCAGTCCGGTCGTGTTCTTCAACCTGGTGGCGTTCCTGTTGGCGCTGTGCTGGCTGGTGACGATCTGGGTGCTGGTGAAGATCTCCGGCGAGCGCCGCTGGTTCGTGTGGGTGGCCGTGCTGTCCCCCGTCGTGTTCGTCCACGCGTTCACCGCCTTCGACCTGCTGACGGTGATGCTGGTGATGGTCGCGCTCCTGGCGTGGGACCGTCGACGGTGGTGGGTCGCCGGCGTGTTCTTCGGCCTTGCCGCGACCACCGGTATTTGGCCGGTGTTGGTGTTGGTCGCGGTGGGGTTGTCGGTCCTGTCCGCCCGCGCGTCGTGGGAGCCGCTCCTCAAGGCCGTCGCCGCCGCGCTCGCGACCTGGATCGCGGTGAACCTGCCGGTGGTGATCGGCACGAGCACCGGGTGGCTGCAGTACTGGCGGTTCCTGTCCGCGCGCGCCCCCGAGCCCGACAGCGTCTACGGCGCACTGGCACTGCTGACGAAGCTGAACCTGAACGTCACCGTGGTCAACGTGATCTCGCTGGTGGCGGTGGTCGGCGTGCTGATCGCGGTGACCGTCACGGTGCTCAACTCGCCGCGGCCGTTCGACGTGTACTCGATCGCGTTCCTGCTGGTCGCGGGGGTGCTGGTGGTGTCGAAGGTGTGGAGTCCGCAGAGTGCGCTGTGGCTGGTGCCGTTGGCGGTGCTGGCCGTGAAGTCGTCGCGGATCCTGATGGTCTGGATGCTGATCGAGGCGCTGTGCTGGGTGCCGCGCATGGGCGTGTACCTCGCGCCCGAGCACCACTGGCTGCCGCCGCAGTGGTACACGCTGGCGGTGGTCGTGCGGATGGTCGCCGTGCTGGGTGTGTGCCTGCACATCGTGTGGGAGCACTACGACTCCGAGGAGCCCGAGGTCGTGGAGACACCCCACCTTGTGCGATCTCCGTTGATGGCCTGATGGAGCCGATTGCCCCCTGTCGCACGTCTAAGAAGGCATGGACTGTGGTGTTTTCCGGCGGGCGGCACTGCTCGAAGCTGGCCACACCGAGGTCTCACTCCGACGAGCCCTCCGCGACGGGTCGCTGACCAAGGTCTGCACCGGTTGGTACGCCACTGCCAACGCCGACAAGGCGGTCGTGAGTGCGGTGCAGCAAGGCGGTGCACTGACGTGCGTGTCGGCGCTGGAGAAGCACGGGCTGTGGGTCCCGCCGGGTGCGCGACGACGGCTCCACCTCAGGCCTACCCGTCATCGGGAACAGCGCCGCCACTGCTGCGCGTACGGCGGACCGTATCCGGTCGAGACTGCGGTCGACGACATCGACATCGCGCTTCTCTGCGCCGCCAAGTGTGTGCCGGGCGAGCAATGGATCGCCATCGCCGACTCGGTCCTGAGAAAGAAGTGTCTGACGGTTGACGATCTGCGGCGGCAGCTCCCCTGCGTCCCGCCCGCGGTGGACCGGCTCATTTCGCAATGCGATGCGAAGTCGCAGTCCGGCACCGAGTCGATCGCCCGGGTGCGCTTGCGAGGTGCGGGGTACAAGGTCGTGGTGCAGCCCGATGTGAAGTCCTACGGCGGTCACGCCGACCTGCGGATCGGCAGGTTGCTCATCGAGTGCGACAGCGTGGGGTTCCACACCGACCTCGAGGCCTACCGGTACGACCGCTATCGGGACCGGAAGTCCCTCGTGGACGGGTGGATGACGTTGCGGCTGACCTACGAAGACGTCATGTTCGGCTGGCCGGAGGCGCTGGCGGACATCCGAGCGATTACGCGCGCAGAGCGCCATCGGTTTCCTCGCGACCGTCGTGCCTGACATTTTCTGCGTCTCACAGGCCCGCCGACGGGTATATCCCGTCGAACCCGCTCAGAGACGCAGAAAATGTCAGATCCGATTGAGGAGTGCAGCCTTGGCAGCCGGCCAGTCGTCGTCGGTCATCGCATAGAGGGCGGTCGTGCGCCAGCCGTCGCCGAAGCGCTTGTGTTTGCGCATCAGCCCCTCGAACTGCGCGCCGAGCTTGGCGATCGCCGCACGCGACCGTGCGTTGTGCTCATTGGTGTGCCACTCGACGCGGACCGCCCCGCAGTCCTCGAAGGCGTGGCGGAGCAGGAGGAACTTGCTGGTGGGGTTCACGCGCGTGCCCTGCGCGGACTCGGTGTAGAAGGTGTGCCCGATCGCGACGCCGAGGTCGGCGGGGTTGATCGCGTAATAGCTGGTCGACCCGACGAGCCGGCCGTTGTCGATGACGGCAAACGCGGTGCGCTGCCCCGCCTCGCGGGCGCGCAACGCGGTCTCGACGAAGGTTCGCGCCTCGTCGACATTCGCGGGCACCCCCGGCGACCAGCGGAACACCTCGGGATCCCCGACGAGGCCGCCGAGCTCCTCTGCGTCGCCCAGGGCCAGCGGGCGGAGCACCACCGTGCCGTACTCGAGGGTCGGGGCGCCGAGCCAGGTGTCCGTCATGATCGCCAGGCTACGACCAGCCGCCCGCCGTGCGGAAACGAAATATCAGGCGGCGATCGCCAACACGACGACGGCCACGAGCGGCAGGGCTCCCTGCCGCACCGCTGCACCGCGGTGCGACCGGGAGGACAGGCCGAGCACCAGCGCGGCCGCGAGCATCGAGGCGGTGCCGGCCAGCACCAGGGCCAGACCGACGCCCCGATGGTCGGACAGCGCGATGATGAGCGCCCCGACGAAGACCAGGATCGCGAGGAACAGGTTGTAGAAGCCCTGGTTGAAGGCGAGTTCGCGGGTGTCGAGCGCCTGCTGTTCGGTGGTGCCGAACACCGCGCGGGCACGCTTCGACGTCCAGGCTATCGACTCCAGGTAGAAGATGAAGACGTGCAGGAGCGCGGCGAGGATGGCGAGGGCGAGTCCGGCGATCAGCATGTGGCCAGTATGCGCCCGACCGGCGACTTCCCGGCGCCCATCGGGACGACCCGACGTCAGGCGGCAGGCTCGTACGGCGCAGGCGGGCGCAGGCCCATCGAGGCGAGCGGCTCTCGGGGAGCGGCCTTGACGAAGGCGAAGATCAGGTAGACCAGCAGCACCGCGTGGACCCAGACGCCGAAGTTGACGCCGCCGATGACCCACCACTTCATCGGGGGGTGCGACGGGTCGTTGATGATGCCGAAGAGCCGGAAGATGGTGAGGTCCAGCGCGAGGTCGGCGGCGAGGTAGGCGACGATCACCGGCCAGCGGACCTGCAGCAGCGCGAAGAACGGCAGGATCCACAGCGTGTACTGCGGCGAGTGGACCTTGTGGAACACCATGAAGCCGGCGAGCATCGCACCGCACACGCCGATCCACGGGTAGACGCCCATGGTCACCTTGTCGGGGCGGTACACGCGCCAGCCCAGCCACAGCGCCAGCACGAACGACAGCGCGATGAGCAGCGGCGACGCGAGGCCCACGATCGTGTTGTAGAGGTCGGTCTGCCCGCCGGTCAGGTGCCGCAGGCCCCAGTACCAGATCGAGTTGGTGTCGACGTCGGCCTTGCGCTTGCCCTGGAAGGACAGCGACGCGCGCCAGCCCTCCCAGCCCAGCACCATGAACGGGCCCTGCGTGACCACGACCGTCGCCGTCGCCGCACCCACGACCGTCCAGAAGCCGCGCCAATCCAGATCCGTCGCCACCTCGCGGGGCGACCGGAAGCGCTGCAGGAAACCGCCGCCGCGCGTCAGCACGTACAGCGCCAGCGGCAGGACGAAGAAGCCCGGATACATCTTCAGCGAGAAGCCGATGCCGAACAGGATCGCCGCCCACACCCCCGCTGTTCGCAGGGACAGCCGTGGCTTGCCGTCGGCACCGGTCGACGCACCCCAGGCGACGACGGCGACGCCGCCGACGGCGGTCGCGACGACCGGCAGCTCCCAGTTGTGGAAGGCGTAGAGGACCAGCGGCGGGGTCGCGGCCCACAGCAGCGCCCACCAGCGGACCAGGTACACCAGCAGCAGCGTGACGATGATGCCGAAGGGCGCGAGGATCCAGACCGAGTGGATGAAGAACTCGCGGTCGGTGTGGGCGCCGAGCGCGCCCAGCCACATCAGCACCCCGGACAGGACCGGGTACTCGACGGAACCGCCGACGAGGTGGCCGGCGCCGGTGATCGACCCGTGGATGTACGGGAAGACGTGGTTGTTGATGTCGCGCCCGGTCCAGAGGTTCATCATGTCCGAGTAGCACGGGATGACGGCGTGCGGATCGCCGATCGGCCAGCGCTTGGACCGCCCTTCGGCGTTGAACGGCGGGCCGCCGCACTTGACCTTCGCGTGGTAGCTCCACGCCATCGCCAGCACCGTGAACAGCACGGAGACCACCGACGCGAGGAGGGCGTCGCCGCGTCGGGTGCGATCGAGCGGGCCCAGCGCGAGGTCGTTGCCGCCTGTAGACATGGGCTACAGGTTATCGGTACGACGATTTCGCAGGTCAACCGGTCTTCATGTATCTTGGAGCGGTTGCCGACGCAGGCGACCCTCCTGCCGCGGAACGTCCGCGGCCGATTAGCCCATAGGAGGTGATGTGGTCTTATGCGTCACTACGAACTGATGGTGATCCTCGATCCGAGCCTGGACGAGCGCACCGTCGCCCCCTCCCTGGATACCTTCCTCAATGTCGTCCGAAATGACGGCGGTTCGGTGGATGGTGTCGACATCTGGGGCAAGCGCCGTCTTGCCTACGAAATCGAGAAGAATGCCGAAGGCATCTACGCGGTTATCGATCTCAACGCGAAGCCGGACACGGTCAACGAGCTCGACCGTCAGCTGAAGCTGAACGAGTCGGTGCTGCGCACCAAGGTCCTGCGCAAGTAATCACCCACCATCCGACACACCACGATCCTCGAGGGGAAAGCACATGGCTGGAGAAACGGTCATCACCGTCATCGGGAACCTGACGGCCGACCCGGAACTGCGTTTCACGCCGTCCGGTGCCGCGGTCGCCAACTTCACGGTGGCATCGACGCCGCGCACCTTCGACCGTCAGACCAATGAGTGGAAAGACGGCGAGGCGCTGTTCCTGCGGTGCAACATCTGGCGCGAGGCCGCCGAGAACGTGACCGAGTCCCTCACCAAGGGCACCCGCGTCATCGTCTCCGGTCGCCTCAAGCAGCGCTCCTTCGAGACTCGTGAGGGTGAGAAGCGGACGGTGTACGAGCTCGATGTCGACGAGATCGGCCCGTCGCTGCGGTACGCAACCGCCAAGGTCACCCGCGCCTCGCGCGGTGGCGGCGGTGGCGGCTTCGGTTCGGCCGGCGGCGGCGGTGGCCGTCCCGCGTCGAGCCAGCCCGCGGCGAACGAGGACCCCTGGGGCAGTGCGCCCGCGGCGGGTTCGGCGGGCGCGGCCTCGGAAGAACCACCTTTCTGATCTATCTGGAGTAATACATGGCAAAGCAAAAGGGTCGGAAGCCCCGCGTCGAAAAGGTCGTCAAGGCCAAGGCGTGCAGCTTCTGCAAGGACAAGTCCCAGGTCATCGACTACAAGGACACGGCGCTGCTGCGTCGCTACCTGTCGGACCGCGGCAAGATCCGTTCGCGTCGCGTGACTGGTAACTGCGTGCAGCACCAGCGCGACGTGGCGATCGCCGTCAAGAACTCGCGTGAGGTGGCGCTGCTGCCGTTCACCTCGTCGGGTCGCTGAGCGGGAAGGGAAACGAACTCATGAAGCTCATCCTGACTGCCGCTGTGGAGAACCTCGGTGTCGCCGGCGACATCGTCGAGGTCAAGGACGGCTACGGCCGCAACTTCCTGCTGCCGCGCGGCCTGGCGATCGTCGCCACCAAGGGCGCCGAGAAGCAGGTCGAGGGCATCAAGCGGGCCCAGGAGGCCCGCGAGGTGCGCGACGTCGAGCACGCCAACGAGCTCAAGCAGGCCCTCGAGGGTCTCGCCGTGCAGCTCGGTGTGAAGACGCACGACTCGGGCAAGCTGTTCGGCTCGGTCACCACCGGTGACGTGGTCGGCGCCATCAAGAGCGCCGGCGGCCCCGCCGTCGACAAGCGCACCGTGGAGCTGCCCAAGGGTCACATCAAGGCGACGGGCACCTACCCGATCGTCGTGAAGCTGCACCCCAACGTCGCGGCCAACTTCGACCTGGCCGTCGTCGCGGAGTAGCCCGCACGCACTACAAGAAGAGCCGCCGCCCGGGATTCCGGGCGGCGGCTCTTCTTTGCGGGGTCGTCAGCGCAGGCTCGGCGGGAGCTTGGACTTGGGCGGGTTGTAGGCGTGGTCGCCGGCGGGCGAGATGAACTTGTGCCACCGGGGGCTCACGACGAAGGCGCGGCCTCGGGTCTCACAGGTGAGGACCGCCGGGCGCGGGCGGGCGCAGATGATGTCGTAGATGTGGATGCTGCGGCCCACCGGCAGGACCTTGGCGCGGTAGTGCGCGTTGGGCAGCAGGCGGATGCTGGGCGCGAAGATGCCCTCGGGGCTCACCCACCACGGGCCCTGGCTGTTGTTCAGGTAGGTGCCCTGGACGCCGGGAGGGGCCGTCGCGGGGCGCCCCTTGCAGGCGATGCGGCCCGGCGTCGAACCGAGGCCGCAGTAGAACATGCCGGCGCGGAAGAAGGCGCGGCCGTTGTTGTCGTAGTTGTACGAGACGTAGGTCTTGGCGTCGACGGCCGGGTAGCGGGCGAAGTCGAGCTCGGGCGCGGTCGCCGACGAGAGGGCCGGGGTCAGCGAGAGCGCGGCGACCGACGCGACGGTCGCGGTCAGTGCGCGCTTCAGTGCGGTTTTCATCACGTGAGGTCTCCCCATAGGTTTACTGCCTGCCATTTCATCACGACGCGGCTGCCCGCGGGCCGCCTGGGGACAAATTCCAGCGTTCCCACAGGGACCGGCGTCCAGGTTACCGGGTGTTGTGATGCCGTTCACAAATCGGTCACTCGTCCAGGGTTGAGGCTTTGCTTGAGGGTTGATCCGACGCGCCAGCCGCGACACGCCGAGGATCGCCAAACTCGTGCGGTGTGGACAACGACAATCCGCTGTGACCTGCGAAAACCATCAGGAATCCGCGGTTGTCGGAAAGTTATCCCCGACTCTGTCCACAGCCCGTCAAGGACAACTGCGCGCAATCCACAGACTGTCCACACGGCTGTCCACAGCACACATTTGGGCAGGGTTGCCAACGGCAATAATCTTCCCCCGATAGATCGCCGCGCCCCATCTCGACGACGCGGCGGCGGGACGGCACCGGGTCACCCGGGAACCTCCCCCGTCGTTGTCAGGGGTCCGGCGTATCAAGGACGAAGGCGGGCCGACGCGGCCCAGACGAGTGGGGCTTGTCGGGAGTTCCGAAAGGGGGTGGGCACGTGTCTGTGACCGAAGACCATGGTCACGAACCGATCCCCGAGGATCTGTCGAACGAGGAGTTCGGCCGCCAGCCCCCGCAGGATCAGGCCGCGGAGCAGTCCGTGCTCGGCGGCATGATGCTGTCCAAGGACGCGATCGCCGACGTGCTGGAGAAGATCCGGCCCGGCGACTTCTACCTACCGTCGCACCAGGCGATCTATGACGCGATCCTCGAGCTGTACGGCAAGGGCGAGCCGGCCGACGCCGTGACCGTCGCCGCCGAGCTGGAGCGTCGCGGCGACCTCAAGCGCGTCGGCGGGGCGCCGTATCTGCACACGCTCATCCAGACGGTGCCGACGGCCGCGAACGCCGGTTACTACGCGGAGATCGTCGGCGAGAAGGCGATTCTGCGGCGGCTCGTCGAGGCGGGCACGCGCATCGTGCAGTTCGGTTACGCCGGCGGCGAGGGCAGCCAGGACGTGGCCGAGGTGGTCGACCGGGCGCAGGCCGAGGTGTACGACGTCACCGAGCGCAACACCTCTGAGGACTACGTGCCCCTGGAGCAGCTGCTGCAGCCGACGATGGACGAGCTGGACTCCATCGCCTCGCGCGGCGGCATCTCGCTGGGCGTGCCGACCGGCTTCGCCGACCTGGACAAGCTGACCAACGGGCTGCACCCCGGGCAGATGATCATCGTCGCGGCACGTCCCGGTGTCGGGAAGGCGCTCGCCCTCGACACCCCGCTGCCCACGCCGCACGGCTGGACGACGATGGGCAACGTCGCCGTCGGGGACATGCTGCTGGATGCCGACGGCCAGCCGACGCGGGTGGTCGCGTCGACGGAGGTCATGACCGATCGACCGTGCTACGCGGTGCGGTTCGACGACGGGGGCGTGCTGGTCGCCGACGCCGAGCACCAGTGGCGCGCGCAGCTGGGCGATCAGACGGTCGTGGCGACCACCGAGCAGCTGCGGCCGCACGTCGGGTGTGCGGTGATCCGCAATGCAGCGCCGCTGGAGTTGCCGAAGCGTCGGTTCGCGTATGGGCCGTACACGGTCGGCGCGCTGGCCGGCATGGCCTTTGACGACCCCGAGATCTCGATGCGCATCGACGCCGAGGGGGAGGTCGACGTGATGACGCTGATGGCCGATCTGGGCGGGCAGGTGCCGGTGGAGTACCTGCGCGGCTCGATCGCCCAGCGTCGCGCGCTACTGGCGGGCATCCTCGACGCGCGCGCCGTTGTCGAGGACGACGGTCGGATCACGGTCGCGGCGGCGACGCGGCACATGACGTTCGTTGTCGCCGATCTGGTTGCCGGGCTGGGGTATTCGTACCGACGACTGGCGTCGGGATGGCTGAGCGTCGACGCCGACGACGACGTGTTCACCGTCCACCACAAGGCGATCAAGCACAAGGAGCTGCGGCAGCGGTCGAGGTCGCGGCGGATCGTGGCGATCACGCCGGTTCCGAGTGTGCCGGTGCGCTGCGTGCAGGTCGACAACCCCGATCACCTGTACCTGGCCGGCGAGGCGATGGTGCCGACGCATAACTCGACGCTGGCGATGGACTTCCTGCGGTCGGCGTCGATCACGCACGGGCTGACCAGTGCCATGTTCTCGTTGGAGATGAGCAAGTCCGAGATCGTCATGCGACTGCTCTCGGCCGAGGCGAAGGTGAAGCTCGCCGACATGCGGTCGGGGCAGATGAGCGACGACGACTGGACGCGCATGGCGCGGCGCATGGGTGAGATCTCCGAGGCGCCGCTGTTCATCGACGACTCGCCGAACCTGACGATGATGGAGATCCGCGCCAAGGCCCGGCGACTCAAGCAGCGCCACGATCTGAAGATGATCGTCGTGGACTACATGCAGCTGATGACCTCGGGCAAGAAAGTAGAGTCACGCCAGCAAGAGGTCTCGGAGTTCTCCCGGTCGTTGAAGCTGCTGGCCAAGGAGCTGGAAGTCCCGGTCATCGCGATCTCGCAGCTGAACCGTGGTCCGGAGCAACGGACGGACAAGCGGCCGCAGGTCGCCGACCTTCGCGAGTCGGGATCGCTGGAGCAGGACGCCGACATGGTCATCCTGCTGCACCGGCCCGACTCCATCGAGCGCGACGACCCCCGAGCCGGTGAAGCCGACATCATCGTGGGCAAGCACCGTAACGGTCCTACTGCCACGATCACCGTTGCTCACCAGCTTCACCTCAGCCGGTTTGTGGATATGGCGCGGGGTTAGGACAATTGTCGCCCGGAATCGCCCACTCGGTGCAGCCACACGGCGACGCCACCCAAGCCGGTCTTGACCGCTTAATAGCAGCCTGGAAACGTGGAGCCACCACGGCTCGAGAGTTCGCAGATCCCAATGCTGAGACGTGCTTCTATGCGACGAAATTTCATCGAGTCAACGCTGAACTCCGGCGTGGTTGCGACATCGCGTATGGGACTACGGCCGCGCACGCATACGGCGAATACTATGCCTACGCCACCCGCAAGTCTCAGTCGTCCGAGGCTTACGACGCACGATCACGCTTCGCCCAGCTCATCGCATGGATACAGCTGCCGAATCGAGATCAATGCCTACAGATGTCGCACCACCTATTCATGGACCTGGCCAACGACGCAGCAGAAGCACGCGAACGTCGGAACGAAGCAATGGCTCTAACAAATGCCGCACTCGCGGTTTGCGAGATGCACAATGCAAATCGAGAGCAGATACTCGATGCTCAGACGACCCTGGAACGCGCACTTCGAATGCGTCCTCGCGGAAGTGTGGACTACGCATACAGTCTCATAAATCTCTCGATCGCCCGCTACCAGGCCGCCAGATATACAAGAGAGCCAGACAGGTCCCGCACGTTCACCAACTGCGTACGCGGACTAGATCAAGCGAGAAAGCTATTTAGGAAGCACCACGAACGAATTCCTCTCGACGCGTACTACGGTAACCTCGCGGACGTACTTTCCGCATGGCTCCAGTACGAAGTCAGAAGAACATGGGAGAGATCAGCAAGTTTGCCCAACGAGACGGACCCCGAATACGACGCTGAGCTAGGTAGCTACGCCGCGCTAGCTACCGTAAATCCATCAATACTTGGGCTAGATGAGACTCCAGAGTGGGTGCCGCAGCTCAAGGATTCGATTAGCCTCGCGATTAAATCGGTGCCTCAATTACGTGCGAATATCGAGAAGATCTCTAGGTACGTAGCACAAAGTGAACTAAAGTCTCCGCGAGTTGCCGTTAAGCTATTTCAAATCCAAACAATTCTTGCTCCACTGGACGGCCACCCGCCGATTCCGTATAGCGCATTGGATACAGTCTGGGAAGAAGAGGACTACGAACAATACTCCATCTGGGCAATTCGAATTTCCTCATGGGAAGGCGCCCAGCGCGAGACTTCTACTCAGTACACTATACTTCTACAGAGGCTGGCCTGGTGCCTAAGCTACTTTCGCAGACATTGGTCAATCGATCAGATCAATCGACTGATGTCGAGGAACCCCCTGTCCTTTCGGCTCGCCGCCTGCGAATTGGCGCGGCTCGGGAATTGGGAGTTCGCTTTTCATCTACTTGAAAGTTCACGAGGACTAGTTGCTTCAGGCTCGCAGCAAGACTTCGAGGTGCGCGACCATAACGATCTTGAAGTAGCGTGGTTTCACGTCACACATAGCCCCAGAGCCACTTATATCGTAAAAAGGTGCGGAGATGAGTATTTCGGTAGGGAGTTCTGTGAACTCAGCGGCGAAAAGCTCGCGTCACTATTTCTTAATCTCGTGGGCGACAACCTACTTCTCTCCCAGGATAGTGACAGGCGGGCCACCTCTCGATCCGCCATGCACATATGTGAAGAACTGGCCCCCATCGCTGACTGGATTTCTAAGAATTCGGACAGTCGCGTAGCACTTATGCCGGGAGGTCTATACCAGGCTTTCCCCATATGGTCAGTTGGTGCACTTGCCTCAGATGTCTTCACAGGGTCTCGACTGGTGTCATCGGCGCCATCTAGAAGTCTCGCTCTAAGGTTCAGGCACGAGTCAGAAGCTGACGCTACGGTAGACGTGCTAGAAGCGTGTGATGTTGCCGGATCTCCACCGCTCCAATTGGGGAGACTCGAGCCATATTTCATACAGGACGCACTTAATGGGAAGATCGACATACACTTGTCGTCCGCATCCTTCAGCGCGCTCCGCGATGCACTGCAAGACTCGCGTGGCATACTACACTTCTCGGGGCATTCGAGAGCAGATTTAGATCCCTACGACTCCTTTCTACTCACATATGGCGCGCAAGTCACCGTTCGAGACCTTCTCCGTCTCCCTATCATGAAAGACCTGGTATTTCTAGGATCATGTCAGTCTGGCCTCGCCAGAAATTTAATGCATCAGGACGAGTTTCTGAGTCTTCAGACAGCCCTCTACTACGGAGGAGCAAGGTGCGTCGTAGGCACACTCTGGCCAATTAGTGACGCTGCAGCATTGGCGTTCTCAGTACGGTTTTATCGCTATTTGTCGAAATTTCTAGACTTCCGAGACTCGGCGCAATACGTGCGGCGGATTCAGGAGGCGCATTCATACGCGACTAGTTGGCTGAAGAATGCGTCGCGGCGAGACGTGAATGAATTGTTCACCTCACCTGAGAATCAAGACATATTCACGCGAGACCTCGATGAACTCGCGTTCAACTACTACGACTGGGCCGCTTACGCGATTGTAGGTGTTTGTTGACTACAGCCGGTTAGCGCACGCAAGGCGGTACGTGTCTCGTCATCAACCGCATAGATAACCGTCCCTACCATTCCTCTCGTTAGCAGGACCTTGTAGACGTGCCTGACCAGGCGGTCAAACCGAGGATCGGACACCTTCGACCGATTCTTGAAGTCCGGATCCCTATTCGCATTGCGGACAGCGGTGAATCCACCATCACGCCAGACCAGGTCCGGCCCGATGATCACGCCGTTCCAGTCGTACTCGAATCCCTGCGCGGTATAGATGCAACCGACCTGGTCGAAGCCTCCGTCGTCCGTCGCCCAGAGCGCGGAGGGAGGAGCATCACCGACCCTGCGATCACCCTTCACGTTCCATGGCCGGGCCCAGTCCCCGATACAGACGTCCGGAACCAGCTGCCCGTCCTTTGTCGAGTCCGACCACGGCCAGCAGTAGCCCGCAGTGATCCGCGCGCTGTAGCCGTCTTCCATCTTCTCCTTGAGGCGGCGTTCCAATTCCCATGGGCTGTCGACCACCTCGACGCTAAAGGCGGGATCACCAGACCACGTGGTGGGAGACGCCGAATCGTCTAGGCCCAGCAGACGCTGCACCCACAGCAGGTACTCCTCGCTGCCGCCACAGCGGAACTGCGCATCGAGCTCCACGTGGACAACTTCAAGCCCGCGTTCTCGAGCCATCTGAGTGATCTGCTCCAACGAGCCCATCTCGCCGGGGCGCACGATCTGGTGCTCGTCGAGCAGGAAGACAGGTACCCACGCTGCCGCAATCAGCTCGTCGATCTGCGGGCGGTCGGTGCGGAGTTCGGCGCGCGTGTACCGGCCGGCCGAAGTCTCGCGGATCCGGTGCGCCTCGTCCATGATCAGGACGTCCAGGCCGTTAGTCTCGGCGGCCATGAACTGGTTGAAATACTTGAACATCTTCTGGATCTTCGGCTCGCGGTAGCCGGCGACCTTGCGAAGTGTCTGGGTGAACGACCGCGATCCGGTTGCGTGCAATACGCTTCGGCCTTCACGCGCTAGGTCACCGAGCAGTTCAAGAGCGACGACGCTCTTCCCACTGCCCGGACCGCCAGTCACGACGATCACCCGCTTCGAGTTCGCCTGCCGTGCCTGTTCAACCTGATGGAGTACGAGATCCACCGCGACCCGCTGGTTACCCAAGAGGTGAAACTGGGATCTGTTCTTCACCTCGTCGGCGGCGACCTTCAGAAGCTGCCGTGACGGCGCGATATGAGACTTGAGCAAGAGATCGGCGGACGCCCGACCGCTCGTAGGCGCCAGCCGTGAACGCAGGAACTCGTGGAATGCGCCCCGCTCAGCGGCCGTAAACAGCTGACCCGACGTCGTGACCGGAACTCCGCGCAGATCAGAAACCAGCGCTGGGTCCGTCGCATTGTGGAGGTACGCGACGCCCGCCAGCGCATCAGGTTGATCTTCGATCGCGCGGGCGAAATCAGCGATGTAGTCGCAATAGTCGCGGACCTGAAGAATCGGGTTGGACTTGGGTGGGCCCGGCATCCCGAGGACGTCAACGAGGGACGAATCGCCCTCGTATGCGTGCGCCGAGGTCCACTGCTTCAACTCAACGACTACATACGACGGCGCACCGGTCTCCGGATGGATACCGGCGAGAACCACGTCGGCACGTCGAGACGTGAGTGGTAGCCGGTACTCGATGAGCATCTCAACGTCGCTGAGCCCGGCATCTCTCAGGTCTGTGGCTAGGGCGGGAAGGCTCTTCCCCCAGGAAGCCTGCTCGGACTTGCTCGCACGCCTACCGGTAGCGAAGAGCATTTGCTCCAGCAGCTTCTCCACAAGCGACTCCGGCTGATCCAAGCGCGGATCCGCGGCGGTAGTGCGCAGCAACGTCACGATGAGTCCCCAAGGCAGCACGAATCAACTCGTGCGGGTGGGGACATGTCGTGGTGCTAGACACCTGAAGTCCGTCGGGCCGCTGGGACCAGACTAGCGAACAGCCGCCGATCATCGAGGATGCGCGAGCCAGTCCGTCAAAGCCCCGGTCCTCGACGCTTTCCGAGGGCTAGGGTGATTCCACCAATCGGAACGGCGGGAGCTGAGCGTGGCGACGACTAATGAACAGATCGGCGCCTTGGCGCGAAAGATCCAATCCACAAGGGACAGCATCGACACGGAGGAAGGCACAAAGAACGCTTTTATTATGCCGTTCATCTCCAACGTTCTGGGATATGACGTCTTCGACCCCACAGAAGTGGTCCCTGAATACACAGCCGACGTCGCCACCAAACGTGGGGAGAAAGTCGACTACGCGATCTTCCATGACGACAACCTCCAGCTCCTGATCGAGTGCAAGCCGATCGGCTCGACTCTCGACCTTCGGCACGCCGGCCAACTCTTCCGGTACTTCTCTGTCACTTCGGCGCGCATCGCGATCCTCACAAACGGCCAGCAGTACCAGGTCTTCACTGACTCCGAGCTGCCCAATCGGATGGACGAGAAGCCTTTCCTGGTCTTCGACCTCCTCGATCTCGACCGAAGTCTTCTCCCAGAAATCCAGAAGCTTTCGAAAGACTCGTTCGACCTTGACTCGGTTATCAACGCCGCGCAGGAGCTCAAGTACGTGGGCGGCATCCGCCGGATGATCGCCGACGAGGTGAAGGACCCCTCCGATGATTGGGTTCGATACTTCGTCACTCGGATCTACGAAGGGAAGGCAACTCAGAAGGTCATCGACCAGTTCCGCCCACTTGTGGCCAAGGCCCTTACCCAATATCTCGGCGGCCAGGTGAACGAGCGCCTGAAGGTCGCCCTAGGCGATGACGCAACCGCAGAGAGTGACTCGCCTCAAGCCAAACAGCCAACGGCCCCTCCCTCAGCGCAAGCAGAAGAACCAGCGCACGCGCCCGACTCGGACGTCGTCACGACTGAAGAGGAGCTCGAGGGCTACAACATCGTCAGAGCGATCGCTGTCTCGGACATTCCACCTGAGCGGATCGCCTATCGCGACGGAAAGGCCTACTTCGCAGTCCTGCTTGACGACAACAACCGCAAGCCGATCATTCGCCTACATCTCAATGGTCAGAGCGTGAAATACGTGTCGACCTTCGAGAAGGGCAAGGAGACACCAACTCGGCATGACATCGAGTCGGTCATCGACATCTACCGGGTCTCTAAGCAGATTCGGCAGACGATCCGTAGTTACGAGTGAGAGCCAAAGGAAGACAGTGATCAGAACACTTGTGATTGGTGCCGCGTCGGCGGCAATCGTGCTAACCGGAGGATGGGCGGTTGCTGCACCTCCCAAACCGCCCAATATCATCCGCTGCCTTGGGGGCACGCCCGGCCAGCCCTCTACACCGACGGTGCAACGCGCTTCTCCCAGTGGTGCTATGACACGCAAGGCGGAGAAGCGTACATGCGCCAGGAACGCCAGTCGGGTCAGAAGTAGGGCCCGCCGGGGGCGTGGATTTTACGGTGGTGTGTGGCTACGCCAGGTTCAAGCCGACCCGTCGTGAGCGACCGACCAAACCGCCTCGTCAGTGCACCGTCCGCCGAAGATCAGAGTGCCCAACCACGACGGGGCCAACGAACACCGGCCCACTGAACCCGCCTCCCGGGCGTCGATTCAGAACCCGGCGTTGCCCGTAAGCGTCGTAGTAGCCACCGGTGCGCGTCGGCACGATGTGGAAGCGTTGGGCTCCCAGCGGCCCAAAGTCGTAGAGGGTGTGGCCGTCTACCGCGACGTAGGTCCGAAAGGTCATGCCGAACACGACGGTGGCCGCGCGGTAGCGACCTTCGGTGACCCGCGCCTCGGCGTCGGGCGCGAGCGCGGTGGTGCCGACGAGGATGGCCGCGGTGAGTGCACCTGCGGCGACGAATGGAGTGCGGATCCGGCGCATGTGGTCCCCCTTGGGTCGCGGTGTTCTCACCGTACTCGCCGGCGGTGTCCGTTTTGCTCGAATTGCCGTCTCGCCAAGCCATCGCTCGTCGTCGACGCACGGTTCTTTCGGTGTGGACCGAATTCCTTCCAAGCAGATTCCGCATAATGTACGATCTTGCCGACCGGCCGCCTGAGCCGGTTGTGCACCGGGCACGTCGCAGCACCAAGACCAGCACTTGAGCTGCTGCGCGTCGTCCAGGCCCGCCCCCGCGGCCAGTCGGTGCACCAGCCAACAGACGGAAGCGGTTCATCGTGGGGCGACACAGCTATCGGGGCGATTCAGCGGGGGCACGACGTCTCATCGTCGCGACGGCGGCGGTGATCGCCGTCGTCGTCGCGGTTCAGGTGTGGCTCGACCACCGCAAGGACCCCGGCAAAGCGACGCCCACTCCAACTGCCGGCGCACCAACGACCGGCGCTCCCACGTCTGGCCCGCCCGCGGACGGTCGGTGCCCGGCGGGAAACGCCCCGGTCGACGTCGCCGCCGATGCCACTGTGGCCTCAGCCCTGGCAGAGATCGCCACGACCTACAACGCGACCCGTCCCGTCGTCGCCAATCGTTGCGTCGCGGTGAGCGTGCGTGCGGCCGATGCGCGCGAGACCCTCACCTCCCTCACCTCACCGCAGCCTCCGACGGGGCCGGCAGCATGGATTCCGCAGTCGTCGGTGTGGTCGGCCGCACTGACCGTGGCCAAGCCGGACGCGATCGCCGGACAGCCCGCGTCACTGGTCACCTCCCCGGTCGTCGTCGCCTCGCGCCCGGAGTTGCTCGCCGCCTCCGGCAACGGCGGCGAATGGCTCAACGCGCCCTACCTGACCTACGAGAACGCCTTCGCCGCGTACGGCGAGTTCAAGATCACCGGGTCGGCCCGCATGGCGATGCCCGTCGGCCCCGGCTCGGACGCGACGGCCCTCGTCGCGCAGGCCTACGCCTACAACGCGACCCTCGCGAAGAACCCCGACGCCGGCCCGCTGTCCGGCCGAGCGGTGGCCGCGGCGCCCATCCAGACCGGTCTGGGGCAGCTGGTCCACAACCCGCCGAAGGTCGGCGACGGCAGTGCCGAGGCCGCCGTCCGGGCGATCGCCGCGGCCCCCGACGTGGAAGCGGCCCGGGTGCGGACCGTCCCGATCAGCGAGCAGCAGCTCTACCTCGCCACCCGCGACTGGAAGCAACGAAAGCTCGGCGTCTTCCGACCGCACGGCGCCACTCCCGTGCTCGACTACCCGGTGATCCGACTGAGCGGCGCCCCCTCGTACAGCTCCGACGCCGTCGACGGCTTCATCGCCTACGCCAAGTCGCCCACGCAGATCGCCCGGCTGACTCGGCTGGGCTTCCGCGGACCGGGCCCGCTGCCCGCGGCCACGCCGAACGTCGACTTCCCCGCCCTGCGCCGCGTGATGCCGACCGCGCAACCGGGAGGTGCCGTCGCGGTCAGCCGCGTCGTCCTGCCGTCCGCCGAGTAGTCCCGCCTACAGCGCCCAGAAGTATCTACTGCTGGGAACCAGATCGAGCCCGTCCCCTGCTCCGAACTTCCCGACGCTGGCCATGAGCTCGTCGATGCGACGCTTGAGCTCGGCGTCGTCACCCCGACTGCCGTAGAACTCGTGAGGGTCGGTCATGCCGGCCATCGGGAAATGCTCCTCGACGATCCCCGCCACTTCCGGCGACCCCTCGGTGATCACCTCGTCGACGATGTTCTGCACGTACGCCTCGGTGTTCTGCGTGCGGATCGCGACGGCGGTGTGGTGCTGCATCCAGTAGTCGAGGTAGTCCTGCCGCGACATGTCCGACGGTCGTCGCAGGAGTGCGACGTTGGCCAGGACGTCGGCGCGCTGACCGTCGGGGACCGGACGCGGATCGAGGCGGACGATCTCGCTGACGCGATAGGCGTGGGGTTGCGTACCAACGGCTTCCGCCACCGCGTCGACGATCGGCTGCGACTCCCCGTCGGTCCACACCGACAGAATCGCTGACACCGGCTCTGCCGCGGGGATGCGCATGGCGGGAGCGACGGTCTCGTCGTCGACGTTCACCTGCAACGCCGTTGCCCCGGCGGCAGTCAGGGCTCCTCGCAGTTCGTCGCCGAGCAGGATCGGTGCGAGGTTGTTGCCGTGCACGGTGAGCATCAGTTTCGTCGCCACGCGGTCAGCATATGGCGGCCACCGAAAATGCGATGCCGTTGTCGGACTGCCACCAAGACCGTTGGACGCTCAGTCGAGAAGCGCTACCGGCACCAACGACACCTCGAACGGTTGGGTGACGTCCAACTCCTCATCGCCCGTCGCCCGGCCGACCACCTCGTACTCACCGTCGCGCAACGCCCACGCGGTGATGGATGGCTCGTCGGGGTCGACAACCCAGTAGTGCCCACACCCCGCCCGCTGCAACCGTTCCTTCTTCAGGAGTAGATCCACGCCGCGCGTCGACGGTGACAGCACCTCCACCGCCAGCTCCGGGGGTCCCTGCAACGCGCGGTCGTTGAACGCGGATCTCCTGACGACAAGCGCATCGGGTTGAAGGACGGTGTCGTCGGCGAGGACGACGTCGAACGGTGCGTGCAGAATTTCGAGATCGTCGGTGCACACCGCGTAGAGCCGGGCCACCAGGTTCACGCTCACCCGCTGATGGATCCAGCGCGGCGACGGGCTCACGACGAGCACGCCGTCGAGCAGCTCGTACCGGTGCCCGTCATCGGGCATCGAATCGAGGTCGTCGCGGGTCAGCGCACGCCCCCGCGGCAAGCCCAGCACCTCGGTCGTCATGATTGCCACTGTAAGCCTCCCCGTCGCCCATAGCCACGGAATCTAGGTCCGCGAGCACCGCCGAAGTGCGCCGGGAATCTCCTCTCCCGACGTTCGTGTGGACAACCGCCGACTGTGGACGGGAGTACCGTCGAATCCGGACGGAAGGAGCTCGGATCATGAAGAACGCCACCCGATTCGCCGGCCTCGCGGGCGCGACCGCCGTCGCGCTCACCGCTCTCGTCGCACCGCCTGCGGCTCACGCCGCACCGCCGCCGGTGTCCCCCGCGACGCCGGGAAAGTACGTCACCCACGAGACCTTCTCGGGCTACATCGACGTGACCAGCATGCGCCTGACGGACCGCACGCTGCGCTTCACCGCCCGCTTCATCTCGACGCGCGGCGAGTTCCCGGTCAACCGCCTCTACTTCTCGGCCAAGGGCGGGGGTACCACCTACCGCTTCCCCACCAGCAACCTGCCCACCCGCCGCCTGGCGTCGGGAGACCGGACCATGGGCGTCGTATCGTTCCAGGTCAACGGCCCGCGGCCGACGATCGTCTCCTACCGCGACGCCCAGGGCCACCTGCTGGCCACCTGGCCGGTTCGCAGCACGTTGCCCCCTCGTTCAGGGTCGTCGGGGTCATCAGGCTCGTGATGCACCCGTGCATCACCGCCGTTTTGATGCACGCTGCATCACCGGTCTGAGCGTGATGCACCGTGCATCACCGGGTTCCGGAGCCTGCTCCCTACGCCACGTCCCGCCCCTCGCGGATGGCACTGAGGATCTGCGCAGTACCGACTCGGCCCCTGATCGATTTCCTCGCCTGCCGGATGACCTCGGCATTGTGTCGGGCCACATCTGCGCGTCGATGCTTGCGCAACGGCCCCCTGTGGACGAGCCTGAAATGTGCATGAGCACCCCAACGATCAGGCCGTACAACGCCAGCGACCGCGCCGAGCTCCTCACGCTCGCCCGGCGCGCGGGTGAGAGCGCGCCGTCGGAGTCCCTGTGGGGCCACGAGCCCTCCGAGCTCGACGTCTATCTGACCCCCTACCTCGACGACGAGCCCGAGTCCGCCTTCGTCGCCGAGGCCGACGGCAAGCTGGTCGGCTATCTCGTCGGATCGCTGGGCACGGGCAAGGTGAAGAGCGAGGACGACCGCATGACCGCGGCCATCGCGCAGTACCGCCTCTTCCTCATCCCGAGCGTCGTGCGCTTCCTGCTGCGCGCGGCGGTCGACTCGATGCGCAACCGGGGACGCTCGGCCGGCGAGCTCGACGATCCGCGCTGGCCCGCACACCTGCACATCAACGTCGCACCCGAGGCACGGGGAACCGGCGCCGCCGGTGAGCTGGTCGCCGCCTTCGTCGACCACGCGCGCGAGTCGGGATGCCCGGGGATCTACCTGCAGACGCTGGTCGAGAACGAGCGCGCCACCCGCTTCTTCACCCGCCACGGCTTCGAGCCGCACGGCGACGCCCCGCGGGTCCCCGGGATGCGCTACCGGGGCAAACCGGTTCACCAGCTCACGATGGTGCGGTCGCTGTGAGCCGGGTTGTCGGGGCGCGGGCCTAGGCTCATCGGTATGGAGTTGCGCCACATCTGCGAGGTCTGCGGCCGCGACGAGGTGCTCACCCCCGAGGCCGCCCTGGAGAGCGGCTGGGACTACCCGCCGAACATGGGCGCCTTCGGCGTGGTCGCGCCGCGCAAGTGTGGTGACTGCGGCATCCGCGACACCCTCTGGTGGGCGCTGGCCGTCGAGCACGTCCCCATCGACCAACTCTCGTCGGCGCAACACACCGTCGCCGAACGCATCCACGGCGAGCCGGAATCAATCCTGATCAGTGGGGACGACGAGTAGTCGCCGCAGACCCGACGCCCAGCTCCACCATGTGCTGGCCGATCATGATCTCCTCGACGGCGTCGGCGTACCAGGGTCGTCGACCCTCCAGCCGGTAGATCACTCCCCTGCCCACCATGTCGCGCGCAGATTCGGCACCGCCGGCGACGAGGGCGAGGATCCGCTCGTCCCGCGCATCGAGTGCGGCGGCGTGCGTGCCGAGGACCGACAGGTACTCCGGCCGGTCGTCGTACGGTCCCTTGTGGTGGAAGGTCGTGTAGACGCCCGCGTCGATCTCCGCGCACCGCGCCAACGACCCGCGCACGTCGGACAGCTCCGACCCGATGTCTGCGTAGAACGGTCCGAACGCCATCAGGTCCACGTCGGCGATGTACAGCACCCCGTCGGGCTCGATGAGGAACCCGCAGTGCCCGGCGGTATGCCCCGGCAGCGGCACCACCCGGATGCGCACCCCGCCGCCGACGTCGATCACCGCGACGTCGCTGAACCCGACGGCATCGGGCCGCTCGGACCAGCGGAACCGCTGGCGCAGCTCCTCGCCCATCGGCGCCGACTCCAGCCCGGTGACCCGTGCAAACTCCTCCCACGACTGCACACACGCGAGGTCGCGCTCGTGCACCATCACCGGCGCCGACGTCTCGCCGAGCCCGACGACGTGGTCCTCGTGGTAGTGGCTGAGCACGATGAGGTCGGCGTTGGGGGTGGCCGGATGGTCCAGCGACGCATCGATGCGCACGACGGTGTCACCGCCGCGGACCAGCAGCGGATTGCCGCGCGGAAAGGTGCCGTCGTCACTACCGCGCAGCACCTCGACGTGCTCGCTGAGTCGCTCGGCAGTCATGCGCGGTACGCCGCAATCACCGGCTCGAGCTCATCGGGCGTCGCGCCGTGCATGATGACCGCGTCGGCGCCGTGACCCAACTCCTCGCGCACCCGCGCCGCACACTGCGCCGGTGAACCGGTCGCCGCCGGCTCGAGCCACTCGTCGGGGATGAGTGTCGCGATGTGCTCGATCTGCTCGGGCGTCGCCTTGTGGTCTATCCCGCCCGGCACCGACAACACGACGGGGTCGGCCCGGAAGCGCGTGAGCACCGCCGGGTCCCACCCGTTGGTCGATACGAGAAGGTCGCCGTACCCCTGCAGGTAGGTCGCCAACCGCGCGACCGTCTTTTTCAATCGCACCTGCTCGGGCAGGTGATCGCCGACGGTGGCCAGGCACGACCAGACCCGCACCGAATCGGGATCACGACCGGCTTCCTCGGCGGCGCGCTTGACCTTCGCGACGGCCCGCTGCAGCGTCTCCGGCGTGAAGTAGGTGTGCAGGATGACGTCGTCGAAAGCGCGGCCGCCCAGCGCCAGAGTCTTGGGGCCGAACGCGACGATCGCCAGTCGGATGTCCTCGCGGAAGTCGCGGTCGAGGAACAGCACCTGGTACGTCCCGATCGGGCCGTCGTGCCCGACGATGACCTCCCCGTGCCACAGCCGCCGCATCACGTCGGCGAAGTCCTCCATCTGCGCGGTGGTCACCGATGGGATGCCGAACCCGGAGTAGACCGCGGCGATCCCGCGCCCGATGCCGAGCGTGAACCGACCGCCGGAGAGCCGATGCATCGTCGTCGCCCACGACGCGGTGATGAGCGGGTGCCGGGTGTTGTGGTTGGTCGCGGCCGTGGCGATCTGGATCCGATCGGTCACCGCGCATGCCGCGCCGGTCAACGACGCCGCCTCTTTGACGTTCCAGCGCTCGGAGATGAAGGCGGTGCCCAGTCCGAGCTCCTCGGCCCGACGCGCCTCGTCGAGCAGCGTCGCCGGATTGTCGGCGCCGGCGCCCGCCAACAGGTAGCAGCCGAGCTCGTCGAGCACCGCCATCAGCCGACCGCCTCGTCGACGAGCGCCAACGAATCGTGGTCGCCGAGCGCCCGTGCCCCGCGCGCCAGCATCGTCGCGGCCATCTCGTCGCCGCGCTCGGTGACCGCGGAGAACGCGTAGCCGAGGGTAGTGATGAGGGGGATCTGCAGCATGCCCAACCGATAGTCGCGCCAGCAGTCCTGCGCGGTGTAGTCGCCGACGCCGTGGGTGAGCAGCGCCGCGTGGTAGCGGTCGACCAGGTCGCGCTCGTGTTTGCGCCGCACATCGGGCAGCAGGCTGGTCCCGACGAAGTAGGCGAGGTCGCGGGCGGGCAGGCCGACGGTGAGCGTCTGCCAGTCGACGACGGTGATCGACGAGTCGCCGGGGGTGAACAACATGTTGTCCAGTCGGTAGTCGCCGTGCAGCAGCGCGAAGCGGTCGGGTTCGAGGCCGAGCCACGGAGTGATGCGGTCGGCGGCGGCGCTGATCGTCGCGCGCGCCTCGTCGTCGAGCCGGTCGCCGATCTTGTCCAGCGTGATGTCGGTGGCCATGCGCGCGAGCTCGCCCATGCCGCCGGCGAAGTCGGGTGTCGGCTTGGGCATGGTGACGCCGGGGAACTCGACCCACGCGGGGTCGCACCAGCGGGGCCCGTGCAGACCCGCCAACGCCTCGACGGCCAGCCGTGCGCGCGCCGGCCCGCACCCGTCGAGCTGATCACCCTGGACCGCCGGCGCAAGGTCGTCCATGAGCAGGACGAACTCGGTGCAGTCCTCGCTGACCTCGCAGTGGTGCACGACCGGCAGCGGCACGGCGACCGTGTCCGCCGCGTTCGCGTAGAAGGAGTGCTCGGCCCGGTAGCTCAGCGACACCCGCTCGCGCACATCCGCCTCCTGCGACGGCAGTTTCGCGATGAGCGGGGCGGTCGGCCGTCCATCGGTCCGTGTCGGTCGGACGCGGTAGGTCGCACCCGTCTGACCGGTTCCCACCGGCTCGACGTCGACGTCGGCGATCGCCATGCCGAGTACCTCGCCGAGCCACGCGGGCGTGATGTCGCCGGGTGCACAGGGAATCGCTGGCACGACCGCCGCCCTTCGGTTGACAGATTTTCAATCTTGTCTAGCAGGGTTGCGGGTGGGGCCGGGCGAATACGGCTGACATTTTCTGCGCCTCACACGAGGTCCGACGGGAATATCCCTTCGACGACCCGCTCAGGCGCAGAAAATGTCAGTCCTCGGTGACGAACGGGTTGTTCTCGAACCAGATGTTGTCCTCGACAAGCTTCTCGCTGCGCCAGCCGTCCTCGGTGCGCACGAGGCTGTGGTTGTAGTACCCGCCGCAGAACGACGGCCCGTCCACGCCCGGGATCTGCAGCGGGTTGTAGAACTGGGCGCGCACGGTCGCGCGGTCACCGTCGAACGTGGTGTCGATGTTCATCACGCAGTGCATGGTCATCGGCAGCAGGGTCAGGTTCTTCGACAGCCAGTCGACTGTCTCGTCGAGCGTCCCGGCCTCCCCGTGCGGCGCCGACGTGTAATCGATGTACGCGTCGGGGGTGAACACCGTTCGGTACAGCTCCCAGTCGCGCTCATCGACGGCGGTCGCGTACCGGGTGAGCAGGCGGCGGATCTCCGCCTCGTCGAGCATCAGCTTCAGGGCGTCTTGATCAGAACTCATCGCGGGTTGACCTCCGGAAGTCGGGTTTCTCGTCACGCTAGCCGCGACGGGTCAACTCCGCCGGGACTACCGCGATCTCGAACGGATCGGTCAGGCTGAGTGTCTCCCTGCCCACGGCATTACCCGCATCGACGTAGTCACCGTCGCGCAACGCCCACGCGGTGATCGATGGGCCTTCGGGGTCCACCACCCAGTAGTTCATGCACCCGGCGCGGCGCAGCCGATCCTTCTTGAGGAGCAGATCGACGGCACGAGTCGACGGCGAGAGGATCTCGAAGGCGAGCGTCGGTGCGACGGCCATGCCGGCGGTGCCATAGTCATCGATCGGCGCGACGACGAGGTCGGGCTGGATCACCGTGTCGTCAGCCAAAACGACATCGAGGGGGGCGTACATGACCTCGTGATCGCTCGGACAGCATTGGCGGAGCAGCTGGTACAGATTGCCGCTGATCCGCTGATGGATGGTGAGCGGCGATGGACTCACGACGAGAATCCCGTCGATGAGTTCGTACCGGTGCCCGTCATCAGGCATTGCTTTCAGGTCGGCACGGGTCAACGCGCGGCCGCGCGGCAAGCCCAGTACCTCCGTCATGACTGCCACTGTATGCCTCCCCATCCGTCACAACCACGGAACCTAGGTCGCTGACCTGAGCAGACGCGGGGCTCGCCGCTCATTTGACTGGCGACTGCGGACAGTCGTCAATTGTGGACTGCGCCCTCACACGAGACGTCAGCCGGCGACCTGCGACCCCGCGAAGTAAGCGACGCGGACCTGGACCCGCTTCGGCGGGCCGAAGTCCGGCGACCCCGAGCCGAGCTCGCCGACCGCGACGGTCCAGAACGGCGTCGACCGATCGAAGGCGGTCTTGGCGTCGACGCCCTGCAGGATCACGTCGCGCAGGTCCCCGGTGCACGAGTACGCGCCGACCATCCCGTCGGCCCGACCTCCCCATGCCCCGCCGACTCGCGCGCGGCACCGGCGACCGTCGGCCAGCTCGACGCCCCACGGTTCGGGCTCGGCGAGCGGTTCGGCGTTCACCGGCAACCGCCCGGAGCCGACCACCCATTCGTTGAGCTTCTTCTCCCACGGCGCGGTGCCGCACAGCAGTTTGCCGCCGGTGCCCTGCCAGCAGACGTCAGCCACATCGGCCGATGCGCCGCACCCGCCGAAGACGCCCATGGTCGTCGCCGCGCGACTGATCTGGGCGTAGGAACAGTCGATCACCCGATCGGACGACGACGGGTCGAGGTGATAGCCCTTGGCCGGTTTTCCGTCGACGACGGCGACGATCGTCTCCACCTTCGTCGACTTCAACGGTCCGGCGCCGGGCCGGACGTCGCAGCCGACCATCCCCATCGCCAACAGGGCCGCCCCGACGATCACGATCAGTTTGCGCATAGGACCACCATGCCTGAAAGTCGCCTGCGCATCGTGATCAACGCGTGATCGGACTCCCAGGGAATGTCCAGTTTGCCCAAAGCTCTTGTTGCGGTCCGCCCGATACGTTCGTGTCGGTTGAAGAGTTCGACCCCCAACGAAAGGACACGCTATGCGTCACCATGGCCCTTACCGCCCGGGTCCCGGCCCGCGCCCCCCGTACAACCACGGCCCCTACGGCCACGGCCCTTACGGCCCGCGCCCGCGCCGCTTCCGTCGTCGTTACTACGACCGCCGTTACCGTCGCTGGATGTGGGGCTGGTTCTGAGCCGACCTCCGCATCTGACGGACACAGAAGAACCCGACTGCCGTGCTGGGCAGTCGGGTTCTTCGTTGTCCGGGTGTTCGCTCAGTCGTCGAGCGGGCCGGTCGGCAGGAGCCGCTTGACGAGCTTGCCGGTCGGGTTGCGCGGCAGGTCGTCGACGAAGACCACGTCGCGCGGCACCTTGTACCGGGCGAGGTTCGACTTCACGTGGGCGCGGATGTCTTCGGCGGTGGGCTTGGCGCCCTCGGCGGGCACGATGAACGCGCGCAGCCGCTTGCCGAACTCCTCGTCGTCGACGCCGATCACGGCCACGTCGGCGACGTCGTCGTGCGCGGCGAGCAGGTTTTCCACCTCCTGCGGGTAGAGGTTCTCACCGCCGGAGACGATCATGTCGTCGTCGCGGCCGGCGATGTGCCAGAGCCCGTGGTCGTCGACCAGCGCCATGTCGCCGCTGGACATGTACCCGTCGATGACCTGCTTGTTGCGACCGTCGGTGTAGCCCTCGAACGGCGCGCCGTTGCGCACGAAGAGCCTCCCCGGGGTGTTCTTGGCCTTGATCTGCTTGTCGTTGTCGTCGTAGAGGCGCAGGTAGCTGGAGACCGGCGGCTTGCCGATGGTGCCCGGCGAGAGCCGCAGGTCCTTGGGCTGGGCGACCGACGCGACGGCGACCTCGGTGGAGCCGTACAGGTTGTAGAGCGTGTCGCCGAAGGTGTCCTGCCACCGCTCGCACAGCGCCGGCGGCAGCGCCGACCCCGCGACGACGACCGTCGTGAGCGAGCTGGTGTCGTACTTCTTGATGACGTCGTCGCCCAGGGCGAGGATCCGGTAGAGCATGGTCGGGACCGCGACGAGGACCTGGGCCTTGTTGTCGGCGATCGCCTTGAGCGTCTTCTCCGGGTCGAAACGGCGCATCAGCACCGCGGTGTTGGCCAGCGCCGTCGAGACGCCCCACATGGCCCAGCCGGTCGCGTGGAAGATCGGGCTGACGATGACCGCGGCGCTGTGCTGCGGAAACGGGATCCGGTCGAGGATCAGCGCACTGGCGAACGGCGACAGCTTGGCGCGATGCGCACCCTTGGGCAGGCCGGTGGTGCCGGAGGTGAGGATCACGAAGCCGGCGAACTCCTTGGGCAGCGGCACCGCCGACGTGTCGCCGGTCGTGACGATCTCCTCGAGGACCCGCACCCCCTTCGGCGGCTTCTTCTTCGAGTCCTTCCACGTCAGGTAGCGCTTGTCCGCGGGGAAGTCCTCGACGAGCTCGCTGAACTCCTCGTCGTAGAACACGGCCTTGAGGCCCTCACGCTTGGCGACCTCGTTGAACTGCGGCTTGGAGAAGCCGGTGTTCATCATGGCCAGGCGGACCCCGGCGCGGCCGGAGCCGGCGATGACGGTCAGCAGGCCCCGGTGGTCACGGGCGATGATGCCCACGACGTCACCCTCTTTGAGGCCGTCGGCGTGCAGCTGGTTGGCGATCGCGTTGGCGCGCTTGTCGAACTCGGCGAACGTGATCGTGCCGGCCTCGTCGACGATCGCCGGCTGGTTCGGGTCCTCCTTGGCGACGTGCCCGACGACGGTCGCGACCGGTCCGATGAGCTTGCCCAGCTTGACCGCCTCGGCGAACTGCTTCGGCTTCTTCAGGTCGATGGCGCCGGAGGACTGCAGCACCTTCACCGCCCCGAAGGTGTCGGAGACCTGATCGCGGATGTCGCTCAGCTTGGACATGGGGACCTTTCGTTCTGACTACACGCGTTGTCTGAAGGCTCAGCCTAGCGGTTGTGATGCCCGCCACGCTACCCGGCCTGGCTGCTGAGATCCGCACGATTCCACACCGCCGACGTGACTATCGCGCCGACAACCCACCAGCGTGCAGATCTCAGTCGACCGTCAACACCATCACCAGGTTCGTCGCCGCCACCTCGCGCAGACCGGGCACGCGCAGCACCCACCACATCCAGCGTGGCAGATAGCGCGGGAAGGCCGCGACCAACCGTGCCCCCCGGGCCCGGCGCGCCCAGGCCAGACCGTCCGCCGCCGTCACCGTGAACAGCGACTCCCCGTACAGGTTCTTCGGCGGGTGCCCGTGCCGCCGGGCGTAGCGCGCCGCGGCCCGATGACCGCCCAGGTAGTGCGACAGCCCCATCTCGTGGCCGCCGAACGGACCCCACCAGAGCGTGTAGCTGATGACGACGGTCCCGCCCGGCCTCGTCACGCGGATCATCTCGTCGGCCATCTCCCACGGTCGGGGCGTGTGCTCGACGACGTTCGACGACAGGCAGGCGTCCACCGAGCCGTCGGCGAAGGGAAGCGCCTCCCCCGCCGCGCGGACGGTCGTGCGGTGGGCCAACCCGGCGGCGTGCAACTCCCCGGCATCCGGGTCGACGGCCAGGTACCGCGCACCCCGCTCGGCGAAGGCGTCGGCGAAATACCCCGGTCCCCCGCCGACGTCGAGCACGACCGCTCCCTCGATCCCGCCGTCGACGACCGCGTCGACCATCGCGGCGGTGTCCCGCGCCAGCGCACCGTAGAACCGTGCCGGGTCGGACTGCTCGTACCGGAAGTCGCGCAGCAGCCCGCGCGCGCGACGGAAGGTCGCGAGCCGGCGCATCGGTGCGTCGACGCGCATCAACCCCGCCCCACCCGGGCCACCACACCGTCGACGATCAAGCCGAGCGTGTACTCGAACTCCACGTCGATCTCGCGCGGATAGTCGGGCACCTGCGCGACCGCGGGGAAGTGCGCGGGGTCGAGGGCGGCGTTGTACTCGCGCATCTCCTCGACCTCGGCCTTGTCCTCGGGCGTCCCCTGCACCGCGGCACCGACGACGAGCCGACCGAGCGTCGTATAGGTGTCGGCGGCATCCGACGGCGACAGGCCGTCGCGGATCATCTGCCGGATGCCCATCTCGGCGCGATAGATCGCGACCGGGCCGGCGGGCCGGCGCAGCAGGAACAGGCGCGCCGCCGCGGGGTGACGCCGCAGCACGCGGTAGCTGGTGCGCGCACCGATGCGGATGCGCTCGGCCAGGTGCTCGACCCCCGGCCGCGCCGACGACCCCTTCAGGTCCTCGGCGAGCTCGAGCATCATCTCGCCCATCAGACGGTCGACGATCAGCGCCTCGAGCTCCTCCTTGCCGCCGGGCAGCTGTCGGTAGAGCGTGGCCGTCGAGGAGTCGAGCTCCTTGGCCAGCGTCCTCATCGACAGCGCCTCGGCGCCGCCCTCGTCGAGCAGCCGCAGTGCGACGTCGCAGATCTCGTCCAGCGGGCGCGACGGCCGCCCCCGACGGCTCGTCGACGGCGTCTTCGGCGTCTCGCGGCGCGCCCACCAGCTCGGGGAGCCCGGCACGAGGTCGGCGTCGTCGGTCACGACCACGAGGGTACCGCCGACCCCCGCGTATCCTGGTCGGCGTTATGCCGACCTCCACCGCCCCCGCCGTCGCCCTGCTCTGCTGGCGCGACCTGGACCACCCGCAGGGCGGCGGCAGCGAGCGCTACGTGCAGCGCGTCGGCGCCGAATTGGCCGCTCGGGGCATGCGGGTCGCGCTGCTCACGGCGGCCTTCCCCGGGTGCGACGACGAGACGGTCGTCGACGGGGTGCGCATCATCCGGCGCGGCGGACGACTGACGGTCTACCCGCGGGCCCTGCTGACACTGGCGGGCGCGCGCCTCGGGGTGGGGCCGCTGCGCGGCTTCGCCCCCGACGCCGTCGTCGACACCCAGAACGGCGTGCCCTTCTTCGCCTCGCTGCTGTCGCGGCGGACGGTCGTGCTGGTGCACCACTGCCACCGCGAGCAGTGGCCGGTCGCCGGTCCGGTCCTGTCCCGACTGGGCTGGTGGATCGAGTCGCGCCTGTCCCCGTGGGTTCATCGGCGACGGCGGTACGTGACGGTGTCCGAGCCGTCGCGCGCGGAGCTGGTCGACCTCGGCGTCGACGCCGACCGGATCGACGTGGTGCGCGCCGGGATCGACCCGCCCCCCATCGCCGACCGTGCCCAGAATCCCGCCGACCGTGCCCAGAAATCCGCCGACCGTGCCCATAATCCCGCCGACCGTGCCCAAGATCCGGGCGGGCGGATCGTCGTGCTCTCCCGGTTGGTCCCGCACAAGCAGATCGAGCACGCCCTCGACGTCCTGGCCGCGCTCGCCGAGGAGATGCCCGACGTGACGATGGACGTCGTGGGCGGCGGCTGGTGGTCCGACGAGCTGCGCGAGCACGCGCGGAAGGTCGGGGTGGGCGACCGCGTCACCTTCCACGGCCACGTCTCCGAAGAGCGCAAACACCGCCTGCTCGCCGGCGCGCGCGTGCACCTCATGCCCTCGCGCAAGGAGGGCTGGGGCATCGCGGTGGTCGAGGCCGCCCAACACGGTGTGCCGACCATCGGCTACCGGGCATCGGCCGGGCTCACCGATTCCATCGACGACGAGGTGACCGGCATGCTGGTGGACGGTCGCGACGAGCTGATCGCCGCGACGCGCAAGCTGCTGGAGAATCCCGGCTTCGCCGTCGAGCTCGGTGCCGCCGCGCGCGAACGGGCGGCCGGGTACTCGTGGTCGGCTACCGCCGACGGCTTCGAGCGAGTCTTCGCGCGGCTGCGCTGACCGCCGCCACCAGCGCCGCCAACCAGAGCAGGTGCGCACCGAGCACGATCGCCCGCCGCGCCGCCGACGCCCCGTCGACGATCACCGGGTTCTCGACGCGGTAGAGCTGGAGCCAGTCACCGGTGAAGACCGGGGCGACGGAGGTGATTCCGCGGGGGGTCCCGTTGCGATCGGGCTCTTCGACGAGCACCCAGCCGACGCCCATCCCGGCGAGTTCCGCCGACCCTGCGCCGCGCTGGAGCGCGCGCTGCACCCGCGCCGCGCGGCTCGACGGATCGGCGTCGACCCGCTTCCCGTCGACGGTCAGTTCACCGGTCTCCAGCACCGGTGCGCGCAGGAGTCGGCGGGCCGGATCGAGGCTCTGCGTCGGCGCGAAGGAGTAGTCGCGCGTCATGCCGGTCGGCCAGAGCGCGACAGCACCCCGGTCGGCAGGGACCGTGTCGGCGACCGTTTGCCAATCCTTCGGGAGGTCGACGGGGTGCAGGCGCAGCGCCGCGTCGGGCAGGGGGGCGACGACGAACAGCGCGACTGCCGCGACGGCGAATCCGCCGGGGATCAGCTTGGTCAGTCCGCGGACCGCCGCGGCGGCGCCGATCGCGACTGCGGGCAGGAGTAGGGCCAGGAATTTCTGGGTGTCGCGGAGGAGTCCGGCGCCCGGGACGTGCTCGATCAGCGCGCGCATCATCGCCAGTCCGGGCGCCGTCGAGGCGAGGACGACCAGGGTCGCGGCGGCCAGGGCGAGCAGTGCGCCGGCATTTCGGGTTGCGGGGTCTCGATACAGATTCTCGCTGCGCTCGAATTCACTCGACCACCGATATTCGGTGGCCGTGTGCCGGCAACCCCGCACGACGACATACCAACCCACCCCCACAACCCCCAGGAACAGCACCGTCGCGACCGCCGCCCACCAGGTGGTGCGGCTCGCGGGAACGGCATCGGCGTTCCAGATCCCGCCCATCCCGAGCGCGGTGAAGACCCGGCCCAATCCAGGCTCGGCGCGCAGCGCAAAGACGCCGGCGGCACCGGGGTCCGCGGGCGCCGACGTCGTATTCGCCGCCGTCGCGACGAGCCACGGCAGCGCCCCCACGACGACCGGTGCGAGCGCCGCGGCGGACCGTCGACCATCCTTGACCCACACCGCCGGAGCGATCACCGCGACGAGCACCGCGACCGCGGCGAGCAACGACCCCGTCGGGGTCAGCCCCGCACCGACGACCGCGGCCCACAGCAGCGCCCACCCCGACCGTTCGGATCGTCGGATACGCCCACCGGCCAGCACGATCCACGGGACCACGGCATACCCGGCGAGCAGACTCCACTGCCCCTGCATGAGGCGCTCGGCGACGTACGGGTTCCAGACCGCGACGAGGGCGGCCGCGCAGGACGGCCCCCACCCGCCGCCGACGACCCGCCCGGCCAGCAGCCCCGCCCCGACACCGGCCAGCACCAGCGCGAGCCAGGTGAGCGCGATGACGACGACGGTGCCCGGCACGACGTGACTCGCCAGCGCGATCAGCGCGTCTTGGGGAACGGCGCGCGCCGGGGTCTCGCCCAGGCCCAACGCGGCGTCGGTGAGGAAGGAGCGCGGCGTCGACACCGCGTCGCGCATCAGCAGCGGACCGCCGCGCAGCCCGGCCCCGATGACCAGTGCACTGCTCGCCGCACTGGTCGCGAGCAGCGGGCGCGACACGACCGGCCCCTAGTAGTGGTAGGTGTCCGACGGTGCGGCCGAGTGACCGGACTCGTCGGTGGAGTAGCTGCTCGAGGTGATGCCGTAGGCGCGCGCGAGGTCGAGGATCTTGGTCGCGCGGGCGATACGGGGAAGGTCGGAGCCGTTGCGGATCTCGCCGCCGTCGCGGTCGAACTCGGCGAAGAACTCGCGCGCCCAGGAGATGTCGTCCTGCGACGGGGAGAGCCCCTCGTTGACCGGGGCGCACTGCTCGGGGGTCAGGCAGATCTTGCCGGTCATGCCGAACTCGACGCTGACCGCCGTCGCCTCGGACAGCTTGAGCGCGCTGGAGCCGACGGTCGGGCCGTCGATGGCGCTGGGCAGGTGCGCGGCCTTCGCCGCGATGGTGAACCGCGACCGCGCGTAGGCGAGGGTCTGCGGGTTCTCGCCGAAGCCGGTGTCGCGGCGGAAGTCGCCGATGCCGAAGGCCAGGCGGAAGGTGCCCTTGGCCGACGCGATCTCGCCGATGCGCTCGAGCCCGCGGGCCGTCTCGACCAGCGCGACGATCGGCACGCCCGGCACCCGGCTGGCGGTCTCGGTGACGTGGTCCATCGACTCGACCATCGCCAGCATGATGCCGCCGATCTTGGTCTTCGACAGCGCGGCCAGATCGTCGGCCCACCAGGGGGTGCCGAAACCGTTGACGCGGACCCAGTCCGCGTTGCCCTCGTTGATCCAGCGCACGGCGTTGTCGCGCGCGGTGACCTTGTCCTTCGGCGCCACCGCGTCCTCGATGTCGAGGACGACGATGTCGGCGCGCGAGCGCGACGCCGGTTCGAAGCGCTCGTACTGGGCGCCGTTCACCAGCAGCCAGCTGCGCGCGAGCACCGGGTCGATGCGCGATCCGACGTCGTCGGAGTCGGGGTTCGTCACGAATTCCTGGTCGTACACGCCCACTATCGTCGCCTATCGACGGGGGCGATGCCAAAGCGCGGCCGCGGGTTGGTGACCAGGCACACTGAAGGCGTGAAGACGGGCGGTGGTTCTGCGGCGGCATCGGTCGGCGCGGTGACCGTCGGGTCGATGGTCGCGAACGTGGCGGCCTACCTGGTCGCGATCCCGGCGAGCCGGTCGCTCGGCGCCGTCGACTACGGGGTCTTCGGGGTGGTCATGGCCGCCATGGTGGTGGTCGCGGCACCGTCGATGGGCGTGCAGGCGGTCATCGCGCGGGAGGTCGTGCACGGGCGCACCGGCCTGACCCGGCTGGCCTGGCAGACGGCACTGTTGGTGGCCCTGATCTCGGTGGTCGCGGGGGCGGTGCTGGTGCCGCTGACCCGCATCCCGGTGGCCGCCGCGGCCGCCGGGTTGGTGATGGCTCCGCTGATCACGCTGACCGCGGCGGCCCAGGGCTTTCTGCAGGGTCGCGGCGAGTTCCGGCGCCTCGGCTGGGTGCTGGGGATGGTCGGGGTGCTCCGGTCGGGGCCGATGATCGTCGCGCTGCTGGCCGGCGCGTCGGCGACCGTCGCGCTGTGGGTGGGTGCCGCGGGGACGTTGGTGGCGGCTGTCCTGACAATTTCTGCGGCCCACGGCGGGAGGGATGGGAATATCCCGTCGACCGTCTCCACAGCGGCAGAAAATGTCAGGCAGGTACTGGGCGCCTCCCAGGTCCAGCTCGCCCTGCTGCTCGCCGTCTCCCTCGACCTCCTGCTCGCCCGGGTCGTGCTGTCGGACGCCGACGCCGGGGTCTATGCGCTGGGGGCGGTCGCGACGAAGGCCGCGTTCTGGCTTCCGCAGGCCATCGGGACGGTCGTGTACCCGCGGTTGGCCGCGCCCGGTCGGGGCCGGTCGCTGCGGATCGCGCTCGCGGTGGTGACGGCCATCGGGGTGGTGACGGTCGCCTCGACGTGGCTCGTCTCCCCGCTCGTGCCGCGGATCGTCGGCGACGAGTACCGGCCGTTGACGGGGAACCTTTGGTTGTTCGCCGCGAGCGGCGCGATCCTGTCGGTCCTGGCCCTGCTCCTGCTGGCGGTGATCGCAGCGTCGCGCACGGTCATCGGCGTGACGGTGTGGGTGGCGGCGGCGCTGGAAGCAGGCGCGATCCTGCTCTGGGCCCACTCGGTGACGTCGCTGGTGCTCATAGCGACGGCGTCGGCAACGGTGATGACGACGGCGTGTGCGGCGCTGGTGGCGGCAGGAAGTAGTCCGCAAGCGTCACCATCTGCAGCCCGCGGCGCACGATGATGTGCATGATCTCGTCGTAGACGTGGGTGACGGTCGGGAAGTTCGCGTGGCCGATGACCACGTGCTGCGCCTGTAGGTACTCGCGCGCCTGGCCGACCAGGAACTGCTCGGTGATCAGTCCCGAGTCCGACAGCGAACCCTCCCACAGCGTCGGCACCGTGTAGCCGAGGTCGGCGGCGACCCTGTCCACGGCGTCGTTGCGGTAGCCGAAGGGCGGGCGGTAGTACGGGGTGCCGTCGACGCCGAATTCGTTGCGCAGGAAGACCTTGGTCTGCTGCAGCTCGTCGGCGCACGCCTGCTCGGTGAGCGACGTCAGGTCGGGGTGGGTCCACGTGTGGTTGCCGAGTTGGACCTGCCCGGTGTCGACGAGGGGGCGCAGCAGGTCGCGGTTCTCCCGCCACGAGGCGTAGTGGCCGGTGACGAAGAAGGTGAACCGCGCGCCGGTGTCGCGGGCGAAGCGACAGTAGGCGGCGACGACCTCCGGGCTCGCCCCGTCGTCGACCGTCAGCGCGAGGTAGCGACCCGGGCCGGGCAGCCGGGTGACGGGCAGCTCGGCGACCGGCACCCGCACGGCCGGCGGCCGGCCGGCAAGTGGCAGGCGGGGTCGGGGGGTCGCGCTGTGCGACGGGGAACACCCGGCGAGTACCCCGGCGCCGACCAGCGCCGTGAGAAAGTCCCGTCGGTCCATTCCCGCACGGTAGACCGGCCCGGGGGTGCCCGACGGAAAACGGGCCCGCACCCTTCGGTGCGGGCCCGTCCTCCTCGGGCGCAGCGGTCCCGTCAGTCGACGTCGTCGGCGGCGTCGCCGACCGACAGCACGACCTTGGTGCCGTAGGGCACCGACTCGACCAGGCGCATGCGCGCCAGCGCCGGGTGCTGGTCCAGCATGCGGCCGGCGTTGGCCAGGCTGCGCAGCGCGGCGGTCTCGGCCCGCGCGGCCTCCAGCTTTGCCTGACCGCGCGACTTCGCGGTGATCAGCTCCATGGCCGCCGCCCGGATCTCGTGCGGCAGGATCACGTCGCGGATCAGCACGGCACGGACCGCGATGCCGACCGGCTCACCGGCGGCAGCCGCGGCCGCGGTCAGGGCGTCACCGTCGACGACGTCGCTGCGCCCGACCAGGTCGTCGACCGCCACCGACGCGCACGCGGTGCGCAGGGCGATCTGCGCGGCCACGTACACCGCGTCGATCGGGTCCTCGGCCCGCTCGGCGTACCGCACCGGGTCGACGACCGCCAGCCGGATCGCCAGCGATACGCGCACCGGCACGCCGTCGGCGGTCAGCACTTCCTGCGGCGCGACGCGCACGATGCGCTCGCGGGTGTCGACGCGCACGACGGTGCTGCGCGCATCGACGCGGTGCGCACCCGGGTTCAGGACGCGCTCGAGCCGTCCGTCCCGGTATTCCAGGGCGGTCTCGCCGGGGTTCACGACCCAACGGTTTCGGTTGAAGATGGACATTGCGCGCCTCCTTTCCTCGTGTGCGCAAAGTTCTGCTGTATTCGGTTTGTCGAGGCACAGCGGCGGGCACCGCCCGCGGGCGAGGCCGACGGTGGGGTGTCCGGCAGCAGCCGGGCACCGCAGGACCCTCGGTCCTCGTGCCCCCGCGGACGGCGCTCCAGTCTTGAGAGGACTCGAACCTTCTGGGCTCTTGGCGAGCCGTGCCACTTGGAGGATTCAGCTGCGCGACGTGCGGGACCCGGTTGCGGTACCCCGGCCGGGCCGCGTGCGCGTGACTGCTTCCGGGCGAGAACTCTCCCACCGTCGACGCGGGCGGGCAATCGAATATTCGACAGTCGGGGTTTCGTCGCAACGAAAAGACCCCGCACCGGCGAACGGTGCGGGGCCTTCTCGGCTTGCGGGACGCTTAGGCCTTGGCCTTGACCTTGGTCAGCGTCTCGTTGGTGAGCTTCTCACCCTTCTTGGCCTTATCAACCAGCGAGGCCGGGGGCTCGAAGTTCGAGCCGTACTTGGACGCCAGGTCCTTGGCACGGTCGACGAAGCCCTGCACGCCGCCCTCGTACTGGTTGATGTACTGGATCACGCCACCGGTCCACGGCGGGAAACCGATGCCGAAGATCGAGCCGATGTTGGCGTCCTCCACCGAGGTCAGCACGCCCTCGTCGAAGCACTTCACGGTCTCGAGGGCCTCGGCGAAGAGCATGCGCTCCTTCATGTCCTCCAGCGGGATCTCCTTGCTGCCGGACTTGAAGTGAGTGCGGATCTCCGGCCAGATGAGGCCGCGCTTGCCGTCGGTGTAGTCGTAGAAGCCCTTGCCGTCCTTCTTGCCGGTACGGCCCTGGTCGACCATCCAGTCGATGACGGCGTACGAGCCGTGCTCCGGGAACTCCTTGCCCTCGGCCTTGGCCGCCGCTTCGGTCTCCTTGCGGATCTTCTGCGGCAGGGTCAGGGTCAGCTCGTCCATCAGCTGCAGCGGCGGCGCCGGGTAACCGGCCTGCGAACCCGCCTGCTCGATGAACGCCGGCTCGACGCCCTCGCCGACGGCCGCGACGGCCTCGTTGATGAAGGTGCCGATGACGCGGCTGGTGAAGAACCCGCGGCTGTCGTTGACGACGATCGGGGTCTTGCGGATCTGCAGCGTGTAGTCGATGACCTTCGCGAGCACCTCGTCGGAGGTCTTCTCACCCTTGATGATCTCGACCAGCGGCATCTTGTCGACCGGCGAGAAGAAGTGGATGCCGATGAAGTCCTCGGGCCGCTTGACACCCTCGGCGAGGATGGTGATCGGCAGCGTCGAGGTGTTCGACCCGAGCACGGCGTCGGGCTCGACGACGTCCTCGATCTCCTGGAAGACCTTCTCCTTGACCTCGACCGACTCGAAGGCGGCCTCGATCACGAAGTCGACGCCCTTGAAGTCGGCCGCGTCCACCGTCGGGTGGATCCGGTCGAGCAGCGCCTTGGACTTCTCCTCGGTGGTCTTGCCGCGCGAGAGTGCCTTCTCCTCGAGCTTGACCGAGTAGTCCTTGCCCTTGTTCGCGGCGTCGATGTTGATGTCCTTCAGCACGACCTCACAGCCGGCCTTGGCACTGACGTACGCGATGGCCGCGCCCATCATGCCGGCGCCGATGACGCCGACCTTCTTGGCGGTGTACTTGTCGAAGCCCTTGGGCCGCGAGCCGCCGCCGTTGATGTGCTGCAGGTCGAAGAAGAACGCCTTGATCATGTTCTGCGCGACCTGGCCGGTGACCAGCGAGACGAAGTAGCGCGTCTCGACGAGGTCGGCGGTGTCGACGTCGACGTAGGCGCCCTCGATCGCCGCGGCCATGATGGCGCGCGGAGCCGGCATGTTGGCGCCCTTGATCTGCTTGCGCAGCAGCGCCGGGAAGGCCGGGAGGTTGGCGGCGACCGCCGGGTTGGTGGGGGCACCGCCCGGGATCTTGTAGCCCTTCACGTCGAAGGGCTGCTGGGCCTCGGGGTTGGCCTTGATCCACTTCTTCGCGGCCGGGACCAGCTCCTCCACGGTGCCGACGACCTCGTCGACCAGACCGGTCTCCTTGGCCTTGGCCGGGCTGAACTGGGTGCCCTGCAGCAGGACGCCCATCAGGGCGTTCTGCATGCCGAGCAGGCGCACGGTGCGGACCACGCCGCCGCCGCCGGGCAGCAGGCCGAGGGTGACCTCGGGCAGGCCGATCTTGGAGCCCTTGGTGTCGGCCGCGACGCGGTAGTGGCAGTGCAGCGCCAGCTCGAGGCCGCCGCCGAGGGCGGCACCGTTGATGGCCGCGACGACCGGCTTGCCGAGGGTCTCCAGGCGGCGCATGACGGCCTTCATGCCGTTGGCGCGCTCGGTGATCGCGGTGGCGATCTCCTCTTTGCTCTCCTTGCGCTCGGCGCTCATGTCCTTGAGGTCGCCGCCGGCGAAGAAGGTCTTCTTCGCCGAGGTCAGCACGACACCGGTGATGTCGTCCTTCTCGGCCTCGAGGCGGTCCACGGTGGCCGCGATGGAGGTGACGAACAGGTCGTTCATCGTGTTGGCGCCCTGGTTCGGGTCGTCCATGGTCAGGATGACGACGCCGTCGGCGTCCTTCTCCCAGTTGAACATGTTGTCGCTCATGGTTCTTCTCTCTTCAGGTCTGGTCTGCGCTTAGACGCGCTCGATGACGGTCGCGACGCCCATGCCGCCGCCGATGCAGAGGGTCACCAGGCCGTAGCGGCCGCCGGTGCGCTCCAGCTCGTCGAGGCAGGTACCCAGGATCATGGCGCCGGTGGCGCCGAGCGGGTGGCCCATCGCGATGGCGCCGCCGTTGACGTTGACCTTCTCGCGCGGGATCTTCAGGTCCTTCATCCACTTCATGACGACCGACGCGAAGGCCTCGTTGAGCTCGAAGACGTCGATGTCCTCGACGGTCAGGCCGGCCTTCTTCAGGGCCAGCTCGGTGGCCGGTGTCGGGCCGGTGAGCATGATCGAGGGCTCGGTGCCGATCTCGGCGTAGGAGACGATCCGGCCGCGCGGGGTCAGGCCGTTGCGCTTGCCCGCCTCCTCGGAGCCGATCAACACCAGGCCGGAGCCGTCGACGATGCCGGAGCTGTTGCCGCCGGTGTGGACGTGGTTGACCTTCTCGACGTTCGGGTACTTCTGCATGACCACGTCGTCGAAGCCGGCCATGTCGGCCAGGCCCTGGAAGGCAGGCTTCAGCTTGCCGAGCGACTCGACGGTCGTGCCCGGGCGGATGTGCTCGTCGTGGTCGAGCAGGACGACGCCGTTGATGTCCTTGAACGGGATGACCGACTTGGCGAAGTAGCCCGACTCCCACGCCTTGGCGGCACGGGCCTGCGACTCGGCCGCGTAGGTGTCGACGTCGTCACGGGAGAAGCCCTCGATGGTGGCGATCAGGTCGGCGCCGATGCCCTGCGGGGCGATGTAGTTGTCGTAGGCGGTGGTGGGGTCCATGAAGAGGGCGCCACCGTCGCTGCCCATCGGAACGCGCGACATCGACTCGACGCCGCCGGCCAGGACCAGGTCGTCGAAGCCCGACGCCACCTTGGCCGCGGCCAGGTTCACGGCCTCCAGGCCCGAGGCGCAGAAGCGGTTGATCTGGGTGCCCGGAACCGACTCCGGCAGACCGGAGACGAGGGCGGCCGTGCGGGCGATGACCGCGCCCTGCTCGCCGACCGGGCCGACACAGCCCAGGACGACGTCGTTGACGTCGGCGGGGTCGAGGCTGCCGTGGCGGGCGAGGAGTTCGTCGATCAGGCGCGAGACCAGGTCGACCGGCTTAACGCTGTGCAGCGCGCCGCCGCGCTGCTTGCCACGAGGCGTGCGGACCGCCTCGTAGATGAATGCTTGCTCAGGCACGGATGTTCCTTTCACACGAACCATCGTTGGTTACGCAAGGAGACTAACGCGCAATAACTTATTTGGCTATACCTGCTGGTCAAAATGTTCATCTTGTGGCTTCTGTGGGCTATGGTCTGTTCACCATGACCGTGCAATCCCCCCGCGCGAGCCGTCCGGCCGACCGCCGTCGACAGCTCATCGACCACGCTGCCGAGCTCTTCGTGCAGCGCGGGTACCCGCACGTCTCGATGGCCGACATCGCCCGCGCCGCCGGGGTCACCGCACCATCGCTGTACCGACATTTCGACGACAAACAGGACCTGCTGGGGGCGGCGGTCCTGTCCGGCGTCGACGACCTGGAAATCTGCACCGACCGGGCGCTTTCCGGCCGAATGGCCCCATCCGACGACGCCCTGCGCGCCCTCGTCGAAACCATCTGCAAGCGGCCCGACTCGGCGTCGCTGTGGCGCTGGACCGGCGCCTATCTGAGCGACGAGCAGAACCGCGAGGTCGCGCTGCGCACCCGGGCGGTGCTGCGCCGCTGGGCCGAGGTGCTCTTCGGCGACGACCCCGACCTGGCCGGGTGGGAGCGCTCCCAGCTCACCTGGGCCCTGCTGTCGGTCGCCGGCTCGAGTGCCGTCCACAAGACGCGGCTCTCCCCCGCGCGCGAGATCGACGAGCTCGTCGGACGCGGCGAGCGACTGCTGCGGCTGCGGCCGTCGCAGGCGCCTCCCCGACCGCCGGAGGTGCCGCCGATGCCGTCAGAGACCCGCCGCGACGAGATCCTCGACGCCGCCTCGAACCTGTTCGCCGAGCGCGGCTACGCCGACGTCGGGGTGGACGAGATCGGCGCGGCCGTGGGCATCAGCGGGCCGAGCGTCTACAACCACTTCCCGTCGAAGGCGGCGATCCTCGTCGGCATCGGCCAGCGCAGCTCCGCCCGCCTGGAGGCCGGGGTGATGGCCGCCTACGCCTCCTCCAACGAGCCCGGTGAGATCCTCGCCGCCCTCGTCGACTCCTACGTCACGGTGATCACCGCGACCCCCGACCTGTCGGTGTCGTTCAACAACGCCCCGGCGCTGGCGACCGACCCGTCGGCGCGCGAGCTGCTGGAGAACCAGCGCCGTTACGTCGCCCGCTGGATCGACCTGCTGCCGCAGGCCGACCCGGCGCTCGCCGGTGGACCCGATCCGACCGGTCCGGCCGAGGCGGCGGTCGGGGTGCACGCGGCGCTGTCGATCGTGAACGACGCGGTGCGCCTGCGCCGCGGGACGTCGCGCCCGGAGTTCGCCGCGCAGATGGCCTACCTAATGAAGGGTGTGTTGCTGCCTGGCACAGATGGCTAACGTTTGAGCCATGACCGACGAGCCCCGCTACAGCCGCGACGAGCTGATCGCCGAGCTCGACGCCCCGCCGGAACGGGTCGAGCGCCTGTGGAACGCCTTCGGCTTCGCCCGGCGGCAGACCGACGAGAAGATCTTCACCCAGCGCGACGTCGACTCGCTCAAACTGCTCATCGAGTCGTCGAAGGTCATCCCCGAGGACGAACAGGTGGCGATGGCCCGGGCGATCGGCCAGACGATGGCCCGGCTGGCCGACTGGCAGGCCGACACCCTGCTCGAACTGTCCAAGAACGAGGCCATCACCTGGCCGCTCGAGGACATGGTGCGCGCCATCGGCGCGATCCAGCAGCTCGTGTGGCGGCGGCACATGCACCTCGACCTCGAGCGGGACTTCGAGAACATCGACCCGGCCGACGCCGAGTCGCAGCGGCTGGCCGGCGTGCGCACCACCGAGGTCGTGGGGTTCGCCGACATCGTCGGGTTCACCAGCCTGTCCCGGCGCATCGACATGCACGAGCTGGAGAAGCTGCTGGCCGCCTTCGAGGACCGGGCGCACGCCGTCATCACCGACCACGGCGGACAGGTCGTCAAGACCCTCGGCGACGCGGTGATGTTCGTGAACCCCGACCCCGCCGCTGCGGCGCAGACCGGGATCGACATCCAGGCGACGATCGCGGGCGTCCCGCCGGTGCCCGAGTTGCGCGTCGGGATGGCCCGCGGCGAGGTGCTGGCCCGGCACGGCGACGTCTTCGGCGAACCGGTCAACATCGCGTCCCGGCTGTGCGGCTCGGCGCGTCCGGGCACCATCCTCGTCGACCACGACCTCGCCAACGCCCTGTCCGGCGACGACCGGTTCCGGGTCCGATCGATCCCGCCGCTGGCGGTGCGCGGGTACCGGCGCCTGCGGGCGTCGACGCTCGGCCCGCCCAAGAACCCGTCGAAGCCGGCGCGCGGCCGCTGAGTAAATCTCTGGCGCTTGTCAGGGGGCTCGCCTACGGTCGGGAGCTATGACCGCCACCCCGAGTTCGGACATCGCCATCGAGGCCATCGACCTGGTCAAGAGATTCGGCGATTTCACCGCCGTGGACGGGATCAGTTTCGAGGTCCCGCGCGGCACCGTCCTGGGACTGCTCGGTCCCAACGGCGCCGGCAAGACGACGACCGTCCGCATGATGACGACGCTGTCCGAGCCGACGAGCGGCACCGCCCGCGTCGCCGGTTACGACGTGCTGAAGCACCCCGACGAGGTGCGCCGCAGCATGGGCCTGACCGGTCAGGCGGCGACCGTCGACGAGATCCTCACCGGCCGCGAGAACATCAACATGATCGGCGGGCTGTACGGCATCGGCCGCAAGGCGCTGACCGCGCGGGGCGACCAGCTGCTCGAGCAGTTCTCCCTCACCGACGCCGCGAACAAGCCGGTCAAGGACTACTCGGGCGGCATGCGACGACGCCTCGACCTCGCGGTCAGCCTTCTCGCCGCCCCGCCGGTGCTGTTCCTCGACGAGCCGACGACGGGGCTCGACCCGCATGCGCGATCGGAGCTGTGGGAGGTGCTGCGCGACCTGGTGAACGACGGCACGACGCTGCTGCTCACCACCCAGTACCTGGAGGAGGCCGACCAGCTCGCCGACGACATCGTCGTGGTGGACCACGGCCGCATCATCGAGCACGGCACCGCGCTGCAGCTCAAGGAGCGGGCGGGCGCGGCGAGCCTGGTGCTCACCGTCTCCCGCGCCGAGGACCTGGGCGCGGCGGCCGACGTGCTCAAGCGCACCGGCCACGAGGTCCACGTCGAGGAGGGTCCGCGCCGGCTGACGGTCGCGGCCGACGGCCTCGGCGACCTGACCACCGCGGCCGGTTGGCTCGACGAGTCCGGCATCGAGGTCGACGACCTGGGCCTGGCCCGACCGAGCCTGGACGACGTCTTCCTCTCACTCACCGGCAAACGCACCGAATCGGACGAGGAGTCCCCGTCATGACCGCAACCGTCCCCCTCGACATCGCGCCCACCAGTCTGTGGCGCCAGTCCTGGATCATGGTCAAGCGGAACCTGATCCACACCAAGCGCATGCCCGAGATGCTGGCCGACGTCACCTTCCAACCGGTGATGTTCGTGCTTTTGTTCGCCTTCGTCTTCGGCTCGGCCGTGAGCATGCCCAACGGCGGCAACTACAAGGAGTTCCTGCTGCCGGGCATCATGGGCCAGACCATCGCCTTCACCGGGTTCATCGTGGCCAACGGCGTCACCTCCGACCTGGACAAGGGCATCATCGACCGCTTCCGGTCGTTGCCGATCCACCAGTCGTCGGTCATCGTCGGCCGAGCGATCGCCGCGCTGCTGCACTCGTCGATCGGCATCGTCGTCATGGCGATCACCGGCCTGCTGATCGGCTGGCGCATCCGCACGTCGGTGCCCGAGGCGCTGCTCGGCTTCGCGCTGGTCCTGCTCTTCGGCTTCGCGATGATCTGGTTCGGCCTGTGGGTCGGGTCCTGGCTCAAGACCGTCGAGGCGGTGAACGGTTTCATGTTCACCACGCTGTTCCCGATCACGTTCCTGTCCAACGCCTTCGTCCCGACCGCCGGCATGCCGACGTGGCTGCGCACGATCGCCGAGTGGAATCCCATCTCGGCGCTCGTGCAGGCGATGCGCGTGCTGTGGGGCAACGGCCCGGCGGCACCGCCGACCGCGCCGTGGCCGCTGCAGCACCCCGAGCTCGCGACCCTGATCTGGTCGCTGGTGCTGACCGCGATCATCGCGCCCATCGCCATCCGCGCGTACTACCGCCGCACCACCGACTGACCTGACCGAGCGTGCCCAGATTCTCGCCGAGCGTGCCCAGATTCTCGCCGAGCGTGCCCAGTTTTCCGCCGAGCGTGCCCAGATTCTCGCCGAGCGTGCCCAGTTTTCCGCCGAGCGTGCCCAGCGGCGCTACCCGGTGATGCCGATTGCCCCAAGCGGGTCGGAGTAGAGCGCGTCGAGTGAGGTCGCACCCGCGGCCTGCTGCTGCACGGTGACCCCGGCTCGCGAGACGCGCACGTCACGCTTGGCCGTCACGCTGGTCTCCCGGATGACGCGGGCGACGACGGGCAGCGTCTGCGGCGCGTCGGTGAACGCCTGCCCGCCGAGGACGACGTGGTCGGGGTTGAAGATGTCCGCGATCAGCGCCACCGCGCGGCCGAGGACCTCGGCACGCTCGGTGAGGATGTCGCGGGCCAGCTCGTTCCCGTCGCCGGCGGCCGCATGGACGTCGGCGATCTCGGTGACGTCGAGTCCGGCGGCGCGCGCGGCGGCAACGATGCCGGTGTCGCTGGTGGCCGCTTCGAGCTGCCCGGTGCGGTGCGGGTCGAGCAGGACCGTCTGGCCGATCGGGAAGTGCCCGATCACCGGCGGGCCACCGCTCGGGGTGTGCACCGAACCGTCGACGCTGAAGGCGACGCCGACCATTTCGCGGGCGTAGAAGTACAGGAAGCTGGACCGCTGCGCGGGGTTGGCGACCAGCTCGGCGGCCGCCATCGCCTCGACGTGCGAGGCCACCGACACCGGAAAGCCGAGCGTCTGGGCGAAGACCTGCCCGACCGGCGCCTGCGACCAGCCCAGGCGCGGGTGGTCGACGACGCCGCCGTCGTGCACACGGCCGCCGAGCGTGATGCCGACCCAGCGGATCTCCCGGCCGCGCCAGCGCGCGAGGAAGCCGCGGACGCTGTGCGCCAGGGCGGTAAGGGCGTTCTCCGCCTCGGCGTCGGCGGGCGTGGGCACCGAGATGGCGCCGACGACGCGGTGCAGCAGGTCGTGCGCGGTGATCGAGGTGACCTTGTAGCCGATGTGCACGCCGATGGTCAGGTGCTCGGTGACGGCGATCTCCACCGGCAGGCGGGGACGGCCGACGGCGCCGGCGGGTGCGAGGTCGCTGCGCTCGCGGATCAGGCCGGCCTTGAGGAGGGCGCCGACCTGTCGGTTGACCGTCGAGATGGACAGCCCCGTGCTGTCGGCGATCTCGTCGCGGAAGACGGGGGCGGCCAGGCGGATGGCGCGCAGCACCTGGGCGGCGGGCTTCTCCGACAGGGCGAGGTCGGGGGTGGCGATGTGCAGTTCCTCGCGGCGGGTCCGCGCCGGGACGGGGACGCCGATCGGCCGCGGCGAGCGGGCGTGCGGGATCCGTTGGCCGGGCGCCAGGCGCGCGGGGGTGGTCGTGGGGCGATCGAGAATGCTGGTCATGGTTGTTCCTTGGGGTGCCGACGCGCGCACGGCAGCGCTTCAAGCGTCGGGGGGTGAATGCGGTTCAGTGCCCGGGAATCGGGCGGGATGAGGTCGAGCTCAGTGCATTCGGCAACAACACAGCATTCGCGCAAGCGGCAGACGGCAGCCCAAAGCGGTGGTCACGTAGGTGACCTCCGGGGCGCGGCTCGCATGCGACGACATGGTGGCCAAGCTAGCAGCGCGAACGTCGGGCGCGCAATACGGGGACGCCTCAATCGGGGTCGATCGTGGTACAGGTCACCCGCCGGGCATATGGCGCGGGTCGACCGGCCCCGGGCCCTACGCTGGGGGTCATGGGTTCGCTCTACCTGGTACGACACGGTCAGGCGTCGCCGTCGGCCTATGGCGTCGACGGGGTCGACGACGGTCGCGAGCCGGGGAGCCTCACGGCGACCGGGCAGATGCAGGCCGGGGTCACCGGCACCGTGCTGGCCGGGCTCGTCCCCGGTTTCACGTCGGCGATCAGCGGCGGTCTCGCGCGCCAGCGGCAGACCCTCGCCGGGGTGCTCGACGCCTTCGACGAACGCCCGCAGGCGCGGGTCGACGACGCGTGGGACGAGTACGACCTGTCGGGTCTGATGGGTTCGACGAGTACCGCCGACTACGCGGACGGTCGCGCCTTCCAGCAGTCCCTGGACGCGACGCTGCTCGCGTGGGTGCGCGGGGAACTCGCGGCCCCCGAGTCGTTCGCGGACTACGCCCGCCGGATCGCCGAGGCCGGGCGGCGGGCGGTCGACGAGGCGGGGTCGGGCAAGACGGTGCTGGTCGTGTCGTCGGCCGGGTCGATCACGCTGTGGCTGGCCCAGCACCTGGGCATCGGCGCCGAGCACTGGCCGAAGCTGGCCGCGTCGATGATGAACGCCTCCATCACCAAGTGCTTGGTGGGACGGTCGGGGGTCACGGTGCTCTCGATCAACGAGCACCTGCACCTGTCCGACCGCGAAGGCGGGATCGCGACCTTCCGGTAGCCGCGACTACGAGACCGCGTCCAGCCCCGATGCGATGAAGGTCGCGGTGGCCTCGGCGGCCTTCTCGGCGCCCTCGGCCCCCGACGAGCCGCCGGCGAGCGCGCGGTGGGTGATGCCCTCGGCGATGACCCCCAACTTGAGGTTCGCCAGGCCCAGGTAGAAGTCCCAGTCCCCCAGGTCCATGCCGGTGGCGGTGGCGTAGGCCTGCGCCATGTCGTCCGCGCTCGGATAGCGGTCGCTGGTCCAGGCGGCCTCGAAACCGAGGACCTTCGCGAAGACCGGCTGGCGGTAGACGCACATGAGCGCCGCGTCGGTGAGCGGGTCGCCGAGCGCGGCCATCTCCCAGTCGACGACGGCGTCGACCTTCGCCGGGTCGTCGCGGGCGATGATCGTGTTGTCGACGCGGAAGTCGCCGTGGACGATCGCGGCGCGCGCCTGCGACGGCACGCGGTCGCTCAGCTTGGCGACAAGGGTGTCGACGTCGGGCAGGTCGCGGGTCTTGACCAGGCCCCACTGTCGGGCCCAGAGCTTCACCTGGCGGCCGGCGAATCCCTCCGGCCGCCCGAAGTCGCCGAGGCCGACGGCGTAGTAGTCGACGGCGTGCAGGTTCGCGAGCGTCTGCACGAGCGCGGTGAAGTTCGCCGCGACCTGGTCGTCGGTCCACACGTCGAGGTCGTCGGTCGAGCGGATCACCAGCCCGTCGACGAAGTCGACGACGGTGCACGGGGCACCGATGACCTCGCCGGCACGGTCGATCGCGACGGTCGGCGCGACGGGGACGTCGGTGCCCGTGAGCGCCGACGTCACCGCCCACTCCCGCTCCATGTCGTGCGCCGACGGGGTGAGTCCGCCCATCGGCGGTCGGCGCGCGACCCAGTGGTGCTCGTCGTCGCGGACGTCGAAGGTCAGGTTCGACCGGCCGCCGCTGATCAGCGCGATCCTCAGGTCGCCGACGACGTCGACGCCATTGGCGGCCAACAGCTTGCGGAGGGACGCGGCGGTGAGCCCGGGGTGGTCGGCCACGGGTCAGCCCTTCCGCTCGGCGGCTTTGCGGGCACGGCCGACGGCGCGCTTGGCGATCGCCCAGCGGTGGACCTCGGACGGACCGTCGTAGATGCGGAAAGGGCGCAGCTCGTTGGCGAGACGGGCGAGCGGAAGGTCGGCGGAGACGCCGAGGCCGCCGCACATCTGGATGCAACGGTCGACGATCCGGGAGAAGGCCTCGGCGCCGAAGGTCTTGGCGATCGACGTCGAGTCGGAGGCGTGCTCGCCCTGGTCGAGTTCGTAGCAGGCGCGCATGAGCAGTGCTTGCGCGGCGGCGAGGTCGATCTCGTTGTCGGCGATCATCTGCTGGATCATGCCGAGCTCGGCGAGTTTGCCGCCGAAGCCGTCGCGCTCGCGGACGTAGTCGACGGCGATCGCGTGGGCGCGCTGTGCGACACCCATCCAGCGCATGACGTGGGTCATGCGGGCCGGGCCGAGGCGCACCTGCGCGTAGCGGTAGCCCTCGTCGACCTCGCCGAGGACGTCCTCGTCGGGAACGAAGACGTCGGCGAAGGTCATCTCGCAGTGGCCGCCGATCATCGCCTTGTCGATGGTGTCCAGGTGACGGTCGACGCTGATGCCCTTGGTGTCGCCGGGCGCGAGGAACATCGTGGCGCCGCCGCGGTCGCCGACCTTGCCCGCCGTGCGGGCCATGATGATGTAGAAACCCGCGCCGTCGGCGCCGGTGATGAACCGTTTGCGGCCGTTGATCTTCCACCCGCCGTCGACCTTCACCGCCGTCGTCGACAGGCAGTTGGGGTCGGCGCCGGCACCGTCGGGGGCGGGCTCGGTCATGGCGAAGGCACTCCGGATCTCGCCGGTCGCGAGCGGTCCGAGGTACTTGTCGCGCTGGGCGGCGCTGGCGATGTGGTCGAGCATGTGGATGTTGCCCTCGTCGGGCGCGCCGATGTGTAGGGCGGCCGGCCCGAAGACGGAGTGCCCGGCCGCGGTGAAGACCGGCGACCGGTCGGCCATGTTGAGGCCGAGGCCGCCGTACTCGACCGGCGCGTGCGGGGCGAAGAGTCCGGCCTCCTTGGCCTTGGCATTCAGGTCGCGGCGCAGGTCGTCGCCGCCGGCCGCCTCGATGTCGCCGTGGAACTCCATCTCCACCGGCAACACGTGCTCGGCGATGAAGCCCTCGGTCCGCGCGACGAGGTCGGTGACCTCCGGGGAGTACGACAGGTCGATCGGCATGAACTCGCTCCGCTTTCTACCGAGCGATCGCTCGGTCTGTTGTTAGGTTTTCACGCGCTCGAGGGTCCGTCAAGGCAGCTCAACGCAGCAGCAGGACCACTCCCGCGACGACCAGCGCGACCACCGCCACGACGTCGGCGAGCACCACTCGCCGCACCCCGCGGCTGTAACCGCCGACCATCGTCGCGATGACGAGGAAGCCGGCCGCGCTCACCAGCCCGGCCACGATCGCAAGACCCCGCCACTCCTGGTGGACCGCACCGGCGATCAGGACACCACCGAGGACACCGAACAGCAGGGAGCGGTGCCGCATCATGACGAGCAGATCGGGATCGTCGATCGCGATGCCGTACAGGCGCTCCAGCCAGCCCGCACCCAGCACGCCCGGCAACGGCAGCAGATGGATGACCGCCGCGATGATCAGGCAGACCGCGATCAACACGTCCATGACTCGACCCTAGGCCGATGTGATCGCCCACTCGGCGGGATTCACCGCCCACTCGGCGGAAATCACCGCCCACTCGGCGAAATTCTGCGCACACTCGGCGGAAATCACCGCACACTCGGCGAAGGTTAGATGGTGCCGGTGTCCTTGAGCTTGGCCAGTTCGCCGACGGACAGACCCAACACGGAGGAGAGCACCTCGACGGTGTCGGCACCGAGCTCGCGGGCCGGCTCCGCGCCGGAGTACTGCTCGTCCACCCGGATGGGCGCGCTCGCCGAGATGACGGAGCCGATGCCCGGCTGGTCGAGGTCGACCAGGACGGGGGCCGACGCGGGGTCGGCGCGGAAGCCGTCGGCGAAGTCGCGCATGGACTGGTAGGGGCCCCACAGGACACCGCCGGCGTCCAGGGCCGCCTTCGCCTCGTCGAGCGTCTTGCCGCTGAACCAGGGCCGCAGGATCGCGGCGATCGCCTCGCGGTGGGTGTACCGACCCTCGTCGGTGAAGAAGTCGGTGCCCAGCGCCTGTGCGAGCGCGGCGAGCACCTCGGTGGTGCCGGTCGTCTCGGTGAGGTTCTTCCACTGCCTCGGCGTCAGCGCCACGACCATCACGCGACCGCCGTCGGAGGTGGTGAAGTCGACGCCGAAGCTGCCGTACATGTAGTTGCCGTGGCGCACGCGGTCGCCGCGCTGGGAGACCTCGGTCAGCCAACCCAGGTTCGCGACCCACGCCGCGGCGACGTCGGCCAGCGCGATGTTGACCTGCGAGCCCTGCCCGGTCCGCTCGCGCCGGTGCAGGGCGGCGAGCAGTGCCGTCGTCACGCTCTGCCCGGCGATGATGTCCCACGCCGGCAGCACGTGGTTGACCGGCGCACCGTCGGGCGACCCGGTCAGATCGGGGACGCCGACCTCGGTGTTGACGGTGTAGTCGACTGCACCGCGGCCGTCGGAGTGGCCCTCGAAGTGGACGGCGATCACATCGGCCCGTCGCGCGGCGAGGGACTCGTACGACAGCCACGGTCGCCCGACGTTGTTGTCGACGAACAGGCCCGAGTCGGGACCGGGGGCGGTGGCCAGGGCCAGCACCAGCTCCTGTCCCGCCGGGGTGCGGACGTCGATCGCCACCGAGCGCTTGCCGCGATTGAGCGAGGACCAGTAGAGGCTGTTGGGCGACCCCGCGTCGACCGGCCAGCGACGATAGTCCGAGTTGCCGCCGAGCGGGTCGATCCGGATGACGTCGGCGCCGAGCTGGGCCAGCGTCATCCCGGCCGACGGGCCGGCCACGAAACTGGCGAACTCCACCACCCGCAGTCCGGCGAGCGGACGCGATGCGTTTTCCGACAAGGTCGGCCTCTCTGTCGTCGACCCGTCAGGCCGAGGCGACCGGGGTCCGGAAGATGGTCTTGGTCACCGTGTACGGCTCGAGCGCATCGGGTCCGAGCTCGCGCCCCATCCCGCTGTTCTTGATGCCGCCGAACGGCACGTCCATCGGGCAGGACGCGGCGTTCACCGACACGGTACCGCTGACGATGCGGCGGGCGACGTCGGTCGCCCGGTCCTCGTCGGGCGAGAAGACCCCGCCGCCCAGGCCGTACTCGGAGTCGTTGGCGATCTCGATCGCCTCGTCGATCGAGTCGTAGGGCATGACGACGATCACCGGGCCGAAGATCTCCTCACGGGCGATGCGCATGTCGTTGGTGACGTTCTTGAAGACGGTCGGCGCGACGTAGTAGCCCTTGTCGAACCCCTCCGGACGACCTCCGCCGGTGACGATCTCGGCGCCCTCGGACTTGCCCAGGTCGAGGTAGGACATGACCTTCTCGTATTGGGACTTGTTCACCAGCGGCCCGTAGAAGTTCGACGGGTTGGACGGCTCGCCGAGCGGCGTCGACTTCATGGTGTCGGCGATGAAGTCGACGATCTCGTCGTAGCGTTCGCGCGGCGCCAGAATGCGGGTCAGCGCGCGACACGTCTGCCCGGTGTTGGGCGTGAGCGCCGACATGACGAACGGCTTGAAATCCTCGAGCACGACGTCGTCGAGCAGGATCCCGGCCGACTTGCCGCCGAGTTCGAGGGTGACGTGCTTGAAGTCCTTGCCGCACTGCTCGGCGATCTGTCGGCCGGCCCGCGTCGAGCCGGTGAAGGCGATCTTCGCGACGTCGGGGTGCTCGACCAGCTTGGCGCCCGTCTCACGTCCGCCGGTGATCATGTTGACCACGCCCGGCGGGAAGCCCGCCTCTTGTGCGGCCTCGGCGAAGTAGAAGGCATCCAGGGAGGTCTCGGCGGCGGGCTTGACGACGACCGTGCAGCCGGCGGCGAGCGCCGGACCGATCTTCCAGGCGATCAACGGCTGCGGGCCGTTCCACGGGACGATCGCGCCGACGACCCCCACCGGCATCCGCTGGATGAAGGCATCCCCCGCCATCGTCTCGCGGTGCTCCTCGGGGACGAAGGCGTCGGCCAGCCCGGCGAAGTAGCGGTAGTTGGCCGGCGGCATCCCCTGCATCGCCTTGGAGAGCGAGATCGGCGTGCCGTTCTCCTTGGAGACGGTCTCGGCGATCACGTCGATGCGCTTCTCCATGGCATCGGCGAGCTTGCGCAGATAGTCCCCGCGCTCCTTGGGCTCGAGCGCCGACCACGCCGGCAGCGCAGCCTTGGCCGCCCGGACCGCGTCGTCGACGTCGGCGGCGTCACCGAACGCCGTCGACCCGAAGACCTCCTCCGTCGCCGGGTCCACTAATTCGATCCTTGCGTTCGAATGAGCAGGTCGGAACTCTCCGTTGATGAAGTGCTCGGAGCGGTGGTAGCGGTCGTCGGTCATGTCTGTCGTCCTGTCAGTCCTACGGTGGGGGGGTGACAATATAATATATTGTTAGCTGGATCACTGCCAGTGGTTGGAGTGGTTCACCTCATTCGAACTCGGCGCGCACCGCCGCGGTGTCGGCGCCGAGGGCCGGCACCGATCCGGCGGTCGCCTCCCAGCCCCGCGCCAGCCCCGGGTGCTTGAGTGCGGGGGCCGGACCGCCCGGGGTCTGCACGTCCCGCCAGCGGTCGCGCTCGCGCAGCTGCGGATGGTCGACGAGGTCGCCGACTCGGTTGAGTCGCGCGTTGCCGATCCCCGCCTCGTCGGCGGCGGCCCGAATGTCGTCCAGGGTCCGCGTCGCGGACCACTGCGCCACGGCCTCGTCGAGGGCGGCGCGGTGCTCGACCCGGTCTGCGTTGTGCGCGTACTTCTCGTCGGCGGCGAGGTCGGGACGGTCGATCATCGTGCACATCCGCTGCCACTCGCGGTCGCTGGTCGTTCCCAGCACCGCGGTCTGGCCGTCGGCGGTCGGGTAGGCGCCGTAGGGGACGATCATCGGCGACCCCATGCCGACGGGCTCGGCGTCGATGCCCGCGTGGATGTACTGGTTGATCACCGGCCCCATGAACTCGGCCACGACGTCGAGCATCGAGATCTCGATGATCGCCCCGCGACCGGTCTTCTCCCGCTCGTAGAGCGCGGCGAGCACCGAGGAGTAGACGTACATCGCAGTGCCGCAGTCGGCGATCGGGATGCCCGGCTTGGCCGGGTGCCCGGGGGTGCCGGTGATCGTGCACGACCCGCCCTCGGACTGCACGAGCATGTCGTAGGCGCGCTTGTGGTCCAGCGGCCCGCCCTTCCCGTAGCCGGAGATGTCCACGATGATCAGCCGCGGATAGACCCGTGCCAGCTCGTCCGGGGCGATGCCCAACCGGTTGAGCGCGCCGGGCCCGAGGTTGGACACCACCACGTCGGCCGCGGCCAGCATCTTGTGCAGGAGTCCGAGGTCGTCGTCGGTGCGCAGGTCCAGCTCGACCGATTCCTTGCCGTAGTTGAGCCAGACGAAGTGGGCGCTCATGCCGTGGACCACCGAGTCGTAGTGCCGGGTGGAGTCGCCGGTGCCCGGCTGTTCGACCTTGATCACGCGCGCCCCGAGGTCGGCGAGGTGGCGGGTCGCCAGCGGCGCGGAGATCGCCTGCTCGAGGGAGACGACGGTGATGCCGTCGAGCGGCTTGCTCATCGAGGCGCCTATCGGCCGTCGGGGAAGTTCGGGTCGCGCTTCTCGCGCAGCGACGACACTCCCTCGGCCACGTCCGGACCGCCGAAGCCGTAGAACTCGTAGCCGAGCGACGCGTCGAAGATCGACCAGTTCTGGCGGTACCAGTTGTTGATCGCGTGCTTGGTGTACTGGATCGAGGGGACCGAACCGGCGGCGAGGCGCTCGGCGATCGCCATCGCCTTGTCCTGCACCTGGTCGTCGTCGACGCACATCGACACCATGCCGATCCGCTCGGCCTCCTCGCCGGTGAGCGGCTCGTTGAGCAGCAGGTGGTACTTCGCCTTGGGCATCCCGGCGAACAGCGGCCAGGTCAGCGCGGCGTTGTCCCCGGCGGCCACGCCGAGGCGCACGTGGCCGTCGACGATCTTGGTCTTGCGCCCGACGACGGTGATGTCGGCGAGCATCGCGGTGACCAGACCGGCGCCGGCGGCCGGGCCGTTGATCGCCGCGACCAGCGGCTGGGGGAGGTCGATGAGGTTGCGGACCAGGTCGCGCGCCTCGCGCAGGACCCGGGTGCGGTCGGCGTACTCGCCGGCCATCTGCTCGACGAGGTCGAAGCTGCCGCCGGCGGAGAAGGCCCGCTCCCCCTCGCCCCGGATCAGCACCGCGCGCACCGACTCGTCGCGGGCGATCACCGGCCACACGTCGGCGAGTTCGGCGTGCCCCTTGGGGCCGACGGCGTGCAGGTCGGGACCGGTGAGCTGGATGCGCAGCACCCCGTCGGAGGGGCGATCGATCGCCAGGGTCTCGAAATCGTCGTAGGCGGCCACGGCTGTCCTTTCAGGTGCGGCACGAGCCGCAATCGGAGAATAAAATATAATGCTAACTTGTCTCGGATCGTGCCGTCAGGCGGTTCGCTCGAAGACCGCCGCCAGCCCCTGGCCGCCGCCGATGCACATCGTCTCGACCGCGTAGCGCCCGTCGCGACGATCGAGTTCGCGCAGCATCGTGGCCAGGATGCGCACACCCGTGGCACCGACCGGGTGGCCCAGCGAGATGCCCGAGCCGTTGACGTTGAGTCGCTGGAAGTCGCCCTCCCCCAGCCCCCACGCGGTGGTGCAGGCCAGCACCTGGGCGGCGAAGGCCTCGTTCAGCTCGATGAGGTCCAGGTCGGCGAAGGTCAGCCCGGCGCGCTCGAGCGCGAGGTTCGTCGACGGCACCGGGCCGATGCCCATCCGCGACGGTTCGACGCCGGCCACCGCCCAGGTGACCAGCCTGGCCAGCGGGCGCAGCCCGAGCTGCTCGGCCTTCTCCGGCGCGGTGACGATGCAGACCGCGGCGCCGTCGTTCTGCCCGCTGGCGTTGCCGGCCGTGACCGTCGACGCCGGGTCCGCCTTGCGGCGCACCGGGTTCAACCCGGCGAGCGTCTCCATCGAGATGTCCGCGCGCGGGTGCTCGTCGCGGTCGTGCACGACCTCCCCCTTGCGGGTGGACACGGTCACCGGCACGATCTCGTCGGCGAAGCGGCCCTCCTCGTGTGCGGCGATGGCACGGCGGTGCGAGTGGTAGGCCAACTCGTCCTGGGCCGCACGAGAGATGTCGTATTCGGCGCGCAGGTTCTCCGCGGTCTCGAGCATGCCGCCGTCGACCGGGTGGAACTTGCCGCCGGCGGTCACGCGACCGCGGTTGATGCGGTCGGACAGGGCAGTGTCGGCGCCGCGCAGACCGAAGCGCAGGCCCAGCGCATAGTGCTCGGCCTGGCTCATGCTCTCCGCGCCGCCGGCCAACACCAGGTCGCAGATCCCGGTCTGCACGCGCATGGCCGCGTCGATCACCGCCTGCAGGCCCGAGCCGCACCGGCGGTCGAGCTGCAGGCCGGGAACCGAGACGTCGAGCCCGGCGTCCAGGACCGCGACACGGCCGATCGCCGGCGCCTCCCCGTTCGGGTAGCACTGGCCGAACAGGGCGTCGTCGATGTCCCCGCTCGTGATCCCGGTCCGCTCCACGAGCGCCTTGACCACCGTCGACGCGAGGTCGGCGGCGGGCACCGAGGCGAACATCCCGCCGTAGCGCCCCACCGGCGTGCGGACGGGTTCACAGATCACGGCCTCGCGCATGGCAATCTCCATCGATTCACGACAACTTTTCTACGATTAGCCTAGAATATATAATATCGACGATACTCGGGGCCATTCCCCCGAACCCCGAGCCGGAAGGACCACCCGACCGATGAGCAGACTCTGCGAGACCGCCGACCTCACCGACGTGCAGCGGGACATGCTCGCCACCGTCCGGGCCTTCGTCGACGACAAGATCCTGCCGGTCGCCACCGACCTCGAGCACAAGGACGAGTACCCGACCGAGATCGTGGCGGCGATGAAGGAGATGGGGATCTTCGGCATCACCATTCCCGAGGAGTTCGGCGGTCTCGGTGAGTCCCTGCTGACCTACGCCCTGGTCGTCGAGGAACTCTCCCGCGGCTGGATGAGCGTCTCGGGAATCGTCAACACGCACTTCATCGTCGCCTACCTGCTGCTCCAACACGGGACCGACGAACAGAAGCAGAAGTACCTGCCGCGAATGGCCGCCGGCGAGCTGACCGGCGCGTTCTCGATGTCCGAGCCGGCGCTGGGCTCGGACGTCGCCGCGATCTCGACGACCGCCACCCCCGACGACGACGGCGGCTACACCATCGACGGACAGAAGATGTGGCTCACCAACGGCGGCAGCTCGTCGCTGGTCGCGGTGCTGGTGCGCACACCCCTGGGGAAAGACCGGCCCCACCAGAACCTCACGACCTTCCTCATCGAGAAGACCCCCGGCTTCGGCGAGGTCGCGCCCGGCCTGACCATCCCCGGCAAGATCGAGAAGATGGGCTACAAGGGCGTCGACACGACCGAGCTCCTCTTCGACGGCTATCGGATCGGTGCCGAGGAGATCCTCGGCGGCACCCCCGGCCGCGGCTTCTACCAGATGATGGACGGCGTCGAGGTCGGCCGCGTCAACGTCGCCGCCCGCGGTGTCGGCGTCGCCCACCGGGCTTTCGAGCTCGGCGCCTCCTACGCCCAGCAGCGGGAGACCTTCGGCAAGCCGATCGCCCAGCACCAGGCGGTGCTCTTCCGCCTCGCCGAGATGGGCACGAAGGTCGAGGCCGCCCACCAGATGGTCGTGCGTGCGGCGCGCATCAAGGACGCCGGGCAGCGCAACGACCTGGAGGCCGGCATGGCCAAGTACCTGGCGTCGGAGTATTGCCGCGACGTCGTCGAGGACGCCTTCCGCATCCACGGCGGCTACGGCTTCGCCAAGGAGTACGAGATCGAGCGACTCTACCGCGAGGCGCCGATGCTGCTGATCGGCGAGGGCACCGCCGACATCCAGCGCATGATCATCGGGCGGCGGCTGTTGGAGAACTACACGCTATGACGCGCAGCGGCGCCGAGCAAGCCACCCCGAAGTCCAAGTCGACGCGCGCCCGCATCATCGCCGCGGCCGGCCGGGTCCTCGCCGAACAGGGCTACGAGAACACCACGCTGACCGCGATCGCCGACGAGGCCGGGCTGCGCGGGGCGAGCCTCTACTACTACTTCGACTCCCGTGACCAGCTCGTCGAGGAAGCCCTGGGCTGGGGCATCTCACACATCCACGAACGGGTGCGCGGCGCGCTCGACCACCTGCCGGCGGCGGCGGACCCGCGCGAGCGCCTCTTCACGGCGATCCGCGCCTTCATCGAGGCCCGCCTCGAGATCGGCAGCGTCTCCCCCGCCCACATCCGCAACTACCGCAACCTGCCCGAGGCCGTCCGCCGGCGCCTGCGGCCCGAACTGACCGAGTTCTCCGAGCTGTGGGACCGGTTGGTCGTGCAGGCGCAGGAGGCCGGCGCGGTGCGCGAGGACATCGACCCCTTCGACCTGCACCTGTTCATCGTCTACACCTCCGAACAGCTCAGCCGGTGGCCCCGGCGGCCGCGGCGGTCGACGGCCGACGACATCGACACCATCTTCCGGTTGATGACCGGCGCCCTGACCGCCACCACCCGGCCCGAGGCGACCTGACCGGTCACGCCCAGCGTGCGGCCAACGCGTCGACTTCCAGGGGCCGCGTCGGCGGTCGCGTCGGCTCCCGCGCAGGAGTACCGCTGAACCGCGGCGCCGGACGCGGGTGCTGGACCCCGTCCACGCTCGAGTAGATGCGCCGCGCCCGGTTGTGCTCGGCGTGCACGGCCTCGTCGAAGTCGAGCACCGGTGTCACGCAGGCGTCGGTGCCGTCGAAGACCTTCGCCCACTCGTCGCGCGTGCGGGTCCCCACGACGTCGCCGATGAGCCCGCGCAGCTCACCCCACCGGGAGCGGTCGTCCTGTGCCGGCCACCGCGAGGTGTCGACGCCGAGCCCGTCCAGGAACAGCGCGTAGAAGTCGGGCTCGAGCGCCCCGACGGCCAGGAAGCGACCGTCCGCGCAGCGATAGGTCTCGTAGTAGGGCGCACCCGAGTCGAGGTCGTTGGTACCCGCCTCGTCGGAGTACAGGCCGCACCCGCGCAGGCTGTGCAGGCGCGCGGTCAGCAGGGCCACCCCGTCGACCATCGCGGCGTCGACGACCTGGCCGCGACCGGTCTCACGCGCCGACAGCAGTGCACACACGATGCCGTAGGCGCCGATCGCGCCGCCGCCGGCATAGTCGCCGAGCAGGTTGATGGGCGGTCGCGGGGCCTCCCCGTGGCGGGCCATCGCGGCCAGCGCACCCGTCTGCGCCACGTAGTTGATGTCGTGCCCGGCGTCGCGGCAACGCGGGCCGTCCTGCCCGTAGCCGGTGAGCCGGGCGTAGACGAGTCGCGGGTTGGCCGCCAGCGCCGCCTCCGGGCCGATGCCGAGGCGCTCGACGACCCCGGGGCGGTACCCCTCGATGAAGACGTCCGCCTTCTCCACGAGCGCCAGGAGCCGCGCCTTGTCCTCGTCGGACTTGAGGTCGACGACGATCGAGTCGACGCCCCGGTTGACGACGTCGCGGTCGGGGGTCAGGCCCTCGGTGGTCGCGAGGGCACGGGCCGCGCGGTTGGCCGGCCGGTCCACGCGCACCACGTGGGCGCCCATGTCCGACAGGAGCATGGACACGAAGGGCACCGGCCCCATCCCGGCCAGGACGAGGACGCGGACACCGTCGAGGGGCCCGGGCATCAGTACGACCGCGGCAGGCCCAACACGTTCTGGGCGACGAAGTTGCGGACCATCTCCTGGGAGAACGGGGCATTCGGCAGCAGCCGGACCTCGCGCAGCAGCCGCTCGATGTGGTACTCCTTCGCGTACGCGTAGCCGCCCAACGTGGAGAATCCGCGGTTGGCGGTCTCGAAGCCCGCCTCGGCGCCGAGGTACTTGGCGGCCGCGGCCTCCGGCCCGCACGGCTTGCCCTCGTCGAACAGCCTCGCCGCGTTCATCGCCACCTGGCGGGCCGCCTGGATGCGGATCCAGGAGTCGGCGAGCGGATGCGCGACGGCCTGGTTCTGGCCGATCGGCCGGTCGAAGACGACGCGGTTCTTGGCGTACTCGGTGGCGATCTCGAGGGCGGCGCGGGCGATGCCGACGCCCTCGAGTCCGACGACGATCCGCTCGGGGTTGAGACCGTCGATGATGTAGTTGAAGCCGCGGCCGACCTCGCCGACGACGTCCTCGTCGGCGACGAAGAGGTCGTCGATGAACAGCTCGTTGGTGTCGATCGCCGCGCGGCCCATCTTGTCGATCTCGCGGACGGTCACCTTGTCGCGGTCCATCTCGGCGCAGAAGATCGTCATACCGCGCAGCGGGTGCTCCGGGTCGCGCGGGGAGGTGCGGGCCAGCAGCAGGATGCGGTGGGCGTTCTGGGCGTTGGTGATGAACACCTTCTGCCCGTTGATCTTCCAGCCGCCGTCGACCTTCTCGGCCTTGGTCTTGATGCGCGAGGTGTCGACGCCGGCGGTCGGCTCGGTGATGCCGAAGGCCAGCAGCATCTCGCCCGAGGCGATCTGCGGGAGGTACTTCTTCTTCATCTCCTCCGAGCCGTACTTGATGATCGGGGCCGGCGGGAAGACGTAGAAGTGTATCGCCGAGCCACCGGACATGCCGGCACCGGAGGCGGCGATCTCCTCCATCATCACGCCGCACTCCTGCAGGCCGAGGCCGAGGCCGCCGTACTCCTCGGGGATCATCGCGCCCAGCCAGCCGCCCGCGGCGAAGGCCTTCACGAACTCCCACGGGTACTTGTGGTTGCGGTCGCAGTCGAGCCAGTAGTCGTTGTCGTACTTGCGGGCCAGCTCGCTGACCGTCTTGCGGATCAGGTCGAGGTCGGGTGCATCGGTGTCGGTCGCCATGGTGGTCTCCTGGTCGTCGGGCGGTCGGGTCGTCGGTTTATCGGGTGGGGATGTTGTCGATCGGCGTGGCCGGGTCGAGCGCGGACAGGTCTCCGGTCGGTTCGCCGAGGAACCGGGAACGGATGAGGCGCCGCATGATCTTGCCGTTCTTCGTCTTCGGCAGGGTCGGCACGGCGACGATCTCGGGCGCGAAGCCCTTGCCGGCGTTCTGGGCGGCCGTGGCCTGCAGATCCTCGACGTCGGCATCGGCCCCGCGGGGCACCACGAAGGCCACCGCGCGCATGCCGCGCGCGTCATCGGGGACGCCGATGACCGCGACCTCGGCGATCCGGTTGTCCTTGAGCACGGCCGCCTCGATCTCGGCGGGCCCGACGCGACGGCCGGACAGCTTCAGGGTGTCGTCGGAGCGGCCGTGGATGCGCCAGTAGCCGTCCTTGTCGACGCTGGCCAGGTCGCCGTGGATCCACACGCCCTCGAACCGGTCCCAGTACGTCGCGAGGTAGCGGTCCCGATCGCCCCAGAAGGCGTGGGTCATGCCGGGGAACGTGTTGAGCACGGCCAGCTCGCCGATCTGGTCGACGACCCGTCGGCCCTGATCGTCGAGGACCGCGACGTCGATCCCGGGCAGCGGATCGGTGAAGGCCGCGGCCGGTGCCGCCATGCCGGGGTAACCGATGATGAGGCCGCCGCCGACCTCGGTGCCGCCGCTGAAGTTGATGATCGGGCGGGTGCCCTGGCCGATCTCGGTGAACAGCCACCACCACGTCGGCTCGTCCCACGCCTCACCGGTCGAGACGAAGGACTTGAGCGTGGGGACCTCGCGGATCGCCTCCGCGCCGGCCGCGCGCATCGCGCGGGCGGCGGTCGGGGCGATGCCGGTGACGGTGACCTCGTTGCGGTTCAGCACATCCCACATGCGGTCGGCCGTCGGGTACACCGGCAGGCCCTCGATCATGACGATCGTGGCTCCCAGCTGCAGCGGACCGCAGAACATCATCGGGCCGACGAGCCAGCCGAGGTCGGTGATCCAACTGACCGTGTCCGAGGAGTCGACGTCGAACCCGTAGGCGAAGTCGACCGCGCACTTGACCGCGAAGCCGCCGTGGCTGTGCACGATGCCCTTGGGCCGGCCGGTGGTGCCCGAGGTGTAGACCAGGCAGAGCGGGTCGTTCGACTCGGTCGCCGCGGTCGTCACCGGCGGGGCCGCCGGCAAGTCGTCGAGGTAGTGGTCGCGCCCCTCGGTCATCGGCACGTCCTCGCCGAGGTGGCGCACCACGACGACGTCGGTCACGCTCGGCGAGAGCGCCAGCGCCTCGTCGGCGGTCGCCTTCATGGGGACCGTCTTGCCGCGCCGGGTCGTCCCGTCGGCGGTGATGAGGACCTTGGCCTCCGAATCCTGGATGCGGGTGGCGAGCGCATCGGCCGCGTATCCGCTGAAGGTCGGGACCGCGACGGCGCCGAGCATGGCGATCGCCAGGAAGGCGACCGGCGCCTCCGGGACGACCGGCATGAACAGCACGACCCGGTCGCCCTTGCCGACGCCGAACTGCGCGAGGTTGGCGGCGAGTTCGCGGACCTTCCGGTCCAGTTCGGCGTAGGTCAGCGTGCGCCGCTGACCGTTGTCGCCCTCGTAGACGACCGCGGTCTTGTCCCGCAGCGGGCCCTGGGCGTGGCGGTGGCTGGACAGGTGCGCGAGGTTGATCCGCCCACCGGTGAACCACTTCGGGAAGGGCTTGCCGTCGGATTCGTCCAGGACCTTGTCGAACGGCGCGGTGAAGTCGACGCCCAGGTCCTCGACGACGACGCGCCAGAACCATTCGGGGTCGTCGATGGCCCGCCGGTTCAGCTGGGCGAAGCCCGACCGGTCGTCGCCGTAGCCCCACTTGCGCAGCGCCGCGAAGAGGCGGCTGCGCGCGACGACGTCAGGGCCGGGAACCCAATCGAGCTCGTCGGACATGTGACTACGCGTCCTCGTCGGAGAGCGAGGACTTCTTGATCATCAGGCCGACGCGCAGGGTGTCGCACACGACCTCGTCGCGCTGGTTGATGCCCTGGTGGCGGAAGGTGACGATGCCCGAGTCGTCGCGGCTCTTGGACTCGCGCTTGTCGACGATCTCGGTGCGCACCCGGATGGTGTCGCCGTGGAAGGTCGGCTTGGGGAACTTCGTCTCGGTGAAGCCCAGGTTGCCCAGGGTCGTCCCGTAGGTCGTCTCGTGCATCGAGATGCCGCAGACGAGGCCCAGCAGGAACAGGCTGTTGACCAGGCGCTGGCCGTGGATCGAGTGCGCGGAGTACTCGGCGTCCAGGTGCAGGGGCGCCATGTTCAGCGTCATCGTGGAGAACAACATGTTGTCCGCCTCGGTGACTGTGCGGCGCACCTCGTGGTCGATGACCTGTCCTTTTTCAAACTCTTCGAAATACAGCCCTGGCATGGTCGTCCTCTCGGGATTGGTCGGTTCTCACTCTGGTCTTGTCGCCAGATTGTATATTATGCTTTACACATAGTGGGGGCCATCACACAAACTGACCGGCCCACCAGGGATGATCAGCGGGAACCGATCCGCTGCACCGCCCACACCCCCGACGAGGAGACGATGAATGCCTGAGACGAGCCCGGCGGTCGCCGGCCCCGAGGTCGACGCCGAGGACTTTGCCGCCATCCACGCCTCCGTGCGCGACTTCATCCGGACCAAGGTCGTCCCGCGGGAGAAGGAGATCGCCGACGAGGACAAGATGCCCGACGACATCCGGCAGGCCGCGATGGACATGGGCCTGTTCGGCTACGCCATCCCCCAGGAGTGGGGCGGCCTGGGGCTCAACCTCGCCCAGGACGTCGAGCTGGCGATGGAGTTCGGCTACACCTGTCTCGCGCTGCGCTCGATGTTCGGCACGAACAACGGCATCGCCGGCCAGGTGCTCGTCAACTTCGGCACCGACGAGCAGAAGGCCCAATGGCTGGAGAAGATCGCCTCCGGCGAGGTGGTCGCCTCCTTCGCCCTCACCGAGCCCGGCGCCGGGTCCAACCCCGCCGGCCTGCGCACCAAGGCGGTCCGCGACGGCGACGACTGGGTGATCGACGGTGAGAAGTGCTTCATCACCAACGCCCCCAACGCCGACCTCTTCGTCACCTTCGCCCGTACCCGCCCGGCCGATGCGAACGGCCCGGGGATCGCGGTCTTCCTCGTCCCCGCCGACACCGAGGGCCTGACCGTCGCCCCACACGACGCGAAGATGGGTCAGCAGGGCGCGTGGACCTCGAACGTCGCCTACTCCGGTGTGCGGGTGCCCGACTCGGCGGTCGTCGGCGGTGACGTCGACACCGGCTACCGGGCCGCGATGATCTCGCTCGCCCGCGGTCGGGTGCACATCGCCGCGCTGGCCGTCGGGTCGGCACAGCGCGCCCTCGACGAATCGCTGCGCCACGTCGCGGTCACCACCCAGGGCGGCACCCCGATCGGCGACTTCCAACTCGTGCAGGGCCACATCGCCGACATGCAGACCGGCATCATGGCCGGTCGCGCACTGGTCCGCGACGCCGCCGCCAAATGGGTCGGCGAGGAGGACCGGCGCATCGCGCCGTCGGTCGCCAAGCTGTTCTGCACCGAGATGGTCGGGCAGGTCGCCGACAAGGCGGTCCAGGTCCACGGCGGCAGCGGCTACATGCGTGAGACGACGGTCGAGCGCATCTACCGCGACGTCCGCCTGCTCCGCCTCTACGAGGGCACCAGCGAGATCCAGCGCCTCATCATCGGCGGCGGGCTGGTCAAGCAGGCCAAGAAGGAGGCCCGCGGCTGATGCCCCCGCGCAAGCACAACCACGACATCGACGGACCCGCCTCGGCCGACCAGCGCCTGGCCGACGCGGTGCACACCGCGGCGACCTTCCTGTTCGTCCCCGGTGACCGGCCCGAGCGCTTCGAGAAGGCGGCCGCCGCCGGTGCCGACCTGGTGGTCCTCGACCTGGAGGACGCGGTCGCCGCCGGGGACAAGGAGACGGCCCGACGCAACGTCGCGCGCTGGATCGCCGAGGGCAACGACGCCGTGGTGCGCGTCAACGCCCCCGGTTCCGGGCTGCTGCGGTCGGATCTGGCGGCGCTGCACGACCTGCGGTGCGCCATCATGGTCCCCAAGGCCGAGGACCCCGAGCAGTTGCGCCGGATCGGCGACGCCCGCGGCTTGGCCCCACTCATGATCGCGCTCATCGAGACCGCCCGCGGCGTCTTGAGCGCCCCGCAGATCGCCACCCTGCCCGGGATCCGCCGCCTGGCGCTGGGCAGTTTCGACCTGGCCGCCGAACTCGGCATCGACCCCACCGATCAGCAGGCGCTGGCGGCGACCCGCGGCAATCTGGTGCTGGCCGCCGCGGCCGCCGGGTTGGCGGGCCCGATCGACGGGGTCACCGCCGCCGTCGACGACGCCGCCCGACTCACCGCCGAGACGCACCAGGCCCGCCGCCTCGGCTTCGCCGGCAAGCTCTGCATCCACCCGCGCCAGGTCGCCGTCGTCGCCGACGCCTTCGCCCCCGGCGCCGACGAGATCGCGTGGGCCCGCAAGATCGTCGACGCGTTCGCCACCGCCGGGGCCGTGGCCGCAGTCGACGGCGAGATGGTCGACAAACCCGTCCTGGACCGCGCCGAGCGAATCCTCGCGCGCGCCGAATGACCTGACGAACACACGACAGAAAAGGCATCGACAATGACCGGACTTCTCGAAGGCAAGACCGCGGTGATCACCGGCGCGGCGCAGGGCATCGGCCTGGCCATCGCCCAGCGCTTCGTCGACGAGGGCGCCAAGGTGGTCCTCGCCGACATGAACGCCGACCAGGTCGCGACGGCCGCGGCCGCGATCGGACCCGACGTCGCCGTCGGCGTGGCCGCCAACGTGACCTCCGCCGACGACGTCGCCGCGATGCTCAAGACCGCGGTCGACCGCTTCGGGTCGCTCGACGTCCTGGTCAACAACGCCGGCATCACCCGTGACGCCTCGATGCGGAAGATGACCGAGGAGCAGTTCGACCAGGTGATCTCGGTGCACCTCAAGGGCACCTGGCTGGGCACCAAGCTCGCCGCGGACATCATGCGCGAACAGGGCAGCGGCGCGATCGTGAACATGTCCTCGATCTCGGGCAAGGTCGGCAACTTCGGCCAGACGAACTACTCGGCCGCCAAGGCCGGCATCGCGGCCATGAGCAAGGCCGCGGCCAAGGAGGTCGCCGCCAAGGGGGTGCGCATCAACTCGATCCAACCGGGCCTCATCCGCACCGCGATGACCGAGGCGATGCCCAAGGAGGCGTGGGACTCCAAGATGGCCGAGATCCCGATGGGCCGCGCGGGCGAGCCCGACGAGATCGCCAAGGTCGCGGTGTTCCTCGCCAGCGACCTGTCGTCCTACATGACCGGCACGGTCCTGGAAGTGACCGGCGGGCGGTACATGTGATGACCTGGGAGCCGCACACCGTCACCACCGTCGAGCACCTGGACCCCGGTCCGGTGGCCGCGCTCGCGGCGCTGTTCGACGACGGTCTGCCGGCCCCCGCCCCCGGTGACCCCCTGCCGCCGCTGTGGCACTGGGTGGCCCTGCCCCGGTGGTCGCCCTCGTCGCAGTTGAGCGTCGACGGCCACCCGTTCCGCGGCTCCTTCCTGCCACCGGTCGAGCTCCCGCGCCGCATGTTCGCCGGCGGGTCGGTGGAGTTCGGCGGCACCCTGCGCGTGGGCGACGAGATCCGACGCGAGGCCACCGTCGAGTCGGTCACCGAGAAGGATGGGCGCAGCGGCAAGCTCGTCGTCGTCGTGACGTCGACGACGCTTTTCGCCCCCGACGGCTCGCCCGGGGTCGTCGAGAAGCAGAACATCATCTACCGTGAGGCCGCCGCACCCGGTGACGGCCCGAAAGCGGACCCCGGCCCGGCATCGAAAGCCACCCCGGTCGGCCCGCCGATCGTCGCGTCGGGCGTCGACCAGTGGGACTTCCGCACGGACCCCACGCTGCTCATGCGGTTCTCCGCCGCCACCGCGAACGCGCACCGGATCCACTACGACTGGCCGTACGCGACCGGGGTCGAGGGCTATCCCGGCCTCGTCGTCCACGGTCCGCTGATGACCCTCGCACTCGCGCAGACCCATCGCCTCGCCGGCGATGCCCCATTGGCCTCCCTGGCGCACCGCAACGCCGCGCCCCTGTTCTGCGGGCAATCGGCCACACTGCGCTCGCGCGCCACCGAGACCGGCAAGACTGTGGAACTGTTCGGCCCGCGCGGCATCGACGGCGGCGCCGGCACCGTTCTCGAACTGACACCCCGCTGAGGAAGGACCACCCATGGGACGCACATTCGGATCCGTCGACGAGGCGCGCGCGGCGATCGGCGAGGAGGTGGGCCCGGGCGAATCCCTCGTCGTCGACCAGGAGCGCATCAACCTGTTCGCCGACGCCACCGGCGACCACCAGTGGATCCACGTCGATCCCGAGCGCGCCAAGGACGGTCCGTACGGCACCACGATCGCCCACGGCTACCTGACCCTGTCGCTGCTCCCCGTCCTGGGCGCCGGGCTGCTCGACTTCGCCTTCGGCGGCGCGCGGATCAACTACGGCGTCAACAAGGTCCGCTTCCCCTCCCCCGTCCCGGTCGGCAGCACGCTCAGCGCGACCGCGACCCTGCTCGACGTGACCGAGAACCCGTCCGGTGCCGTCGCGACGATCAAGTACGTCGTGACCGCACAGGGCGCCGCCAAGCCCGCGTGCGTGGCCGAGTCTCTCGTGGTGATCGCACCCTGAACGGACGCGCGTGAGAACCCGATAAACAGAGGCGCCAACACCGCCTCGCGAAAGTGGAGGTAAGAGATGAAGACGAAAGCGGCGGTGCTGAAGACGTCACCGGGCGAGCTGGAGATCCTCGAGCTCGAGATGGACGACCTGCGCAAGGGCGAGATCCGCGTGAAGATGCGCGCCGCCGGCCTGTGTCACTCCGACGACCACTTCGCCAAGGGCACGCAGACTCCCGGCGTCTTCCCGATCGTGCTCGGTCACGAGGGTGCCGGCGTCGTCGAGGCCATCGGCCCGGACACCGACGGGTTCGAGATCGGCGACCACGTGGTCTTCTCCTTCCTCCCGGTCTGCGGGCGGTGCAAGTGGTGCTCGCAGGGCATGCAAAACCTGTGCGACCTCGGCGCCTTCCTGTCCACCGGGTCGCGCTTCGAGGATCCGGGCACCTACCGACTCTCCCTCGACGGTCAGCCGGTGGGCGCGCTGGCGAGCCTGGGCACCTTTGCCGAGCACGTCACCGTGTCGGCCATCTCGGCGATCAAGTACGACCCGTCGATCCCCTTCGAGGTGGCCTGTCTGGCCGGTTGCGGCGTCGGCACCGGATGGGGCGCGTCGGTCAACTCCGGTGAGGTGCAGCCGGGCGACGTCACCATCGTCATGGGCATCGGCGGAATCGGCATCAACGCCGTGCAGGGAGCCGCTCACGCGGGGGCCCGCGCGGTGATCGCGGTCGACCCCGTCGAGTTCAAGCGGGATTGGGCGATGAAGCTCGGGGCCACCCACGCCTTCGAGGACATCGACGCCGCCGCGGACTACGCCCGATCGATCACCAACGGCCAGGGCGCCGACCAGACGATCGTCACCGTCGGCATCACCACCGGCAAGCACATCGGCCAGGCACTGGAGGCCACCCGCAAGGGCGGCACGACCGTCGCCACCGGCATCGGCGACGCCACCGTCAAGGACGGCGACATCGACCTGCACCACCTGATCCTGATGCAGAAGCGGTTGCAGGGCTCCCTGTTCGGCTCCAGCAATCCGCTCGCCGACATCCCGGCCCAGCTCGACCTGTACAAGCAGGGCTACCTGCACCTGGACGAGCTGGTGACGTCGCGCTACCGCCTGGACGAGGTCAACCAGGGCTACGCGGATATGAACTCCGGCAAGAACCTGCGCGGGGTGATCGTCTTCGACGACTGACCCGGCGACGAATGGAATCGGTCCCCCCTGCCGCGGCCGCGGCAGGGGGACCGATGTCTGTGGGCCGGCGGCCTAGCCGCCGGCGAGTCCGAGCTGGCTCAGGAACGAGAGGTTGTCGTAGTAGACACGGTGGTCGGTCACTTTGCCGTCCTTGACCAGGAACGTGTCGATGAGGCCGAAGGTGACCGGCTTGCCGGTCGGCGGCACCTCGCCCTCGGCGGTGGCCAGCGGGCCGGTGTGGGTGCCGGTGAACACCTGCTCGGCGACGACGCCGTTCTCGTCGGCCCACACCTGGCGCGGGGTCAGCTTGATGTCGGGGAAGGCGGTGTAGAAGACCTCGATGGTCTGCAGCAACCCGTCGACGCCCTCGAAGGACGACCCGGGCATCTCCACCTTCACATCGTCGGCGAAGACGGTGCGGAACAGGTCCTTGTCGTGCGCCTCCAGGCCACGGTTGTGGACGTCGACGATCGGGTTGAGTTGGTCGGCCATGGACGGTCTCCTTCAGTCGTGTGGTGATCTGGCTTACAACCTAGGCTCGGCCGATTGGAATCACTGTCCAGGTTTGTGGACATTTCCGAGGCGCCAGCTCGGGCATGGTTTTCGGTGCGAGCGAGGGGTTGACAACTCTGATTATGGATAATATTTTATATGAAACTGGTCACAGTAATCGGAGGCGAGTGGTGAACATAGTCAGCGAGATGACGCAGCTGGCCCTCGCACGCCCCGGCCCCGACGCCCCGCCCGACGTGGTGTCCGCCTGGTACGCCGCCAAGGCGCGCCTGCACGCCCATCTCGCCTCGACCGACGGCCCGGAGCGGGCGCGCGCCGTCGCCCGGTGTGCCAAGGCGCAGCGGCGCGCCGAGACGGTTCTGACCGCACGCCGCTAGTCGCACGTGCCCGCGGCGCGCTGGTGCGGCGCGCCGGTGGTCAGGCGGTCGGACGGCAGAGCGCCATGACCTGCGCGGCGGTCATCGCCGGGTCCAACTCGCGCAACGTCGACAGCAGCGTGCGCGCCCCCGCCTCACCGAGGGTGTCGACGGTCAGCTCCAGGAACTTCGCGTCCTGCTCGTCCTCGGGCATCGGATTGGTGTCCGTGCCGATCGCACCGGGGACGAACACGTCCTCGTGCGACCCGTCGGCGAAGGTCACCGTCGCGTCGCCGACGAAGCGGCTCCCGTCCCGCTGCGCCAGCTCCTCCGACGGTTCGATGGTGATGCGTTTGGTGAGCGCCAGCACCGGCGTCATGTCGACGTCGCCGGCCAGGTAATCGCGGTGGACCCGGTAGCCGTTGCCCATGCCCAGCAGGGCGAAGGCCGCCTGGGTCGGCAGACTGTACTGGACGTGCTCGATGTTGCGCGGGGCAAAGGCGTTGGCGTTCTTGTTGCCGACCACCACGTCGAAGGCCGGGTGGATGCGCAGTCGGACGTCGGCGACGTCGGCGGCGCGGGCGCTGAACGGTCGCAGCGCATCGATGTACGCGTGGGTGCAGTAGCAGGCGCAGTAGGCCTTGAGCCAGTTGTCGGCGATCTCGAAGCGCCGATCGACCGTGAAGCGCTCCGGCCCGTCGTCGGCGGCCGGTCGACCGCAGAAGACCCGGAAGAAGCCCTTGTTCCCGGAGAGGAAGGCCCGCGGACCGGTGATGCCGGCGATCGCCATGTCGGCGGCCGACATGCCGCCGCGGGTGCCGATTCCGGCGTGGGCGCGTTTGATGGAGCCGCCGGTCGACGAGTATTCGGTGGTGCCGGACGCGTAACTGAGCGCGATCGCCAACGCGTGCAGCGTCGTCTCCGCGTCGAGCCCGCGGAGTTTCGCGGCGACGGTCGCGGCGCCGAAGACCGAGAGCACCGCGTGCGGCTGGTAGCCGCGGCTCAGCAACTCCGGCGAGGCGAGGACGCCGAGGCGGGCATACACCTCGTAGCCGGCGACCATGGCGGTGATGACCTCGCGCATCGTCGAGCCGAGCTCCTCGCCGATCGCCAGTGCGGCCGGGATGACGCAGCTGCCCGGATGGCTCTCGCTCGGGCCGTGGGCGTCGTCGTATTCGAAGCCGTGGCCGTAGGACCCGTTGACGAAAGCCGCGTCGATCGCGCTCATCGTCTCCGTCGACGCCGCCACACTGCTGGTGCCGGGGCGCTGCTGGGCCTCGATGTAGGCGAGGATCTGCGCCGACCACGGCATGTGGGAGATGCCGATCTGCAGCGACAGCTGATCGCGCAACAGCCGTCCGACTCCCGTCAGCGCCGCGGCGTCGAGGTCGTCGTAGGTCAGGTCCTGGATGAAGGAGACCACCGCCCGTTCCAGGGGCGGGCAGTCGTCGAGGGCGCCGCCGGAATCCGGTCGGCGTTGGTGGTCGGTCACGGTTGACTCCGTTTGGGTCAGTGACTCTCCGCCCACAGTCCTTGTTTGGCCAGCTGGGCGATGAGTTCATCGGCACCGGACATGATGTGTGCGCGCATCAGCTCGGCCGCGAGATCACCGTTGCGCTCGGCGAGCGCCTCGATGATCCGCGGGTGCGCCGCCATCGTGTCGTCGTTGTGCCCTTCGATGTCGTTGTAGAAGCGGTTGGGCAACTGCTTCACGATGCCGCCGAGCATCATCGCGAGACGCCGCGAATCGGCGGCGATGTTGATGGTCCGGTGGAAGTCGTGGCCGCAGCGGACGGTCGCCTCGTCGTCGCCGTCCTTCAGTGCCCGTTCGTGTTCAGCGAGGACCGCGCGCAGGTGGTCGAGTTGCTCGTCGGTGACGTTCTCGGCGGCCCGTCGGGTCAGCTCCGCGGCGAAGGCCGCCTGCGCCCAGAACAGGTCGCGGACGTCCTGCGGGCTGAAGGCGCTGACCACGAACCCGCGGCGGGGCACGAGTTCGACGAATCCCTCGCCGGCGAGGATCAGCAGACCCTCGCGGACCGGGGTGTTGCTGACGCCGACGGCGGCCGCGATCGGCTCGGTGCGCAGGAAGTCGCCCGGCAGGACGTTGCCGGAGATGATGAGCTCGCGGACGTAGGCCGCCACATCCTCGGACAGCTGTTGCCGTGCGCCCGAGGGCCGGGGGGCCGTCCCGTTGATCTCTGCCATCGCCTTCACCTTCCCGCGTTAGCGAACTTAATACATTATGCCGACCTCATCGGCCGATGCCGTCACGCCACACCGGCGATGGCATCGGCCAGGGCGATCACCTCCTCGGCGGTCTTCACGTGCGCGATGTCGACGTGCTGGCCCTCGAAGTCGACGGCCGAGCTGCCCGAAGCCTCGGCCTCGCGATAGGCGGCGATCAGGCGACGCGCGGTCGCGACCTCCTCGTCGCTGGGTCCGAAGACCTCGTTGGCGACCTCGACGTGCGACGGGTGGATGGCGACCAGTCCGCGATAACCGAGACGGCGGTTGTCCTCGCAGAAGGTGCGCAGCCCGTCGAGGTTCCGGATGTCCTGCCACACGCCCACGACGGGGTGGTTCAGGCCGTGTTGGCGGGCGGCCAGGTTGATCCGGCTCAGGATGTACAGCGTCTCGCGGCCCTCGGGGGTGAACTCGACACCCAGCGAGCGTCCGGCATCGGCATTGGGCCCGGTGGCGCCGAGTGCGGAGACCATCCGGTCACTGGCGGCGACGACGGCCTCGCACGTGCCCATCGCCTCGGAGGTCTCGAAGCAGGCGAGCAGCTTGACGTGGCCGTCGGGCAGGCCGCGCAGCTTCTCCACGTGGCTCAGCACCGCGTCGAGGCGCACGATGTCGCGCGCGTTGTAGATCTTGGCGAGGAACAGGCCGGTCAGGCCCGGGCGGACCACCGCCTCCAGGTCGCCGGCCATCAGCCCGGTCTCCTCCGGGTTGACGCGCACCCACAGGTCCGGGCGCACACCCTGCTCGGTGAGCCGGTCGATGGTCTCGGCGACGACGTCGCGGGCGGCGACCTTCTCGGCCGGCGGGACCGAGTCCTCGAGGTCGAGGATGACGGCGTCGGTGCCGGAGGCGACGCCCTTGTCGGCCCACGATCCCTTGTGGCCCGGGACGAACAGCATCGAACGGTACGGCTTCATTTCTTCTCCTTGGGGGTGTCGTGCTCGGGGTCGACGTAGATCACGCCGGCGGCGACCAGCTCGTCGATCCGCTCGGCGGGAACGGCTTGCGCCACGACCTCGCGGCTGTCCTCACCGACCCGCGGCGTGTGCGGGTCGCGATGGGGGCGGCTGCCGTCGAAGCGCCAGGGGGGCCGCACCAGTTGCAGTCCGTCCTTCTTGTCCTCGAGGAGCTCGAGGTGCTTGACCTGTTCGTTGTCGACGAAGTCGGACATGCGCAGCACGGGTGCGAAGGGGACGTCCTCGCGGGTGAGCACCTGCACCCAGTGGCTCATCGGCTGCGTGCGGAAGACGGCGGCGACCTCACCGGCGAGGGCCGCGTAGTTCGCCTCGCGGTGGCGGTACGGGGTGAACCGCTCGTCGACGGCGAGGGCGGGGCGGTCCATCGCGCGACACAGCGCCTCGAAGAACTTCTGCGACGACGACAGGTGCATCGCGACGAATTCGCCCGACGCGGTCTCAACGCAGAAGTTCTGCGCCTGCGGGTGCCGACTGGTGCGGTGCGGGTTCTTGCCGGTGTCGAAGTACTGGGTGATGCTGTCGGTCGTCAGCGTGGTGACTGCTTCCAGGATCGAGGTCTGCATGCTCTGCCCCCGACCGGTCTTCATCTTCCCGACGAGCGCGGCCAGCACGCCGCAGGCGGTGACCAGGCCGGACACCTGGTCGGCGGACAAGCCGCCGGCGAGCGTCGGGTGGCCCTCGTCGCCGAACTGCGAGTAGAGGCCGCCGTAGGCGTGGCCGATGGTGTCGTAGGCCGGGCGGTTGGCGAGCGGGCCGGTGTCGCCGAACCCGTTGACCTGGCCGAACACGATGCCCGGGTTGATCCGGCGGATCTCCGCCTCGGACAACCCCATGGCGTCGAGCTTGCCCGGACGCAGGTTCTCCAGGACCACGTCGTAGTGCGGGATGAGCGCCTTGAGGACCTCGATGGCCTCGGGTCGCTTGAGGTCCATCGACAGACTGCGCTTGCCCGAGTTGAACTGGCGGAAGTAGAAGCCCTCTTCGTTGTCGTGGCGGCGGAAGTCGTCGCCGCTGATCGGCTTCTCGACCTTCACCACCTCGGCGCCGAGCGAGCACAGCAGCGACGTCGCGAAGGGCAGCGAGATGTAGCCGCCGATTTCGAGGATGCGGATGCCGTGCAGGGGCTGGTCGGTCATCAGACGCCCTCGAAGGTCGCCGCCAGGCCCTGCCCGCCGCCGATGCACATGGTCGCCAGACCGGTGCCGCCGCCGCGCCGGTGGAGTTCGTGCAGCATCGTGGTCACCATCCGGACGCCGGTCGCACCGATGGGGTGGCCGAGCGAGATGCCCGACCCGTTGACGTTCACCCTGTCCTGGTCGTCCCACCCCCAGCCCTTGAGGACGGCGAGCACCTGGACGGCGAAGGCCTCGTTGAGTTCGACCAGGTCGGTGCCGTCGAGCAGCTCGCCGACGGTGGTGCCCGCCCGCTGGGCCAGTCGCGTGACGGCGGGTACCGGGCCGATGCCCATGCGGGCGGGGTCGCAGCCCGCGGCGGCCCAGCCGGTGAGGAAGCCGATCGGGGTGAGGCCGAGCTCGTCGAGCTTGTCCTCGGCGACGACCAGGCATGCGGCGGCCGCGTCGTTCTGCTGACTGGCGTTGCCGGCGGTGACGGTGCCGCCCGGCGTGACGGTGCGCAGTCGGGCCAGGGACTCGACGGTGGTGTCGGGCCGGATGCCCTCGTCGCGCGTGAAGGTCACCGGATCCCCTTTGGGCTTGGGCACGGTGACCGGCACGACCTCCTCGTCGAACTTCCCGGCATCCCACGCGGCGGCCGCCCGCTGGTGGCTGCGCGCGGCGTAGGCGTCGGCGGCCTCGCGGCTGATGTCGTAGTCCTGCGCAAGGTTCTCGGCGGTCTCGATCATCCCGGAGATCTTCCCGAACCGCTCCTCCGGCTGGGAACGCTCGCGGCCGCGGTCGAGGCGGTCGTAGAGCATCGAATTGCCCGCCCGTGACCCCCACCGCTGCGTCGTCGAGTAGTACTCGATCCGGCTCATCGACTCGACCCCGCCGGCCAGCACCACGTCGGCGCCACCGGTCTGGACCATCATCGCCGACGTGATCAGGGCCTGGAGGCCGCCGCCGCAGCGGCGGTCGAGCTGCATGCCGGGCACCTCGATGGGCAGACCGGCGTGCAGCGCCAGCCACCGCCCGACGCAGGGCACCTCGGAATTGGCATACGACTGGGCGAACACCACGTCGTCGATCCGGGCGGTGTCGATGCCCGAGCGCTCGACCACCGCCCGTACCGCGGTGGCGCCCAGATCCTCGACGGGCAGGTCCTTGAGGGCGCCGCCGAAGGTGCCGACCGGGGTGCGCAGCGGGGCGACGATCGCCGCGCGACGCAGTCCTTGCGTGCTCATCGGGCTCCTCAGATCTTGTTCCGGGCGATCAGCTGCGCCGCGATGACGTTGCGCTGGATCTCGTTGGTGCCCTCGCCGACGATCATCAGCGGGGCGTCGCGGAAGTACCGCTCGACGTCGTACTCCTTGGAGTAGCCGTAGCCGCCGTGCACGCGGATCGCGTCCAGGGCGATCTGCATGGCGGTCTCCGACGCGAACAGCTTGGCCATGCCGGCCTCCATGTCGGCGCGCTCGCCGCGGTCGAGCTTGTCGGCGGCGTCGACGGTGAGCAGTCGTGCGGCCTGCTGCTTGGTGGCCATGTCGGCGAGCATGTTGCCGACCGACTGGTGCTTCCAGATCGGCTTGCCGAAGGACTCGCGCTCCTGGGCGTACTTGGTGGCCGCCTCCAGTGCGGCCTGGCCGACGCCGAGTGCGCGCGAGGCGACCTGGATGCGCCCGACCTCCAGGCCGCGCATCATGTGGCCCCACCCCTTGTTGGGCTCGCCGCCGAGCACCGCGTCGGCCGGGACCTGCAGGCCGTCGAAGACGAGCTCACACGCCTCGACTCCGCGGTAGCCGAGCTTGGGCAGCTTCTTGGAGATGGTGAAGCCGTCACCGGGCTCGACGAGGATCACGCTCATGCCCTTGTGAGCGGGCTTGGCCTCGCGATCGGTGAGGCAGAGCAGGCCGAACAGGCCCGAGTGGGCGGCGTTGGAGATCCAGGTCTTCGAACCGCTGATCGTGTACCCGTCGGTTGATGGGCCAGCTCCGCTAGCTTCGTGGCGCCCGGGCGCGGCGTAGGTGCGCATCGCCTGCAGGTCGCTGCCGCCGCCGGGTTCGGTGAGGGCCATCGTGGCGCGGATGGCCCCCTCGGCCATCTTCGCGAGGTACTTGTCCTTCTGCTCCGGGGTGCCGAAGGTCTTGATGAGGTAGGTGATGACCGAATGGCCGCCGATCGCACCGGCCAGACTCATCCAACCGCGGGCCAGCTCCTCGCAGACGCGGGCGAAGCAGGCCATCGACACGTCGACGCCGCCGTACTCGGCCGGAGCGAGGAGGCCGAAGAAGCCGAGTCCCTTCATCTCCTCGATGAATTCCTCGGGGTAGACGTCGGGCTCGTCGAACTCCCGCACGTGGCCGACGACCCGCCGATCGATGAAGTCGCGGACGAGCGCGACCATTTCCTCTTCGTCCTTGGTCAGCGCCATGCGCCACCGCTCCCTTCGGGTTGGTCGTCTGGGCCGTGCGGGCGCCGAGTCGGCGGTCCGGCCATCGGTCAGTGATTATATATAATACACAAGCCAGCGTGTCCTACCTCACTTTGGTGGTACTCAGTAGACATGGCCCGCAGCCCCTGCTTTCGGCGCGACCCCTCCGGCGCCCTCCTCCCGACTCCCCGCGCCGGGAGTGGCTGGGGTGCCGACCACATGCGCGGGCTCGCGGTGAGCGGGGCATTGGCACGGGCCGCCGAGGCGGCGGCGATCGAGGTGGGCCGTGACGACCTGCGGCCGGTGCGCTGGACCCTCGACCTGTTCCGGGCGGCCAAGATGGTGCCGACGACCACCCGCACCCGCGTCGTGCACTCCTCGCGGCGGCTCCTGCTCGTCGACGCCGAGCTGCTCCAGGCCGGCCGGGCCGTCGCCCGCGCCGGCACCCTGTTCCTGCGCCCCGATCCGGCGGCCGCCCCCAGCGGGATCGCCCCGCACTGGCCGACGGTGGTGCCGCCGACGACCGACGGACAGGACCACCCGGACGACGTCGAGCGGATGTACCAGACCCCGGGTGGCCCCTGGGTGCCCGGTCGCCCGCCCACCGACCGCGAGCCGCTGAACCTCTGGCACTTCGAGATCCCGATCGTCGAGGGCGAGGAGCCGACCGCGTTCCAGAACACCGCGGCGATCTCCGACGTCGTGAACGCCACCACCAATGTCGGGCCGCAGGGACTGGCGTTCATCAACCCCGACGTGTCGCTGCTCCTGGCCCGCCCGGTGGTCGGGCCGTCGGTCGGACTGGCGTCGGTGGGCCGGGTGGAAGGCGACGGGCTGGCGGTGAGCACGGCGACGGTCTTCGACCGGCACGGACCGTGCGGAACGGTGTCGACGAGCGCGCTGAGCCAGCCGCCGATCGAGTTGGTCGGATCCCCGCTGCTGTGGTTGGGTCACACCAAGGACTCCCGATAACGCATTTTATATTGTACGGTATTTTGTGAGCCAGCTCATAGCGTGAGCGTTTGTTTTCGACGAAGGAGTGACCGTGGTCTGGCAAGGCAATTACGACAAGTTCTACATCGGCGGCAAGTGGGTCGCCCCCGCCACCGGCGCGACCTTCGACGTGGTCTCGCCCGCGACCGAAGAGGTCATCGCGACCGTTCCCAAGGGCGCCCCGGAGGACATCGACCGCGCCGTCGCCGCAGCGCGCACCGCCTTCGACTCGGGCCCCTGGCCCCGGATGTCGCTCGACGAGCGGATCGCCGTGCTGCGCAAGGTCAGCAAGCAGCTCGAAGAGCACCAGGGCGACGTCGCCGAGCTGGTCACCAGCGAGATGGGCTGCCCGATCACCCTCTCCACCGGCATGCAGTCCATCGGCACCCGCATGCTGTTGGACAGCTTCATCGACAACGCGCCGCTGGTGAACTGGAGCTCGACCCGCCAGGCGATCAACGGCAAGGCCCTCGTGACCCGTGTGCCGATCGGCGTCGTCGGCGCGATCGTGCCGTGGAACGCCCCCCTGCTGACCAGCATGCTCAAGATCGCCCCCGCACTCCTGTCCGGCTGCACGATGGTGCTCAAGCCCGCGCCGGACACCCCGCTCTCGGCCTACCTGCTCGCCGAGATGCTGGAGAAGGCGGGTCTTCCCGACGGCGTGGTCAACATCGTCGCGGCCGACCGCGATGCCGGCGAGCACCTCGTCCGCCACTCCGGCGTCGACAAGGTGTCCTTCACCGGCTCCACGCCGGCCGGCCGCCGCGTCGGCGAACTCTGCGGCCACGACATCCGTCGCGTCACCCTCGAGTTGGGCGGCAAGTCGGCGGCGGTGGTCCTCGACGACGCCGACCTCGACGCGGTCATCCCGTCCATCCGGGCGCTGTCCCTGCGCAACACCGGCCAGGTCTGCTCCAACAAGACGCGCATCGTCGTCGCCAAGTCCCGCAGCGAGGAGCTCTACGAGCGGATCACCGAACTGGTGAAGTCCATGCCGGTGGGCGACCCGTTCGACCCGGCGACCGAGCTCGGCCCGCTGGTCAGCGCGACCCAGCTCAAGCGCGTCGAAGGGTATGTCGACGCCGCCAAGTCCGCCGGCACCCGGCTGCTCGTCGGGGGTGGCCGGCCCGCCGGATTCGACCGTGGCTACTACGTGGACACCACCGTGTTCGCCGACGTCGACCCGGCGTCGACGATTGCCCAGGAGGAGGTGTTCGGCCCCGTCCTGACCGTCCACACCGCGGCCGACGACGACGAGGCGATCGCCATCGCGAACAACTCCCAGTACGGGCTCAACGGCTCGGTGTTCAGCGCCGACGACGAGCGCGCCCTCGGGGTCGCCCGCCGGATCCTCACCGGCACGGTCGAGGTCAACGGCAACGGCGCCGGGTTCTCCTCGCCGATGGGCGGCTTCAAGGCCAGCGGCATCGGCCGCGAGGGCGGCGTCGAGGGTTTCGACGCCTACACCGAGATCAAGGCCTACGGCATCTCCGAGGGCCTGTTCAACAGCCTGTCGGGATAACCCACCCCGACAGTCGAGCGCGCCGGAACCACCCCCTGGGTTCCGGCGCGTTCTGCTGCCCGAAGTGTGTCGGTTCTTGGACACTCGGCGCACCCGACGGTGGGCAGGATCGACGCATCGATCACGCCCCCGGAGGCCCCCATGTCCCAGCCCCTCCCCTCGACGACCCCGCGTCGCCGACTCCTCCGCCTCGTCGCCGCCGCGGTCACGGCCGGTGGCCTGGCCGCCGGGTCGGCCATCG
>NZ_JASGER010000085.1:0-5052 GCF_047606305.1 Gordonia sp. (in: high G+C Gram-positive bacteria) | reverse complement strand
GGACGCCGTCGATGTCGCCGGACAGCTGTCGCTGCCCGCCCGCGTCGTGGGATTCGACGGGGCATCGCCGGAGCTGCGCGCCGCTCTCGCCGACTCTGCTGCGGTCGTGTCCACCGTGCCCGCCACGGCCGCGGCGCGCCTCGTCGACGCCGTGCAGACCCCGATCCGATTCGTCGACGCGATCTACGACCCGTGGCCGACGCCACTCGCCGCTCGCGTCGCCGAGGCGGGCGGCACCGTGGCCGGCGGGCTGGTCATGCTGTTGAATCAGGCCTATCGGCAGGTCGAGCTGTTCACCGGACGGCCGGCCCCCCGAGCCGCGATGGCCGCCGTTGTCGCCTAGGCCGTCCACAACCGCTCCCTGTGCACAGGCCGCGGTGCGGTGCGGCCTGACGCCGGTAGGGGCGGTCGACATCACGGCCAGGCTGGTCCGGTGGGCTGTGTCGTGGCGCTGTGGTTGCTGACGGTCGGGGAGGTCGACCGGCGCACTGGTCGCCTGCCGACGGTCATGCTGTGGCCGGGAATCGCCGCGGTGACCGTGACCGGCTCGGTCGGCGGTGAACACCGGCTGCTGGTGGCGGCCGTCGCGGCCTGCACGCCCTATGTGATCGCCGGGATGATAGGGCTGGTGGGCGGGGGAGATGTCAAGCTCGCCTTCGTCGTCGGCGGCCTGACCGGCGATCCCAGCGCGGCGCTCGTGGTCGTGTGCGCGGCACAGTTGATCGCCGCGGTGGGCTTCGCCCGAGCCGGGGGTCGAGCCCGTCCGCACGGTCCGGCGCTGGCCGGGAGCGCCGCGGTGATCGTGGCCGCGGGCTGAGGCGGTCGGCCGGATTCGGAGCACGGCGGCGTGCATGGAAGAATCGGGAACCGTGCTGCGCTGGATCACCGCTGGAGAATCGCACGGGCGCGCCCTGGTGGCGCTCGTGGAGGGAATGGTCGCCGGGGTCGAGGTGACCTCGGCCGATGTCGCCGAGCAATTGGCCCGTCGACGACTGGGCTATGGCCGCGGCGCGCGGATGAAGTTCGAGGCCGACGAGGTGACCCTGCTGGCCGGGATGCGACACGGCCGCACGCTGGGCAGTCCCATCGCCATCGAGATCGGCAACACCGAGTGGCCCAAGTGGGAGCAGGTGATGGCGCCGGACCCGGTTGACGCCGAGGAGCTGGCGGCGAGCGCACGCAACGCGCCGCTGACCCGACCCCGTCCCGGCCACGCCGACTATTCCGGAATGCTCAAGTACGGATTCGACGACGCCCGCCCGATCCTGGAGCGGGCGAGTGCGCGGGAGACCGCCGCCCGCGTCGCGGCCGGCACCGTGGCCCGTCAGTTCCTGCGCCAGGTGGCCGGGATCGAGATCGTCTCGCACGTCGTCTCCATCGGCGCGAGCGACCCCTACGACGGCCCGACCCCCGGCCCCGCCGATCTGGCGGCGATCGACCAGAGTCCGGTGCGGGCGTTCGGCGAGGCCGCCGAGTCCTCGATGATCGCGGAGATCGAGGCGGCCAAGAAGGACGGCGACACACTCGGCGGCGTGGTCGAGGTCGTGGCCACCGACGTCCCCGTGGGACTCGGCTCGCACATCAGCGGCGAGACGCGACTGGATGCCCGCCTGGCCGGCGCCCTGATGGGCATTCAAGCCATCAAGGGCGTCGAGGTCGGCGACGGCTTCGAGACCGCCCGCCGTCGCGGCAGCGCGGCCCACGACGAGATGGTGCCCGGCGCCGACGGTGTCGAGCGGTCGACCAACCGGGCCGGCGGCCTTGAGGGCGGGATGACCAACGGTCAGGCCCTGCGCGTCCGGGCGGCGATGAAGCCCATCTCGACGGTTCCGCGCGCCCTGTCCACCGTCGACATGACGACCGGGGAGAGCGCGAGCGCGATCCACCAGCGCTCCGATGTCTGTGCCGTTCCCGCCGCGGGCGTCGTGGCCGAGGCGATGGTCGCACTGGTGCTCGCGCAGGCGGTCCTGGAGAAGTTCGGCGGCGACTCACTCACCGAGACGACGGCGAACCTCGACGCCTACCGGGAGCGGATCGCCGCGCGACCGCCCCGCCATGGGTAATCGGCTGGGCCACGGCCCCGTACTGGTCCTCACCGGCTTCATGGGGGCTGGCAAGTCGACGATCGGTCGGGCGGTCGCACAACGGCTCGGAGTCGACTTCCTCGATACCGATGCCGAGCTGGAGCGAAGCGCGGGCCGCAGCGTCGCCGAGGTCTTCGCGGCCGAGGGGGAAGCCGGTTTCCGTGAACTCGAGCGCACGATCGTCACGAGTGTGCTCGCCGGCTTTCCCGGCGTCGTGGCCCTCGGTGGCGGCTCGGTGACCGTACCGGCCATCCGGGGCGCGCTGGAGGGACACCGTGTCGTCCACCTGCGGATCACCCCGGCCGTGGGGTACGCGCGGGTCGAACAGTCCGATCGTCCGCTGTTGGCCGTCGACGATCCGCACGCCGAATACGCCCGACTGCTGCAGGAGCGCACGGCGCTCTACGAGCAGGTCGCCACCGAGACCGTCGACGCCGACCGCGCGGTGCAGGACGTCGTCGACGACGTCCTGGCGATCGTGCACCGACCACCCACCGATCGAAAGGGCCCCGAGTCATGAGCGAGCCAGTCCGGATCGGCGTCAACGCCGCGTCGCCCTACGACGTCGTCATCGGCCGCGGGCTGCTCGACGAGGTCGCCACGGCCGCCGCGGGCGCCGACAAGATCGCCATCCTCTATCAGCCTCCGCTGCAGGCCACCGCCGAGCAGATCCGCGGCTTCCTCGCCGACAAGGGTTTCGACGCCCACCGCGTGGAGATCCCCGACGCCGAGGCGGGCAAGGACCTGCAGGTTGCGGCGTTCTGCTGGGACGTGTGCGGCCGGATCGGCCTCAAGCGCAACGACAAGATCATCAGCCTGGGCGGCGGCGCCGCCACCGACCTCGCCGGATTCGTGGCCGCCACGTGGATGCGGGGGATCGGGGTCATCCACATCCCGACGACGCTGCTGGCCATGGTCGACGCGGCCGTCGGCGGCAAGACCGGCATCAACACCGACGCGGGCAAGAACCTCGTCGGGGCCTTCCACGAACCCGACGCCGTCCTCATCGACATCGCGACCCTGGAGACCGTGCCGCGCAACGAGGTGATCGCCGGGATGGCCGAGGTCGTCAAGACGGGGTTCATCGCCGACCCGGTCATCCTGGACCTGATCGAGGCGGATCCGGAGGGTGCGCTGGACACCAGCGGCGACCTGCTGCCCGAGCTGATCCGCCGCTCCGTGCAGGTGAAGGCCGACGTCGTCTCGGCCGACCTGAAGGAATCCTCGCTGCGCGAGATCCTCAACTACGGTCACACGCTCGGGCATGCGATCGAGCGGCGCGAACGGTATCGCTGGCGCCACGGTGCGGCCGTATCGGTGGGGCTGGTGTTCGCGGCCGAGTTGGCGCGCCTGGCCGGGCGTCTCGACGACGAGACGGCCGACCGTCACAAGCGGGTGCTGGAACTGATCGGTCTGCCCACGACCTACGACGCGGATGCGTTGGGCGATCTGCTGACCGGGATGGCCGGTGACAAGAAGAACCGGTCGGGGGTGCTGCGCTTCGTGGTGCTCGACGGGCTGGCCGAACCGGGCCGGCTCGAGGGACCCGATCCGGCGTTGATCGCCGCGGCCTATTCGGCGGTGGCGGCGGAGTAGTCCGCTTCCTCGCCGACGGCCTCGGCCTCGTCGTCCCACGTCTGCGCGCCCTTTGACTGTTCGCGGCGGACCAGCCAGCGGCCGACGCTCACGCCGACGAAGGCGGGGATGTAGACGAGCAGGGTCAAGAAGGAGATCCCGGCGGTCAGGGAGACGAAGATCGGGCGCGGCCCCATACCCGCGACCAGCGTGGTCCCGACGATCCAGCCGACGACCACGGCGATGGCGGCGGCCAGGAAGCCGGCCTTGAGCCACACCATGGTGAGGTCGGCATAGTCATCGGGATCCGGATTCGCGCGGGCGTCCCGGATGCCGTCGAAGCCGCCCCAGATGAGGGCGAACAGCACGATGAGGGCCAAGGCGATGATCCGCCACGTGGTCCCCATGGTGGCCGAGGATTCCATCAGGACACCGACCAGAATCCAGGCCGCCGTGACGAAGGCACCCATGACCAGGCCGCGCAGTAACCACGAAATCATGGGCTTAGGTTAGCGGTCCGCGGCAGTGAAGCCAATCACAGGGTGCGCTAGCGTGGCGGACATGCAGACCGCCGTCGCACCGGAATCGCCGCCGCCCCGCCGCCGCGAAGCCCTGCGCGAGGCCCTGCGCGAGGCGCATCCCGATCTCGACGCGCTGCTCGTGACGGATCTGGTGAACGTGCGCTACCTGAGCGGGTTCACCGGTTCCAACGGTGCCGTGCTCGTCGGCGCCGACGGGACCGACCTCATCAGCACCGACGGCCGCTACACCGTCCAGGTGGCCGAACAGGCCGGCGATCTTCCCCTGGTCGGGGCCCGCGATGTGGCAGGAGCTCTGGTGGCTGCGGCAGTCGACGCCGGTGCGAGGCGGATCGGCGTCGAGGCCGACGCGATGAGCGTCGGGCAGTACGACGGGTTGCGCGCCGACGGCGCGGCCACGCTGTCCCCGACGTCCGGGATGGTGGAGTCCCTGCGCCAGGTCAAGGATCCGGGCGAGGTGACCGCCATCGCCGCGGCGTGTGAGGTCGCGGACCGGGCGCTGGCGCAGCTCGTCACCGACGGGGTGATCGCGCCGGGGCGCACCGAACGGGAGGTCGCACGGGCACTCGAGTGGGCGATGTACTCCCACGGTGCGGCGGCAATCGCCTTCGAGACCATCGTCGCGACGGGAGCCAATTCGGCCGTTCCGCACCACCGGCCCACCGACGCGATCCTCGCCCGCGGCGACTTCGTGAAGATAGACTTCGGCGCCGTCGTCGACGGGTACCACTCGGACATGACTCGTACCTATGTGCTGGGTACGGCCCAGCCGTGGCAGCGCGAGGTCTACGACCTCGTGGCGGCCGCGGCGCAGGCCGGTCGCGCGGGCGCTGTCGCCGGCGCGTCGGGCGCCG
>NZ_JASGER010000084.1:0-3471 GCF_047606305.1 Gordonia sp. (in: high G+C Gram-positive bacteria) | reverse complement strand
CGGCGACCAGCGGGTCGGCGCCGGGCATCGGGCCGACGCCGGTGCCCAGGCCGCCGAGCAGACCGGTCATGCGGTGGCGGCGATGCGGCCGGAGCCGACGACGAGGTCTCCCCGCTCGGCATCGGGCGCGTACAGCACGGCCGCCTGCCCCTTGGCGACGCCGGTCAGCGGCTCGCCGAGCTCGATCTCGATGCCGGGCTCACCGTCGACGTCGACGGGCGTGGCGACGGCGGGGGCCAGTCCGCCGTGGGCGCGCACCTGCACGGTGCAGTCCACCGGCCCGGTGGGCGCCTCCCCCGACGTCCAGACCGCATGCTTCGCGACGATGCGGCGGACACCGAGCGCGGACGCCGGACCGACGGTGACGGTCGAGGTCTGCGCGTCGATCCCGGTGACGTACCGCGGCTGCCCGTCGGCGGACGGCGCATCGATCCCCAGGCCCTTGCGCTGCCCGATGGTGAAGCCGTGCACGCCGTCGTGGTCGGCCAGCTTGGCGCCGGTCTGCGCGTCGACGACGGCACCCGGCCGGACACCGATCTTGGCGCCCAGGAAGGCACGGGTGTCGCCGGTCGGAATGAAGCAGATGTCGTGCGAATCGGGCTTGTCGGCGACGAGCAGCCCGCGGGCCTGCGCCTCCTGCCGGATCTGCGGCTTGGGGGTGTCGCCGACCGGGAACATCGCGCGGGCGAGCTGGTCGGCGGTCAGCACCGCGAGCACGTACGACTGGTCCTTGTCCTCGTCGACCGCCCGGCGCAGCTCCCCGTCGACCAGGCGCGCATAGTGGCCGGTGGCCAGGGCGTCGAAGCCGAGGGCGAGTGCCTTCTCGGCGAGCGCCGCGAACTTGATCTTCTCGTTGCAGGACAGGCACGGGTTCGGGGTCTCGCCGGCGGCATAGGCGGCGACGAAGTCGTCGATCACGTCCTCGCGGAACCGCTCGGCGAAATCCCACACGTAGAACGGGATGCCGAGCACGTCGGCGACCCGGCGCGCATCGTCGGCGTCCTCGCGCGAGCAGCAGCCGCGCGAGCCGCTGCGCAGCGCGTCCGGCGTCTCCGACAGCGCGAGGTGCACACCCACCACGTCGTGTCCGGCGTCGACGGCGCGGGCGGCGGCCACGGCGGAGTCGACGCCCCCGCTCATCGCGGCGAGCACCCTCACGACCGGCCCCCGGAGGCGACCAGGCCGGCGTCGCGGGCCCGCGCGACGACGTCGCCGATCACCGCGCCCACGCGGTCGATCTCGGCGTCGGTGGTGGTTTGGGAGAGGCTGAACCGCAGCGAGCCGCGCGCCACCGCCATCGGCAACCCCATGGCCAGCAACACATGGCTGGCCTGCGCGACCCCGGCCGTGCAGGCCGAGCCGGTCGAGCACTCGATGCCGCGGGCGTCGAGCAGCATGAGCAACGAGTCGCCCTCGCACCCCTCGAAGGAGACGTGTGCGTTGCCGGGCAGGCGCAGCTCGCCGCGCGGTCCGTTGACCCGGGTGCCCTCGACTGCCAGCAGGTGGTCGAACAGCCGGTCGCGACGGGCGGTGATCTGCCGGGTCTCCTCGTCGAGGTTCCCGGTGGCCGCGGCCAGTGCAGCCGCCATGCCGACCGCGCCGGCCACGTTCTGGGTGCCCGGCCGCAGGTCGCGCTCGTGGCCGCCGCCCTGCGTCAGCGGCGCGAGGCCGACCTCGCGGCCCAGGACCAGTGCGCCGACCCCCTGGGGCCCGCCGAACTTGTGGGCCGCGACCGAGAGGGCCGACAGGCCGCTGGCGGCGAAGTCGACCGGGATGTGGCCGACGGCCTGGATCGCGTCCGAGTGCACCGGCACCCCGTGCTCGCGCCCGAGCTCGGCGACGCGGGCGATGGGTTGGATCGTCCCGATCTCGTTGTTCGCCCACATCACCGAGACCGCCGCCATCTCGTCGGCGTGTGCGGACATCTCGGCGGCCAGCGCGTCGACGTCGACGAACCCCTCCTCGTCCACGCCGACGATGACGAGGTCGAGATCGAGGTCGGCGGCGAGCGCCTGCGCGGGGTCGAGGACGGCGTGGTGCTCGACCGCGGAGATGACCAGTCGGCGACGGCGCGGATCGGCGCGGCGGCGCGCGGTCACGATGCCCTTGAGGGCGAGGTTGTCCGACTCGGTGCCGCCGGAGGTGAACAGGACCTCGGAGGGGCGTGCCCCGAGCGCCGCGGCGATCGACTCGCGCGCCTCCTCCAAGTGCCGTCGGGCGGCCCGACCGGCGGCGTGCAGAGAGGACGGGTTGCCCGCGCGCTCGAGCAGCGGGAGCATGGCCGAAACCGCCTCCGGGCGCGCGGCCGTGGAGGCGGCATTGTCGAGGTAGACCGACTCGGCCGGTGCGGTGGGCATGGTGCTCACCAGGATAGACGCGCCGCCGACGCCCTCCAATTCCGACGGCGCGTCCCTCCCTCAGCTGCGCACGACCTGCCCGACGCGATAGACGCCGTGCGGATCGAGCCGATCGGCCAGCGCGGCCAGCCACGCGACGGTGTCGTCGTCATAACCGCTCCGGATCCGCCCGGGATCGTCAGAGGCGACGAAGTTGGGCAGGGTCCCCCCGGTCAGCGCCGGCGCGAGTGCCTCGAGGGTGGCGCCGACCGCCGCGGCGACCCCGGCGGCCGCCTGCTCGTCGGCCAGCACGCCCACGATGTTCAGGTTGAAGGCCGCGTCGCGGTGGCACATCGCCGACCGCACCTTCGGCTCGCGCGCCAGCGCACCGCCGAGCTGACGCACCTCGGTGACCGGCAACAGCGGCGCCACCGGCGCGTTCACCATCGCCACAAGCGCCTCGATGGACGCGTCGGGCAGCTCGGCTAGCAGACCGCCGCTCTCGGCGACCGGCATCGGATCGGTCGGATCGGCGTGGATGGCGCCCACGGCCGCGTACGGCATCGGTCCGACCGCGTCGAGCAACGCCTCACCGAGTGCGCGGATCGGCGCGAAGGCGGCCGCCGCCTCCTCCGGATCGGCGACGCTGGCATAGCGGACGGCGACCGTCAGCCTCCCGGCGAGCACCGGCGGCACACCCGGCAGCGGGGGCAGGTTGACCAGGGCGACCGACGTCGACGCCTCCTCGGGCAGGTCGGCGGCCCAGTCCCGCCACGACCGCAGGATCGTCGCCGCGCCGACGCCGTCGAAATAGATCGCGCCGCCGTAGAAGCCGGCCAGCTCGGGCAGCTCGATGACCGCCTCGGTGATGATGCCGAGGGTCGCCTTGCCGCCGCGCAGCCCCCAGAACAGTTCGGGGTTCTCCTGGGCCGACACGGTCCGGACCTGTCCGTCACCGGTGACGACGGTCAGCGACCGGACGTGGTCGGCGCTGGAGCCGAAGGTCCGCACGAACGGGCCGATGCCGCCGCCGGACAGGAAGCCGGCGACGCCGACACCGGGGGCCGAGCCGCACAGCGGGGCGAGCCCGTGCGGTGCGGCGGCATCGATGACGCGCTGCCACCGCACGCCGGCG
>NZ_JASGER010000083.1:0-28324 GCF_047606305.1 Gordonia sp. (in: high G+C Gram-positive bacteria) | reverse complement strand
GTCGGTGACCATCATCTGGTCACCGACAACCGCGCTGTCGCGTCAGGAGCCGATCAGGCGTCGGCGGGCTCCGCCGCGTCGTCGGCGACGGGGACGAGGCTGATCTTGCCGCGCTCGTCGATGTCGGCGATCTCCACGCGGAGCTTGGAGCCGACGTTCACCACGTCCTCCACCTTGTCGATGCGCTTGCCGTTGCCCAGCTTGGAGATGTGGACGAGGCCGTCGCGGCCCGGCAGCAGCGAGACGAAGGCACCGAAGGCGGTGGTCTTGACGACCGTGCCCAGGAAGCGCTCGCCGACCTTCGGCAACTGCGGATTCGCGATGGCGTTGATCTTGTCGATCGCGGCCTGCGCCGACGGGCCGTCGGTCGCGCCGACGAACACGGTGCCGTCGTCCTCGATCGAGATGTTGGCGCCGGTCTCCTCGGTGATGCCGTTGATCGTCTTGCCCTTGGGGCCGATCAGCTCGCCGATCTTGTCCATCGGGATCTTGACGGTCGTGATGCGCGGGGCGTACGGGCTCATCTCGTCCGGCTCGTCGATGGCCTCGGCCATCACGTCCAGGATGGTGAGACGGGCGTCGCGCGCCTGGCTCAACGCACCGGCCAGAACCTTCGACGGGATGCCGTCGAGCTTCGTGTCCAGCTGCAGGGCCGTGACGAAGTCCTTGGTGCCGGCGACCTTGAAGTCCATGTCGCCGAAGGCGTCCTCGGCGCCGAGGATGTCGGTCAGCGCCACGTAACGGGTCTCGGCCTTGCCGTCGACGGTCACCTCGTCGGAGACCAGGCCCATCGCGATGCCGGCGACCGGGGCCTTGAGGGGCACGCCGGCGTTGAGCATCGACATGGTCGACGCACAGACCGAGCCCATCGAGGTCGAACCGTTGGAGCCGAGGGCCTCGGACACCTGGCGGATCGAGTACGGGAACTCCTCCACGCTCGGCAGCACCGGCACCAGGGCACGCTCGGCGAGCGCGCCGTGGCCGATCTCGCGACGCTTGGGCGAGCCCACGCGGCCGGTCTCACCGGTCGAGTACGGCGGGAAGTTGTAGTGGTGCATGTAGCGCTTGGACGTCTCCGGGCCGAGCGAGTCGATCTGCTGGGCCATCTTCATCATGTCCAGCGTGGTGACGCCCATGATCTGGGTCTCGCCGCGCTCGAACAGCGCACTGCCGTGGGCGCGCGGCACGACGCCGACCTCCGCCGACAGCGAGCGGATGTCGGTGATGCCGCGACCGTCGATGCGGAAGTGGTCGGTCAGGATGCGCTGGCGGACCAGCTTCTTGGTCAGCGAGCGGTAGGCCGCGCCGATCTCCTTCTCGCGGCCCTCGAACTTGTCGCCCAGCTCCTCGAGCAGCTCCGCCTTCAGCTCGTCGGTCTTCTCGTCGCGCTCCTGCTTGCCGGCGATGGTGAGGATCTTGGCGAGCTTGCCGGACGCGGCGGACTCGACGGCCTCGAACACGTCGTCCTGGTACGGCGGGAACAGCGGGAAGTCGGCGGTCGGCTTCGACGCGGCGTCGGCCAGCTGCTTCTGCGCCTCGCAGAGACGGGCGATGAACGGCTTGGCGGCCTCCAGACCCTCGGCGACGATCTCCTCGGTCGGCGCCTGCGCACCGCCCTCGATCAGCTCGAGCACGTTGTCGGTGGCCTCGGCCTCGACCATCATGATCGCGACGTCGGCGCTATCGCCCTCACCGGAGGTGATGCGACCGGCGACGACCATGTTGAACACGGCGCCCTTGAGCTGCTCGACCGTCGGGAAGGCGACCCACTGGCCGGCCTTGTTCGTCTCGGTCGGGATGAGCGCGACGCGCACGCCGCCGACCGGACCGGAGAACGGCAGGCCGGCGATCTGGGTCGACGCGGAGGCCGCGTTGATGGCGACGACGTCGTAGTACTCGTTCGGGTCGAGCGACAGGATGGTCTCGATGACCTGGATCTCGTTGCGCAGGCCGTCGACGAAGGTCGGGCGCAGCGGACGGTCGATCAGGCGGCAGGTGAGGATCGCGTCGGTCGACGGGCGGCCCTCGCGACGGAAGAACGAGCCGGGGATGCGACCCGCGGCGTACATGCGCTCTTCGACGTCGACGGTCAGCGGGAAGAAGTCGAAGTGGTCCTTGGGTGCCTTCGAGGCGGACGTGGTCGACAGGATCATGGTCTCTTCGTCGAGGTAGGCGACGACCGAGCCGGAGGCCTGCAGCGCGAGGCGGCCGGTCTCGAAGCGGATGTTGCGGGTGCCGAATTCGCCGTTGTCGATGATCGCGGTGGCTTCGGTGACGTCGTCTTCGTAGACGTCGATGTTGTCAGACATGTTTTCGGGTGTGTCCCTTCAATGCGGCGCACCACGGTGGTGACGCCGGTTGTTATGCGTTGTCGACGCCGATTCGGCGCACGCGTGCGCACACCTCGGCGGTGTCGGGAGACAGGCGGAATGCGTCAGATCGCCGCGAATACTGGGCGGGGGGCACGCGTCGCGTGCGGTGCAGACGGCCTTCGATCGAAGCAGCCGGAATGGGGATTGTTTTCGCCCGACTCCGGCGGCCACTACCGAGGACCGATCTGATTCGTGTCGTCCAGCGGTTCGGGTGACATCGACATCCTGCGATGTTCCGCTGTGTAGCTTATCACCCGGACCGCCGATCAACCCTTTTCGCCACGGCGGGCGGAATTATTCGGACCACGGTCCGGTTAGTGGGTGTATGAAGAAGATCGGATTCCTGTCCTTCGGCCACTGGTCCGGCGGCGCCGGCTCACAGGTCCGCTCGGCCTCCGACGCCCTGCTGCAGTCGGTCGAGCTGGCGGTCGCCGCCGAGGAGCTCGGCGCCGACGGTGCGTACTTCCGCGTCCACCACTTCGCCCGCCAACTGGCCTCCCCCTTCCCGCTGCTGGCGGCGATCGGCGCCAAGACCGAGCGCATCGAGATCGGCACCGGGGTCGTCGACATGAGGTACGAAAACCCCCTGTACATGGCGGAGGACGCCGGCGCCGCCGACCTCCTCGCCGGCGGGCGGCTGCAACTCGGCATCAGCCGGGGGTCGCCCGAGCAGGTGATCGACGGCTACAAGTACTTCGGGTACGTCCCCGCCGAGGACTCCTCTGACGCCGACATGGCCCGCGAGCACACAGCCGCCTTCCTGCAGGCGATCGATGGAGCGCGCTTCGCCCAGCCGAATCCGCGGCCGATGTTCCCCAACCCGCCCGGCCCGCTCGGCATCGAACCCCAGTCCCCCGGCCTGCGCGAGCGCATCTGGTAGGGCGCGGGAACCCGCGCCACCGCCGAGTGGACCGCCCGCCAGGGCATGAACCTCATGAGTTCGACCCTGCTCACCGAGGACACCGGCGTGCCGTTCCACCAGCTGCAGGCCGAACAGATCCGACGTTTCCGCGACGCGTGGACCGAGGCCGGCCACGAGCACGAGCCGCGGGTGTCGGTCAGCCGCAGCATCTTCGCCCTGGTCGACGACAAGGATCACGCCTACTTCGGCCTGCGCGGACGCGAGGATCAGGACCAGGTCGGCATCATCGACGACGTGAAGGCCCGCTTCGGCCGCTCCTACGCGGCCGAGCCGGACAAGCTCGTCGAACAGCTTCGGGAGGACGAGGCCATCGCCGCCGCCGACACCCTGCTGCTGACGGTGCCCAACCAACTCGGCGTCGAGTACAACGCCCACGTCCTCGAGTCGATCCTGACGCACGTGGCGCCGGAGTTGGGCTGGCGCTGACGACGACACGCGTGACGGGTGCGCGCCGCGGCACGTAGGGTCGCGTGCATGAGCGTTCCCGCTATCCGCGCCGTCGTGTTCGACGTCGGCGAGACCCTGATCGACGAAACGCGGATCTGGACTCGATGGGCGCACCGCCTGGGCGTCACCCCGCTCACGATGCTGGGCCTGGTCGGCGCCTGCGCCGCCGACGACCACCCGGTGGCCAGGGCATTCGAGACGATCCGCCCGGGTTTCGACGTCGCCGCCGATGAGGCCGCCTGGGCCGAGCAGGACCCGACCGGCCTGCGCAACACCTTCGACGCCGACGACCTCTACCCCGACGTCCGGCGCGCATTGTCCACGCTGCGCGAACTCGGGCTGCGCGTCATCGTCGCCGGCAACCAGCCACCCGAGGCGCTGACCGCCCTTCGCGCCATGGACCTGCCCGTCGACGAGATCCGCAACTCGGCCGAGCTCGGCGTCGAGAAGCCCCACCCGGGCTTCTTCGCGGCGGTGGCCGAGCTCGCCGGATTCGCCCCGCCGGAGATCGCCTACGTCGGGGATCGCACCGACAACGACGTCCTGCCGGCCGCCGACGCCGGCATGTGCCCGATCCTCATCCGGCGGGGGCCGTGGGGCCACCTGCACGCGCTGCGCCCCGAGGCCGCGCGGGCCACGATCATCGACTCCCTCGACGACGTGCCCGGTCTCCTCGTCCCACCGGACGTCACAACGTAGGCACCACCATGAAACGACTCCGGCCCGCACCACGGAGGTGGTGCGGGCCGGAGTGAGTCGTGCGGCGCTTAGCGGCGCAGGCCGAGGCGCTCGATCAGCGCGCGGTAGCGCTCGACGTCGACCTTGGCGACGTACTTGAGCAGACGACGGCGACGGCCGACCAGCAGCAGGAGGCCGCGGCGGCTGTGGTGGTCGTGCTTGTGCTGCTTGAGGTGCTCGGTGAGGTCCTCGATGCGCTTGGTCAGCAGGGCGACCTGGGCCTCGGGGGAACCGGTGTCGGTCTCGTGGAGACCGTACTCGGCCAGAATGGTCTTCTTCTGCTCGGCGGTCAGCGACATGGCTGCGCTCCTTCGTTGTTTCAGTGCCGTGTCCAGATCCCCACCACCGGCGGGGAGGTGCGCCGCCACGGACTGCAGCAGCACCGAGGGATGAATCTACCAGCGCCGCAGGTCGGCGCCCAAATCGTGCGAGCGGGTCAGTCCTGCTTGGCCAGGATGACGCGGGTCTTGTCGACGTCGTCGGCGATCGCCTTGACCAGATCGTCGATCGAGTCGAACCGCTCCATCGGACGGATGCGCTCGACGAAGTCGACCGCGACGTGCTGGCCGTACAGGTCGGCCTCGGTGTCGAGTACGAAGGCCTCGACGGTGCGAGCCCGACCGGAGAACGTCGGGTTGGTGCCCACCGATACCGCCGCCGGGTACCGCTTGCCGTGTGTGACCGGACCGACGCCGGCACCCGGGCCGATGACGGTGAACCAGCACGCGTACACCCCGTCGGCGGGGATCGCCGCATACATCGGCGGTGCGACGTTGGCCGTCGGGAAGCCCAGTTCCTTGCCCCGACCGTCGCCGCGCACGACGACGCCCTCGACCCGGTGCGGGCGGCCGAGCGCCTCGGCGGCCGAACCGACGTCCCCGGCGGCCACACAGGAGCGGATGTAGGTCGACGAGAAGGTGACCGCATGCTCGCCGAACAGCGAGACGGCCTGGACCTCGAAGCCGAACCTCTTGCCGAACTCGCGGAGCTTGGCGACGTCGCCGGCCGCCTTGTGGCCGAAGGTGAAGTTGTCGCCGACCACCACGTCGGCGGCGTGCAGCGTCTCCACGAGCACGCCGTGCGCGAAATCCTTGGGCGAGCGGGCGGCCAGCGCCGGGGTGAACGGCATGACGCAGAAGACGTCGATGCCCATCTCCTCGGCCAGCTCGGCGCGACGGGTCAGCGTCGACAGCTGCGGCGGATGGGTGCCCGGTCGGACGACCTCGGCCGGGTGGGGGTCGAAGGTCATCAGCACCGACGGCAGGCCGCGCTTGGCCGCCGCCGTCGTCGCCGCCCTGATCAGCTGGGCGTGACCGCGGTGCACCCCGTCGAACACGCCGATCGTGACCACACAGCGCCCCCAATCCGCGGGGATGTCATCCAGACCTCGCCATCGCAACACGCCGATCACCTTACTCGCCGTCCGCTGACGGGAACCGGCGCCGCGGCATCACTAGACTGAACGCCATGCCACGCGGGAACGAACGGTCCGAGCTGACCGCCGTCGCCCAGGACTACCTCAAGGTGATCTGGACGGCGCGCGAGTGGGACGAGGTGAAGGTGACCACGTCGATGATCGCCGACAAGCTCGACGTGTCCCCGTCGACCGCGTCGGAGGGCATCCGCAAACTGGCCGAGCAGGGCCTGCTGGAGCACCAGAAGTACGGCGCCATCACGCTCACCGAGGAAGGCCGACGCGCCGCGGTCGGCATGGTGCGCCGGCACCGCCTGCTGGAGACCTACCTGGTCTCCGAACTCGGGTACGGCTGGGATGAGGTGCACGACGAGGCCGAGGTGCTCGAGCACGCGGTGAGCGATCGCCTGATGGAGCGGATCGACGCGAAGCTGGGGCACCCGCGGCGCGACCCCCACGGTGATCCCATTCCGTCGGCCGGCGGCGAGATCGCCAGTCCCGACGTGTGCCTGCTCGCCGACCTCGCCGACGGCGAGTCCGGCGTGATCGCCCGCATCTCGGACACCGATCCGGCGATGCTGCGCTACTTCAACGAGGTCGGCATCGCGCTCGACCGCTCGGTGCGCGTCGCCGACAAGCGGCCGTTCGCCGGGACCACCACGGTGACCGTGGACGGCGCCGAGCCGGGGATCACGCTCGGCGACGTCGCGACGCGGGCCATCTACGTGGCGACGAGCTGACGCTCAGTGGTCCTGTTCGCCGATGCGGTGGACATGGATCATGTTGGTCGACCCGACGGTGGCCGGCGGGGCGCCCGCGACGATGACGACGGTGTCGCCGCGCTCCATCCGCCCGGTGCCGAGCAGGACCTCGTCCACATCGTCGATCATCTCGTCGGTGTTGCCGACCCGGTTCACGATGAAGGTCTCGGTCCCCCAACTCAGGGCGAGCTGGTTGCGGATCTCCGGGATCGGGGTGAACGCCAGCAGCGGCAGCGGTGAGTGCAGGCGGGCAAGGCGCCGCACCGTGTCGCCGGACTGGGTGAAGGCGACCAGAGCCTTGGCCGACAGCCGCTCGCCGATGTCGCGGGCGGCATAGGAGATCACCCCGCGGCGGGTACGCGGAAGGTGGTCCAGCGGCGGCACCGACCGGGGGCCAGCCTCCACCGTCTGGCAGATGCGGTTCATCGTCGCCACGGTCTGCACCGGGTACTTGCCGACCGACGTCTCCCCCGAGAGCATGACCGCGTCGGCGCCGTCGAGCACCGCGTTGGCCACATCGGAGGCCTCCGCACGGGTGGGCCGGGAGTTCTCGATCATCGACTCGAGCATCTGGGTCGCGACGATCACCGGCTTGGCGTTCTCGCGGGCCATCTGGATGGCGCGCTTCTGCACCAGCGGGACTTCCTCGAGCGGAAGTTCGACGCCCAGGTCGCCGCGGGCGACCATGATCGCGTCGAAGGCGAGCACGATGGCCTCGAGGTTCTCGACCGCCTCGGGCTTCTCCAACTTGGCGATGACCGGCACGCGTCGACCGACACGGTCCATCACCTCGTGGACCAGCTCGATGTCCGACGGACTGCGGACGAAGGACAGCGCCACCAGGTCGACGCCGAGTCGCAGGGCGAATTCGAGGTCGGCGATGTCCTTCTCCGAGAGGGCCGGCACCGACACGTCCATACCGGGCAACGACAGGCCCTTGTGGTTGCTGACCGGACCGCCCTCGGTGACCGTGCAGACGACGTCGTTGCCGTCGATGTCGGTGACGGTGAGACCGACCTTGCCGTCGTCGACGAGCAGCCGGTCGCCGACGCGGGCGTCGCGGGCCAGCTGCTTGTAGGTGGTGCCGACTCGGTCGTGGTCGCCGACGACGTCGTCGACGGTGATGCGGACGGTGTCGCCGGCGTTCCACTCGACCTTGCCGTCGCCGCCGAAAGTGCCCAGACGAATCTTGGGACCCTGCAGGTCGGCCAGCACGCCGAGGGCCTTGCCGGTGGCCTCGCCCACTTCACGCACGTAGCCGTACATCGCGGCATGGTCGTCGTGGGTGCCGTGACTGAAATTCATCCGGGCAACGTCGAGCCCGGCGTCGACGAGCGCCCGGATCTTCTCGACCGAGGCGGTCGCGGGGCCCATGGTGCAGACGATCTTCGTTCGACGACTCACGGACGCCAGCGTAGTCCTCGCCGCCGCGCGGCCGACCACGGACACCGGTCGCCGCGACAAGGTGTCACCCGCGATTCACGACGGCGAAACGTCGGGCGTGACGGGCGTCTCACAAACCGGTGCTACTTGCCCGAGTCGGCGCGGCGGACGATGTTCGGCCGCTCGGCCGCACCGCCATCTTCGGCGAGGGCGGCCAGTCGGTTCAGCGTGGCCAGCAGTTGGCCCGCCGATGTCGCACGGGCCCGCTCGATCCGCTTGGTCTCGCTGTCGGGGAGATTCGTCCAGTCGTAGGTGTGCGTGACGGTCGAGCGCTGATCGTCGATCGGCGCCACTTCCCAACGCCACAGGTGTCCGGGCGGTTCCTGGCCCACCGGTGCCGGCAACCACGCCAGCACCCGGTCCTTCTCGAACTCGACGACCTTGTTGTCGTGCGGGTTGCCGTTGGAGTTGGTCACCTGGAACACGTCCCCGACCGCACCGACCGACTGGCCCTCGGCAGCCTCCTCGAGGTTGCCGTTCCCGTCGAACTTCGGGTGCTGGGACGGGTCGGCGACGAGCGCGAAGACCACCGACGCGGGTGCGGCGACCTCCCGCTCCACGCTGATGATCCGCATGTCGTCCTCGACGTCGAAAATCGGCTCGTCGTCGGCGTCGAGGACGACCACCGGCTCGGCGGCCTCCTCGACGGCCGGTTCGGCCTCGGGCTCGACGGCCGCCGCGGGCTCCGCCTCTGGTTCGGGGGCCTGCTCCTCGACCGCCGGTTCCGGCTCGTCGACGACCTTCTCGACCTCCGGCTCCGGCTCGGATTCGGGTTCCGGCTCGGATTCGGTCTCGACGACGGCCGCGACCGCCGGTTCCTCCACCTCGGGCTCGACAACCTTCTCCGGCTCGACGACCTTCTCGGGCTCAACGGTCTTCGCCTCGTCGACCTTCTCGACCTTCTCGCCGCGACCCCACGGGTCGACATAGCCGACCTTGCCCTCGGCGGCCAGCTCCTCGGCGCGCTTGGGGCGGTACATCGAGAGCCCCAGTTCACGCCCCTTCGGCGCGGCCAGGAAGTACGCGAGGGCGCAGGCGAAGACGACGACCGAGACGATCGAGTTCACCCGGATCCCCATGCCGAACGGCTGGGACGCCGGGTCGTCACGCATCAACTCGATGAAGAACCGGCCGAAGCAGTAGCCCATCACGTACAGCGCGAACAGACGGCCGTGGCCGAGCCGGAAGTACCGGTCGGCCGCGAGCAGCACCAGCACGAAAAAGACGTTCCACAGCAGCTCGTACAGGAACGTCGGGTGCACGAGCGCGATCCGCTCGCCGGTCGAGACGCCGTCGAGGTCGTTCGGCAGCCGCCGGAAGATCTCCAACGCCCACGGGACGTCGGTGGCGCGGCCGTACACCTCCTGGTTGAAGTAGTTGCCGAGTCGGCCGATGCCCTGCGCCAACAGGACCGCCGGGGCGATCGCGTCGCCGAAGGGCGGGAGTTTGATCCCGTACACCCGGCACCCGATCCAGGCGCCCACCGCACCGAGGGCCACCGCACCCCAGATGCCCAGGCCGCCCTCCCAGATCTTGAGGGCGTCGATCGGCTGTTTCGGGCCGGCGCCGAAGTAGGTCGGCCAGTCGGTCAACACGTGGTAGGCGCGACCGCCGATCAACCCGAACGGTACCGCCCAGATGGCGACGTCGAGCACCTCACCGGGCTGGCCGCCGCGGGCCGCCCAGCGGCGTCCTCCCCACCAGAGCGCGACGATGATGCCGACGATGATGCACAGCGCGTACGCGCGGATCGGAATCGTCATCGAGTGGCCGAAGAGATCGATCGGCCCGACCGTCCACACGCCCTGCGGCGGACTGGGGATGTAGGCCAACACCTGCACGGTATTCACGCCGCCCACAGTATCGGACGCGCCGGGTGCTCAGCGCGCCCGCTCAGAACTCGCCGCGCACGCCCTCGGCGAGCTCGGCGACCAATCCGGACAATTCGTCGGGGCCCTGCTCGGCCGCGGACACCAGGGCGGACCCGACGATCACGCCGTCGGCGTAGCGGGCGATGTCGGCCGCCTGCCGACCGCTGCGCACACCGAGTCCGACGCCGATGGGGATGTCGGAGTACTCCCGGATGCGGCCGCACAGCTCGGGCGCGAGGTCGGAGACCGCGTCCCGGGCGCCGGTCACGCCCATCGTCGACGAGGCGTACACGAAGCCGCGGCAGTGGTCGAGCGTCATCGCCAGGCGCTCGGGCGTCGACGAGGGCGCCACCAGGTAGATCCGGTCGAGGCCGTGCGCATCGGCGGCCGCCTCCCACTCCGCGCCCTCGTCGGGGATCAGGTTGGGGGTGATGATCCCCAGACCGCCGGCCGCCGCGAGGTCGCGGGCGAAGGCGTCCACGCCGTACTTGAGCACCAGGTTCCAATAGACCATGACCACCGGCTCGGCGCCCGCGGCGGCGACGGTCTCGGTCGCGGCGAAGACGTCGCGGACGCGGCTGCCGTTCGCGAGGGCGAGCTGGGTGGCCTTGGCGATGGTCGGGCCGTCCATGACCGGATCGGAGTACGGGATGCCGATCTCGACGATGTCGCAGCCGGATTCGACCATCAGCCGCATCGACGCCAACGAGTCGGCAACGGTCGGATAGCCCACCGGGAAGTAGCCGATGAGGGCGGCGCGGTCCTCGGCGCGGCAGGCGGCGAAAGTCTCCCCCAACCGCGAAGCGGGGGCCGGGGCGGGTTTGCTCATCGGGAGTCCTGCGCCTTCTCGGCGGCTTGCGCGGCGGCGTACTCGGTCTCCGACGGCGGCTTGCCGAAGAGGCCGAACCAGCGCGCGGCGGTGTCCACGTCCTTGTCGCCGCGGCCGGACAGGTTCACGACGATGACCGAGTCCCGCCCGAGTTCACGGCCCAGCGTCAGCGCGCCGGCGACGGCGTGCGCGGACTCGATGGCCGGGATGATCCCCTCCCGCTGCGACAGCAGGCGCAGCGCGTCCATGGCCTCGGTATCGGTGACCGGGCGGTACTCGGCGCGGCCGATGTCCTTGAGGTAGGCGTGTTCGGGGCCGACGCCCGGGTAGTCGAGCCCGGCCGAGATGGAGTGCGACTCGATCGTCTGGCCGTCCTCGTCCTGCAGCAGGTAGGAGTAGGCGCCCTGGAAGGCACCCGGCGACCCGCCGGTGAAGGTGGCCGCGTGCCGACCGGTCTCCACCCCGTCGCCGGCGGCCTCGAAACCGACCAGACGGACCGATTCGTCGTCGAGGAAGGGGTGGAAGATGCCGATGGCGTTGGAGCCGCCGCCCACGCACGCGGTGACCGCGTCGGGCAGCCGACCGGCGTGCTCGAGGATCTGGGCGCGCGCCTCCAGCCCGACGACGCGCTGCAGGTCGCGCACCATCATCGGGAACGGGTGCGGCCCGGCGGCCGTGCCGAAGCAGTAGTAGGTGTTGTGCGCGTTGGTCACCCAGTCGCGCAGCGCCTCGTTGATGGCGTCCTTCAGGGTCGCCGACCCGGTCTCGACGGCGACCACCTCCGCGCCGAGCAGGCGCATCCGCGCCACGTTGAGCGCCTGCCGCTCGGTGTCGACGCGACCCATGTAGATCAGGCATTCCAGGCCCAGGAGTGCACACGCGGTCGCGGTGGCGACGCCGTGTTGGCCGGCGCCGGTCTCCGCGATGACGCGGGTCTTGCCCATCCGCTGCGCCAACAGCGCCTGGCCCAGCACGTTGTTGATCTTGTGCGAGCCGGTGTGGTTGAGGTCCTCGCGCTTGAGGAACAGTCGCGCACCGCCGGCCTCCTCGCTCAACCGGGTGGCCTCGTACAGCGGCGACGGGCGCCCCGTGTAGTCGCGCTGCAGGCGGTCGAGCTCACCGAGGTAGGTCTCGTCGGTGCGCATCTTCTCGTAGGTCGCGGTGACCTCTTCGATGACCGCCATCAACGCCTCGGGGACGTGCCGTCCGCCGTAGTCGCCCCAGTGGCCGCCGGCGTCGGGTTCGACGGAGGTACGGCTGGTGACGCCCGCGCTGGCGGGCGGATACGGGGTGCCGGGGGTCTGGTCGGACATTCAGCGAACGGGCTTGGGGCACGACGGGTGGGCGCCCGCGGTGACCAGTTCGGCGACGGCGGCACGGGGATCACCGCTGGTGACGAGCCCTTCGCCGACGAGCACGGCATCCGCGCCGGCCCCGGCGTAGGCGAGCAGCTCGGCGGTGCCGCGGATGCCCGACTCGGCGATCTTGATGACCTCGGTGGGCAGGCCCGGCGCGATCCGCGCGAAGGCGTCCCGATCGACCTCGAGGGTCTTGAGGTTGCGCGCGTTGATGCCGACCACCTTCGCCCCGGCCTGCAGGGCCCGGTCGGCCTCCTCCTCGGAGTGTGCCTCGACGAGCGCGGTCATCCCGAGCGACTCGGTGCGGTCCAGCAGCGACTCGAGGACGTTCTGCTCGAGCGCGGCGACGATCAGCAGGATGACGTCGGCGCCGTGGGCACGGGCCTCGTGGATCTGATACGGCCCGACGATGAAGTCCTTGCGCAGGATGGGCAGGTCGACCGCGGCGCGCACCGCGTCCAGGTCGGCCAGCGACCCGCGGAAGCGGCGCTCCTCGGTGAGCACGCTGATGACGCGGGCGCCGCCCTCTTCGTAGATCTTGGCCAGTTCCGCGGGGTCGGCGATCGTCGCCAACTCCCCCTTCGACGGACTCGCGCGCTTCACCTCGGCGATCACGCCGATTCCCGGCCGGCGGAGCGCGGCCATCGCGTCGCGCGCGGGCGGCGCGTCCTGCGAGGCCTTCTTGATCGTGGCGTAGTCGATGGCCGCCTCGCGCGTCGCGACGTCGGCTTTGACACCCTCGATGATCGAGTCGAGCACGGTCTGCTCGGTCATTGGCGTCTCACCTCCGGCTGCCCCGCCCCGACGGTTCGCCGGGCCGACTATTCGATGAGTCACAAGGGTAGCCGCGCCCGTGGCGGGCGACTCGTCCGGGTCGCCCGGATTCCCGTTGCGCGGGTCACTCGGTGGGGTCGACGCCGGTGTCCAGACTGTCCCACAGGATCCGCTCACTGCCGGTGGGCTCGGCGTCGCCGCCGGCCGCCTCCCGGTCGCCGGCGGCCGCCTCCCGCCGCTGCCGCCGCTCGTGCTCGGCGAAGACCTTGCGCTCGAGTTCCTCCCGACGGGCCGCCGGCGACCGGTACTTGGTCGACATGCCCCCGCCGGATGCCGAGCGCAGCGCGAACACCGCGCCGGCGGCGACCAGGATCGCCCCGACCAGGACGATCCACGGCGCCCACTGGTTGACCGTCGTCAGGAGCACCCGATAGCGCGGCGCGAGTTCGATCGCGCGGGCCGCGTAGTCGGTGTTCACCGGGCTGGTCAGCATGGAGATCGCGGGGATCGCGGTCACCACCGCGCACACGGCGAGCAGCACCGCCAGGGCGCGCAGCGCCCAGCCGCGCAACGCCCACACGAGGGCGATCGCCGCGAGCAGCACCAGGGCCAGCGGGGCCAGCCAGGGGCTCCAGTCGGCGCCCTTGACGTCGAAGGTGCGCATCGGCGTCATGCCGTCGGTGGCGTCCACCCGCGCCCACCGCACCCGCGAGGCGACCCCGAGCGCGACCGCACCGCCCAGCAGCAGGACCGACGACACCGCCTTCACCCTGACCTCGGGGCGCATCACGACTTCCCCTCGCGTCCGAGGACGGACATCGTCTCGGCGGCGGCCACCGCGTTGAGGACGGCGGTGGCCTTGTTGCGCGCCTCGTTGTACTCGTAGTCGGCCCGACTGTCGGCGACGACGCCGCCGCCGGCCTGCACGTAGGCCTTGCCGTCGGTCAACAGGGCGGTGCGGATGGCGATCGCGGTGTCGGCGTCGCCGGCGAAGTCCAGGTAGCCCACGACACCGCCGTAGAGGCCGCGCCGGGTGATCTCGTGCTCCTCGATCAGCTCCATCGCGCGCACCTTGGGCGCCCCGGTGAGCGTGCCGGCCGGGAAGCAGGCGGTGACCGCGTCCAGGGCGGTCTTGTCCTCGCGCAGGCGACCGGACACGGTCGACACCAGGTGCATCACGTGGCTGTAGCGCTCGAGGCGGCGGTAGTCGCTGACCTTGACCGTCCCCGGCTCGCACACCCGGCCCAGGTCGTTGCGGCCGAGGTCGACGAGCATCAGGTGCTCGGCGTTCTCCTTCTCGTCGGCCAGCAGATCCTTGCCGAGCAGGAGGTCCTCCTCCTCGGTGGCACCGCGCCACCGGGTCCCGGCGATCGGGTGGGTGGTCGCGACGCGGTCGGTCACGGTGACGAGGGCTTCGGGCGAACTGCCCACGATGGTGACCGGGTGCTCCCCGGAGCCGACGGTGTCCGGCATCCGCAGCAGGTACATGTACGGGCTCGGGTTGGACGCGCGCAGCACCCGGTAGACGTCGAGCGGGTCGGCATCGGTGTCCATCTCGAACCGCATCGACGGCACGACCTGAAAGGCCTCGCCGGCCTCGATGTCGCCGACGAGCGTCTCGACGATCTCCCGGTACTCGGCCAGGCTCCGCTGCGAGGTGTAGTCGGGCGCCGGACGGTCGAAGACCCCGACGGTCGACGGCGCCGGCGCGGCGAGCGCCTCGGTCATCCGGTCCAGGCGGGCGACCGCGTCGGCATAGGCCTCGTCGACGCGCTCGTCGCTGCCGTTCCAGTTGACCGCGTTGGCGATCAGGGTGATGGTGCCCTCGTGGTGGTCGACGGCGGCCAGATCGGTGGCCAGCATCAGGAAGAGGTCGGGCAGGCCCAAGTCGTCGACCGTCGTCTCCGGCAGCCGCTCGAGCCGGCGCACCAGGTCGTAGGCGAGGAAGCCGACGAATCCGCCGGTGAGCGGGGGCATGTCCGGCAGCGGGTCGGTCGCCAACAGCCTCAGTGAGGCCTCCAGCGCCTCGAGCGGGTCGCCGCCGGTCGGGGCCCCGGCCGGGGCGCTGCCCCACCAGCTGGCCTCGCCGTCGACGACGGTCAGCGCGGCCGGCGACCCGGCCCCGATGAAGGACCAGCGCGACCACGACCGGCCGTTCTCGGCCGACTCCAGCAGGAAGGTTCCCGGACGGTCGCCCGCCAGCTTCGCGTAGGCCGACAACGGTGTTTCGCCGTCGGCGAGGACGCGACGCGTGACCGGGACGACGCGGTGGTCGACGGCGAGATTGCGGAACTGGTCGAGCGTCGTGGTGGTGAGGTGGGCGTGTCGGCTCATCCGAGTGGCTCGCCCCCGACGCCCCAATGGCTGCGCGGCACCTCGGTGATGGTCACCCACACCGCGTCCGGGTTCTTGCCGGTGGCGCGGGCGTACGCCTCGGTGACCGCGGCGATGGTCTCGCGCTTGATGGCGTCGGACAGGCCCGGGGTCTGCGAGATCTGGATCAGCGGCATGTCGTTCACTCCTTCTCGGGCAGCAGTTCGTCGGTGTCGAAGCAGCTGTGGTTGCCGGTGTGGCAGGCCGGGCCGGTCTGCTCGACGACCAGCAGCACGGTGTCGCCGTCGCAGTCGAGTCGGACCGACTTCACCCGCTGCGTGTGGCCACTGGTCTCCCCCTTCACCCAGTACTGCTGGCGTGAGCGGGAGAAATAGGTCGCGGCCCCGGTGGCCAGGGTGCGGGCGAGGGCGGTGTCGTCCATCCAGGCCTGCATGAGGACGATACCGGTGCCCTCTTCCTGGGCGACAGCCGCGATCAACCCGTCGGCGTTGCGCTTGAGCCGCGCCGCGATCGCCGGGTCCAGCCGATCGGTCGAATCGCTCATGCCGTCCCTCCGCTGGCCATGCCGGTGGTCCGCACGGTGATCCCCGCATCGGCCATCGCCGTCTTGACCTGACCGATCGTCAGTTCGCCGAAGTGGAACACCGACGCGGCCAGCACCGCGTCGGCGCCGGCACGCACGGCCGGCGCGAAGTCCTCGACCCTCCCGGCGCCGCCGCTGGCGATCACGGGAACGTCGACGACGGCGCGCACCGCGGTCAGCATGGCCAGGTCGAACCCGGCCTTGGTTCCGTCGGCGTCCATCGAGTTGAGCAGGATCTCCCCCACCCCGAGGTCCTGGCCCCGGCGCGCCCACTCGAGCGCGTCGATGCCGGTGCCGCGCCGCCCCCCGTGCGTGGTGACCTCCCACCCCGAGGCGGTGGGCTTCTCGCCCGCCGGCACGGTGCGCGCGTCGACCGACAACACGATGCACTGCGACCCGAACCGTTGGCTCATCTCGTTCAGCACCCCCGGACGGGCGATCGCCGCGGTGTTGACGCTCACCTTGTCGGCGCCGGCGCGCAGCATCGCGTCGACGTCGGCGACCTCGCGGATACCGCCGCCGACGGTCAGCGGGATGAAGATCTCATCGGCCGTCCGTTTGACCACGTCGATCATCGTGCGGCGACCGGAGCTGGAGGCGGTGACGTCCAGGAAGGTCAGCTCGTCGGCGCCTTCAGCGTTGTAGCGCGCGGCGAGCTCGACGGGGTCGCCCGCATCGCGCAGGTTCTCGAAGTTGACGCCCTTGACCACGCGCCCGTCGTCGACGTCCAGGCACGGGATCACGCGGACCGCGACACTCATCGGACCTCCCAGTCTTGTCCGGTCACTTCGTCGACCAGGTCGATCAACTCGCCGTGCAGGCCGGGCGCCGCCCCGACGAGCGAGGGCGAGGCCACCGTCCACGGATCGCCGGCCAGGTCGGTGACGACTCCGCCGGCCGCGCGCACCAGGGCGGCACCGGCCGCGTTGTCCCACGCGTGCCGGCCGAAGGTGATCGCGCCCGCATAGGTTCCGGCCGCGGTGAACGCGAGGTCGACGCCGATGCTGCCCGACATCCGCAGTTTGCCGGCGCGTCCACTCAGCTCGGCGAGCACCTGGATGCGCTTGGCCCCCGGGTAGCGCCCCCTCGACCGCACGTTGAAGGACCCGAATCCCAGCGCGGCATCGGCCAGTTCCACCGGCGCCATCGGCGGGACGGGCGCCCCGTTTCGGGTCACCCCCTCGCCCACGACGCCGACGTAGCGCTGGTCCAGCAGGGGCAGCCACGTCAGCCCGGCGAGCGCCTGGCCGTCGCCGCACAGTCCGACGAGGATGCCCGTCATCGGGTTGCCGGTCGAGTAGTTGAAGGTGCCGTCGATGGGGTCGATAACCCACAGCAGCCCCTCGTCGACGGGCGGGCCGCCGAACTCCTCACCGTGGCAGGGCAGCCCGGTCTGCCGGGTCAGCTCCTCGCACAGGAACCGTTCCAGGTCGAGGTCGACCTGGGTGGCGAAGTCGGTGCGCCCCTTGGTGACGACTCCCGGGGCGCCCACCCCGGCGACGAACTGCGGCACCGCCGCGTCCAGGATCGTCGCGGCGGTGTCGGTGAGTCGGGTCAGGTCGGTGCCCGGGATCTCGGCCATCAGCGGTCCTCGCGCACCGCCGCGAGGGCCTGCGGCAGGGTGAACCGACCGGCGTAGAGCGCCTTGCCGATGATCGCGCCCTCGATCCCCTCGTCGACGAGCCCGGCGATGGCGGTGAGGTCGGCGAGCTCGGAGATGCCCCCGGAGGCGACGACGGGGGCGTCGGTGTTGGCCGCTACCTCGCGCAACAGCTTCAGGTTCGGCCCGGACAGCGTGCCGTCTTTGGAGACGTCGGTGACGACGTAGCGGGCGCACCCGTCGGCGTCCAGGCGCGCGAGGGTCTCCCACAGGTCGCCCCCCTCGGTGACCCAGCCGCGTCCGCGCAGCTTCCACGAGTCCCCGTCGGCGGTGACGTCCAGGCCGACGGCGATCTTGTCGCCGTACTCGGCGATCGCCTCGGCACACCACCGCGGGTTCTCGATGGCGGCGGTGCCCAGATTCACGCGCTTGCAGCCGGTGGCCAGCGCCGCGGCCAGCGAGGCGTCGTCGCGGATCCCCCCGGAGAGTTCGACGGCGACGTCGAGTTCGGCGATCACGTCGGCCAGCAGGGCGCGGTTGTCGCCGCGCCCGAAGGCCGCATCGAGGTCGACCATGTGCACCCACTGCGCACCGTCGCGCTGCCAGGCGAGCGCGGCGTCGCGCGGCGAGCCGTACGACGTCTCGGTCCCGGCCGCGCCGCGCAGCAGGCGGACGGCCTGACCGTCGGCGACGTCGACGGCGGGGAGCAGTTCCAGGGTGGCCATGGGTGGCGGTGTTCCTATCGGTGGTTCGGATCGGCGGGCGGGTTGTCGGCCTCGCGGAGGGAGCGCGCGGCCTTGTCGACGGTGCGGTTGGCGACGAAGCCGATCGCCGCGACGATACCGACGATGGCTGCCAGCGCGACGATCAGACCCAGCCACCGGTGCACGTTGGACGCCAACCAGATCAACGGCAGGGACACGACCAGCACCGCCAGCCCGGCCGACAACGAGGCGAGCGCCAGTTTGATGAAGGAAAATCCCGCTCCACCGCTCATGACAGTCCTCCGCACCAATTGGCCAGCAGCGCCAGACCGACGTCGCCGGACTTCTCCGGGTGGAACTGGGTCGCCGACAGTGCGCCGTTCTCCACCGCGGCCAGGAATCGGGATCCGTGGGTCGCCCAGGTCAGCTTCGCCGCGGCGATCGGCGACGAGGAGTCCTCGCCCAGTTCCCAGTTCTGCGCCGCGTACGAGTGCACGAAGTAGAAGCGTTCGTCGGCGCCGATCCCGTCGAACAGGACCGAGCCGTCGGGCGCCTGTACGGTGTTCCACCCCATGTGCGGCAGCACCGGGGCGTCGAGCCGGGTCACCGCCCCGGGCCACTCGCCGCAACCGTCGGCCTCGACGCCGAACTCGACGCCGCGGGCGAACATGATCTGCATGCCGACGCAGATGCCCAGGACCGGGCGTCCGCCGGCCAGGCGGCGGCCCACGATCTGCGGTCCGCCGACCTGCTCGAAACCCTCCATACAGGCGGCGAACGCGCCGACACCGGGCACGACGAGACCGTCGCACTCGGCGGCCGCGCTCCGATCGGCGGTGACGGTGACCTGCGCGCCGACGTGTTCGAGTGCGCGCTGGGCCGACCGCAGGTTGCCCGAGCCGTAGTCGAGCACCGTCACCGACGGTCGACTCACAGGCTGCCCTTCGTCGACGGGACCCCGCTGACCCGCGGATCGGGCTCACAGGCCGCGCGCAGCGCGCGGGCCACAGCCTTGTACTCCGCCTCGGTGATGTGGTGCTGGTCACGGCCGTACTCGACCCGCACGTGCAGCGCGATGCGGGCGTTGAGCGCCAGCGACTCGAACACGTGCCGGTTGATGACGGTCGAATACGGCGCGCCGCGGCGGACCTCGCCGCCGGCCTCGGTCCGCTCCTCGACCCCGGGGATGATCGCGGTCAGCAGGTGCTCGGGCTCACCGGTGTGCACGAAATACGGGCGCCCGGAGACGTCGACGACGGCCTGCGCGAGCGTCTCGTCCATGGGGATCCACGCGTCACCGAAGCGACGGATGCCCTTCTTGTCACCGAGGGCCTGCGCAAAGGCCTGGCCGAGCACGATCGCGGTGTCCTCGACGGTGTGGTGCGCCTCGATCTCGATGTCGCCGCGCGCCGTCACCGAGAGGTCGAAGCTGCCGTGCTGGCCGAAGGCGGTCAACATGTGGTCGTAGAAGGGCACGCCGGTGTCGATGGCCGTCTGGCCGGTGCCGTCGATGTTCAGCTCGACGACGATCGACGACTCACGGGTGGTCCGTTCCACCTTCGCGGTGCGCTTACCGCTGTTACTCATCAGACCCTCACTAGGTCGGTCGGGGCCAGCGCCTCGCTGGCCCGCAGGAATGCGTCGTTCTCGGTGTCCAACCCGATCGTGACACGCAGACGACCGGGGATTCCCGGATCGCGGATCAACACGCCGACGTCCAGGTACCGCTTCCAGCTGGCCGCCGGATCGGTGAAGTCGCCGAACAGCACGAAGTTGGCATCCGACGGGGCGACGTCGTAGCCGAGTTCGCGCAGCCGGGCGACGACGCGCTCGCGCTCGGCGACGATGCTGGCCACCCCGGCCAGCGTCTCGTCGCGGTGGCGAAGGGCGGCCCGCGCCGCGGCCTGCGTCTGCACCGACAGGTGGTACGGCAGGCGCACGAGCAAGAGCGCATCGACGATCGCCGGCGCGGCGGCCAGATAACCGAGGCGACCGCCGGCGAACGCAAAGGCCTTGCTCATGGTGCGCGACACCACGACCTTCGCCGGATACCGGTCGATCAGCTCGACGGCACTGCGCTGGCCGCTGAACTCCGCGTAGGCCTCGTCCACGATGACGATGCCCGGCGCCGCCGCCGCGATGGCCTCCAGGTCGGCGTTCGGGATCGACGCCCCGGTCGGGTTGTTCGGCGAGGTGAGGAAGACGACGTCCGGCTGGACGCGCTCGATCTCCCCCAGCGCATAGTCAACGTCCAGGGAGAAGTCGTGCGCCCGCTTGGCCGCCACCCACGTCGTGTCCGTGCCGTCGGAGATGATCGGGTGCATCGAGTACGACGGCACGAAGCCCATCGCCGTCCGGCCCGGTCCGCCGAAGGCCTGCAACAGCTGTTGCAGGATCTCGTTCGAGCCGTTGGCCGCCCAGATGTTCTCCGTGCCCAGCGCGACGCCGGTCGCCTCCGACAGGTAGGCGGCCAGGTCCGCCCGCAGGGCCAGCGCGTCCCGGTCCGGGTAGCGGTGCAGCTGGGCCGCGGCCTCGCGCACCGATTCGGCGACGTCGTCGATCAACGCGCGGGACGGCGGGTGCGGGTTCTCGTTCGTGTTCAACTGGACCGGCACGTCGAGCTGCGGCGCCCCGTACGGCGTCTTGCCGCGAAGGTTCTCCCGCAGCGGCAGGTCGTCGAGCGTCGCCCGCTCGCCGGGAACGGCCACCCGTTCGGTGCTCACGACTCGCCCCGCGGCGCGGCGAAGCGCTGCTTGACGGCGTCGCCGTGCGCGGGGAGGTCCTCGGCGTCCGCGAGCGTGACGACCTTGTCGGCCACCGCGGCCAGCGCGGCCTGGTCATAGTCGATGACGTGCACGCCCTTGAGGAAGGTCTGCACCGACAGCCCGGAGGCGAACCGCGCCGACCCGGAGGTCGGGAGGACGTGGTTGGACCCGGCGCAGTAGTCGCCGAGACTGACCGGCGCATACGGCCCGACGAAGATCGCACCCGCGTTGCAGACCCGGTCGGCGACCGCGGACGCGTCGCGGGTCTGGATCTCCAGGTGCTCGGCGGCGTACTCGTCGACGACGCGCAAGCCGGCCTCGAGGTCGTCGACCAGGACGATGCCGGACTGCGGACCGGTGAGCGCGGTGGTGACGCGCTCGGTGTGCTTGGTGGCCGCGGCCTGTGCGGCGACGGCCTCGTCGACGGCGTCGGCGAGGGATTCGCTGTCGGTGACCAGCACCGAGGCGGCCATCACATCGTGCTCGGCCTGGCTGATCAGGTCGGCCGCGAGGTGGCCGGGATCGGCCGAGTCGTCGGCGAGGATGGCGATCTCGGTCGGCCCGGCCTCCGAGTCGATGCCGACCACGCCGCGCACCAGGCGCTTGGCCGCGGTGACGTAGATGTTGCCCGGCCCGGTGATCAGGTCGACCGGGTCGAGCTCGGCCGCATCGGTGTCCTCGCCGCCGTAGGCGAGCAGTGCGATGGCCTGGGCGCCGCCGACCGCCCACACCTCGTCGACGCCGAGCAGCGCACAGGCGGCGAGAATCGTCGGGTGCGGCCAGCCGCCGAAGTCGGCTTGCGGCGGCGAGGCGACGACGAGGGACTCGACCCCGGCCGCCTGGGCCGGCACGACGTTCATCACGACGCTCGACGGGTAGACCGCATTGCCGCCGGGCACGTACAGGCCCACGCGACGCACCGGGATCCACTTTTCGGCGACCGTGCCGCCGGGCGCGACCTGTGTCGTCGCGGTCGTGCGACGCTGATCGGCGTGGACCGCGCGGGCCCGGTCGATCGACTCGCGCAGTGCCGCCGTCACCGCCGGGTCCAGCTCGGCCGCGGCCTCGGCGATCACGGTGGCGGGGACGCGCACCGATGCCGGGCGAACCTTGTCGAACTTCTCGCCGTAGTCGAGCGCACCGGTGGCGCCATGGGCCTTGATGTCCTCGACGACCGGCGTGACCGTGGTCAGCACGGCGTTGACGTCGGTGCCTCCGCGGGGCAGCGCGCGTCGCAGCTGTGCTGCGGTCGGCGTCGTGCCGCGGAGGTCGGTGCGCGAGAGCATCGTGACTCCTGTGATTGTCCGGACGGGCTTTTACCAGGATATGCGGTCGGGCAAAGCGGTTTTCCGATCGCCCGGCTATCGGGCCTCGTAGCCTGATCGGCTATGACCCGACTCCTGCTCGTCCTGGCCGCCGTCGCACTCGTCGTGGCGGGGTGCGGCACGTCCGCCCCGACACCGGGCCACCCCGCCGACCGGCTGCTGGGCCGCGTCGAGCTGGATCGCGTTCTGGCGTCGTCGGGCACGGCGACGACCGGCCCCGAACGAGTCTCCGATGCGCCGATCCCGTGTGCGCCCGACGGCGACTGCCGGCCGCTGTTCCTGCGCGGCGAGGCGGCCTTCCCCGCCGGCTACGAGCAGTACACGGAGGTCTACTACCCGACCGGGTCGAACAACGCCGGAGTCGGGCAGTCGTTGGTGCGGTACGGCACGGCGGGGCGGTCGCGCGCCGCCTACGACCGGATCGTCACCGACCTGCTGGCCACCCGCGACCGCCACCTGTCCGGACAGGACAGGGACGGCGATCGTGCCGCGTGGCTCTGGTTGTCCGATGCGCCGACCATGCCCATCGGGCCGTTCCGGACCGCCTACGCGATCCGGTTGGTCGGCGACACCGTCGTGACGGCGGTGCTGCGCGCGCCCGACACCCGCGCGGTGCGCGACATCGTCGGCCGCATCCCCGTCGGGAGTTGACCGGTCACATGTCCAGGCCGAGGTCGAGCACGGTGACCGAGTGGGTCAGCGCACCGACCGCCAGATAGTCGACGCCGGTCTTGGCGTAGTCGGCGGCGACGTCGAGGGTCAGGCCGCCCGAGCTCTCCAGCTTGGTGTCCGGGGATTGCGCGTCGCGCCGGCTGACGGCCATCTGCGTCGCCCAGAGCTCGAAGTTGTCGAGCAACACCAGCGTCGGCTTGAGCGCGAGCACCTCGTCGAGCTGGTCGAGCGAGTCGACCTCGACCTCGACGGGGATGTCGGGGGCGGCCGCGCGGACCGCCTGCAGTGCCGCGGCGACGGACCCGGCCGCCACGACGTGGTTGTCCTTGATGAGCGCCTCGTCGCCCAACCCCATCCGGTGGTTCACGCCGCCACCGGCGCGCACCGCCGCCTTCTGCAGGAAGCGCAGTCCGGGCAGCGTCTTGCGCGAGTCGCGGATCCTGGCACCGGTCCCCTCGACCGCGTCCACCCACTCGGCGGTCGCGGTGGCGATCCCCGACAGGTGGCACAGCAGGTTCAACGCGGTGCGCTCGGCGGTGAGCAGCTCCCGCGTCGGGGCGCGCAGCGCGATGACCGTGTCACCCGGGGCGACCCGGTCACCGTCGGTGAGCTGCGCGGTCACCTCGTAGCGCCCGGCGCCGATCACCTCGTCGAAGACGGCCAGCGCCACCGGCACTCCGGCGACGACGCCGTTGGCGCGGCTCACGACCGCCGCCTGCGCGACCGCATCGGCCGGGACCGTCGCCATCGTGGTGACGTCCGGCCCGTAGCGCAGGTCCTCGTCGAGGGCGGTGCGGATCAGGGCCCGCACCTCGTCGGTGACGGCCTGCTGCTCGCTCATTCGCCCGAGCCGGGGTTGCCGATCGCGATCATCTTCTCGACGCTCGCGCGGGCCCGCTCGGCGACGTCGGGCGCGACGTCGACCTCGTCCTGACCGGTCACCAGGCAGCGCAGCAGCGCGGCCGGGGTGATCATCTTCATGTACGGGCACGACGCACGGCCGTTGACCGGCTGGAAGTCGACACCGGGGGCCGCCTTGCGCAGCTGGTGCAGCATGCCGATCTCGGTGGCCACCAGCACCTGCTTGGCGTTGGTCTCGCGCGCGGCGTCGAGCATGCCGCCGGTGGACAGGATCTTGACCTTCTCCTCCGGCACCGCTCCCTCGCCGGCGAGGTAGAGCGCCGAGGTGGCACAGCCGCACTCCGGGTGGATGAACAGGTCGGCGTCGGGGTGCGACTCGGCCTGGTCGGCCAGCTCGTCACCGTTGATGCCCGCGTGCACGTGGCACTCGCCCGCCCAGATGTGGATGTTGTCGCGGCCCGTCTCGCGCTTGACGTGCGCGCCGAGGAACTGGTCGGGCAGGAACAGCACGTCGCGGTCGGGGTCGATCGACGCCACGACGTCGACGGCGTTGCTCGACGTACAGCAGATGTCGGTCAGGCCCTTCACCTCGGCGGTCGTGTTCACGTAGGACACGACGACGGCGTCGGGAAACTCGTCCTTCCAGGCGCGCAGGTCGTCGGCGGTGATCGAGTCGGCCAGCGAACAGCCCGCCCGCGCGTCGGGGATCATGACGCGCTTGTCCGGACTGAGGATCTTGGCGGTCTCGGCCATGAAGTGGACGCCGCAGAAGATGATCTCGTCCTCGTCGGCCTCCGCCGCGATGCGCGACAGCGCCAGGGAGTCGCCGGTGTGGTCGGCGATGTCCTGGATGGCCGGGAGCTGGTAGTTGTGCGCGAGGATGGTCGCGTTGCGGGCCTTGGCGAGCCGGTGGACCTCCTCGGCCCACTCCGGGGTCGCCTCGACACCGGTGTAGCCCTCCGGGCCCTCGGTCCAGGACAGGCTGCTGCTGAAGTCTGTGGTGATGCTCATTACGGGTTCCTCCTTCGCCACCGGGCTGGGCGATTCAGGGTGTTTTCGACTATCGGTCGAAAACCTCGTCCATGGTAACACCCGAGACCTCCCCGCCATTCCCGCGAGCGGTCCGCGCGCCCTGACCGACACGACGGCCGGTCCCCCTATGATCGGCTCGTGGGCATCCCCGACGATTCGACTCCCGTGCACCTGGAAGTGCGCTCGGCGGTGCTGCGGGTCGGATCGACGGGGTCGCTGCCCGACCAACACCTGCAGGTCCTGCTGGTGCCCGCCGACGACGGCGCGTGGGCACTGCCCGGCGGGCCGATAGCCGGTGACGCCGACATCGCGGACACGGCTCTGGCCTGCCTGCGCGAACAAGCGGGGGCCGGCGACGTGGCCCACCTCGAGCAACTCGAGGTGTTCTCCGATCCACACCGGGTCCCGGGAGCGCGGACCGTTGCTTCGACCTACCTGGGCCTCGTCCGCCCGGATGCACCCGCCGACGGCTCGGCCTGGCACCCCGTCGATGCCCTCCCCCCGTTGATCGCCGACCACGCCGCCATCGTCACCGCCGCCCGGCAGCGCCTGGCCGGCAAGCTGTCGTACACGAACATCGCCTTCGCCCTGGCCCCAGCCGAGTTCCCGATGTCGGAGCTGTCGGAGATCTATGGCGCGGCGCTCGGCTACCCGGTCGACACGACGAACCTGCTGCGGATCCTGTCCCGGCGGGCCGTGATCACCGCGACCGGCGGCGTGCGGCGTACCCGCGGCGGCGGACGGCCGCCGGCCCTCTACCGGTTCACCGACGCGACACTGCGCGTCACAGACGAATTCGCGACGCTGCGACCGCCGCTGATGTGATCCGATTCGACGGATCCGTGGGCACGATCGACGAGATTCCGGGCACGCTCGACGAAATTCTGGGCACGCTCGGCGTTCAGGCGACGTCGTCGACGGGGATCGGCTCGGGGGTGTCGGCGCCGAGCGTCGGGCTGGCGGCGAGCAGCACCTGGAACAGGTAGGCCAGCAGGGCCATCGTCGGCATCAGGACCAGGAGGATCCCGGGCGCCCCGACGGCACCGTCGGCCGGCGCCCCCATCCAGAGTTTGGGCCCGGTGAGGAAGGTCTGGCCGACGTCCAGCTTGGCCGGGTCGGGCAGACGTGCCCGGAGGGTCGCCAGCGCGACCTCGATCGCCAACCCCGACACCACGACCGTCGTCGCCGCGAGCACAACGGCACCCAGGGGCCCGCGCCAGGTTCGCGCCATCCACCAGAACGCCGATCCGGCGACGACGCCCAGCAGCATCAGGCCCAGCGCGAACCAGCCGATGCCGTCGAAGTACTTGCCCAGCTGCTCGGACGGGACGCCGGCGAACCCCCGCCGCTCGACGACGCCGGTGGGCATCGGTGCGGCCATCGCCCAGACGATTGCGGCGATCACGGCCGCGACGGCCAGACCGAGGACCGCGCGGATCAGCTCGCGGGGCACCAGCCGGTTGGCCCGCAGGGCGGTCGCGGCGTCGCGCGGCCCCACCGGTTGGAGCGGATACGGGCCGGGGGCCAGGATCTGCGGGTCGCTCATCGCTGCTCCAATTCGGTCGAATCCACCTCGCCGTGTCGCGAGCAGCGGGCGCGCCAGCCGTCCGGCCGGACCTGCACGACCATCCGCCGGCCGCACTGCCCGCAGTAGCGCGGCGGCTCCAGGCCGAGTCGCGCGGTGGGCGGCACGGCGTCCTCGCTCTGCAACTCGGTCTCGATACCGGTGTACACCCCGTAGCGGTGCGGGGCGTCCAGCGGCCCGGAGACGGGCGGCGGGGCGGTGTCGGCCGGACTCATCGGGCTAGATGGTGTCGTTGAGCGCCTTGATCGGCATCGACAGGTCGTCGAGCAGATCGAGGTCGGCCTCGGCCGGACGGCCCAGAGTGGTCAGGTAGTTGCCGACGATCACGGCGTTGATGCCGCCCAGGATGCCCTGCTGGGCGCCCAGGTCGCCGAGGGTGATCTCCCGGCCCCCGGCGAACCGCAGGATGGTCCGCGGCAGCGCGAGGCGGAAGGCGGCGACGGCCTTGAGTGCCTCGGACGCGGGCAGCACCTCGAGATCGCCGAAGGGGGTTCCCGGGCGCGGGTTGAGGAAGTTGAGCGGCACCTCGTCGGGCTCGAGCTCGGCCAGGTTCGCGGCGAACTCGGCGCGCTGCTCGAGCGACTCGCCCATGCCGAGGATGCCGCCGCAGCAGACCTCCATGCCGGCGTCGCGGACCATGCGCAGCGTGTCCCAGCGCTCCTCCCACGTGTGGGTGGTGACGACGTTCGGGAAGTGCGACCGCGCGGTCTCCAGGTTGTGGTTGTAGCGGTGCACGCCCATGGCCGCCAACTCGTCGACCTGCTCCTGGGTCAGCATGCCCAGGCTGCACGCGATCTGGATGTCGACCTCGTTGCGGATCGCCTCAATACCGGCCGCGACCTGACTCATCAGTCGCTTGTCCGGCCCGCGGACGGCCGCGACGATGCAGAACTCGGTGGCCCCGGTCTTCGCGGTCTGCTTGGCCGCCTCGACCAACGACGGGATGTCGATCCACGCGCTGCGCACCGGCGAGGCGAACAGGCCCGACTGGGAGCAGAAGTGGCAGTCCTCGGGGCAGCCGCCGGTCTTGAGCGAGATGATGCCCTCGACCTCGACCTCGGGACCGCACCAGCGCATCCGCACGTCGTGGGCCAGGGCGAGGACCTCCTCGAGTCGGTCGTCGGGCAGCTGGAGCACGGCCAGCACCTGGTCGCGGGTCAGTCCCTCGCCGCGCTCGAGCACCTGCTCGCGCGCGACGGCCAGGATGTCACCGGCGTCGGCGGCTGGGCTGCTCGCGGTGGTGGAAGCTGAGGTCACGATGGGACTCCTTCGTCTGTTCGGCGGTCGGATTGCGGTGGATTGGGTTGCGGTGGAACCCAGTCGGGGTCGAACCAGTGGGGGGCTCGCTCCAGGAATTCCTCGCGCGGCAGCGCACCGACGCCTTCGGGCAGCGTACCGATGAGCGGCACATCGGTCACGCGCGGCAAGTCCCGGGCGTTGCACCGCATCGCGAGATCGGGGTCGGCGGGCCAGGATCCGATGATGAGCCCGGCGGGCACCAGTCCGCGCGCCCGGATGGCGGCGACGGTGAGCTCGGCGTGGTTGAGGGCACCGAGGGCGGGAGAGGCGACGACCACCACGGGCGCTCCCGCGTCGGCGGCCACGTCGAGGATCGTCAGCGGTCCCGACGACCCGCCGGTCTCCGCCAATCGCACGAGGACTCCACCGGCGCCCTCGACGAGGGTTGCGTCGTTCGTCGCGGCGACCTCGGCGACGGCCGTCCGCACATCCTCGCGCCGCAGCTGCGGCAGACTCGCCCGGCGTGCCGCGACGTCCGGTGCGAGTGGCTCCGGGTAGCGCGCGCACTCGACGGGGGTGACCGGTCCGGACAGTCGTTGGACCTGTGCCAGATCGGCGGGCGTCGAGGCATCGACGCCGGTCTGCGCGGGCTTGACGACGGCGATGCGGCGCGCGCCGCGGGAGCGGGCCCGGGC
>NZ_JASGER010000082.1:0-7341 GCF_047606305.1 Gordonia sp. (in: high G+C Gram-positive bacteria) | reverse complement strand
GGCGGCCCGCCACCGCGGGGCGGGCGTCGCCGAGCTGGGCACCGCCGACGGTGCCGACGGCCCATGGCCGGGACTGCGCGCGGACGTCGACACCCTCGATGATCTGGCCCGGGCCGCGGACATCGGCGTCGGTGTCGCCACCGCACGGTGGCTGCGCGCGCGGACGCCACTGGCCACCGGCTGCACGGGGGTCGACCATGGTGCATGATGAGTCGGTGAGCGCCGATGCACCCGAGACCACGACGGCCTCCGGCCCGTTGGAGACGCATGTGATCGCCGCCGATTCCGGCCCCGGCGCGCCGCCAGCGGCGACCGCCCGCCCGGACGAGTCGGCCGATCTCCCCGCCGACCGCTACCTGAACCGCGAGCTGTCCTGGTTGGACTTCAACGGCCGCGTCCTGGCACTGGCCGAAGACACCTCACTGCCGCTGCTGGAGCGGGCCAAGTTCCTGGCCATCTTCACCTCGAACCTCGACGAGTTCTTCATGGTGCGCGTCGCCGGTCTCAAGCGCCGCGACGAGACCGGCCTCTCGGTGCGATCGGCCGACGGCCTGTCCCCGCGCGAGCAGCTGAGCCGGATCGCCCAGCGCACACAGTCCATCGCCACCCGGCAGGCCCGCGTGTTCAACGAGTCCGTCAAGCCCGCACTCGACGACGAGGGCATCCACATCGTCGCCTGGAGCGACCTGGGCAAGGCCGAGCGCAAGCGGCTGGTCACCTACTTCACCGACCAGGTGTTCCCGGTGCTGACGCCACTGGCCGTCGACCCTGCCCACCCCTTCCCGTACATCAGCGGCTTGAGTCTGAACCTGGCCGTCACGGTGCGCGACAGCTCCGACGGCGCCGAGCACTTCGCCCGCGTCAAGGTCCCCGACAACGTCAGCCGCTTCCTGCGCGTCGACAAGCTCGTCGGCACCGAGCCCCCCGCCGCGGGCGACGGTCCCGCCCCGGTCGTGTTCCTGCCGTTGGAGGAGTTGATCTCGGCCAATCTGGGACAGCTCTTCCCGGGCATGGACATCGTCGAGCACCACGCCTTCCGCATCACGCGCAACGCCGACTTCGAGGTCGACGAGGACCGCGACGAGGACCTGCTGCAGGCACTCGAGCGCGAGTTGGCCAGGCGGCGCTTCGGCTCGCCGGTGCGCCTGGAGATCGAAGAGGACATGAGCGAGCACATGCTCGAGCTGCTCCTGCGCGAATTGGACGTCGACCCGGCCGACGTGATCGCCGTTCCTGGCCCGCTCGACCTCTCGGCCCTCTTCCAGATCTACGACGTCGACCGTCCGACGCTCAAAGACCCCCCGTTCGTGCCGGTCACCAACCCGGCGTTCGGCGAGCGCGAGACCCCCAAGAGTGTCTTTTCGACGTTGCGCGAGGGTGCGGTGCTGGTGCACCACCCGTACGAGTCCTTCTCGACGAGCGTGCAGCGCTTCATCGAGCAGGCCGCCGCCGACCCCCAGGTCCTGGCCATCAAGCAGACCCTCTACCGCACCTCTGGCGATTCGCCGATCGTCGACGCCCTCATCGACGCCGCCGAGGCCGGCAAGCAGGTCGTTGCGCTGGTGGAGATCAAGGCGCGGTTCGACGAGCAGGCCAACATCAAGTGGGCGCGCAAGCTGGAGCAGGCCGGCGTCCACGTGGTCTACGGCCTCGTCGGACTCAAGACGCACTGCAAGACCTGTCTGGTCGTGCGTCGCGAGGGCTCGACGATCCGCCGCTACTGCCACATCGGCACCGGTAACTACAACCCGAAGACCGCGCGCCTCTACGAGGACGTCGGACTGTTCACGGCCGCTCCCGAGGTGGGCGCCGACCTCACCGACCTGTTCAACACCCTGACGGGGTACTCGCGCAAGCACACCTACCGGAACCTCCTGGTGGCCCCCGACGGGATCCGCGCCGGCATCGTCGAGCGCATCCGGGGCGAGATCGACCGCCATCGCGCCGGCGACGCCAAGGCCCGCATCCGACTGAAGGCCAACGCCATCGTCGACGAGCAGATCATCGACGCGCTGTACCGCGCATCGCAGGCCGGGGTCCCGGTGGAGATCGTCGTGCGCGGCATCTGCGCCCTGCGCCCGGGCATCCCCGGCGTCAGCGACAACATCGAGGTGCGCTCGATCCTCGGCCGCTTCCTCGAGCACTCGCGCATGTTCCACTTCGGCGCCCAGGACGAGTTCTGGATCGGCAGCGCCGACATGATGCACCGCAACCTCGACCGTCGCATCGAGGTCCTCGTCCAGGTCGACGACGCGCGGCTCACCCGCCAGCTCGACGAGATCTTCGACTCCGCGCTCGACCCGCGCACCCGCTGCTGGGTGCTGGGCGAGGACGGCGGCTGGACCGCGTCGCCGGGGGCCGACGTCGACGTCCGCGACCACCAGACCGAACTCATGGCGCGGTACCGCCGGACCGCGGCCGGATCGGCGTAGGCGGGCACTGGGGCGGATGAGCGTGCGCACGGTGTGGGCCGGTGGCGGAGTGCTGTGGCGGCCGGGCAGCGAGCAGTGGGGCGAACCCCAGATCGCCGTCATCCACCGGCCGCGCTATGACGATTGGACCCTCCCCAAGGGCAAGACCGAATCCGGTGAGACGGTCTATGCGACGGCGGTGCGCGAGATCGCCGAGGAAACCGGCTACTCGGTGATCCTCGGCCGCCACCTGCGGCACGTGACCTACGCGGTCGGCGACTCCAAACGCAAACACGTCCGCTACTGGTCGGCGCGCATGACCGGCGGCGAGTTCAAGGCGAACAAGGAGGTCGACGAGCTGGTGTGGACCTCCCCGGACGCGGCGAAGGAGATGCTCACCTACACGCTGGACCGCCTGGTCGTCGACGAGTTCCTCGCCCTGCCCACCGACCTGCACTCGCTGCTGATCGTCCGTCACGCGAAGGCGGGCCGCCGGTCGCGGTATAGCGGCGACGACGTCGGGCGCCCGCTGGAACGGGCCGGTCGCGCCCAGGCCCAGGCCCTGGCCGACCTCCTGCCGCTGTTCGGCGCGCGCCGCCTGCACGCCGCGGACCGGCAGCGCTGCGTCCAGACCCTCGAACCCCTGGCCAAGCGTCTGGGCGGCAAGAAGATCCACCTCGAGCCGACGCTGTCGGAGGAGGGCTACGCCGCCGACCCGAAGGCCGCCCACAAGCGGATGCGAGACCTCGCCGGCCGCGACGACGGCGTCCACGTCGTGTGCAGCCAGGGCAAGGCGATCGCGCCGCTCATGCAGTGGTGGGCCGAGCGCGACGGATTCGAACTCCCGCCCAACCGCAACCGCAAGGGCAGCGCCTGGGTGCTGTCGATCGACCTCGACGGTCGAGTGGTCGCGGCCGACCACATCGCCGACCCGATGCCGGACTACGAGTAGGGCTACTCCTTCTTCGCCGCGCGCTGGTGCGACGACACCGGCGCGACGACGCCGCGCTTGATCGCCGGCCCCTCGGAGGGCAGTGCGATCTTGCCGGCGATCACGTCCTTGAACTGGGCGCCGGGGCGAAAGGACGGCACCGCGACGGCACCAACTTTGACGGTCTCCCCGGTGCGCGGGTTACGGGCGGTGCGCGGCGCCCGGTCGCGCTTCTCGAACACCCCGAAGCCGGTGATGGTGACCTTCTCGCCACGATCGACGGCACGCACGACGGTGTCGACGAACTGTTCGACCGCGTCGGTGACGGTCTGGCGATCCGTGTCCAGCCGCTCCGTCAGCTCGTCGATGAGCTCCGCTTTGTTCATTTCGACCTCCGCAGCATTCGACCGTCGACCCCGTGAGCGGCTGCGACACGACCACGGTGTGGCGCAGCTAACACTTCACGGTAAACGGCGGCCTGCGAAAGGTCCATCACGACCGTCGGTCCGCGCGTCGGGCCTCCCGACGTCCGACCGCCGCCGTCAGAGGGTGGTCGGCTTGAACGCGGGCCGCGCCTGCTCGAAGGCGTCGATGGCCTCGACCTCGCGCAACGTCAAGCCGATGTCGTCCAGGCCCTCCAGCAGGCGCCAGCGGGTGTAGTCGTCGATCTGGAAGGGTACGACCAGGTCGCCGGCGGTGACGGTCTTGGCCTCCAGGTCGACGGCCAGTTCCAGACCCGGCTCGTTCTCCAACCGCTTCCACAGCAGTTCGATGTCGGACTGGTCCACCTGCGCGGCGAGCAGTCCGGCCTTGCCCGAGTTGCCCCGGAAGATGTCGGCGAACCGAGAGCTCAGCACGACGCGGAAGCCGAAGTCCATCAGCGCCCAGACGGCGTGTTCGCGCGACGAGCCGGTGCCGAAGTCGGGTCCGGCGACCAGGACCGAGCCGCGGTTGTACGGCTCGGTGTTCAGGATGAAGTCCGGGTCGGTGCGCCACGACGCGAACAGGCCGTCCTCGAATCCGGTGCGGGTGACGCGCTTGAGGTACACGGCCGGGATGATCTGATCGGTGTCGACGTTGCTGCGCCGTAGCGGCACGCCGATACCCGTGTGCGTGGTGAGCGGTTCCATGGTGTCTCCTCGGAAGGGTCGATCGGCTACAGGTCGGCGGGGGCGCTGAGCGTGCCGCGCACCGCCGTCGCCGCGGCCACGGCCGGCGAGACCAGGTGCGTGCGACCGCCCTTGCCCTGGCGCCCCTCGAAGTTGCGGTTCGACGTCGACGCGCAGCGCTCGCCGGGGGCCAGCTGGTCGGGGTTCATGCCCAGACACATCGAGCACCCGGCCTGGCGCCACTCGGCGCCGGCGGCGGTGAAGACCTCGCCGAGGCCCTCGGACTCGGCCTGGGCGCGCACCTTCATCGAACCGGGCACGATGAGCATGCGCACCCCGTCGGCGATCTGCCGGCCGCGCAAGACCTCGGCCACGGCGCGCAGGTCCTCGATCCGCCCGTTGGTGCACGATCCGACGAAGACGGCGTCGACCTTCACGTCGCGCAGCGGGGTGCCGGGCTCCAGGCCCATGTACTCCAGTGCCCGCTCGGCGGCCTGCTTGTCGTTGTCGTTGCCGAAGTCCTCCGGGGTGGGAACGGCGGCGCCCAGCGGCGCCCCCTGTCCCGGGTTGGTGCCCCACGTGACGAACGGCGTCAATTGGGAGGCGTCGATGTGGACCTCGGCGTCGAACTCGGCGCCCTCGTCGGTGCGCAGACCGTCCCAGTACTCGACGGCGGCGTCCCACTCCGCTCCCGTCGGGGCGTGCGGGCGGCCCTTGAGGAAGTCGTAGGTGATCTGGTCCGGCGCGATCATGCCCGCCCGGGCCCCCGCCTCGATGGACATGTTGCACATGGTCATGCGCGCCTCCATCGACAGCTTCTCGATGGCCGACCCGCGGTACTCGAGGACATACCCCTGTCCGCCACCGGTGCCGATCTTCGCGATGACCGCCAGGATCAAGTCCTTGCTGGTCACCCCGGGCGGCAGCTCACCGTCGACGGTGATGGCCATCGTCTTGAACGGGCGCAGCGACAGGGTCTGCGTCGCCAGGACGTGCTCGACCTCGGAGGTGCCGATGCCCATGGCGAGGGCGCCGAACGCGCCGTGCGTGGAGGTGTGGCTGTCGCCGCACACGACGGTCATCCCCGGCTGGGTCAGGCCCAACTGCGGTCCGACGACGTGCACGATGCCCTGCTCGGCGTTGCCCATCGGGTAGAGCCGGACGCCGAACTCCTCGCAGTTGCGGCGCAGCGTCTCGACCTGGGTGCGCGAGACGGGGTCGGCGATGGGCTTGTCGATGTCGACCGTCGGGACGTTGTGGTCCTCGGTGGCGATCGTCAGGTCGGTGCGGCGCACCGGGCGGCCGGCCATCCGCAGGCCGTCAAAGGCCTGCGGCGAGGTCACCTCGTGCACCAGGTGCAGGTCGATGTAGATGAGGTCGGGGTTGCGCTGCCCCGACTCGTCGACCTCGCCGGGAACGACGACGTGGTCGTCCCACACCTTCTCGGCGAGCGTGCGGGGCTTGGCCGGGCTGTTGCTCATAGCTCCTCGCTGGGGTCTGCCAACAATTGGGCTGCAATTGGTGGAATCTCACTATCTGGACAGATAGTATCGGCTTATGGGAAATGATACCGCACCGGAGGCGGTCAGTGGAATCGGCGTCTTGGACAAGTCCGTCACCGTCCTGACCGCCGTCGCCGGCCGCCCCGCCAACCTCGCCGAGCTCTGCGACGCGACCGGACTCCCGCGCGCCACCGCCCACCGTCTGGCGGTCGGCCTCGAGGCGCACCGGTTAATCACCCGCGACACGACCGGGCGCTGGATCCCCGGCCCGGCGTTGCGCGAGCTCTCCGGCTCCCACGTCGACCGCATCCCCGACGCGGCGCTCGCGATCCTGCCGCGGCTGCGCGAGATCACCGGGGAATCGGTGCAGATCTACCGGCGCGACGGCGCCGAGCGCGTGTGCGTGGCGGCACTGGAGCCGCCGAGCGGTCTGCGCGACACCGTCCCGGTGGGCAGCCGGCTCCCGATGACCGCAGGTTCGGCCGCCAAGGTGCTGCTGGCCTGGGCGCCCGACGGTGTGCGGGCCGCCCTGCTGGACGACAGCGTGTTCGCCGAGCGCACCCTGGCCGACGTGCGGAAGAAGGGGTGGGCGCAGAGCGTCGCCGAGCGGGCCGCCGGCGTGGCCAGCGTGTCGGCACCGGTGCGCGATGTCGACGGGGAGGTCATCGCGGCCATCTCGGTGTCGGGACCGATCGAGCGGATCGGCCGTCGTCCCGGCGGACGGTGGGCGGCCGATCTGCTGGCCGCCGCCGACGCGCTTCAGGAGCGCCTGGGCCATACCGTCGACTGATCTGGGCTAGGGTTCGGCCATGGGCGTCAATCAACGCAATCAGATCGTCATGCCCGACGAGGAGATCGCCGACTTCGTCGAGAAGCAGCGCACCGCCACCCTGGCCACGAACGGGCCCGACGGCTCGATCCACCTCGTCGCCATGTGGTACGGCGTCATCGACGGCGAGCTGTGGTTCGAGACCAAGGCCAAGTCCCAGAAGGCGGTGAACCTGCGGCGCAACCCGCGGTGCTCGGTGATGATCGAGGACGGTCAGACCTATGACCAGCTGCGCGGCATCGCGATCGAGGGCACCGCCGAGATCTACGACGACGAGGACCACATCCTCGCGTGCGGGATCAGCGTCTGGGAGCGCTACAACGGCCCCTACAGCGACGATCTGCGCCCGATGGTCGACCAGATGATGAACAAGCGCGTCGCCGTCCGCATCGTCGCCGATCGGACCCGCAGCTGGGACCACCGCAAACTCGGACTGCCGCCCATCCCGCTCGGCGGTTCCACCGCACCGAGCGCCACCGATTAGGGCCTTCCCCGACGAGAAAGGAGCGCCTCCGCCGATCTCGGCGGAGGCGCTCCTCGTTGTACCCCCTACGGGATT
>NZ_JASGER010000081.1:0-5313 GCF_047606305.1 Gordonia sp. (in: high G+C Gram-positive bacteria) | reverse complement strand
GCCGGCGGCTGCCCGCCCGGCTGGAACGGGTTCCACCCCGGCTGCGCGCCACCGGGTGCCGGCTGCGGTCCACGACCCGCGTCGGGCATCGGCGGGCGCGGCGGCACCGGGTTGAGGGTGGTCTCGGGTTCGGGGTGGCCGCCCTGCGGTGCGGGGTAGCCCGGATCCTCCTGCTCGACGGCCTCGCGGCGACGCTCGTCGCGCATGTGGTCGGTCTTCTTGTCGGCCAGCTCCGCATTCGTCGGGCCGTGCGGATCGCGCGGGTCGGGCGCATCCTGCGGGTCCACCGACGGCGGCAGCACGCGCAGCAAGTCGGCGAAGCGGTGCACGACGTCGAGCGTCGTGTCGAGCCGCTCCGGGTCGTTGGTGAGCGGCATCGCGCCCAGGGCCCACTTGCCCTCGGTCCACAGCACCTCGATGTAGGCGGGGGCCGCGTTGGCCAGCGCGATCATGCGACGGTCACAGACCCGTCGGGCGACCTCGAGGTTGTTCGAGAACATGACGCGCGGGCCCATGGCGCCGAGCAGCTCGACGTCGGTCTCCGCGGGGGCCAGGACGTCCTCGTGGCGCAGGTCGATGATGACCTGGGACGCGGCCTGGCGTCGCACCGCGACGATGGTCGCGGTCTCGGTCAGGTCGAACACGACGGCTTCGGCGCCCTCGTAGTCGCCGAACGCGACGTCGCGGACCTCGACGTGATCGGGGACGTCCATGCCCGCCCGGCGGAAGACGCGGCGCAGCTTGGTGTCGGACTCGCGGAAGGTGAAGCCGTGGGACTCGCCCCACACCTCGCGGTGGCGTCGGGTGACCGACGAGCGCTGGTGGTCGAGCCACAGCAGGACGCCGGCACCGGCGAGCGCGATGGCGGCGATGAGGAAGTACACAAGTGTGGTCATCGCCTGCCACCTTACTATCGGAGTACATGCGTATCGCAGCCTTGACCACCAACCCCGTGAGGAGACGTCCGTGACCTCCTCGCTGCCGGTGGCCGAGCAGGACCTGCTCGCGCGGATCTCGGCCGACGCGATCGTCGACCTGACAACCGCCCTGATCGCCGAGCCCAGCGAGAATCCCGGTGGCACCGAAGCCGGTACGGTCGGCGTCCTCGCCGACGCCTGCCGCACCGCGGGACTGGGCGTCGAGGTCGTCGAGGCCGCGCCCGGTCGGCCGAACCTCATCGCCACGCTGGGCGAGCGATCGGCCCGCGGCACCGTGCTCTTCCTGGGCCATTCGGACGTCGTACCCGCGGGTGACGGGTGGACCGCCGACCCCTTCGCCGCACAGGTTCGCGACGGACGTCTGATCGGCCGCGGCGCCACCGACATGAAGGGCGGCCTGGCGGCGATCGTCGCGGCGATGTCCGCCCTCGCCGATATCGGCATCGACGGGCGGGTGGAGTTCGTCTGCACCGTCGACGAGGAGGCCGGCGGGCTGGGCGCACGGTCGTACGTCGCCTCCCGTGCCGATCGCGCCGACGACGTCATCGGCGCGATCGTCGCCGAGCCCACGGCATTGCGCGCGGTCCACGCCGGACGCGGTACCGCCAACGTCGACGTCGACGTCAGTGGCAAGGCCGCGCACTCGGGCCGGCCCGACGACGGGTGCAGCGCGATCGCCGTCGCCGGCCAAATCCTGACGGTCATCGCCGACGACGGGCGCCGGTTGGCCACGAACCCGCACCCCGACCTCGGACCGGCCACCTGGAACGTCGGCACGATCGTCGGCGGTCAGGGCATCAACGTCGTGGCGGCGGACTGCCGGATGGGCGTCGACCGCCGCCTGCTGCCCGACGAAGAGATCGCGGTCGTCGCCGACGGTCTGCGCGCGCGGATCGCCGACCTCGCACTCCCCGACGAGGCGTCGGTGACGGTGACCGTCGACTCGGAGACACCGGCCTTCGCCACGGCCCTCGACCACCCGATCACCATCGCCGCCGCCGACGCGCTGACCGCTCTGGGCCGCGACCCGGTGCCCCGCGTGTGGAGTGCCGCCTGCGACGCCGGCTTCCTGTACCGCGACCTGGGGATCGCCTCGATCGTCCTCGGCGCCGGGGACATCAACACGCAGGCGCACCAGGTCGACGAGTCGGTCCCGGTCGACGACCTGGTCACCGCCGCGCAGCTGTACGCGCTCATCGCGCGCCGGCTGGTGGGCTGAGCTACTCGGCCTTCTTCTTCGACGCGGCGCCGGACTCCCCACCCGAGGCGACGGTCAGCGACTCGCCGTCGCCGGCCACGTCCACCACGACCGTGTCGCCGTCGCGGATGTCTCCGGCGAGCAGCGCCTTGGCGAGCTGGTCGCCGATGGCCTGCTGCACCAGGCGGCGCAGCGGGCGGGCGCCGTAGAGCGGGTCGAAGCCGCGCTCGGCCAGCCACTCCTTGGCCTTGCCGGTGACGTCGAGCGTCAGGCGCCGCGCCTCGAGCCGCTTGTTCAGGCTCTTGAGCGCGATGTCGACGATCGTCACCAACTCCTCCGGGCTCAGCGCGTGGAAGATCAGCACCGCGTCGAGGCGGTTGATGAACTCCGGCTTGAACGCCGAGCGGACCGCCGCCATCACCTGCTCCTCGTCACCACCGGCGCCGAGGTTCGACGTCAGGATGAGGATGGTGTTGCGGAAGTCGACCGTGCGGCCCTGGCCGTCGGTCAGTCGCCCCTCGTCGAGCACCTGCAGCAGCACGTCGAAGACGTCCGGGTGGGCCTTCTCCACCTCGTCGAAGAGGATGACGGAGTAGGGCCGGCGGCGGACCGCCTCGGTGAGCTGACCGCCCGACTCGTAGCCGACGTATCCCGGAGGGGCGCCGACCAGCCGCGCCACGCTGTGCTTCTCGCCGTACTCGCTCATGTCGATGCGGACCATCGCCCGCTCGTCGTCGAAGAGGAATTCGGCGAGCGCCTTGGCCAGCTCCGTCTTGCCGACGCCGGTCGGTCCGAGGAACAGGAAGGATCCCAGCGGCCGGTTCGGGTCGGCGACGCCGGCCCGTGCGCGGCGCACCGCGTCGGAGACGGCCTGCACGGCGTCGGTCTGGCCGACGACGCGCTTGCCGAGTTCGTCCTCCATGCGCAGCAGCTTGGCGGTCTCCCCCTCGAGCATGCGACCGGCCGGGACGCCGGTCCACGCCGACACGACCTCGGCGACGTCGCCCGGCCCGACCTCCTCCTGCAGCATCACGTCCTCGTCGGGGTCGGTGCCGGTCTTCTCGATCGCGGCCTCGAGCTCCTTCTCCAGCTCCGGGATCTGGCCGTAGCGCAGTTCCGCGGCACGGCCCAGGTCGCCGTCGCGCTCGGCCCGATCGGCCTCGCCGCGCAGCTGCTCGAGCTTCTCCTTCGAGTCGCGGACCGCATCGATCGCCGACTTCTCGCTCTGCCAGCGCGCGGACAGCTCGTTGAGCTTCTCCTTCTGGTCCGCCAGCTCGGCGCGCAGTTTCGCCAACCGCTCCTTCGAGGCCTTGTCGGTCTCCTTCTCCAGGGCGACCTCCTCCACCTCGAGGCGGCGCACGGTGCGCTCGACCTCGTCGATCTCCACGGGCCGCGAGTCGATCTCCATGCGCAGGCGCGACGCGGCCTCGTCGACGAGGTCGATCGCCTTGTCCGGCAGGAAGCGCGACGTGATGTAGCGGTCGCTGAGCGTGGCGGCCGCGACGAGCGCGGAGTCGGTGATGCGGACGCCGTGGTGCACCTCGTAGCGCTCCTTGAGGCCGCGCAGGATGCCGATGGTGTCCTCGACCGACGGCTCGCCGACGTACACCTGCTGGAAGCGGCGCTCGAGCGCGGCGTCCTTCTCGATGTACTGGCGGTACTCCTCGAGCGTGGTCGCACCGACCAGCCGCAGCTCGCCGCGGGCCAGCATCGGCTTGATCATGTTGCCGGCGTCCATCGCCGAATCACCGGTGGCACCGGCGCCGACGATCGTGTGCAGCTCGTCGATGAAGGTGATGATCTGACCGGCCGACGCCTTGATCTCGTCGAGGACGGCCTTGAGCCGCTCCTCGAACTCGCCGCGGTACTTCGCCCCGGCGACCATCGCGCCGAGGTCGAGACTGACCAGCGTCTTGTCGCGCAGCGACTCGGGCACGTCGCCCTCGACGATGCGCTGGGCCAACCCCTCGACGACGGCGGTCTTGCCGACGCCGGGCTCGCCGATGAGCACCGGGTTGTTCTTGGTGCGCCGGCTCAAGACCTGCACGACGCGGCGGATCTCCGAATCGCGGCCGATCACCGGGTCGAGCTTGCCCTCGCGCGCGGCGGCGGTCAGGTCGGTGGAGTACTTCTCCAGCGCCTGGTAGGTCGACTCGGGGTCGGGGCTGGTGACGCGGGCGGTGCCGCGCACGTTCACGAACGCGTCGCGCAGGGCGTCTGGCGTCGCACCGTTGTTCACCAGCAGCTTGGCCGCGTCCGAGTCGCCGTCGGCGATGCCGACGACGAGGTGCTCGGTCGACACGTACTCGTCACCGAGTTCGGTCGCGAGCTTTTGCGCGGCCGAGATCGCCGCGACGGATTCGCGCGACAGCTGCGGCGGCGCACTCGCGCTCGCCACCGTCGGCGCCCGGTCCACGATGTCCTGGGCCTGGCGCTTGATCAGCGACGGGTCGGTGCCGACCGCCTTGAGCAGCGGCGACGCGATGCCGTCGGTCTGTTCCAGCAAGGCCACCAAGATGTGCGCCGGCCGCACGTCGGAATTACCCGCGGCCGCAGCGTTCTGCACGGCGGCCTGGAGTGCGGCCTGGGCCTTGGTGGTCGGGTTGAAGTTGTCCACTTCGGTTGCTACCTCTCCTCTGACCTGCGGATTCTCACCGCAGGAAAGTTTAGTCTTTCGGACTCAATTTCGTCCGTCGAAGAGTGCAACCGTGTGCTAGTTGAGTCTATTCCGCTCAACTAGAGGGATTTTCGTCCTAGCGGACGTTGATCACCGCCGAGCAGGTCGGCGCCGGGATCGACCACAGCGGGTTGTTGTTGACCGTGCGCAGGACCAGGCGCACCGGGCCGCGTCCGAGCGAGGACGTGCGGATGGTGATCTGGTGCGTGCCGGTGTACGGCGGCGACACGTGCCGGTTGGAGAACCGGACGCCGCGCTGACCGGTCCGCAGGTTGCGGAAGTCCATGCGCATGTGCGAGTCGTAGCCGACACCGACCCACAGGCTGGTGAACTCCGTGGTGAGGTACGTGTTGCCCGCGTACTCCGACACGATGACCCGGGTCGGGTTGTACGGCAGGTCGACGATGTTCGGGCTCGGCGCGGTGCAGCTGGTCAGCGGGTAGACGCGGTCCGCGTGGGCCGCGCCGGCGCCGACGGCGGCGGTCGCTCCGGCCAGGGCG
>NZ_JASGER010000080.1:0-8395 GCF_047606305.1 Gordonia sp. (in: high G+C Gram-positive bacteria) | reverse complement strand
CGCGGGCCGGGCGGCGTGCCGGCCGGTGGACACCGGCTCGCCGGCGGCGATACCGGCGCGGCGGGCGAGCACCTTGCGGGTGTGCGCGGCGATCGCCGGATCGCGCTCCTTGAGGGTCACCAGCAGCGGCGTCGCGAGGAACACCGACGAGAAGGTGCCGACCACGATGCCGACCAGCTGGATGAGCGCGAGGTCCTGCAGCGTGCCGACGCCGAGCATCCACACCGCGACCACCATGAGCGCGATGATCGGCAGTGCCGAGATCACCGTCGTGTTGATCGACCGCATCATCGTCTGGTTCACGGCGAGGTTGGCCTGCTCGGCATAGGTGCGGCGCGACGTCTTGAGCACCGAGCGCGTGTTCTCCTCGACCTTGTCGAACACCACGACGGTGTCGTAGATCGAGAAGCCGAGGATCGTCAGAAGCCCGATGACCGTCGCCGGCGTGACCTCGAATCCGACGAGCGAGTAGACGCCCGCGGTGACCGCCACGTCGAAGAACAGCGTCGCCAGCGAGGCGATCGCCATCTCCTTGTCGAAGCGGATCGCGATGTACACGGTGACGATCGCCAAGAACACCAGCAGCGCGATGAGCATCTTGCGGGTGATCTCCGCGCCCCACGTCGAGCTCACGTCCGACGAGGAGACGTCCGAGCGCGTCAGTTGGGGCGAGAACGCCGCGGTCACCGCGTCGATCACGCGGTTGGCCTGCGATTCGTCGAGGTGGTCGGTGCGCACCTGGATGGTCTTGGCCGCACCCGAACCGGCGGTCTGCACCATCTCGGGTGCGGCGCCGAGCGTGTCGGTGAAGACCTTCTCGACCTTCTGCACCGTGACGGTGTCGCTGGTCGCCGGGATGGACACCTGGGTGCCGCCCTGGAAGTCGATGCCGAAGGTGAAGCCGCGGATGATCATCGACAGCAGGCAGATCGCGAGGATCGCCGCGGTGACGAGGTACCACTGCTTGCGGTGCCCGACGACCTCGAAGGCGCCGGTGCCGGTGTACAGCCGCGACAGGAACGACCGGTTGGTGTCGGCGTGGAAGTCGGCATCCGCGACGAGGGTGTCGGCCGTCTCGACGGCGGCCGACCGATCCCGGTTGACGGTGAAGCCCGCGGGCAACGGGTCGTCGCCGTCACCGGTGGCGCGCTTGCCCAGGCCGTCGACGCTGTCGCTGCCGAAGCCGCCTCTGCTGAAGCTCATCGTCGTCCTCCTCGGGCCGCGGGACCGGGTTCGTTCTCGGGTGCCAGTCCGACCGCCCGACGGGCCGCCTCCCGGCGCTCGCGGGCCACGTCACTGACCGCGCCGAGGCCGTTGACCGGCGGCTTGGACAGGAAGGACGACCGCGTCGCCAGGGCCACCAGCGGGTGGGTCACCAGGAATACGACCATCACGTCGAGGATCGTGGTGAGACCCAGCGTGAAGGCGAAGCCGCGGACCGAGCCGACGGCGAGCACGTAGATGACCACGGCGGCGATCAGGCTGACCGCGTTGCCGGTCCAGACCGTGCGGCGGGCGCTGGCCCAACCGCGCGGCACCGCCGACCGGAACGACCGCCCCTCGCGCATCTCGTCCTTGATGCGCTCGAAGTACACGACGAAGGAGTCCGCGGTCATGCCGATGCCGATGATGAAGCCGGCGATGCCGGCCAGATCGAGGGTGAACCCGATCCACCGGCCGAGCAGCACGATGAGGCCGTAGGACATCAGTCCCGCCAGCACCAGCGCGCCGAAGGTCAGCACGCCCAGCATGCGGTAGTAGGCCAGCGCGTACACGAGGACGGCGAGGAAGCCGACCAGGCCGGCGATCAGACCGGCGCGCAGCGCCGAGAGCCCGAGGGTCGAGGACACCGTCTCGGCGTCGGATGCCTCGAAGGACAGCGGCAACGAGCCGTACTTGAGCACATTCGCCAGGTCCCGCGCCTCGGTCTCGGAGAAGCCGTTCTGGCCACCGCTGATCTCGGTGGAACCGGTGATCGCCGACTGGATCTGCGGGGCCGACACGACGCGCGAGTCGAGCGTCATCGCGGTCGCGGTGCCGACGTTCGCGCCGGTGTAGCGCGGCCAGGTCTTGCCGCCCTCACCCTTGAAGTCGACGTTCACGGTCCACTGGTTCGTCTGCGACGACAGGTTGGCGCCGGCCTTGGCGATGTCGCGGCCGTCGATGATCTGCGGTTCCAGCAGGTAGACGGTCTTGCCGTCGGTGCTGCAGGCGACGAGGTACTGGTTGGGGTCGTCGTTGCCCAGGAGCGGGTCGTCGGCCTTCGGGTCGCAGTTCACCTTCGCCATCTGCGCCTGCAGGGCGGACAGCTGCTGCGGGCTGGCGTCCTTGGGGGCCTGACGCAGCTTCCGCTGCTGGTCGACGGCGGCGCGGCGCTGCTCGGGCGTGACGGTCGCGTCTGTCTGCGGCGCCTGCTGGGCGGTCTTCTGCGGGACCGCCGGGCGCATCCCGGCGTCGCCCTTCACGACCGGGCGGATGTAGAGGCGCGCCGTCTGGCCGAGATTGCGGGCCTGACGGCCGTCGTCACCGGGAACCGTGATCACCAGGTTGTCACCGGAGACGACGACCTCCGAGCCGGCGACGCCGAGGCCGTCGACGCGCTGCTGGATGATCTGCTTGGCCTTCTCGAGCTGATCCTTGGCCGGGCGAGTGCCGTCGGGCGTGCGCGCGGTCAGGGTGACCCGGGTGCCGCCCTGCAGGTCGATGCCGAGTTTGGGCTCGGCCTTGTGGTCGCCGGTGAAGAACACCAGACCGAAGACGAGGGCGAGAAGGGCGAAAAAGGCGAGGAGCGGCTGCCACGGCGGGGTCTCCCCCGCCGGACGCGAACGCTTCGCCGCTGATCGACGCGGACTGGTCACGTTGGTTCGGTTCTCCTGCTGTTACTTCTCGTCGGCCGGATCGTCGGTCTTGCCGGCGCCGGGCTCGAGTGCGGTGTCGGGCTCGGCGTCCTCGTCGGCCAGCACGGCACCCACGTAGGTGTCGGCGGCCTCGTCGGACGGCACGACGCCGCGCACCGCGAGCTTGTTGTACCGGGCCACGACGCCCGGTGCGATCTCGACGTCGACGAAGTCGCGATTCGCGTCGATGACGGTGCCGAAGAGACCGGACATCAGCTGGACGCGGGTGCCCGTGGTGAGGGACTCCTGCATCTCCTGCATCTCGGCCATCTGCCGCTTCTGCTTGCGGGTGCCCATGAACAACATGACGCCCATCAGCACGAGCATCGCCGGGATCAAGAATTCCATGTCGACCAGTCTGCCAGACGAGTCAGTCGAGGTCGTCGAACAGGTTCGGTTCGCCACCGCGGCCGCGGACGCCGAACGCCGCGTTGAGCGCACCGGCGGGCGGTACCAGGCCCAGATGGTGCCAGGCGGCGGCCGTCGCGACCCGTCCGCGGGGCGTGCGGGCGATGAGCCCGGCGCGCACCAGGAAGGGCTCGCAGACCTCCTCCACGGTGGTCGGCTCCTCGCCGACCGCGACGGCGAGTGTCGACACACCGACCGGTCCGCCGCCAAAGCCTTCGACAAGCGCGGACAACACCGCGCGGTCGAGCCGGTCCAGGCCCTTGTCGTCGACGTCGTAGACGGCGAGCGCGGCCCGCGCGACGGGCAGCGTCACCGACCCGTCACCACGGACTTCGGCATAGTCACGAACCCGGCGCAGCAGCCGGTTGGCGATCCGCGGCGTCCCCCGCGACCGGCCGGCCACCTCGACCGCCGCATCGTCGGCCAGGTCCACCCCGAGGATCCCGGCGGAACGGGCCAGCACCTGCACCAGCTCGTCGGTCTCGTAAAACTCCATGTGGGCGGTGAACCCGAAGCGGTCGCGCAGCGGACCGGTCAGCGCACCGGAGCGCGTCGTCGCGCCGACCAGCGTGAACGGGGCGACGTCCAGCGGAATCGAGGTGGCGCCGGGGCCCTTGCCGACGACCACGTCGACCCGGAAGTCCTCCATGGCCAGGTAGAGCATCTCCTCGGCCGGACGGGCGATCCGGTGGATCTCGTCGATGAAGAGCACGTCTCCCTCCACCAGGTTCGACAGCATCGCGGCCAGGTCGCCGGCGCGTTCGAGCGCCGGCCCGGACGTCACGCGGATCGCCGAACCCAGCTCGCCGGCGATGATCATGGCCAGCGACGTCTTGCCGAGCCCGGGCGGACCGGACAGCAGGATGTGATCGGGGGTGCCGCCGCGACCGGTGGCCCCGCGCAGCACCAGCTCGAGCTGTTCGCGGACCTTCGCCTGGCCGATGAAGTCGGCGAGCGTTCGGGGACGCAGATTGGCGTCGAGTTCGCCGTCGGCGGCCAACCGCCCGGCGCTCAGGGTGCGCTGCTCGTCGTCGAAGTCGTCGTTCGGGGCGTCCACGGCGGCCTACTTCTTCCCCAGCAGTGCCAGGCTGGCGCGCAGCACGGCGGCTGAATCGGCGTCGGGACGCTCGGCCAGGACGGCGGCGACCGCCTTCTCCGCGGCCGTCTCCGCGAAACCGAGGCCGACGAGGGCCTCGGTGACCTCGCCGCCGACGGTGGTCGTGCCGGGGACCGGTGTGGCCGTCCCCTCGACGACGCCGACCTTGTCGCGCAGTTCGACGACGAGCCGCTCGGCGACGCGTTTGCCGATACCGGGCACGCCGGTCAGCGCCTTCGTGTTCGACGAGGCGATGGCGGCGGCGAGCTCGGCGGGGTCGTGGACCGCGAGCGCGGCCAGGGCCAGCCGGGGACCGACGCCGGTCACCGTCTGCAGCAGGACGAACAGGTCTCGTGCAGCACTGTCGGTGAACCCGTAGAGGGTCATCGAATCCTCGCGCACGATCATCGTCGTCAACAGCGTGGTTTCCGCGCCACGTTGCAGCGCACTCATCGTCGAGGGGGTGGCGAGCACCCGATAACCGACTCCCGCACAGTCGACGACGACGTGGTCGAGGGCGATGTCGATCACGGGTCCGCGCACCGAGGCGATCATCGGCGGCCCGCCTTGACCGCGGCTGCGGCTTCCTTCAGGCGCGCCCGGTGGGCGCGTGCGAGGTCCTCGGCCTTGGCCTGCGCGGCGACGATGCGGTCGTCCATCGGCCCCCGCCAGCACTGGCAGATGGCCAACGCGAGCGCATCGGCGGCATCGGCCGGCTTGGGTGGCGTCTGCAGGCCCAGGATGCGCGTGACCATGGTGGTCACCTGCGCCTTGTCGGCCCGACCCGAGCCGGTTACCGCGGCCTTCACCTCACTCGGGGTGTGGAAACGCACCGGGATGTCGCGCTGGGCGGCGGCCAGGGCCACCACGCCGGCGGCCTGCGCGGTGCCCATGGCGGTGCTCACCTGCTGCTGCGCGAAGACGCGCTCGATGGCCACGACCTTCGGCCGGTGCGTGTCCAGCCAGTGGGCGGCGGCGGTGTGGACGGCCAGCAGCCGGTCGGCGAGGTCCATCGTCGCCGGGGTGCGCACGACGTCGACGTCCAAGGCCGTCACGGCGCGGCCGGCACCGGACTCCACGAGGGCGATACCGCACCTCGTCAACCCGGGGTCGACACCCATCACACGCATCGCACGCCCTCCCGTTCCTCGACCGTCGCGAACAACTGTTCGACAGTCTAGGAGGCGCGGCGGACTCCGTGTCGGATCGACACACCGGGTCCGCGGCATTCCCGCGTCCGGCTCAGTCCTCGTCGAGCTGGGCGAGCACCTCGTCGGGGATGTCGACGTTGCTGTACACGTTCTGCACGTCGTCGGAGTCCTCGAGCGCGTCGATCAGCTTGAAGACCTTGCGCGCGCCGTCGGCGTCGACGGGCACCTCGACGGAGGCGCGGAAATCGGCCTCGGCCGACTCGTAGTCGATCCCCGCCTCCTGCAGCGCGGTGCGCACGGCGACCAGGTCGGTGGGTTCGCTGACGACCTCGTAGGTCTCCCCCAGGTCGTTGACCTCTTCGGCACCGGCGTCCAGGACGGCCATCAGGATGTCGTCCTCGCTCTGATCGCCCTTCTCCAGGGTGACCACACCCTTGCGGGTGAACAGGTACGCGACCGAACCCGGGTCGGCCATGTTGCCGCCATTGCGGGTCATCGCGGTGCGGACCTCGCCGGCGGCGCGGTTGCGGTTGTCGGTGAGGCACTCGATGAGCAGCGCGACGCCGTTCGGGCCGTAACCCTCATAGGTGATGTTCTGCCAGTCGGCACCGCCGGCCTCTTCACCGGCGCCGCGCTTGCGCGCCCGCTCGATGTTGTCGTTGGGCACCGACGACTTCTTGGCCTTCTGGATCGCGTCGTAGAGCGTCGGGTTGCCGCCCGGGTCACCGCCCCCGGTGCGCGCCGCGACCTCGATGTTCTTGATCAGCTTGGCGAACATCTTGCCGCGCTTGGCGTCGATGACGGCCTTCTTGTGCTTGGTAGTCGCCCATTTGGAGTGTCCACTCATGGCGAGGAGTTTACTTCGCGCACCAAATCGACGAAGTACCCGTGTACCCGCAGGTCGCCGGTGACCTCCGGATGGAAGGACGTCGCGACGACGCGCCCCTGGCGCACGGCGACGATCCGGCCGTCCGCGGCACCCCCGGGCGTGGCGCCGTCGGGAACCCGGGCGAGGACCTCCACCCGCGGACCGGCCTCCTCCACCCACGGCGCACGGATGAACACGCCGCGGACGGGCGGCTCCCCCGGGCGGTCGGTGATACCGACGAAGTCCAGGTCCGCCTCGAAGGACTCCACCTGGCGGCCGAAGGCGTTGCGGCGGACCGTGACGTCCAGGGCGTCGAGGTGGCGGGCATCGGCACGGGTGTCGAGGATCTGCGAAGCGAGCATGATCATCCCGGCGCAGGACCCGTACGCGGGCAGACCGTCGGCCAGGGCCCCGCGCAGCGGCTCGTACAGCTCGAAGACGTCCAGGAGTTTGGACATCGTCGTCGACTCGCCGCCGGGCAGCACGATGCCGTCGAGGCCGTCCAGCTCCGCCGCGCGCCGCACCGGGCGCGTCTGCGCACCCACCTGCCGCAGCGCCGCGACGTGCTCGCGCACGTCCCCCTGGACCGCCAGCACCCCGATGGTCGGATCCGTCACGACGGCTTCTCGTCGCGCAGCGGGATCCCCTGCACGTTGGGGTCCTTGATGATCCGCGCCAGCCCCTCCTGGACCACGGCGGCGACCATCCGGCCCTGCTGGTCGAAGATGCGCCCCTGGGTCAGCGCGCGCCCGTGGCCCGCCGACGGGGAGGTCTGGTCGTAGAGCAGCCATTCGTCGGCGCGGAACGGGCGCAGGAACCACATGGCGTGGTCCAACGACGCCGACTGCACCCGTTCGTCGCGGTGCACCGAGGACGCCGACGCCAGCAGCGTCATGTCACTCATGTAGGCCAGCACGCACACGTGCGAAACGTGGTTGTCGGGCAACCGGTGCCGGTAGCGGAACCACACGCGCTGCTGGGCGGCCAGATAGTCGGACAGCTGCATCTGCTCGCGGGGCACGATGCGGATGTCGAAGTTCTCCCACTCCGAGAACAGTCTGCGGTCCTCCTCGGAAGCGGTGTCCCGACGATCCTTGATCTCGTCGGGACCCACCACCGGCGGCATCGGGTCCTGGTGCTCGATGCCCTCGTCGCTCCCGACGTGGAAGGAGGCGGACATCGAGAAGATCGCCTCGCCGTTCTGCACGCCGGTGACGCGCCGGGTCACGAAGGAGCGGCCGTCGCGGATACGGTCGACCAGGAACACCGTCGGGATGTCGGGATCGCCGGGCCGCAGGAAGTAGCCGTGCAGCGAGTGGACGCCGAATTCCTCGGGAACCGTTCGGGTCGCCGAGACCAGTGCCTGCCCGGCCACCTGACCGCCGAAGGTCCGGCGCAGGACGCTCGGGTAGGACGGGCCGCGGTAGATGTCCTTCTCGATCTGCTCGACGCGCAGGATTTCGTCAATGGTCGCCACCGACCCATTATCGCTGATCGGCACACACACGTCGGCCCCGGCCGAGGGGCCGGGGCCGCGGGCGACCTCAGAGCTCGTCGAGGGCGATCAACTCGTCTTGGACGGCGCGGGCCACCAGACCCGCCTTCGTCGGTGCCGGGCGCCCCAGGTCGGCGTACTTGGCCCGGATCCGCGTCAGGTGCGTGTTGACGGTGCCGAGCGAGATGCCCAGGTCTCCGGCGACGGCGGGCTTGGAGTCCAGCAGCAGCCAGGTGCGCAGCACCTCGACCTCCCGCGCGGTGAGCGCCGGCCGGGGCAGGTCGGTGTCGATGGCCACCTCGTGGCGACCCGCCTCATCGGGCGCGGGCTCGGGTGCCGGACGCTCGAAGACCACGACGCCGCCGGGCAGGCGCCCGATCGGCCGTGCGGCGAACTCGTAGTCGGTGCGCGGCGCGGGGACTGCATCGGCCTGGCCGGGCAGGGCCATCCGGCGCGCCGACAGCCGGGCCAGCGCCTCCT
>NZ_JASGER010000079.1:0-11395 GCF_047606305.1 Gordonia sp. (in: high G+C Gram-positive bacteria) | reverse complement strand
CGCCGCCGGCCGGGCCGTCGCGCACGGCGCGCGCGCCGGGTCGGCCCCGCTCGACGACACCGAGGCCGCGATCGTCGACCTGGGAGCGGCCCTCGAGCTGGTGCAGGCCTGCGCCCTCGTCCACGACGACATCATCGACGCCTCGCAGACCCGGCGCGGCCGGCCGACGGTCCACCGGGTCTTCGGTGAGCGCCACCGCTCCGGGCGCTGGCAGGGCGACGCCGACCGGTTCGGCGAATCGGTGGCGATCCTCGTCGGCGACCTCGCACTGGCCTGGGCCGACGACCTCGTCGCCCCCCTGCCGTCGCGCATCGCGCCGGTGTGGCGCACGATGCGCACCGAGGTCCTGGCCGGCCAACTCCTCGACATCACCGGCGAGGCGAGGCGCGACGAGTCCCTCGCCGCCGCCGAGCGCGTCATCGAGTACAAGACCGCCGGCTACACCGTCACGAGGCCACTCGAACTCGGCGCGGTCCTCGGTGGCGCCGACGAGCCGCTGATCGCACAGCTGCGGGCCATCGGTCTGAGCCTGGGCACCGCCTTCCAACTGCGCGACGACCTCCTGGGCGTCTACGGGGACCCGGTCCTGACCGGCAAGCCGTCCGGCGACGACCTGATCACCGGCAAGCGGACGGTCCTGATCGCCGAGGGAGTCGCGCGCGCCGACGCCGGGCAGGCCGCGCGACTGCGGGCGCTGCTGGGCACGCCACTCAACGACGACGGCCTGGCGCGGGCGCGGACGATCCTCACCGACACGGGGGCGCAGGCGGCCGTCGAGGACCGGATCGAGTCCGAGCTCGCCGCCGCCCTCACCGGGATCGCAGCCCTGCCGACCTCGGAAGCGGCACGCGGGCGACTGGTCGACTTGGCCGACCGCATCACCCACCGCACGGCTTAGGCCGCGGGCCCGCGGCGGGCGCGGTCTACGATCGCAGCGTGACGTGGCGAGCATGGTGGCGGCAGCGGGAGTTCCCCGTCGGCGTGGTCGGTTCGATCCTGGTCGCCCTCGGCGCCTTCGGCGTCGCCGACGTCCCCCGGCTGAACACCGTGGCCGCCGACGCCGGCCTGGAGTGGCTCACCTACGGCCACGGAAAGACACTGGCGGCGGTCACCTTCTGGACCGGAGTCGCAATCCTGGTCGTCTGCTGGGTCCGCATCGGGCGGCTGGTCGCCGATCCGGACTCGCCCGTGTCCGTGCGCGCCATGCAGGCCGCGGTGCTCGCGTGGGCCGCCCCGCTCACGATGACCGTCCCGATCTACAGCCGCGACGTCTACGCCTACCTCGCCCAGGCCGAGGTGTTCCGCGCCGGGTTCAACCCGTATGCGGACGGACCCGTCCACCAGCCCGGGCCGATGCTCGACTCGATGGCCCAGGTCTGGGCCGCCACCACCGCCCCGTACGGCCCGACGTTCATGTGGCTGGGCCGCGGCGTCGCCGCGCTCGCCGACGGCAACGTCATCCTCGGCGTCCAACTGATGCGCGCGGTCCTGATCCCGGGCCTGCTGTTGAGCCTGTGGGCCATCCCGAGCCTGGCCCGCCATTTCGGCGCCTCCGGCCAGCAGGGCCTGTGGTTGGCGCTCCTCAACCCGATGATCCTCATCCACCTCGTGGCCGGCGCCCACGTCGAACTGCTGATGATGGGCGTACTGGTCACCGGCGTCACCCTCGCCGTGTCGGGCCGACACGCCTGGGGCCTGGCCCTGCTCGGCCTCGCGGCGACCATCAAGATCACCGCCGCCGTCGCCGTGCCCTTCGTGTTCTGGATCTGGCTGTCGCACCTGCGCCGCGACGGCCGACCCGTCGGGCGCGGACGCGTCGTCGCCGTGTTCGCGGCCACCGCGGCGATACCGCTCGCGGTCTTCGGCGCGATCACCGCGGTCAGCGGCCTCGGCCTGGGCTGGCTCACCGGCCTCGGCTGGGCGGGGCGGATCATCAACTGGCTGTCGGTGCCGACGCTCGTGGGCCACCTGATCACCTGGATCGCCGCCCCCTGGCACGCCTGGAACCTGCAAGCCGTCCTCGTCTACACCCGCGGCGCCGGCGCCGCCGCACTCGCCGTGATCCTGGTCTTCCTCTGGATCCGCTTCCGGCAGAACGAGCGCCGGGCCATGGCCGGGATGACCCTGTCGATGCTCGCCGTCCTACTCCTGGAGCCGTCGACGCTGCCCTGGTACTACACGTGGGTGCTGTGCCTGGCCGTGGCGTTCACGCTGCCCGGCCGGGTCCGCGCCGTCGTCGTACTCGCCTCGACGGTCCTGTTGATCGTCTTCCAACCCGACGATTCGATCGTGTTGTACAAGCCACTCGAGCTCCTGCTGGCCTTCGGCCTGGGGATCCTGGCGGCCGTGTCGCTGCTGCACCCTGACCCGCTGAAGCTGAGGTCGCTGACCGCTCGGCCCTGATGTGGGATCATGTGACCATGGTCACAACACATGCCGCAGCGCCGACGCTGGCGGACGTCGACTTCAACCGCCGCGACCACGAGGACCGGCCGCTCCGGCCGATCCCGCCGGGCCGCGACGACTTCGCCGACCGCTGGCGGCCCAGTCGCGAATACCTCTTCGGGTCGTGGATCGACATCGACGAGGACATCGCGCCGTCCGACTTCACCCGGGCCCGCGACGACATGTTCTGGCAGGCCGACGAGCACATCGTCCCGGTCGTCGACCTCTTCGAGCGCGAGGGTTCGGCCACCATGCGCCCCCTCTTCGAGCGCGCCCTCACCCAGGGCATCGACTCGGTCCCCGACGCCCCGCCCGAACTGGTCGCCTTCTTCCGGCGCGCCACCGAGCGCCCGCCGTGGCTGGATCTGAAGTCGGCCGACCGCGGTCGCATCCTGATTTCGAGCGCTTCTCTGTCCGCGCAGCGCCTCGTCGTCGGTTGGGCCCTGTTCGAGACGGCGATGACCGGCGACATCTCCGCGGCGACCGGCGCCACCGGCCGGTTCAAGCAGGACTCAGTCCGCCGCTACGTCGAGACCTTCCGGATGTTCGCCCTGGCGACGAAGCCGGACATCTACGACCCGACGACCGAGGTGTTCCAGACCATCACCAGGGTGCGGCTCATGCACGCTCTCGCCAGCCGCGGTCTGCGGAAGGCCTGGGGCGACGAGCACTACCTGAAGTACGGCGAACCGATCGCGGCGACCTCGCTCCTCGCTTTCGGCAACGGCCCGCTGCTCACCCGGCTCGTCGACCACCGGCTCGGTCGGCGCCTGTCCGCCCGCGACCTGGACGACATCGCGATGTACGCGGGGTGGTTCGGTCACCTCATCGGCGCCCCGGACCGGCTGCGGGCGCGCGACGGGCAAGAGATGATCCGCTCCCTGGACTACGTCTTCTCCCGCGGCGGGGATCCGTCGGGGTGGCGCGAGGAACTCATGCACACCGTCCGACAACCCGTCGACGCCTTCACCGACACCTACCTGTCCTGGTGGCCGGGAATCGCCCGTTCCCTGCTCGTCTCGGCCGGGTGCAAGGGGTTCGCCGCGGCCGCGATCGCACCGCTGGTGCCGGTGTTCGGACTCGGCGAGGTCCGCGAGTTCGTCGACGGGGCGCCCGAGTTCTACGTCTCCTACCGGCTCCACGGCGAGCTGTACAAGCGTGTCGGACAACTGAACGCCCGCGCCGCCGGCCTTCGCGACAGGATGCCGGGCACCAACGCGGTGCGGCGCGTCCTCTATCGGAACGGGCCGCCCGGAATCGACCGGCTCGTCGACGGGATGGCAGCCTTCGCCCGGCGCTATCACGACATCGCGATGGCGTACACGCACCACGACGGGTCGACCTCCGGCAAGGGCTTCGCCGAGCCCCGGATGGCGGCGGGCTAGCCGCCGGGCCTCGGTCCGGCTAGAACGCCGCCGCCTGCGCGCGACGGATGACCTCGCGCGCGGAATGCGTGTGAATCGCCGCGGCCGGGTACATCCCCAGGTCGTCGATCTCGGTGAACAGCCAGTGCATCGCCTCGTCGCGGGTGAACCCGCCGTCGAGGAGGACCTCGACCAGGCCGTTGAAGTGCTTGGCGATGCCCTCGTCGTCGAGGAAGAGCGCCGGCACCCATGGCCGACCGTCGCGCGATAATGCGAGCAGGTGATGGTCGTGGATCAGTGTGCGGACGCGGTTGGCCGATACCCCCAGGCGGGCGGCCACGTCCTCGAGCGACAGCACCTCGGCGTCGTCGGGCAGGCAATCGTCGGACAGCGGCAGCGAGCTCACCCCTCAAGCGTACCCACCACCACCCGGCTCCGCCTCCCCGCCGCGGGCCGGGTCGACCGGTAGATTCGCAAGGGTGAATCCCGGCCACTCCCCGGCGGCCGCGACCAGTGACCGCCTCATCGGCGCTCTCGTCGACCGCCGCTACCGCATCGACGCGCTGATCGCGCGCGGCGGCATGAGCGCGGTGTACCTCGGCCACGACGAGCGCCTGCAGCGACCCGTTGCCGTGAAGGTGATGGACGCGGCCTATCGCGACGACCCGGTGTTCCTCAAGCGCTTCGAGTTCGAGGCGCGCGCCGTCGCCGGTCTCAAGCACCCGGGGTTGATCAACGTCTACGACCAGGGCATCGACGAGCCGGTCGTCTTCCTGGTAATGGAGCTCGTCGAGGGCGGCAGCCTGCGCGAACTGCTGCGCGAACGCGGCCCGATGCCCCCACACGCCGTGTCGGCGGTCATGCAGCCGGTCCTGGGCGGATTGGGCACCGCGCACGCGGCCGGGCTGGTCCACCGCGACGTCAAGCCGGAGAACATCCTGATCTCCGACGACGGCGACGTGAAGATCGCCGACTTCGGATTGGTGCGGGCCGTCGCCGAGGCGGGTATCACCTCGGCCAGCGTCATCCTCGGCACCGCCGCCTACCTGTCGCCCGAGCAGGTCGAGTCCACCAAGGCCGATGCCCGGTCGGACGTGTACTCGGCCGGCGTCGTCATGTTCGAGCTGTTGACCGGGCGCACCCCGTTCCACGGCGACACCCCGCTGGGGCTGGCCTATGCGCGGCTGACCTATGACGTCCCCGCCCCCGGAGATGTGGTCGACGGAGTGCCCCGCCAGCTCGACGAGATCGTGTTGCGCGCCACCGAGCGCAATCCCGTCGATCGCTTCGACGACGGCTTCGACATGGCGCGCGCACTGGCGCAGGCGGCCGACGACCTGGATCTGCCCCGGTTCACCGTGCCGGCTCCCCAACGATCGGCCGAACGGGCCACCGCTGCGCGGCTGCGCCGCGAACGCGCCGCCCAGGCCGACTTCCACCGCGCCGATCCCGATCGAGTCGGAATCGGGCCCGCCGGCACCGCGCTGATGGGCGGTGAATCCCCCGCCGACCGGCTCGGCCACAACGACCGGGGACACCACTTCAGCAGCATCCTCGAACGCGACGACCACGCGGACCAGGACGAGGACTACGGCACGCCGGCCTTCACCGGTGCCGGGCCACTCACCGTCGTCGCGTGGCTGGGGGTGCTGATCGTGCTGCTGGGCGCCATCGCCGCCACCGGCTGGTGGATCGGTGCGCACCTGATCATGGACCTGTAGCGGCCCGAGAACGCCTCAGCCGCGCAGCATCTCCGCGACGAGGAACGCCAGCTCGAGCGACTGCTGGGTGTTGAGCCGCGGATCGCAGGCCGTCTCGTACCGGCCGGCCAGATCGTCGTCGGAGATCTCCTGCGCGCCGCCGAGGCATTCGGTGACGTTCTCGCCGGTGAGCTCGATGTGGATGCCGCCCGGGTGGCTGCCCAACGCGCGGTGCACCTCGAAGAAGCCCTGCACCTCGTCGACGATGCGGTCGAAGTGGCGGGTCTTGTACCCGGTCGACGCCTCGTGGGTGTTGCCGTGCATCGGGTCGCACTGCCAGATGACCTTGTGGCCGGTCGCCTCGACGGCGGACACGATCGGCGGCAGGGCGTCGCGCACCTTGCCGTTGCCCATGCGCGCGACGAGCGTCAACCGCCCCGGCGTGTTGTGCGGGTCGAGCCGCTCGACGTATTCGACGGCCTGCTCCGGCGTGGTCGTCGGGCCGATCTTGACCCCGATCGGGTTGCTGATCAGCTCCGCGAAGGCGATGTGGGCGCCGTCGAGCTGCCGGGTGCGCTCACCGATCCAGAGGAAGTGGGCCGACAGGTCGTACAGCACCTGGCCCTCCTGCCCCTCGGGGGCCTGGGCGAGCCGCAGCATCGCGCGCTCGTAGTCGAGCACCAGCGCCTCGTGCGAGGCGAAGATCTCCGCCGACTCCAGGCTCGCGTCACGCACACCGCAGGCGTCCATGAAGTTCAGCCCGCGGTCGATCTCGGCGGCCAGAGCCTCGTAGCGGGCGCCGGCCGGCGACGTGCGGACGAACTCGCGGTTCCAGTCGTGGACCTTGTGCAGCCGCGCCTCCGACCCGGTCAGGGCACGCACGAGGTTCATCGCCGCGGCGGCGTTGGCGTAGGCGCGCACCAGGCGCGACGGGTCGTGGGCGCGGACCGCCGCGTCGGGTGGGAAACCGTTCACCATGTCGCCCCGGTAGGACGGCAGGCCGAGCGAGTCGGTGTCGGCCGACCGCGGCTTGGCGTACTGGCCGGCGATGCGCGCGACCTTCACCACCGGCATGCTGGCGCCGTAGGTCAGCACGACCGCCATCTGCAGCAGCGTGCGGATGTTGCCCTTGATGTGCGGCTCGGTGTTGTCGGCGAAGGTTTCGGCGCAGTCGCCGCCCTGCAGCAGGAAGGCCTCCCCGCGCGCGACCTCGGCGAGGCGGGCCGAGAGCGTCTCGACCTCGGCGGGCATGCAGATCGGCGGCACGCTCTCGAGCACGGTCCTCATGCGGGCGGCCTCGTCGGCCGACCAGCTCGGCTGCTGCAGCGCCGGGCGGGAGATCGCATCCTCGAATCGTTGCTGCAGGTCCCCGGGCAGCGGGGGCAGCTCGGGCAGCTCGTCGATCGGTACGTCGACAGTCCAATTCACCACGGCAACAGCCTAATCGACCGCATTCGGCCCGACGATCCGCTCCCACTTGGCGAGGTTGTGCCGAGCATCGGCGAGGGCATCGTGCGCATCGTCGGGCAGGCTGGGCAGCGGCGGCCGGCCCGCCTCCTCCCACACCTGGCGCAATTCGCGGGTGTAGCGCGGCAGCTCGCGCGGCAGGGCCGTCATCGGGCCCCACAGCTGGCAGAGCACCACGTGGTCGTAGGCGCCGGTCCACGCCCACAGCTCCACCGGGCCCGGGTCGGCGGTGAGGAAGTCGTACAGCTCGTCGCGGATCTGCCGCCGGGACCGCCACAGTTTTGACGCCGGTGACGGCAACTTGGGCAGCACGTTGGCGCGCACCCAATCTCCCGCCCGCTCGGGGTCGAACTCGGTGGAGACGGCGTAGTACTCGCGGCCGTCGGCCGACACCACCCCGATCGACACCAGGTCGATGGTGCGCCCGTCCTCGATGAACTCGGTGTCGTAGAAGAACCGCATGGGCACCAGTATCCGCCACACCCGGGCGGGGCGCTGTCCGCGGTGTACTCTGTGATCCCGTGCGCTACAGGTCAATGTGGGCGACCGCGTTCCTGGCGGCGTCACTGGTCGGGCGGATCCTGTGGGTCGCTCTCAGCACCAACGGTGCCAACTTCGTCGACCTCCACGTCTACCGCGACGGCGCCGCGGGCCTGCCCGGCGGCACGCTCTACGACTTCGTCTACGACGGCCCCACCGCCACCCCGCTCCCCTTCACCTATCCGCCGTTCGCGGCGGTCGTGCTCTATCCGCTGAGCCTGCTGCCGTGGGACGTCGTGGCCTGGGGGTGGCAGGCGGCGACCGTCGCCGCGCTGTACGGCAGCGTTGTGCTCGCCCTGCGACTGTGCGGCCGACGAACCGGCGTGTACCCGGTCGCTGCACTGTGGACCGCCATCGCGGTCTGGTGCGAACCGGTCCGCGTCACGCTGGACTACGGGCAGATCAACGTGTTCCTCATGCTGGGCACCTTGGCCGCGGTGTCGTGGGCGCGCAGCCGGAAGGGTGAACTCGCCGGCGGTGCGCTGATCGGGTTGATGGCGGCCATCAAGCTGACCCCGGCGATCAGCGCAGTCTGGTACCTGGCGGTGCGCCGCCCGCTCGGTGCCGTCGCCGCGGCGGCCGCTTTCGGCGCGTCCCTGCTCGGCTGCCTGCTGTTCTTCCCGCAGGTCACGCGCACCTACTTCGGCGAACTGATCGGCGACGCCGATCGGATCGGCGAGCCCGAGCTCGTCATGAACCAGAGTCTGCGCGGGGCACTCTCCCGCCTCGTCGACCACGACGTCGGCACCGGCCTGCTCTGGATCGCGGCGGTCGTGGTGTCCACCGCCCTCGCCTTCGCCGCGTGGCGCGCGGTGCACCGCGACGGCAGCACCGACGACACCGATGACTGGCTGGCCGTCCTGCTCATCGTGCAGCTGCTGGGTCTGTTGGTCTCCCCCATCTCCTGGGTCCACCACTGGGTGTGGCTGGTGCCGCTGGCGATCTGGCTCTGGTTCGGCGGCGGGCGACAGCGCCCCGGCGGACGTGCGCTGGCGTGGACATGGTTCGCCGTCGGCATCGCCGGTGTGCCGTGGTTGCTGCGACTGGCCGAGCAGCACGACATCGCACTGCCGTCGGCCGTGACCGTCGTCGCGGGTGCCGCATGGCCGCTCCTGGCACTGGCGACGCTGGCCTGGCTGGCCCTCACACGGCCGGCGACGGCAGCCGCCGCGCAGCCCGCGGCCGAGTCCGAATCCGTCGCCGACTGACTCAGGCGGCCGGCGAGGAATCCGCGGAGGACTGACGCAGCACGTCCTCGGGCGTCGATCCGCTGTTCTTCAGGTCCGCGGCGTACAGGTCGACGTACTGCTGACCAGACAGCTGCATCAGGTCGTACATGATCTCGTCGGTGACGGCGCGCTCGATGAAGCGGTTGCCGCCCATGCCCTCGAAACGGGAGAAGTCCAACGGCTTGCCGATGTGCACCTCGATGCGCGCCAGCCGCGGGATGACCGTGCCGGGCGGGTTGAGGTCCTCGGTCCCCTTCATCGCCACCGGGATGACCGGCACGCCGGTCTCCAGCGCCAACCGGGCCAATCCGGTCTTGCCCTTGTAGAGACGCCCGTCCGGGGAACGGGTGCCCTCGGGGTACATCCCCATCAGCTCACCCTCGTCGAGCTTGCTCTTGGCGGCGTTCAGCGCACCGGCCGCCGCATCGGCACCGGAACGGTCGATCGGGATCTGGCCGGTGGAGCCGAAGAACCATCGTTGGAAGGCGCCCTTGAAGCCGGTGCCGGTGAAGTACTCGGCCTTGGCCAGGAAGTAGATGCGGCGCGGGATCACCAGCGGCAGGTAGAAGCTGTCGACGACCGCGAGGTGATTGCTGGCGAGGATCGCCGGTCCCGTCTTCGGGAGGTTCTCCAATCCGTAGACCTTGGGGCGGCCGATCAACCGCAGGAACGGACCCATCAGGATGTACTTGAAGATCCAAAACCACATGCCGCTGAGACTACCCCGGTCCGCCGACCGCGGTGCGCCGGATCCCCGTCGCCGGATCGGCGGTCACTCCCCCATCGTGGCGCGCGCCAGCGGCACGTCGCCGTCGGAACCCGCGGCCCTCGCCAACTCCGATCGGGCCACCTCGGCAGCGCCGATCATGCCGGCCGATTCGCCCAGTTGGGTGCCCCGGATGCGCGCGAGCGTGCGGTGCCCGGCACCGGTCAGCAGGGAGGCGTACTGCTCGCGCGCGTCGTCGAGGTAGAGCCCCGAGGCGCGGCCGACGCCGCCCGCGATGACGATGAGGTCGGGGTCGAAGACATCGGCGATCATCGCCAGCCCGTGCGCGAGCGAGGTGGCGAACGAGGCGAAGGCGGACAGGGCCAGCGGATCGCCCTCGTTGGCCGCGGCCGCGATGCGCCGACCGGTCACCGACCCGGGGTCGGCGGCCAGTTCCGCGGCGAGCGCCGACCGGCCCCATTCGCCGTTGGCGAGGAGTTCGACGACGGTGTCCACGAGCGCGGTGCCGCTGCAGTACCGCTCCCAGCAGCCGCGCTTGCCGCAGCCGCACGGCCGGCCGCCGGGGACGATCACCAGGTGCCCGAGCTCGGGTGCGACGCCGTGGCTGCCCCGGTAGAGCCGTCCTTCCAGCACCAGCCCGGCACCGATGCCGGTGCCGATCGCCAGGACCAGGGAGTTGTGGCCGTGACCGGCGGCGCCGTATCGCCACTCGGCGACCGCCGCGGCATTCGCGTCGTGCTCGGCGAAGACGGGCAGGCCGATGCGCGCGGACATTTCCTCGGCCACCCGCGCCTCCCGCCAGGGCAGGTGCGGTGCGAAGCGGACCGTTGAGCGGTCGCGGGTCAGGAAGCCAGCAATGGCCAGCCCCACCCCGGCCACCGACCAGCGCGCGCGCAATTCGCCGACCAATCGGTCGAGGCAGTGTTCGAGCGCCTCCGCCGTCGCCGGGGTGACCGCGCGCAGCGTGTCGAGCATCTGACCACGGTCGTCGACGACGGCGGCCCGCACGCTCGTGCCCCCGATGTCGATGCCGATGGTCGGTTCGCTCATCGGACCGGCGCGCCCGTCACCGGTGGTCCCGACCGATCGCGACGGCGATGTCCTGGTAGGCGGCCGCCGCGGCCTGCCCACCGTCGGCGGGCGCCGACCGCAGCACCTTGACCGCGGCTTCCAGGATGGCGATCAGGGTGGCGATCAGACGCGCCAACAGCTCGCCGACCTCGGCGAAGAGTGTGGAAATGTCGCCGGAGACCTCGGCGGCGAGGCCCTCGGCCACCGTGCCGGCGGCCGCGCCGGGCGCGAATACGCCGGCCAGGTGGTCGATCTGCGCGGCCAGGCCCGACAACAGTTCCCGGACCGCCTCGATCACCGCATCGGTCGAACCCGCACCGTTGCCGGTCCCACCGGCATCATTCGGAGTTCCCATGGGTCAAAACGGTACCCGACCGGGGTGGTCGGCGCGGCAGCGCTCACCTGCACGGGTGGCGGCGGTCGACTAGGCCGTCGGCCGGGTGGGCCACACCGACGGGTCGGGGGTGAACCGCACACACATCTCGTCGGCGTCCCAGTCCGCGCCCACCACCGAGCAGCGGCGAAGGACCGAGGGCAACCGCACGGGGAACCGGAAGCCGCTGATCGTGACCAGCAGGTCGTCGCCGGCCCGGCCCAGTCCCAACGCCGACGGGTCGGGCAACGGCTGGTGCCAGCGCATCTCGTAGACGGCGTCCACGCCGCTGCCCTCGACCCGCTCCACCGACGCCGCGGCCGTGCCGACGCGGGTGCCGGTCGGTTCGCGGAACTCGACGCCGAGTCGGCGCAACCGCGCCACCCGGTCGACCGGCCCGTCGAGCCGTGGGATCCGGGCCGCCGTCGCGGCGAGACCGGCCGCCGCGGCGGCCGCCTCGTCGTCGAATCCGTCGAGGG
>NZ_JASGER010000078.1:0-2548 GCF_047606305.1 Gordonia sp. (in: high G+C Gram-positive bacteria) | reverse complement strand
GGTCGACCTGGCGCAGCGCGTCCGGGCGGCCCGCACCCTGCGCCTGGTCGGGGTCAGCGCCTACGAGGGCGTCGTGCCGGCCCGCCGCGACGACGACGTGCTGCGGCTCGTCGACGAGCACTGCGCCGCCGCGGTGGAGGTCTTCATCGACCTGGTCGCCTTCTTCGACACCGGGACACCGGTGTTCACCGCCGGCGGCTCTTCCTTTCCCGACCGGGTGCTGGCGGCGATCGAGCCGGTGCGCGCGGTACCCGGGGCGGTCGTCGCGCTGCGGTCGGGATGCTCGGCGATCCACGACCACGGGATGTACGCGCGGGTGTCGCCGATCCCGGGTCTGGCCCCCGCGATCGCGGTGCGCGGCGAGGTCCTGTCGGCACCGGAACCGGGACTCGTCGTCGTGGGCGCGGGCAAGCGGGACGTGCCGCACGACGCGGACACACCGACGGTGATCGGCGCGTGGGACGCCAAGGGGCGCAGTCGGCGCACCTGCGTCGGTGTGGTCGGAGAGCTGTACGACCACCACACCGTGCTTCGGGTGACGGACTCGGACGTCGGGGTCGGCGATCTGGTGGACCTGGGGATCTCCCACCCCTGCGGGGCCTTCGACCGCTGGCCGGTGGTCACCGTCGTCGACGAGGACGGCCGGTCGGTCGATGAATGGCCGACGGAGTTCGGGCGCAGCTAGCGGGGCGGTTCGGAGTCGTTCCGCTGCTGGTCGGCCCACGGGTGGCTGGGCGTCTGGCCGGTGTAGACCTGCCACCGGTAGTTGGTGCACATGATGGTGCGACCCTGTGCGTCGGTCACCTTTCGGCCGATCTCGGCGCCGCTGCACGGCTGGCCGACCGCGGGGCCGGGGGCCGCCGATGCGATCGCGGCCGACAGCGTCGCCCCGGCGAGCGCCAGGGTCGCCGCGCCGGAGAGTCGTCGAACACATGCCATGACTCGACGGTAACCGGCGTCGGGGCCGCGCGACCAGGGCCGCCGTCTGGGAAGTTCCCAAGAAAACCGGGATGAACCGGACTATAAAGACAAGTGGACTGCAGTCCCGTTACCGATGAAGGAGTCACCATGAACACCGCCCTGTGGATCGCCGCGATCGTCCTGGCCGCCGTCTTCCTGTTCGCCGGACTGGCCAAACTCGGACAGTCGCGGGACAAGCTCGTCGCCTCGGGCATGGGGTGGGCGCAGGACGCCGACCCGACCGGCATCCGCCTGCTCGGCCTGCTGGAACTGCTCGGTGCCATCGGCCTGGTGGTGCCCGCCTGGACCAAGATCCGCCCCGACCTGGTGCCGTGGGCCGCGACCGGACTCGCCCTGACGATGGTGGGCGCGATCATCGTGCACCTGCGCCGCAAGGAGGCGCCGATGATCGTCATCAACCTGGTGCTGCTGGCGGCCCTCGTGTTCGTCGCGTGGGGCCGGTTCGGCGCGCACGCGTTCTGATCCGCCCGGCTACGAGCCCTGCTTGCCGGCCTTGACGTTGTCGATCATCCGATCGACGACGCCGGTCACGCTCGAGGTGTTCCCGTACCGGCAGAAGTCGGTGTACGCGATGACGTTCCGGTAGACGCGGAAGTCGCGACCACAGGTCCACGAGCGGGTGTTCGTCAGCGTCCAGCTCTCCTTGCCGTCGGCCTCCGGGCCGCGGGCGACGGTCATTTCGCTGTCGCCCTTGGTGTACCGGGTGCACTGGGCAAGACCGGCGCGCAGCTTCGTCAGCGCCGCGGTGGCCGCGTCGGCGGTGTCGAACACGGCGACGCCGGGCTGTGCCACCACGGAGAACTTCATCGGGTCGCCGGTGTCGGTGAAGCGGTTGACGGCGATGGCGACCGCCGGTCCGACGATGGCGTCGCTGAACGGCGACGAGGTGGTCGTGCAGCTCGTGGGATCGACCGGGTCCGGTCGCACCGGGCTGGACCACGGCGTCGACAGGGCGGGCTTGAGGTGCTGGAGGGTGGCGCTCTCGACTTGCGCCTCGGTCGGCAGGGCCTCGGTCGGTGCGATGCGGATCGGCCGGTCATCACCCTTGCGGGTCGCCACCAGGACCGCGGCGGTGCCGATCGCCGCGAGCAGCAACACCGCGACGGCGCCGATGATCAGAGCCTTTGCCGCGCCCCCACCGCGCTTCGGGGGCGTCGTCGGGAAGGGCGGCGGGTAGTACGGCCCACCGACCGGCGCCGGGCCGGCCGGCGCCTGAGGGTAGGCGGGGAAGGCCTGCCCGGGCTGGGCTCCGGGCGGGGTCAGCGGCGGAAGGTGGGGCGGCTGCGGCTGATTCGGCAAGCCGGGGTTCTCGGTCACGCTGGCCTCGGGTTTCAGTGCGTCGACGGCGGGTTTCGCCACTGAGGATAGTCATGTGCTGCGCAGTTGCTGTGCATGTCCTGTAACGGGCATTCCGGACCTTTCGCGGCTCGTAGACTCCATCGCGTACTCATTTCGTCGACCCAGGAGGACAGTCATGAGTCCACGAAGCACCACCACGCGTCTCGGGGCGGCCGCCGCGGCCGCCGTCGCCCTGGCCGGAGCGACCGCCGCCGTCGGCGCCGGCGCG
>NZ_JASGER010000077.1:0-60624 GCF_047606305.1 Gordonia sp. (in: high G+C Gram-positive bacteria) | reverse complement strand
GCGGCGTTGAGGGCGCCACGGCCGGCGTGCCGGGCGACCACGCCGCCGACCTTGCCGCCGCGGCGGACCCGCCCGCGCGCCGCGCGGTTGCGCCCGGCGTCGCCCTCGGGAGTGCTCACGCCGTCAGCCTAGCCAGCGCGGCGCGGCGCGTCAGACGCCTTCGAGGGAGTCCACCGCCGGTGCGGGCTCGTCGGCGATCTTGTCGATGCCGCGCAGGAAGTAGTCGATCGCCGGCCAGGTGTGGGCCTGCGCGTCGGGGCCGGCCAACAGGCCGAGGTGGCTGGATTCGACGGTGGTGAACTCGACCATCGGCGACCCGCTCAGCACGTCGATGCCGTGGCGGGCGGCATCCCACGAGCAGAGGGCGTCGCGATGGCTGCCGAACAGCTGCACCGGGACGTCGATGGCACCCAGGTCCACGTCGAGCCCGCCCAGGTTCAACCGGCCCGCGGCGAGCTCGCCGCGGTAGATGAAGCTCTCCCACATCTGCTCGGTCAGCTTGCCGGGGTAGCCCGGGAAGTCGCGCTGGAAACGGTCGATGACCTCCATGCGCTTGAGGGTCTCGGTCTCGCCGAGGTGGGTGGCGACGAACCAGGGCTTCTTGATCTCCCGGTCCCAGGAGGTGGCGCGGTAGGCGACCTGCACCACCGGCGCGGGGATCCCGCCGAGCAGGCGCAGCGCCATGGTCGGGGCCTTGCCGCCGGTCGGCTTGGTCAGCGTCCGCGCGAGGGGGTAGCCCGGCAGCGCGTCGTAGTCGAGCGGGGTGGCGACGGTGACGATGCTGCGCACCCGCTTGTCGTCGGCCGGTTGCGCCGCGGTGGTCAGCAGCGACAGCGTGCCGCCCAGGCTCCACCCGTAGAGGTCGACCCGGTCGGCGCCGTAGTCCGCCAGGACGCGCCGGATCGCCTCCGGGATGATGTCGGTGATGAAGTCCGCGAAGCCCATCGCGCGGTCCTCGCGGGTGACCTCGCCGAAGTCGACGACGTACGGGACGCGACCGGAGTCGCGCAGGTGCGCGACGACCGAGTGCTCGGGCGAGAGGTCGTAGCAGGACGCCGGCGCGGCGATCGGCGGGACCAGCAGGATCGGCGGGTGCCCGGCCTCGCGGGCGGCGCGGACCTGGTCGCCGTCGGCGTAGCGCCGCAGCTCGCGGTGCTTGCCGGTGGCGACGGTGACGTGGGGGGTGCTGTGCGGCGGCGCGATGCCGTCGCCGAGCGTGAGCGACCAGAGGTTGCGCAGGCTGCGGTTGAGATCGACCATGGGCACATCTTACTGCCGAGTCAGTTCGAGGGCGCGGCAGCCTCGACCGGCACCAGCGCGATGACCGAGCCGCTCGTCTCGGGGATGGCCGTCTTCGGCGTCACCAGCCGCACGTCGTCGCCCTGCACGTGGAACATGAGCACGGCGTCGGGGCCGTGTTCCCGACGGAAGGCCGCCAGGTCGAACTTCTCGCTGAGCTTGGTGCGCTTGACCACCGCACCGGCCTCGACCCGGTCGGCGATCTCGGCAAAGGTGGCCGCCGGCGCGAACATGGGCTTGGCACTCAGGTGCCGCGCCGGCGCCCAGCGCGACCCGGCGGGAGCGGCCGACCGTCGCGCGAGCTGGTAGACCTTGTCGCGGCCCAGGACCTGGGAGAACTCCCGCGCGGCGGTGGCGTTGACCTCGTCGTCGTCGGTGCAGGCGAGCAGCTGTCCGATGCCGGCCAGGTCAAGGTCGCGCACCGCGTAGTCGGACAGGATGTTGGCGGCGACGCTCGGCACTCCTTCCCGGCGGGCGACGGCCAGGTCCTGCCATTCCCGGCTCGCGACCAGCACCGGGATGCCGAGCTTGTCGAGCTGGCGCGCCACGTCGACGACCCAGTCGCTGCCACCGACGAACAGGACGCCGCTGGGCGCCTTCGACGCAAGCCCCAGGCGCTGGGCCAACCGGCCGATGCCGAGCCCGTAGACGGTGACGGTGGCGACGATGACCAGGAATACCAGCGGCACGAGGTCGGCGGCCGCCGCGGCCAGGTCCTTCAGGCGTTGCGAGTGTTCCTGGTCGGCGGCGTGCTGGAACTCCAGGGCGAAGGAGCTGATGACCGAGGCCGCGACAATGCCGCGCGGCGCCATCCCGGCCAGCAGTCGGCGCTCGGCGGAGGTCACGTTGGTCCGCCACAGCCCGACGAAGACGCTGATCGGGCGCACGACCACGATGAGCAGGACGACGAAGACCAGGGCCTCGCGCCAGACGCCGGCGAGCTGCGCCGGCGAGACGCGACCGGCCAGCAGGATGAACAGGCCACCGACGAAGAGCACCTGCAGGTGCTCCTTGAACTCACGGATGTGCTCGAGGTGCAGGCCCGGGCGGTTGGCGAGCCAGACGCCGAGGATGGTCACGGCCAGCAGCCCGCTGTCGGATTGGAAGTGGTCGGCCGCGACCAGGACGCCGACCGCGGCCGCGAGGGCCACGACCCCCTGCAGATGGTCGGGCACGATGTGTCGGCGCAGCCCCACCTCGACGATCAGACCGACCGGGATGGCGATCGCGATCGCGATCAGCGTCGTCCAGGCCAGCCCGCTCACCAGGGCGGCGACGGTGAAGCGCCCCTCACCGGCGACCAGCGTCCGGAACACCAGGACCGCGAGCGCCGCACCGATCGGGTCCACGACGATGGACTCCCACCGCAGCAGCAGGCCGACGCGTTTGGCCGGTCGCAGCGACCGCAGGATCGGTGCGATGACGGTCGGACCGGTGACCACCAGCAGCGCGCCGATCAACAGCGCCAGGCCCGGTTGGATCCCGACGATCAGCGCGGCGACGGTGGTCAGCACCCACGCGATCACGACGGTCACCGTGCACAACCGCAGGATCGGGCGGCCCAGCTCGCGGGCCTCGGCGAAGCGCAGCGACAGCGCTCCTTCGAACAGGATCACGCCGACGGCCACCGAGACACCGCCGAACAGGACGTCGCGGCCCAGCACCTCGTCGGCGGAGACCAGGCGACCCAGGCTGAAGCCCACGACCAACAGCAACAGGATCGACGGCACCCGCAGTCGCCAGGCCAGCACCTGGCAGGCGGCGCCCAAGACGAGGACGACACCGATGTAGGTGGCGACGTCGAGATCGGTCAGGTCGGGCACGGCGCTACCTTGCCCCTCCCGGACGGGTTGGGCAAGCCGACGCGCCCCGCCTCAGCCGGCGGCTTGTGCCAATCGTGCGTCGACGCCCGCGTGCGCCCAGAACCCGATGGCGGTGACATCGCCGGCGCCGAGCGCGTAGTCACGGCGCAGGACGTCGGCGATCAGCGGGGCCGAGTGCGCCTCGGTGCCGACCCAGCCTCGGTAGCCGCGGGCGGCGAAGGCCTGCGCGGCGATCGCGTCGACGAGGGCCGCGGGGTCGCCGCGCGGGATCCACTCGACCCGGTGGTCGTCGCGGATCCGCAGCGGCAGGGTGAACTCGTCGTCGCGGCCGTACTCCATCCAGATCGTGACCGGCACGTCCGGCTCGTCGGACACGGCAATCGCCTCGAGCAGCGAGTTCACCGCGGACAGCGACGTCGCGTCGCCGGCGATCAGCCAGCCGTCGGCGCCGGGGCGCGGCAGTTCGAAGCGGGGCCCGGTGATCGCCGCGGACAGCCGGTCGCCGGGGATCGCCGATTGCGCCCAGCGCGACGCGGTGCCCGCGTGCACGGCGAACTCCACCGCGAACGTGCCGGCGGCGGGATCGGGGTCGACGAGGGTGAAGCTGCGACGGTGTGGCCCGGTGGGGCCGTCGAAGCAGAGGGAGGCGCTCATCGTCGGGTGGACGAGGCGGCCGGTCAGCAGCCCGCCGTCGTCGAAGCGCAGACGGTGGAAATACTCGGTGATCTGCTCGACGCCGGTGACGGTCACCGAACAGAGATCGGTCCGCGGGCGATGGAGGAGCGACGAGTACGCGTTACCGGGGAACATGTTGGTAGGTTAGCGTAACCTAACCTACCGCGCCACCCCTCAGACGGCGGCCAGGCGCACTTGACCCGGGTGGCGCTCCAGGTAGTGGCGCGTGAAGGTGCACACCGGGCGCAGGCGGGCACCGGTCTGCTTCACGTAGTCCACGGCCGATCGCGTGAGCCGCGTCGCCAGTCCGTGCCCGGTGTACTCGTCGTAGAGAACCGTGTGCAGCACCGTCACGACGGGCGCGCCGTCGTCGCCGCGCTCGGAGTGGTAGCCGAGGACGCCGACGAGGTCGCCGGCCACCCACAGCTCGAAACGCTCGCGCTCCGGGTTGTGCTGGACCTGACTGATCTGCTGCAGGATCTGCTCGGCCGGCTGGGCCGACTTCTTCCGGTTTCGCATTGCAGCCTCCCTCCATGGAGTTCGTTGTCACCAATTATATGTGACCTGCTTCACATTGTACGGGTGTGTGACTGGAGTGACCAGAGTGATTCCCATGTCTCCACCCATCCGAGACCTGGCGGTGACTGTCGTAGGCTGGTCCCGCGGGGTTTTCCCGCACACAACAGAACATCGCGGGGGCTCTTGCGAACCAGGGGCTGAGATGGCGACGGGCGGTCGCCGACCGCCTGAACCTGTCCGGGTAATGCCGGCGTAGGGAGAGTCATCATGAGCACACGTGTGCCCGATTCCGCTGCCGCGGTCACCACCGGCCCCATCGAGGGCAGCACCAAGCACTACCTCGAGGTCGGGGATCTGCGGATCCCGCAGCGCCGCGTCCACCTCACCAACGGCGAGCACCTCGACCTGTACGACACCTCCGGTCCGTACACCGACGAACAAGCCACCATCGACGTCGAGGCCGGCCTGGCCCCCACCCGTGACGGGTGGCGACGGCCCGAGCCCGTCGACGGCGCCGCGACCCAGCTCGCCTGGGCTCGCGCCGGGATCGCCACCGAAGAGATGCGCTTCATCGCCGCACGCGAGGGCGTCGACGTCGAGCTGGTCCGCGCCGAGGTCGCCCGCGGCCGTGCGGTCATCCCGGCCAATCACCGCCACCCCGAGCTCGAGCCCACCATCATCGGCAAGAAGTTCTTGGTGAAGATCAACGCCAACATCGGCAACTCGGCGGTGTCCAGCTCCATCGCCGAGGAGGTCGAGAAGATGGTGTGGGCCACCCGCTGGGGCGCCGACACGATCATGGACCTGTCCACCGGCAAGGACATCCACCAGACCCGCGAGTGGATCATGCGCAACTCCCCCGTGCCGGTCGGGACCGTGCCGATCTACCAGGCCCTGGAGAAGGTCAACGGCGATCCGACCAAGCTCACCTGGGAGATCTACCGCGACACCGTGATCGAGCAGGCCGAGCAGGGCGTCGACTACATGACCGTGCACGCCGGCGTGCTGCTGCGCTACGTGCCGCTGACCGCCAAACGCGTCACCGGAATCGTCTCGCGCGGCGGGTCGATCATGGCGGCGTGGTGCCTGGCGCACCACGAGGAGTCCTTCCTCTACACGCACTTCGACGAGCTGTGCGACATCTTCGCCGAGTACGACATCACCTTCTCCCTCGGCGACGGCCTGCGGCCCGGCTCGATCGCCGACGCCAACGACGAGGCGCAGTTCGCCGAGCTGCGCACCCTCGGCGAGCTCACCGCCATCGCCCAGCGCCGCGGCGTGCAGGTGATGATCGAGGGCCCCGGCCACGTGCCGATGCACAAGATCGCCGAGAACGTCCGCCTGGAGGAGGAGCTCTGCAACGAGGCGCCGTTCTACACGCTCGGGCCGCTCGCCACCGACATCGCACCGGCCTACGACCACATCACGTCGGCGATCGGCGCCGCGATGATCGCCCAGGCCGGCACCGCGATGCTCTGCTACGTCACCCCCAAGGAACACCTCGGCCTGCCCAACCGCGACGATGTGAAGACCGGCGTCATCACCTACAAGATCGCCGCCCACTCCGCCGACCTCGCGAAGGGACACCCGCGGGCCCAGGAGCGCGACGACGCGCTGTCCAAGGCCCGCTTCGAGTTCCGCTGGACCGACCAGTTCAACCTGGCCCTCGACCCGGACACCGCGCGGGAGTTCCACGACGAGACGATGCCGGCCGAGCCGGCCAAGACCGCGCACTTCTGCTCGATGTGCGGGCCGAAGTTCTGCTCCATGCGCATCTCGGCCGACGTGCGCGCCTACGCGGAGGAGAACGGCCTGGAGACCGCCGCGGACATCGACGCGAAGATTGCGGCGGAGATGGCGGCCAAGTCCGCCGAGTTCGCCGAGCAGGGCAACCAGGTGTACCTGCCGATCAGCGAGAAGGTGTAAACCGCCCGCCGCTTGCCGACCGCTTGGAACCGCGCGCCAAGCCGGATCCAAGCGGGTCGGCGCACGGTGTGGGGCATGACAACGACACAGCTCACCCTCCCCCGCCAGTCCCACACCGCCGACGGACCGCATGATCAGACCGGCATGTACGTGATGCACCACGCGTTGCGCCGCGACCTCGTCGACTTCACCTCGGCGGTGCGCCGCACCCCGCTCTACGCCGCCGACACGTGGCAGGCCCTGCGTCGCCGCTGGGCCCGCTTCGCCGCCGAGCTGCACCACCACCACGGTGCCGAGGACGATCTGTTCTGGCCCGCGCTCCTGGAGTCGGTGCGCCGACGCGGCGACGACGGTGACCGCGCCGAGGTCGCCGCGATGGAAGACGAGCACGCCGCCATCGATCCGGCGGTGACCCGCTGCGCGGAGGGCTTCGCCGCGATGGCGAACGGGCCCGACGAGGACCTGCGGCGCGACCTGCTGGCCGACCTCGGCACCCTCCACGACGGCTTGGAGGCCCACCTGCGGCACGAGGAATCGGTGGTGTTGCCGATGATCCAGCGGGTCATGACCGACGAGGAGTTCACCACCGCCGAGCAGGCCGTCGCCCGGTCCCACCCGATGCGGACCGCGTCGTTCACGGTGCCGTGGGCGATGTCGGGCCTGTCGGACGAGGGACGCGAGCGGATGTTCGCCCTGGCGGGCGCGCCGTACCGCGTGATCTACGCCCTCTCCCGGCGACGCTTCGCCCGCAGGGAGCGGGCGGCGTTCCGCTACCGTGGGCACGATGACGCCCACCGTGCCCCTGCTGCCGACCGCCGGTGACGGGCAGACCCCGGTCCGCACCCTGACCATCGCGGGCTCGGACTCCGGCGGCGGCGCCGGAATCCAGGCCGACATGCGCACCTTCGCGCTGCTGGGCGTGCACGCGTGCGTGGCCGTCACCGCCGTCACCGTGCAGAACTCGCAGGGGGTCAGCGGCTACCAGGAGATCGACCCGCAGATCGTGGCCGATCAGATCCGCACCGTCGTCACCGACATCGGCATCGGAGCCGCCAAGACCGGCATGCTCGCCTCCAGCGCGATCATCGGCGCGGTCGTCGACACGTGCGCAGACCTGGGCATCGGCGGCGACGGCCCGATCCCCTTCGTCGTCGACCCGGTCTGTGCGTCGATGCACGGCGATCCGCTGCTGGCACCCGAGGCCCTCGAGGACGTCCGCACCGAGTTGATCCCGCGGGCGACCGTGGTCACGCCCAACCTCGACGAGGTGCGCCTGATCACCGGGATCGACGTCGTCGACGCGCAGACGCAGCGCGCGGCCGCCCGCGCGCTGCACGACCTCGGCGCGACGTGGGCGCTGGTGAAGGGCGGCCACCTGCGGTCGAGCGATCACAGCCCGGACCTGCTGTTCAACGGCGAGGACTACCTGGAGTTCGACCACGAGCGGATCGACACCCCGCACGACCACGGCGCCGGCGACACCCTCGGTGCCGCCCTGACCGCGGCGCTGGCACACGGCTATTCGGTTCCCGACGCCCTCTCGTTCGCGAAGGCGTGGGTGACGCGCTGCCTACGGGCGGCCTATCCGCTGGGCGGCGGCCACGGCCCGGTGAACCCGCTCTGGCGGGTCGGTGACGGCGCGGCGGGTGACGTCGCCTCGTCGTCGCGGTAGGTTCGAGGCGCAGAGCACCCGACCTCTGGGAGTGGTTCGCCGCGCAACCCCATCAGTTCGACGTCCCGTCGCCGCACACGGTCCGCAAGGCCATCGCGGCGTCGGCGATCGGCAATGCCACCGAGTGGTTCGACTACGGCGTCTATGCCGCGACGACGACCTACCTGACCCAGGCCTTCTTCCCCGGGTCACTCGGCACCGTCGGCACGATGCTCGGCTTCGCCGTCTCCTTCGTCCTGCGGCCGCTCGGCGGGTTCGTGTGGGGGCCGATCGGTGACCGAGTCGGCCGCAAGCACGTTCTGGCGCTGACCATCCTGCTGATCTCGGCGGCCACCGCCCTGATCGGCGTGCTGCCCACCCACGCGACCATCGGCGTCTGGGCGCCGGTCCTGCTCATCACTCTGCGCGTCGTCCAGGGCTTTTCCACCGGCGGCGAATACGGCGGCGCGGCGACGTTCATGGCCGAGTACGCACCCGACCGCAAGCGCGGCCGCTACGGCAGCTTCTTGGAGTTCGGCACCATGGCCGGCTTCGCCTCCGGCACCGCGATCGTCTTGCTGCTGACCGTCCTCCTGTCCGACGACCAGATGGCCTCCTGGGGTTGGCGACTGCCCTTCCTGCTGGCCCTGCCGCTGGGCCTCGTCGGCCTCTACCTGCGCTCCCGGCTGGGCGACTCCCCGGTGTTCACCGAGGTCGCCGCGGACAGCGACCAGACGAACGTGTCGATGTGGGCATCGCTGCGCCGGACACTCACCCGGTATTGGCGGCCGATCCTGATCATGTTCGGGATGGTCGTCGCGTTGAACATCAGCAACTACACGCTGCTGGCGTACATGCCCGACTACCTGAAGAACACCATCGGCCTGTCCGAGGACGGTGGCGCGGTGGTCGTCCTGATCGGCCAGGTCGCGATGATGCTGCTGATCCCGGTGTTCGGCGCCTGGTCCGATCGCACCGGTCGCAAGCCGATGTGGTGGGCCTCGCTCGTCGGCCTGTTCGTGTTCGCCGTGCCGATGTTCTGGCTGATGGGCCGCGGCTTCGCCTGGGCGGTCGTCGGATTCGTCGTGCTGGGGTTGCTCTACATCCCGCAGCTGTCGACCATTTCGGCGACCTTCCCGGCGATGTTCCCCACCCAGGCCCGCTACGCCGGTTTCGCCATCGCCTACAACACGTCGACCGCGATGTTCGGCGGCACGGCGCCGCTGGTGAACGAGGCCGTCGTCGACGGCACCGGGTGGCGGCTCTTCCCGGCCTGCTACATGATGGCCGCGTGCGTCATCGGCATGGTGGCGCTGCTGTTCCTGCGGGAGACGGCCGGCGTCTCGATCCGCGGGACCACGACGCCCAAGCGCGGCGCGGAGCCGCCCCGGTAGTCGGTCGGCCGGTCAGTCGCGGTCGGGCGAGGAGGCCTGCGCCCAGAAGCGCTTCGGGATGCGGCCGGCGCTGCGGGCCAGGTGGCCGGCGAGGACGGCGTGGCGCATCGCGGTGGCCATCGCCCGGGGGTCGTCGGCGCGGGTGACGGCGGTGGCGAGCAGGACGGCGTCGCAGCCCAGCTCCATCGCCAGCGCCGCGTCTGAGGCGGTGCCGATGCCGGCGTCGAGGACCACCGGCACGCTCGCCCGGGAAACGATCAGTTCGATGTTGTGCGGGTTGCGGATGCCCAAACCCGTGCCGATCGGCGAGCCGAGCGGCATGACCGCGGCGACGCCGGCGTCCTGCAGGCGCAGGGCGAGCACCGGGTCGTCGTTCGTGTACGCCATCACGGTGAACCCGTCGGCGACGAGCGCCTGCGCGGCGTCGAGCGTCTCGATCGGATCGGGCAGCAGCGTCTTGTCGTCGGCCACGACCTCCAGCTTCACCAGGTCGGTCTGCACGGCCTCGCGCGCCAACTGCGCGGTGAGCAGGACCTCGGCGGTGGTGTGACACCCGGCGGTGTTGGGCAGCACGGCGATGTCGAGGCGGCGCAGCAGGTCGATCACGCCGGTGCCGGTGTCGGCGCTGACGCGGCGCATCGCGACCGTCGTCAGTTCGGTGCCGCTGGCGACGAGGGCGCGTTCGAGGGAGGCGAGGTTGGTCGCGCCGCCGGTGCCCATGATCAGGCGCGAGGCGAAGCCGTGCGCACCGACCTTCAGCTGATCGGGATCAGCCACCCTGGACCGCCGTGACGATCTCGACGGTGTCCTCGTCGCGCAGCGCGGTCTCCCCCCACCGACTGCACGGGATCACGAAACCGTCGACGGCGACGGCGATCCCGCGGTCGGGCAGTCCGAGTTCGGTGACGAGTCCGGCGACGGTGGTTCCGGCGGCGAGGTCGCGCGCATCGCCGTTCACGGTGACGGCGATCGGAGTACCGGTGGAGGTCATGGGTCCAGATTAGCCCGCCAGCAGGGCGGCGATCCGGGCCGCGGTGACCGGGGCGAGCACGATGCCGTTGCGGCCGTGGCCGGCGGCGACGAGGGTGCGGTCGTCGATCCGTTCGACGATCGGCATGCCGTCGGTCGAGCCCGGTCGGATCCCGGCGGCGACCTCGGCGACGTCGTAGGTGCGCAGCCCGGGCATCACCTCGACGGCGTCGGCCAGCAGGTCGGCCACCCCGCCGGCCTGCGGGCGGCGATCGTCGGCGTCGACGGGTTCGTACTGCGTCGCCCCGACGACGACGCCCCCGGCGCGGGGCACCAGGTAGAGGTTGCGGCCCTCGACGCGCGCCCGCACCACGTGCGTCGGCACCGGGATCGAGTGGCGGTTGCGCGCCAGCCGCAGGATCTCCCCCTTGGCGGGGATGAGGGAGACGTCGGGCAGCAGGGCCGTGGTGCCCATCCCGGCGGCGACGAGGACCTGGTCGGCGGGCACCTCGTCGACCCGGTCGATGTGGATGCGGTGCCAGTGCACACCCGCGTCGGCGAGTGCCGCGCGCAGCCGGGACAACAGCAGCCCGTTGTCCAACGCGCCTTCCCCCAGGGCCAGATACCCGCTGTGGACCCGGGTGCTCAGCGCCGTCTCCTGCGCGCGGACCTCGCGCGGGCGCAGTGCGGTCAGTCGGTCGGCCCCGATCTGCTCGGCCCACACGAAGTCGGCGAGCTGGCGCAGGTACTCCCCGTCGGCGGCGGTCGTCGCGACGAACAGCGAGTCCCGCGCCGTCACGATGGCCCGGTCGCCGATGCGGTCGATCCACCCGGGCCACAGCGCCGTCGACTCGGCCGAGAGCGCGAGTAGGTCGCCCTCGCCCGGATGGCCCTCGCCCAGGGAGCCGAGCATCCCGCCGGCGACCTCGGCGGCACGGATCTCCGGTCCGGCGTCGTAGACATCGACGTGCCAGCCGGCGTCGGCCGCGGCGAGCGCACACATGCTGCCGATGACACCCCCGCCGATGACCGCGAGGGTCGGCGTGGAGTCGGTCGGGGTCACCACCGCAGCCTATCGCTACCGTTGACGACGTGAACCGCCGTGAACGCCTGGCCCGGTCGTCGCTGTACCTGTGCACCGACGCTCGGCGCGAGCGCGGTGACCTGCTCGACTTCGTCGCCGCCGCGCTCGACGGCGGCGTCGACATCGTGCAGCTGCGCGACAAGGGGTCGCCGGGTGAGCGTGAGTTCGGCGCGCTCGAGGCCGGCCCGGAACTGGAGTTGCTGGCCGGGTTGAAAGATCTGACCGTGCGCGCCGGTGCACTCTTGGCGGTCAACGACCGGGCCGACATCGCCGTCGCATCCGGCGCCGACGTCCTGCACGTCGGACAGGACGACCTGCCGGTGGCGACCGCCCGCGAGTTGGTCGGCGACGATGTCCTGCTGGGCCTGTCCACCCATGATCCGGATCAGGCGACCGCCGCGGCCGGCGACGAACGGATCGATTACTTCTGCGTCGGGCCCTGCTGGGCGACGCCGACCAAGCCCGGTCGCAGCGGCACGGGGCTCGACCTGGTGCGCCACGCGGCCGCGCTGTCGACCGCGCATCCGTGGTTCGCCATCGGCGGCATCGACCTCGACCGTGCGCCGCAGGTCGCCGCCGCCGGCGCGAGCCGGATCGTCGTCGTGCGCGCGCTCACCGGCGCCGACGATCCGCAGGCGGCGGCCGAGGCGTTGCACAGGGCGATCAGGGCGCAGCGCGATCCGGCCGACCGACGATAGCGTCGAACCGGTGACGACGACCCGCGGGATCACGGCCCTGCTCTTCGACCTCCAGGGCACGGCCGCCGACTTCTACACGCCCGTGGCGGCGGCGCTGCGGGCCGCGTTTCCCGACGCCGACGTCGACACACTCGTCGACCGGTGGCGGGCCGGCTATTTCGAACAAACCGGACCCGGCGCACCGCGCGACGACGGTCCGTGGATCTCGGTCCACGCGATGTACCGCACCGCGCTCGACGAGGTCCTCGAGGAGGCGGGACTGTCCGCCCGGGAGAGCACCTGCGAGGAGCTGACCCGCGCGTGGCAACGGATGCGGCCGTGGCCGGACTCGGTGGAGGGCCTGTCGCGCCTGCGCGCCCGCTTCACCACCGCAACACTCTCGAACGCCGACGTGGCGGCGGCGGTCCGCATCGTCAAACACGCGGGCCTGCCGTTCGACGCGGTGTTCACCGCCGAGATGGCCGACGCGTTCAAACCCGACCCGCGGGCCTATCTGACCGCCGCGCGCTACCTCGACACCCCGCCGGACCAGATCATGATGGTCGCCTGCCACAAGTACGACCTGCACGCCGCCGCGGAGTTGGGCCTGGCGACCGCCTTCGTCGCCCGTCACCTCGAGTTCGGTCCGCACGGCACACCGGACACGGCCTTCGACGATGCCTTCACGATCAACGCGACGGATTTCGTCGACCTCGCCGACCGACTCGGGTGCTGATCCACGGCCTCTCCCGCCATCGTCGCCAAACATCTGAACAACCGGACACATGTCGGTTAGCCTCGAGAATGTGAGCAGCGCCGCGAGCACGTCACCCGAATCCGGTACCCGCTTCGACCGCTCGGATTGGGTCACCATCACGACGATGGGCGTGGTCATCCTGGCGCTTCACCTCTTCGGCTGGGGCGTTTTGCTGATGGGTGTCGCACCGCGGCACTTCACTCTCGGCCCGAGTGGCGTGTTCGGCGTCGGCCTCGGCGTGACCGCCTACCTCCTCGGGGTCCGGCACGCCTTCGACGCCGACCACATCGCGGTCATCGACAACACGACCCGCAAGCTCGTCGGCGAGGGCCGACGGTCGCTGTCCACCGGCTTCTGGTTCTCGTTGGGGCATTCCAGCGTGGTGTTCGGTCTGGCCTTCCTGCTGGCGATCGGCGTGCACGCGATCGCCGGGCCCGTTCAGGACGAGGACTCGTCGATGCTGCAAACCCTCGGGCTCGTCGGCTCACTCGTGGCCGGGCTCTTCCTCATCGTGATCGGGTTGACGAACCTGGTCGCCGTGGTGGGCATCGCGAAGGTGTTCCGCAACATGCGGGGCGGCGAGCTCGACGAGGCCGAGTTGGAGCGCCAGCTGGAATCGCGCGGGTTCCTCGCCCGGCTGCTCGCCGGGGTGATGCGCCGGGTCCGCAAGCCGTGGCAGCTGTACCCGGTCGGCCTGCTGATGGGCCTCGGCTTCGACACGGCCACCCAGGTCGCGCTGCTCGTCCTCGCCGCGGGGACCGCGGCCTTCACCCTCCCCTGGTACGCGATCCTGGTCCTGCCCGTGCTGTTCGCCGCCGGGATGAGCCTGTTCGACACCGTCGACGGCGTCTTCATGGCGCGGGCCTACGGCTGGGCGTTCCTGGCGCCGGTGCGCAAGGTCTTCTACAACCTGACCGTGACCGTGCTGTCGGTGATCGTCGCCCTGGTGATCGGGCTGATCGTGCTGGCCGACCTCCTCGCCGACCGCCTGGGCGTCACCACCGGACCACTGGCCGTCATCGGCGCCGCGAACCTCGAGTTCGTCGGGTTCGCGATCGTGGGGTTGTTCGTCGCGACGTGGATCGTCGCCCTCCTCGTGTGGCGCTACGGCCGCATCGAGGAGAAGTGGATGGCCCCGGTCGAGGCGGATTAGCGCTTCGCGTCGCACCACGCCTTGGTCGCCGGCACGAGGGCCAGGACGAGCGTGATTATCGGGAAGATCATCCCCAGGATGCTGGAGATGGTGCTGGTCGCGATGTTCGCGTGCATATCGCTGACCTCGGCGGAGACCGCATTCTCGACGACCAGCCCGACGATGCTGCCGACGAGTGAGAACACGCAGGCGATCGCGATGACGTAGCGGCCCCACGCCCGACGCGTCAGCAGTGCGACACCGCCGACGAGGAGCATGACGCCCAGGACGACGCTGACCGGGATCTGCGCGGCCATCACCGTGGTGTACCAGTCCGGCAGGAGACGTCGCGCGTCGTCGAGCTTGCTCAGCACCGCGAGCAACCCGATGATCGCGATCAGGCCGACGAAGCTCGCGACCGCGCCGAGCACACTGAGCACTCCGGCGGTGATGGCGGTACCGCCGCTGGGTTCACCCTGGTAGGCGTAGCCCGCGTACTGGGTGCCGTAGGCCGCGTACGGGTCGGCGGTGTAGGGCCCCTGGCCGTAGGGAGCCTGTCCGTAGGGAGCCTGTCCGTAGGGCGGCTGGCCGTACGGCGCCTGTCCGAGCGGTTGCGCGGGCGCACCCGGGACCGCCCCGGGCTGCGCACCCGGCGGAGCGGGCACACCGGGCTGCGGGGCGGCGGGCGGCTGCTGGCCCGGGTACTGCCCGGGTTGGGGTTGCCAGGAAGTCATTGTGCGAGGTTATCGCTTCTTCACCGACGAGACCGGATGTGCCGTCGCTCACCGGAATCGGAATCCACCTTGCCGACGGCACGTCGCGGGCCTAACCTGGCCGGGTGCGCATCAGCAAGCTCGTAACTCGCCCGTAGCGGGGTCTCACCGGCCGACCCCCGCTGCGGGAGTCGAGCTATTCACACATCGGTCACTTCTCATCCAGACCGAGAGCAGACATCTGATGCACTTCCGACACCTCGACCCGTCATTCTTCTCGCGTACCGCCGACTTTCCATCCGGCCTGCGCGAGGAGGCACACACCTTGTCCACCGAGGAAATCGCCGATCGGCTCACCCCCGCCGAGACCATTCGACTGGACTCGTGGTCGGCCGCCACCGCCGACGGCGACCGGCTCGACTGCCGCGCGACCATCGTCGTCGACGACCGTCCGCGCACCGTCGCGGCGCGTGCCACCGGGCAACTGGGCGCGCTCACCTCGATGCTCTACGACGTGGGGGCCGGCGTCGAGATCCGCGAACTCCACCAGCGCCGGACCGAAGCCGAGGTCGTCACGATCCTGCTGTGCGGCAACGATCACGCCGAGCGCTGGGCCGTCGGCTCGGGTGCCGACGGCGACGAGGCCAACCGCAACGCGCTGATCGCCGGCGCGAACCTGCTGGCCCACTGAGGGCGACGCTCAGGCGAGCTCGGCCAGGTGGTCGCGCAGCACCGGCCAGCTGCGGGCGAATCCCGGGTGCAACGGCAGCGCGTCGACGTCGTCCGGGCGTACCCACCGAAGTTCGGTGGACTCCCCGTTGGGCACGGTGCTCACCGGCGACGCGACGTCGGCGATGACCGTCGTGTAGGTCCATCCGCTCTCGGCTTCGGCGGTCACGACCGTCATCCGCACATCCAGGTCGTGGTGGCCGATGCCGGCTTCCTCGTCTGCCTCGCGGATCGCGGTGTCGACGACGCTCTCGTGGGAGTCGCGCGCACCGCCGGGCAACGCCCACGTGCCGCCCTGGTGGGACCAGACCGCGCGGTGCTGCAGCAGGATCACGACCTCGCCGTCGGCCGACGGCGCACGCAGCAACAGGCCGGCCGCCCCGTGGCGGCCCCAATACCGTGAGCCGTCGGGGTCGAACACCCAACCGTCGCCGTCTCCGCGCACCCGCGCCCTCCCGAATCGCCGATTCATCGACTCTGCCGTCCACCGTAGGCGACGTGCGAGTGCCGGGTCGGGCAACACGCATCGGAGTCGATTTTCGACTTCGCCGCCCGTCGCCGTTGCGTGTCGTCGGCGTCTGCCTGCGCCGACGACTACGCTGGACCGCACACGTTTATCCACTGGTGACGGGGAGATGATGCGGTGAAATCCGACGCATCACCCGTGCGCCCGCGTTTCGTCGGCCTGGGCGGCAGACCCGGCCGGTCCACCCCCGATGCCATCGCCGAGTCGGCGGGCCGCCTGTCCACCAGCCCCCAACTGCGCCGCGCCCTGGCCGACCGTCGCGAACTGCTCGCCGCCGCACGCGGACGCGCCCAATCGCCGGTCGCCGCCCTGCGCACCTTCGGGGCGTCGACGCCGGGCAAGCTCATCCTCATCGCGATCGCGTTGACCCTCGGCTGCCTGGTCACCGGTTGGTACGCCTCGGTCAACCTGAACGGCCGCACCCACACCCTCCAACAGCTGATCTCGCGGGCCGAACCGATCGCCGAGTCGTCGCAGGTCCTGTTCAGCTCGCTGTCGATCGCCGACGCATCGGCGAACTCGGCCTTCATCTCCGGCGGTCTCGAACCGGTCGAACTGCGGCAGCGCTATTCGGATGCGATCGCCAGCGCCTCGGCCGCGCTCATCACGGCCGCCAACAGCCCCGACGAGACCGGCGGTGCCCTCAGCCCCGACGCCGACCCGGTCCAACCCGATCTGGTGTCCCTGACGGTGAACCTGCCCGTCTACACCGGCCTCGTCGAAACGGCCCGGGCCAACAACCGACTCGGCAACCCGGTCGGATCGGCGTATCTGAACGAGGCCAGCGGACTCATGCAGGAGACCCTGCTACCGGCCGCCCAACGCATCTACGAGCAGCGGACCGCGGCCATCGCGCAACCGCAGCAGGCCCTGACCCGCCCGCCCTACCTCGTCTACATCCTGCTGTTCACGCTGATCGGGGCGCTGATCGTGACCTCGCGGTTCCTGGAGCGCCGCACCCACCGCCGACTCAACATGGGCGTGCTGGTCAGCCTCGTCGCGATGACGACCGGCACCGTCTGGCTCCTCGTCGCCGGGCTGACGTCGGTGGCGTCGACGAACACCGCCCGCATCGACGGGTCGGACCCGCTGCACGCGCTGACCGCCGCGCGCATCAGCCTCCAGCAGGCCCGCTCCGCACAGACGCTGTCGCTGGTCCGACGCGACCAGACCGCCCTGAACGACAACTTCACCGACGCGACGCGCGGCGTCGCCGAAGTGCTCAACAAGCTCGTCGACGAATCGAAGTCCGGCGACATCAGATCCATCCCGGTGAGCGACCTGAAGACCGCCCAGACCTCGCTCGTCGACTGGCAGTCCACCGACCGCGAGATCGGCAAGCGCCTGGCGGCGGGCGACTACGTGGGTGCGCGCGACCTCACCGTCGGCACGGGCAAGACCAGCGCGGCCACCTACTACGCGCGGGTCGACGACGCGATCGTCCGATCGATCACCGCGGCGCGCAGCGCATTCCGCGACAACATCTACACGGCCGGTCGGTTCCTCGCCTTCAGCAGCTCGGGCATCGCGGTCCTGGCGTTGATCGCGGCCGTCGCGGTGCCGGTCGGGCTGGCCAACCGGGTGCGGGAGTACCGATGAGGATCCGTCTGCTCGCGACGCTGCTCCTGGTCACCGCCACCGCGACCGGGTGCGTCCGCTTCGCCGCCCCGGACAGCCCGTCGCCGCTCACCACGGCCAGCACACCCGCGCCGCCCGGCATGGCGACGCAGGCCCCCGGCGGCGCGACGTCGCCGGAGTCCGACGTCGACAACTGCCACCGCCTGGCCAGCCTCAGCCCCATTCCGCTGCCGCCGCCGGGACAGATGCCGCCGCACACCCCGATGGGCGACATCCAGGCCAACGGCCGCCTCATCGTGGGGATCGACACCGGGTCGAACCCGTTCAGCTTCCGCGACCCGCTCTCGGGCGATCTGCGCGGCTTCGACGTCGACCTCGCCCGCGAGATCAGCCGGGCAATCTTCAACGACCCGAACCGCATCGAGTTCCGCGTCATGCGCACCGCCGATCGAATCGGCGCCCTCGAGTCCCGCGAGGTCGACCTCGTCGTCAAGACGATGAGCATCACCTGCGAGCGCCGCAAGAAGGTCGACTTCTCCTCGCCGTACTACGTCGCCGCGCAGCGGATCCTGGCGGTGAGCAACTCGAAGATCTCCACCGCCGCCGACCTCGCCGGCAAACGCGCATGCGTCGCGCGGGGTGCGACGTCGGCCGTGCGACTGCGCCGGATCGTCCCGACGGTCACGCTGGTCGAGACGTCGACGTGGGCCGACTGCCTCGTGCTGCTGCAGCAGGCGAACGTCGACGCGGTGTCCACCGACGACGCGATCCTGGCCGGCCTCGCCGCGCAGGACCCGTGGCTGCACATGGTCGGCCCGAGCCTGGGCGAGGAGTACTACGGCATCGGCATCACCAAGGGCCGCGACGAGCTGGTGCGCTTCGTGAACGCCGTGCTGGCCGACCTGATCGCCAGTGGCCGGTGGCAGCAGATCGCCGAGGAGTGGCTGTCGGTCCTCGGCACCCGGATCGCCCCTCCCCAACCGACGTACCGGGATTGACCATGGCCCACGACGATCCCGACGAACAGACCCCCGAGCCGGTGGCCACCCAGGCCGTCGAACAGGCCGAGACGCAGGCGACCCAGGCGGCGCCGTTCGACCTCGAGACCGACACCGGCACCCAGACCGTGGGCGCCGACATGATCCTCGGGTCGGACACCGTCGCCGTCGAGACCGGCGAGGAGCCGCAGGCCGTCACCCCGCGCACGACCTTCCCGGTCCCGCGCGGCCGCGTGCTGGTACCCGAACGCAGCGCCCCCCAGGTCCACGACCGTCGGCTCGGCAGCGGGCTCGTCGATCTGCCGCGCATCGTCGACATCGAGCCGACCGACGCGGTCCTGCACAACCCGGAGATCCCCGAGCGCAAGCGCAAGTGCTGGAACTGTGGGACCCCCGTCGGCCGCAGTTCCGGTCCGCACAAGGGGCCGGTCACCGGCACCTGCCCGAACTGCGGCGTGCGCTACGCCTTCAAGCCGAGCCTCGCCGCGGGCACGCTCGTCGCCGACCAGTACGAGATCCTCGGCGCCATCGCGCACGGCGGCATGGGGTGGATCTACGTGGCCACCGACCGCAACGTCAACGACCGGCCCGTCGTGCTCAAGGGGTTGCTCAACGCCGGTGACGCCTCCGCGCAGGCCGTCGCGGTGGCCGAGCGACAGTTCCTCGCCTCGGTGAGCCACCCGGGCATCGTGAAGATCTACAACTTCGTCGAGCACCGCCTCCCCGACGACCGCTACATCGGCTACATCGTCATGGAGTACATCGGCGGCAAGACGCTCAAGCAGCTCACCTCGCCGGACGACGACAAGTCCACTGCGCCGACGCTGCTGTCCCCGGAACAGGCGATGGCCTACATCCTGGAGGTGCTGCCCGCCGTCGGATACCTGCACTCGGTGGGGCTGGTCTACAACGACGTGAAGCCGGACAACATCATGATCAGCGCGTCGGACGTGACGCTCATCGACCTGGGTGCGGTGGCGCCGATCGGCGGCCACGGTCGCCTGTACGGCACGCCCGGGTTCCAGGCCCCCGAGATCGTCGAAACGGGGCCACAGGTGGCCACCGACATCTACTCGATCGGCCGTACCCTGGCGGTGCTCACCGTCGACATGCCGATGGAGGGCGGGCAGTACCTGCCCGGGCTGCCCGACGTCGACGAGGTGCCGCTGTTCGCCGAGAACCCGTCCTTCCACCTGCTGCTGGCCCGCGCGACCGCCGACGACCCGGCCGAGCGGTTCGCGAGCACCGCCGAGATGACCACACAGGTCCTCAACGTGCTGCGCGAGACGGTCGCCGTGCACACCGGCGTGCCTCGGCCGGCGATGTCGACGGTGTTCACCCCGCCGCGCTCAACCTTCGGCACCGAGTTGCTTCTCGCGCCGGTCGACGCCTTCTTCGACCCCGACCAGTCCCCCTTCTACGACCCCGCCGACATCGCGGCGGCGCTGCCGGTACCGCTGCTGGACCCGACCGATCCGGCGGCGCGCGTCCTCAGCTCGGCGGCGCTCTCGGACCCGCGGCAGATCCTCGACTCGATCCGTGCGCACCGCGACGAGGGGTTGGCCGCCGACGAGCCGACCACCCACGTGTCCCTCGAGCTGGAGTTGGCCGAGGCCCGCGCCTACCTCGAGCTCGACGACGTGGACACGGCGCTCGGCGTGCTGCGGGGCGCCGACCAGTACTACGGCCACAACTGGCGCATCGAGTGGTACCTGGGCATCTGCGCGCTGCGCAACGACGAGCCGGAGCTGGCCTACGAGCGCTTCAACGAGACGCTGGAGGCGATGCCCGGCGAGATCGGCCCCAAGCTGGCCGTCGCCGGCACCGCCGAGCTGATCGGCCGGTGGCTGGCGGGTGAAACGGCCGACGCCGATGCCCCCGATCCGCAGGTCCACCGCTGGTACGAGATCGCCCGCCACCACTACCAGGACCTCTGGTACACCGACCACACGATCCTCACCGCCGCCTTCGGGCTGGCGCGCATCCACCTCGCCTACGGCGAGGTCGCCGAGGCCATCGTCGGACTCGACGAGGTGCCGACGACGAGCCGCCACTACAACACCGCGCGCGAGACCGCCGTCCTCGCGCTGGTCCGCGGGCGCCCTCTGACCGAGATCACCCACGCCGAGATCGCCGAGGCGGCCACCCGGCTGGATCAGATCCCCGACGGCGCCACCCGCAAACCGCGCCTCAAGCTCATCGTGCTGGGCACCGCGCTGGGCTGGGTCGTCGAGAACAAGCCGAGCGATAACCTGCCCGATCTGATGGGGTACCCGTTCACCGAGTACGGCCTGCGCACCGGCACCGAGGCCACGCTGCGCGATCTCGCCCGCGAGACCCGCTCCAACCGCGCCCACCGCTTCCAACTGGTGGACCTTGCCAACTACGTCCGGCCGGCGACCTGGTTCTGAGTCTGTGTGACGCGGGCCGGACCAGTCAGGGATCGCTGGACGACTACATTGCCGACTACGAGCCCAGCTCCGCTGCCTTCCTGATCAGGTGATCTCGTTCAGTGGTGTTCTCGGCCCGCTCGGCCGCTTCGGCGTACAACCGCGCCGCCTGCGCTCGGTCCCCCGACCGTTCGAGGAAGTACGCGCGTGCCGCGGCGTGCCGGGGCAGCGCGGGGTCGAGGTCGGCGAGCGCCGCCAGACCCGCCTGAGGACCGCCCGCCTCCCCGACGGCGACCGCGCGATTGAGGCGGGCGACGGGACTGTCGGTGAGGGCCACAAGCTCGTCGTACCACTCGACGATCTGGACCCAGTCGGTGTCCTGCACCCGCTGCGCGTCGGCATGCAGCGCGGCGATGGCCGCCTGAGCCTGGTACTCGCCGAGCCGGTCGCGTTCCAGCGCCGACTGCAGCACCGCGATCCCCTCGACGATGAGATCGGTGCGCCACTTGCTGCGGTCCTGCTCGCGCAGCGGAACCAGCGTGCCGTCGGACCGGGTACGCGCAGGGCGCCGCGCGGCATGGAGCAGCATGAGCGCGAGCAAGCCGGCGGCGTCAGGATCATCGGTGACGGCGACGACCTGGCGCGTCAAGCGGATCGCCTCGGCCACCAGGTCGACATCGCCGGAGTATCCCTCGTTGAAGACGAGGTACAGCACCCGCAGGACCGCGCCGAGGTCGCCGGGTCGATCGAGGCGCTCACCACTCACCGTCCGCTTCGCTCGCGAGATCCGTTGTGCCATGGTCGCTTCCGGCACCAGGAACGCCCGCGCAATCTGGCGTGTCGTGAGGCCGCCGACCGCGCGCAGCGTGAGTGCCACCGCCGATGACTCGGTCAGACTCGGATGTGCACACAGGAAGTACAGCTGCAGCGTGTCGTCGGCCGCCTCCGTCAGTCCCGGCGGCGGCTCGACGACGACGCGGAGTTCGCGCCGGCGACGCGCCACATCCGAGCGGGCGAGGTCGACGAAGCAGCGCCACGCGGTGGTGATCAGCCACGCCTTGGGATCGTCGGGCATCCGCTGCGGCCACGTCTGAACCGCTTTGGCGAGTGCATCCTGCACCGCGTCTTCAGCGGTCGCGAAGTCGGCGCCACGGCCGACGAGCACGCTCAGCGCGGCGGGCACCAATTCGCGGATCCCCGCCGCGCCGAACGGCGTCGACTCGTCCACCTCGGCTACCAGTCGATGGTCGACGGCATGTCACCGAACTCCGGGCGGACCTCCAGCCACTCGCCCACCGGCTCACCACCGGCACCCGGGGCCGCCGACAGCTCTCCGGCCAGTTCCAGCGCCCGTTCGTGCGAGTCGACGTCGATGATCATGAAGCCGGCGATCAAATCCTTGGTCTCGGCGAACGGGCCGTCGGTCACCGGAGGCTTGCCCGCTCCGCCGGAGCGAACCCATTCGCCGGCCGGCATCAGCGCCTGCTCGAACACGAACTCGCCCGATTCGCGCAGTCGTGCCGCGAAATCGCGCATGTAGGCGATATGGGCGTCGACCTCCTCGGGCGCCCACTGACTCATCGGTACGTTGTTGACCGGGTCCGGTGCGCCTCGATAGTGCTTGAGCAGCAGGTACTTCGCCATGACAATCTCCCTTCGGTTCACGACCGGGTTGGTCGCTCACCCCTGAGACGAAGCCGCACCACCGTTCTCGACATCCGATGCCCACAACCCATCGGCGTCAGCCGCCCACGACCGCCTTCGCCTGGCGCGCGATCTCGAGTTCCTCGTTGGTCGGCACCACCAGGACGGTCGTCGTCGAATCGTCGGTGGAGATGACCCGCGGCTCACGACTGCGCACGGCGTTGCGCTCGGGGTCGATGGCGATCCCGAATCCCTCCAGGCCGGCGAGCGAGTCGGCACGCACCCCGACCGCGTTCTCGCCGACACCGGCGGTGAAGGAGATGACGTCGGTGTGGCCCAACTCCACCAGGTAGGCGCCGAAGTAGCGCCGCAGCCGGTGGATGTAGATGTCGTAGGCGGTCTTGGCGTCGGCGTCGCCGCCCTCGATCATCTCGGTGACCGAGCGGAAGTCGTTCTCCCCGCACAGCCCCTTGAGCCCGGAGCGCTTGTTGAGCAGCTGGTCGATGTCGTCGACGGACAGTCCGACGACCCGGTGCAGGTGCAGCAGCAGTCCGGGGTCGATGTCGCCGCAGCGGGTGCCCATGACCAGGCCCTCGAGCGGGGTGAGGCCCATCGACGTGTCGACCGGGCGACCCTGCTTGATCGCCGACATCGACGCGCCGTTGCCAAGGTGCGCGACGATCTGATTGGTCTTGTCGTAGTCGCGGCCGAGGAACTCCGCGGCCCGGTGCGACACGTACTCGTGGCTGGTGCCGTGGAAGCCGTAGCGCCGCAGCGCGTACTCCTCGGAGACCGAGCGGTCGATGGCGTAGAGGGCCGCCGCATCGGGCAGGTCGTGGAAGAAGCCGGTGTCGAAAACGGCCACGCCGGGCACGTCGGGCAGCGCCGCCTGCGCGGCCTCGATGCCGACCAGGTTGGGCGGGTTGTGCAGCGGCGCCAATGGCGAGACCCGCTCGACCTCGTCGATGACGTGGGAGTCGATGAGCGTCGGCTCGTACAGCGACCGGCCGCCGTGCACCACCCGGTGCCCGACCGCGCACAGGTTCGCGTGGGCCAGGTCGGTCCCCTTCGCGGCGAAGAGCTCCAGCATCTTGTCGATGGCCGCCCGGTGGTCGGGCAAGTGCAGTTCCTCGACGGTGTCGGCGCCGCCCTGCTCGTGGGTGATCACCGACGTCGGCTCACCGATCCGCTCCACCAGCCCGTCGGCGGTCACCGTCCCCGAATCGGGCTCGAGCAGCTGGTACTTCAACGACGACGAACCGGCGTTGATGACCAGCACCAGCGGCTTGTCGCTCACTTCGCGGCCCCCGTCGTCGCTTGCGCCTGGATCGCGGTGATCGCGACGGTGTTGACGATGTCGGCGACGAGCGCGCCGCGGGACAGGTCGTTGATCGGCTTGTTCAACCCCTGCAGGACCGGTCCGATCGCGATCGCGCCGGCGCTGCGCTGCACCGCCTTGTAGGTGTTGTTGCCGGTGTTGAGGTCCGGGAAGATCAGCACCGTCGCCTGGCCGGCCACCGGCGAGTCGGGCATCTTCGTCTTGGCGACACTGGGCTCGACAGCGGCGTCGTACTGGATCGGGCCCTCGACGAGGAGCTTGGGCGCGCGCTTGCGCACCAGCTCCGTGGCCGTGCGCACCTTGTCCACCTCCGCACCCGAGCCGGACTCGCCGGTCGAGTAGGACAGCAGCGCGACGCGCGGCTCGATGCCGAAGGCCGACGCCGTCTCGGCCGACGAGATCGCGATGTCGGCGAGCTGCTCGGCGGTCGGGTCGGGCACCACGGCACAGTCGCCGTAGGTCAGCACGCGGTCGGCCAGGCACATGAAGAAGACACTCGAGACGGTGTCCACGCCCGGCTTGGTCTTGATGATTTCGAAGGCCGGCCGGATCGTGTGGGCGGTGGTGTGGATCGAGCCCGACACCATGCCGTCGGCGAGCCCGTTGTGGACCATCATCGTGCCGAAGTAGGAGACGTCACGCATGAGGTCGCGGGCGCGGTCCATCGCCACGTTCTTGTGTTTGCGCAGCTCGGCGTACTGCTTGGCGAACATCTCGGTCAGCTCCGAGTCGAGCGGGTTGATGACGTCGACGCCGGGCAGGTCGATGCCCAGGTCGGCGATCTGCGCCTTCACCTTCGCCGGGTCGCCGAGCAGGGTGAGCTGGGCGACGCCGCGGGCGACGAGCTGGGCGGCCGCGCGCAGGATGCGCGGCTCCTCACCCTCCGGCAGCACGATGTGCTTGCGGTCGGCCTTGGCGCGCGCGGTGAGCTGGTACTCGAACATCTGCGGGGTGGTGACCTCGGGGATCGCCAGGTTCAGGTCGGCCATCAGCTTGGCCGGGTCGATGTGGTGCTCCATGAGCGCCAGCGAGGTCTCGACCTTGCGCACCGACTGGTTGGCCATCTTGCCGCGGGTGTGCGAGGCGATCCGCGCGGTCTCGTAGGTGCTCTGCTCGCAGCAGATGATCGGCAGCGTCGGGTTCAGGCCCCGGACCAGCGCGTCGATCATCGGATGCGGCTTGAGTCCGCCGTTGAGGATCAGCCCGGCCAACTTGGGGAACCCCTGCGCGGAGTTCGCGTTGACCATCGCCAGCAGGACGTCGGAGCGATCGGCCGGCGCGATCACGACCATGCCCTCCTCGAGGCGCTCCAGGCAGTGCTCGACGGTCATGCCGCCCACCATCATGTGCAGCGCCTCGCGGTCGAGCAGGTCCTGGTCGCCGCTGTAGAGGGTGCCGCCGAGGGCTTCGAGGAGCTCGGCCATCGTCGGGGCGCTGAGCACCTGGTCCTCGGGCAGCGTCCACACGCCCGGCCCGATCCCCTTCAACGCCGCCTTCGTCTCCTCCTGGTCACCCGGGGCGACGCGGTTGACGATGATCGCGACGGTCGTCGCATGGGCGGCCGAGATCTCGGCGAGCGCATGGTTGGCCAACGCGCGCACCTGGTCCGGCGTGCGGTCGTTGGCCCGCAGGGCCAGCACGATGGGACTGGCCAGGTTGGCCGCGATGCGCGCGTTGTAGGACAGCTCCGACGGATTGCCGACGTCGGTGTAGTCGGAGCCGACGACGAGCACCGTGTCGCACTGCTCCTGCACCGCGTGGAACCGGTCGACGATGGTGGCGAGCGCACCGTCGGGGTCGGCGTGCACATCGTCGTAGGTGACGCCGATGCAGTCGGAGTAGTCCAGTCCGACCGAGTCGTGGGCGAGCAGCAACTCGAGGATGTAGTCGTTCTTGCCGTCGGGGGTGCGGCTGATCGGGCGGAACACGCCGATCCGGCCGCCGGTCGCCGAGAGCAGCGACAGCAGGCCCAGCGCGATCGACGACTTTCCGGTCTCTCCCTCGGCCGACGCCAGGTAGATCGCCGAATGCGTGGAATCGGCGCCGTTGCGGGTCATGGTCGTAACCCTAACCCGACGCCGGGGACGGCGGGAGTGACGCGCTACTCCGGTGCGACCACCGCGGCGACGACCAGCTCGGCCACCTGCTCGTCGGTCATCGCCGAATCCGGCACGAGCATCATCGAGTACACGGTGCGCACCATGAACTCGGCGGCGCCCTCCGGGCTGGGCCGCAGCCGGTGGGCGACCGACTCGTCGACGTCGGGCAGCGCGGCCGCGACGATCTGGGTGACGATCGCGGGACCGCCGTCGGTGGTGGAGACGAGCGATTCGACGATCTCGCCCGGCTCGTTGCGCAGCACATACTGCAGCGCCTCGTTCTCGCGGATGTACCGCAGCGACTCGAGGACCTGCACCCGCACCTTGCCCTCGACGGTGGGTTCGGCGGTGGCCCAGGTGTTCAGCCGCTCGCGCAGTGTGGTGACCTCGCGCTCGACGATCGCCGCGATCAGGGCTTCCTTGCCGCCGAACATGCGATAGGCGGTGGCGCGGGCGACACCGGCCTGCTTGGCCACCGATGTCAGGCTCAGCGCCCTGGCCCCGAATCGGGACACGAGGGCGACGCCGACGTCGACCATCCGCTCGCGATCCATGTCGAACAGGCTAGTCGTTCGCCAACTTTGTCCGATATAGCTGCCACCGGCGGCAATGTTCCCTTGCCGTCAGCCATTTCACCCGAAGTTGGTCACTGCGCGGGCTTGAGGTCGCGCAGCTTCGGCGCCAGATCGCGCGCAAAGTTGTCCAAGAAGCGGCGCTGGTCGTGGCCGGGGGCGTGGAAGACCAGGTGGTTGAGCCCGGCGTCGGTGTATTGGCGGACCTGCTCGACGGCGTCGTCGGGGTCGGAGGCGACGATCCACCGCTTGGCGACCTGCTCGATCGGCAGCTCGTCGGCCAGGCGCTCCATCTCCACCGACGAGTTGACCGAGTGCTTCTGCTCCGGGGTCAGCGACAGCGGCGCCCAGAAGCGGGTGTTCTCCAGGGCGAGCTCGGGGTCGGGGTCGTAGGAGATCTTGATCTCGATCATCCGGTCGATGGCGTCGAAATCCCGCTCGGCCTTGGCCGCGCCCTCCTTCACCGCGGGGATGAGCTTCTCGGTGTAGAGGTCCATGCCCTTGCCCGACGTGCAGATGAAGCCGTCGCCGGCCCGGCCGGCGTACCGCGCGACCACCGGTCCGCCGGCGGCGATGTACACCGGCACCGGCTGGTCGGGCACGTCGTACATGAAGGCGTCCTGCGTCTTGTAGTACTCGCCGTCGAAGTTCACCTTCTCGCCGGTCCACAGCTCGCGCATCAGGCGGACGGCCTCGCGGAGGCGGGCGAAGCGCTCCTTGAACTCGGGCCATTCGCCGGTGAAGCCGGTGGCGTATTCGTTGAGCGCCTCGCCGGTGCCGACGCCGAGCATGATCCGCCCGGGGTACAGGCAGGCCATCGTCGCGAAGGCCTGGGCGATGACGGCGGGGTTGTAGCGGAAGGTCGGGGTCAGCACCGACGTGCCGATCTGCACGCGCTCGGTGCGCTCCCCGACGGCGGCCATCCAGGCCAGCGAGAAGGGCGCGTGGCCGCCGTTGTGGCGCCAGGGCTGGAAGTGGTCGCTGACCGCGACCGAGTCCAGACCGTGTTCCTCGGCCGCGACCGCGATCTCCACCAGCTCGCGCGGAGTGAACTGCTCCGCCGAGGCCTTGAATCCGAGTTTCAGTTTCTGCGCCATGCCGCCAACGCTACCCAAGCATTTGCTTGGTTGGTAGGGCCGGGCCCCTACCGGAAGGCGTCTTCGCCGGTGAGGGCCTTGCCGATCATCAGCTGGTGCATCTCCGAGGTGCCCTCGTAGGTGAGGACGGACTCGAGATTGTTGGCGTGCCGGATGACCGGGTACTCCAGCGTGATGCCGTTGGCGCCGAGGATCGTGCGGCACTCGCGGGCGATGGCGATCGCGTTGCGGACGTTGTTGAGCTTGCCCAGGCTGATCTGCTCGGGCCGCACCCCCGCCGCGTCCTTGAGTCGCCCGAGGTGCAGGGCGAGCAGCTGCGAGGTGCCCAGGTCGACGGCCATGTCGGCGATCTTGCGCTGGGTCAGCTGATAGCCCGAGAGCGGCTTGTCGAAGACCTCGCGGCTGCCGGCGTACGCGATGGCCGTCTCCAGGCAGTCCCGCGCGGCACCGGTGGCGCCGAACACGATCCCGAAGCGCGCCTCGTTGAGGCAGGACAGCGGTCCGCGCAGCCCCTCGACGCCGGGCAGCATCGCCGACGCCGGCACCCGCACGTCCTCCAGCACGATCTCCCCGGTGACCGAGGCGCGCAGCGACATCTTGCGGGTGATCTCCGGGGCGCTGAAGCCGGGGGTGTCGGTGGGGATGACGAAACCGCGGATCCCGCGGGCGCCCTCGGCGAGGTCTGTGCGCGCCCACACGACGGCCACGTCGGCGACCGGCGCGTTGGTGATCCACATCTTGGCGCCGTTGAGGATCCAGTCGCCGCCGTCCCGGTTCGCCTTGGTCCCGCTCGCTGCCGCTCCCGGCGACCGGTTCTCCTTGGTCCCGCTCGCTGCCGCTCCCGGCGACCGGTTCGCCCTGGTCCGCATCCCGGCGGGGTTCGACCCGAAGTCCGGCTCGGTCAGGCCGAAGCAGCCGAGCGCGCGGCCGGCGGCCATGTCCGGCAGCCAGCGGTCCTTCTGCTCGTCGCTCCCGAATTTCCAGATGGCGAACATGGACAGCGAGCCCTGCACGGAGACGAAGCTGCGCAGCCCCGAGTCGACGGCCTCCAGTTCCCGGCACGCCAGGCCGTAGGCGGTGGCCGACGCACCGGCGCAGCCGTAACCGTCCAGGTGCATGCCGAACACGCCCAACGACCCGAGTTCGACGGCCAGCTCGCGGACCGGCAGCCTCCCCTCCTCGAACCAGTCGGCGATGTGAGGGCGCAGGCGCTTGGTGCCGAAGTCGCGCACCAGGTCGACGACGGCGCGTTCATCGTCGTGGAGCAGGGAGTCGATCGCGAACAGTTCGTCGACGGTCTGCGGCATCTCAGCTCGCCTCGTGCCGACGGTCGTCGCCCTGGGCATGCGCGTCGGCGATCGCCTCGGCGAGGAAATCGACGACGAGCCCCACCGATTCGCGACCCTCGCGGTGCCGCAGCGGCACCGTGAAGGCGTGGACCTGCCACGGGTAGCTGTGCAGCACCGCGCGGCGATGAGCGGCGTCCAGCTTCTGGACGAACTCGAGCGAATCGGGCTCGACCATCTCGTCCTGCGCGGTGATCACGATCGTCGGCGGAAACACCGCCGGCTCGACGTTGCCGATGCTGCGCTCACCGGCGAACGGGACCGGGCCCCAGTCGAACATCGGCGCCAGGACGGTCATCTGCCGCATCGGCAGGTAGGCGTCGTGCTTGCTGGTGCGGTCCTGCGTGCGGTCGCCCAGATCGAGGTCGAGCAGCGGGGACAGCATCGCCAGTGCGGTGGGCGCCGGCAGGCCGTTCGCCGCGGCGAGCTCGGCGACCTTGCCGGTCAGGTAGCCGCCGGCCGAGTCACCGGCGACGACGACGTGCCGATACCCGCGCTCGCCCAACAGTTCGCGGTAGGCCTCGAGGGCGTCGTGGACCGAGGTCCCCACGCCGGCCTCGGGGATCTGGCGGTAGTCGAGGGCGAACACCGGGACGTGCAACCCCTTGGCCAGCGACGTGGTGATCGGCCGGTGGGTGCCCGGGCCGCAACTCATGAAGGCACCGCCGTGCAGATACAGCACCGCGGTGTCGGTCGAGGCCCCGGTCGGACCCTTGGCCATGACGAGTTCGGTGGGCCGACCGCCGAGCGTGATGGGCTCGATGACGACCGACCGGCCCGCCTTGCGCTTCTCCAGCCGGCCTTCCATGGCGGCGTTGAGCTTGAAGACGTACGGCTTGATCGGGGCGAGCGCCAGGATGGGCTTGAGAAAGGTCCGCGCGGCCAGCCAGATGAGGTAGGACACCGGGCTCGGGCGGCGGTGGTGCACGATGGGCATGACGTGAAACTACACCGTCTACCTGCACCGGGGACAAGGTTAACGGCGCCTTAAGAGTCGGCGACGACTTCGGGTCGCACCGGTCTCAGGATGATCCGCCGCCTCCCGTCGGGCAGAATCGACATGCCCGAACAGTCCTTCCACCCGCCCTGCCGAGAGGTTGCCCGCGTGCCGGAGAATTCCCCCGCCGCGCGCATCGAGGACCGCTACCGGCTCGGCGACCGCGCCACCCCGCCGCGCACGCTGCGCGACGTCTTCCTCGCGTCGGCACAGGCGCACCCCGATGCCGTCGCGATCGACGACGGCGACGTCCCCCTCACCTACCGGCAGACCGTCGCACTGGTCCGCCGCAACGCCGCGGTCCTCGCCGGTGCGCGGATCGGGCCGGGCTCGCGCGTCGGGATCCGGATGACCTCGGGAACCCGGCAGCTCTACCTGGCGATCCTGTCGACGCTGTTCGCCGGCGCCGCCTATGTACCGGTCGACGTTGACGATCCACCGGAGCGGGCCGACCTCGTCTTCGGCGAGGCACGGGTCGACGCGATCATCACCGACGACGGCATCTTCCACGCCGTCGACGGCCGGCCCGGCGACCCGGTGCCCGATCAACCGGCGAACGTGACGCCGGTCCCCGACCTCGGCGACGACGCGTGGATCATCTTCACCTCCGGCTCCACCGGCACCCCGAAGGGTGTGGCCGTCACCCACCGCAGTGCAGCTGCCTTCGTCGACGCCGAGGCGGGACTGTTCCTGCGCGAGCACCCGCTCGGGCCCGCCGACCGCGTGCTGGCCGGGCTGTCGGTGGCCTTCGACGCGTCTTGCGAGGAGATGTGGCTGTCCTGGCGCAACGGCGCCTGCCTGGTCCCGGCGCCCCGCGACCTGGTGCGCAGCGGCATGGACCTGGGGCCGTGGCTGGTGCGCCGCGCGGTCACCGCGGTGTCGACCGTCCCAACCCTCGCCGCCCTGTGGCCGCCGCAGGCGCTCGAATCGGTGCGCCTGCTGATCTTCGGCGGCGAGGCCTGTCCGCCCGAACTGGGACAGCGGCTCGCCGTCGACGGGCGCGAGGTGTGGAACACCTACGGCCCCACCGAGGCGACGGTCGTGTCCTGCGCCGCACCGCTGGACGGCTCGTCGCCGGTGCGCATCGGGCTGCCGCTGGACGGTTGGGACCTGGCGGTCGTCGACGAGCAGGAGAACGAGGTCGGGTGGGGCGAGACCGGCCAGCTGGTGATCGGCGGCGTCGGCCTGGCCCGATACCTCGATCCGGCCAAGGACGCCGAAAAGTACGCACCCATGCCGAGCCTCGGGTGGGAGCGCGCCTACCGCAGCGGGGACCTGGTCCGCCTCGACCCCGAGGGGCTGGTGTTCGCCGGCCGCGCCGACGACCAGGTGAAGGTCGGGGGGCGGCGCATCGAGCTCGGCGAGATCGACGCGGCGCTGCAGAACCTGCCCGGCGTCTCCGGCGGCGCTGCGGCCGTGCGCACGACCGCAGCGGGCAACCAACTCCTCGTCGGCTATCTGGCCTCCACCGATCCCGACTTCGACGTCGCCGCCGCGCACGCGGCGCTGACCGAGCGGCTGCCGGCGGCCATGGTGCCGCGGCTGGCGGTCGTGGACGAACTCCCCACGCGAGTGTCCGGCAAGGTTGACCGCGACGCGCTGCCGTGGCCGTTGCCCGGGATCGCCGCCGACGACGGCGCGGTCGAGCTCACCGGGACCCAGCGCTGGCTCGCCGATGCGTGGACCGCGGTCCTGGGCGCGACGGTGAGCAGTCCCGACGCCGACTTCTTCGCCGAGGGCGGCGGGTCCCTGGCCGCGGCGCAGCTGGTCTCGGTGCTGCGCGAGCGCTACCCCGACGTCACCGTCGGCGACCTCTACGACAACCCGCGGCTCGGTCGTCTCGCCCAGTTGCTCGACTCGTGGGGTCCCGCGCCGGAGGTCGTGCCGCGCACGGTGCGGCCGACGCCGCGCAGCGCCGGGCTGGCGCAGACGGTGCTGAGCATCCCGCTCGCCACGCTCACCGGCCTGCAGTGGGTGACGTGGCTGGCGGTCGTGAACAACGTCGGCGCCCGGCTGCGGCCCGACATCCCCTGGCTGTTCGGGGTCGACTGGTGGGTGTTGCTCGTCGCCTTCGTCGTGTTCATCTCGCCCTTGGGCCGGATGGCCTACGCCGCGCTGTTCGCGCGGCTGCTGCTGCGCGGCGTCGGGCCGGGCGTCTACCCGCGCGGCGGCGGGGTGCACATCCGGTTGTGGTGCGCCGAGCGGCTGGTCGAGGCCAGCGGCGCGGCGAACATCTCCGGCGCACCGTGGATGATCCACTTCGCCCGCGCACTCGGGGCCGACGTCGGGCACGGGGTCGACCTGCACACGCTGCCGCCGGTCACCGGACTGCTGACCATCGGCGAGGGCGCCTCGGTGGAACCCGAGGTCGACCTCGCCGGCTGGTGGATCGACGGCGACGAGGTGCGGATCGGCGCAATCGTCATCAAGCCGGGCGCGACGATCGGCGCCCGCTCGACCCTGTTCCCGGACGCGGTCGTCGGCCGCAACGCCGTCGTGGAACCGGGGTCGGCGGTGCGCGGACGCGTGCGGGCGCGCCAGCAATGGGCCGGTTCCCCGGCGACCAAGGTCGGGCGCGCCCGGGGCGGCTGGCCCGACCACCGGCCGCAACGGCGGACCCGCTGGGCGATCGTCTACGGCCTGTCGGCCTTCGCACTCGCCGCGCTGCCCCTGGTGTCCCTCGCCGCCGGACTGGCCGTGATCGGCTGGGGCGTCGCCGACCGCACCCGACTGCGCGACGTCGCGCTCAGCGCCGGCGCACTCATCCCGGTCGCCACGCTGGTGAGCCTGCTGACCTACGCCGTCATCACCGCCGCGGCGGTCCGACTCCTGTCCGTCGGCATGACCGCGGGGTACCACCCGGTGCGTTCGCGGGTCGGCTGGCAGGTGTGGCTGACCGAGCGGATCCTCGACGCCGCGCGCACCTACCTGTTCGTCCTCTACGCCTCGCTGCTCACCCCGATCTGGTTCCGGATCCTGGGCGCGAAGGTCGGCAAGAACACCGAGATCTCCACCGCCCTGGTCCTGCCGAAGTTCACCACGATCGACGACGGCGCCTTCCTGGCCGACGACACGATGGTCGCCTCCTACGAGCTGGGCGGCGGCTGGCTGCGCATCGACGAGGCGCGCATCGGCAAACGCGCCTTCCTGGGCAACTCGGGCATCACCGGACCGGGCCGCAAGGTGCCGAAGAACAGCCTCGTCGCGGTCCTGTCCGCAACCCCCACCAAGGCCAAGTCCGGATCGAGCTGGTTGGGCAGCCCGCCGGTCCGGCTGCGTCGGGTGGCCACCGACGCGGACTCGTCGCGCACCTTCGCCCCACCCGCCCGACTGCGCGTGGCGCGGGCCGTCATCGAGACGCTGCGGTTGGTCCCGGTCATGGTGTCCTTCGGGATCGGCGTCTTCGTCCTGCTCGGCGCCCAGTACATCGCGGTGCACGGCAGTCCCCTCGTCGCCGCGGCGTGCAGCGGACTGCTCCTGCTGGTCGCGGGCGCGGCGGCGTGCTGCATCGCCGCGGCCGCCAAATGGCTCGTCGTCGGGCGCATCCGGGTGTCCGAGCATCCGCTGTGGAGCCCGTTCGTCTGGCGCAACGAGTTGTCCGACGCCTTCGTCGAGACCGTCGCCGCGCCGTGGTTCGCCAACGCCGCCACCGGCACACCGGTCCTCACCCTGTGGCTGCGGCTGCTCGGCGCCCACATCGGTCGCGGCGTGTGGTGCGAGACCTATTGGCTGCCCGAGGCCGACCTGGTGACCCTGCGCGACGGGGCCACCGTCCAACGCGGCTGCGTCGTGCAGACCCATCTCTTCCACGACCGGGTGATGGCGATAGACACCGTCGAGTTGGATGTCGGGGCGACGCTCGGCCCGCACTGCGTCGCACTCCCCGCCTCACGACTGGGCGAATCGGCGACGGTCGGCCCGGCGTCGTTGGTCATGCGCGGCGACGCCGTGCCCGCCCACACCCGCTGGCAGGGCAACCCGATCGCGCCCTGGGGTTAGTTACCATCGGCCCCATGGCCGATTCCGACAAATACGACTCGAGCAGCTGGGGCGCCGGCGCGTCGGGCTGGGTGGAGAACGAAGCACTCTTCGACGCGGTCTACACCCCGGTCACCGCGGCGATCCTCGCCGCCGCCGACCTCGGCCCGGACATGCGCGTCCTGGACGTCGGATGCGGGTCCGGGACCCTGCTGGAGGCCGGCACCAAGGCCGGCGCCGACATGGTCGGGGTCGACATCGCCCCGGACATGGTCGACGCCGCGCGCCGGCGGGTGCCCACGGCGACGGTCCTGCTCGGTGACGCGCAGACCATGGCCATCGGCCACGAGGCCCCCGGAGCGCCCTTCGACCGCGTCATCTCACGGTTCGGCGTGATGTTCTTCGCCGATCCCGCCGCCGCCTTCGCCAACCTGCGCGGCGTCACCGCCCCCGACGGTCGGCTCGTCTTCGCGTGCTGGCGGGGCGTCGAGGAGAACCCGACGTTCGGGGGTGCGGGCACCGAGGTGATCACCGCCGAGCTGCCGGATCCGCCCGCGCCGCCGGCGCCCGGCTCACCCGGGCCGGTGGCGTTCGCCGACCACGACCAGCTGGCCGCGATCCTCAAGAAGGCGGGCTGGTCGAACGTGTCGATCAAGCCGTTCGACACGCATTTCGACCACGGGATCGACGGCAGCGACGGCGTGGACGAGCGGCTCGCCCTGATCCTCGCGACGACCACCGGCCGCCTCGCGCGCGAACAGCTGGCCGACCGGCTCGACGAGCAGCAGTGGGCCGCGCTGCTCGACCGGGCGCGCGACGGGATCCGCCGCCACCTCGTCGACGGGTCGGTGAAACTACCCGGCGCCCTGTGGCTCGTCACCGCCGCCAACCGGGTGTGACCGGCGCTTGCGGAGGTAGTGGTCCAGCGCGGTGATCCCCGGAACCGCGAACCCGACCGCGAGTACCGCGGCGGCCAGGACCAGGTTGAACTCCCAGCCGTTCTTCTGGATCCAGAAGCCGTTCTCGTGGTGGCCGTAGTAGCCGGCGCCGATCATCGTCGCGGCGAGCAGCACCCCGACATACGGCAGCAGCACGCCCAGGATCAGCGCGATCCCGCCGAGCAACTCGGCCCAGGTCGCGAAGTACGCGGCCGCCGTCGGATACGGGATGTGCAGGTGCTTGTCGAACATCGCGGCCGTCTTGTCGATGCCCTTGAGATGCAGCTTCTCCCACCCGTGGGCGATGAAGACCACGCCCAGGGTGATGCGGAGGAGGAACAGCGTCGCCGTGCGCACGTGAGCCATCGGTTGCCTTTCGGGTGGAATGTCCTAATTAGGACACCCTAATGGCTCACGCGCGACGGGTGTCAGCTGCCTTCGACGACCACCTGCTTGCCGGCCCCGGCGCGTCGGAACAGATAGTGGTCGATGGACACCACGCCGGAGTTGGCGAAGCCGACGGCGAGGGCGCCCGCGGCGAGCGCCAGCACGTACTCGTAACCCTTGTCGGGCATCCAGAACCCGTGCTCGGCGTGGACGGTGAACAGTGCGCCGATCATGTTGACGGCGAGCAGGAAACCGGCCAGCGGCAGCAGCACGCCCAGGATCAGCGCGATTCCGCCGAGCAGCTCGACCCACGTCGCGTAGAAGGCGGAGGCGCTGGGGTTGGGCACGCCCATCCCCCGGAACCCCTCGGTGGTGGCGGCATGGCCGTTGTGGAACTTCTGCCAGCCGTGCATGACGAAGATGAAGCCAAGGGCCAGGCGCGCCAGGAGCAGCGCGGGGGTACGCAGGAAGGTCATGGTCGAGTCCTCTCGTCGACGTGCTCGACGCGCAGCCGCCGAGCTACCGCTCAGCCTGCCAGGTAACGTTGGCCGCGAAGCCGCGTTTTACCGATTCCACCCGCCGCGATCCGCTGTCAGGAGCACCCCGTGTCGCCGAAGTCAGGCAACAGCCGATCCGGCCGACCCTCCCCTGTGCTCGGCAGCCCGATCGACGTCGTCGACGACTATCTGCCCGAGAACGGGAACCTCGGCTACCGGGTGAGCCGGTACGAGCTGGAGCTGGAGTACAAGGTCGCCGCGAACCGGCTCGCCGGCATCGCGACCATCACAGCCACCACCACCGCGTCGCTCAAGCGCCTCCAGCTCGACCTGGCGACGACCATGACCGTCGCTCGGGTGACGGTCAACGGGCAGCGGCGCCGCTACACCCACCGGCAGGGCAAGCTCGTCGTGGCGCTGTCGGAGCCGGTGCCCACCGGGGGCGCGCTCTCGATCGTCGTCCGGTATGGCGGCAACCCGCGACCGGTGCGCGGGAAGTGGGGCGAGGTCGGCTGGGAGGAGCTCACCGAGGGCTCGCTGTGTGCCAACCAGCCCAACGGCGCGCCGTCGTGGTTCCCCTGCGACGACCATCCGATCTCCAAGGCGAGCTACCGGATCGCGATCACCACCGACTCGCCGTTCCACGTCGTCGCCAACGGCGTCCTGACCGGCAAGCGGACCAAGGCCGCCCAGACGACGTGGGTGTTCGAGCAGACCGAGCCGATGGCGACCTACCTGGCGGCGATCCAGATCGGCCAGTACGAGAGCGTCGCGCTGGCCGCGCGCCCGGTGCCCGTCGACCTGGTCGCGCCGCCACGACTGCGGCGGGAGGCGTTGGCCCGCTTCGAGCCGCAGGTCGAGATGCTGCGGGTCTTCACCGAGATGTTCGGGCCCTACCCCTTCCCGCGGTACACCGCGGTCGTGACCGAGGACCCGCTGGACATCCCGCTCGAGGCCCAGGGCCTGTCGACCTTCGGCGCCAACCACTGCTACCCGGAGAGCGACGCCGAGCGCCTCGTCGCGCACGAACTGGCCCACCAGTGGTTCGGCAACTCGGTGACCATCAAACGGTGGCGCGACATCTGGCTGCACGAGGGCTTCGCCTGCTACGCCGAATGGCTGTGGAGCGAGCGCAGCGGCCAGGTCACCACCGAGAGTTGGGCGCGGCACTACTACGGCAAGCTCAGGGCATCGAAGGCCCAGCAACGCCCCCTCGCCGACCCGGGCCCGGACCACATGTTCGACGACTGGCTCTACAAGCGCGGCGCACTGACCCTGCACGCCCTGCGGCTGCGGATCGGCGACGAGTCCTTCTTCGCACTGCTGCGCCAGTGGACGGAGAAGTACCGCTACGGCTCTGTGGGCACCGAGGACTTCACCGCGCTCGCCGCCCACCATTCGCCCGAGCCGCTCGGCGACCTGTGGCAGGCGTGGCTGCACGACGTCGAGCTGCCGCCGTTTCCCGGCTGAGCGGTCAGCGAGTCGAGGCGAGGTAGTCGAGCACGATCGCGTTGACCTGCTCGGGCTGCTCGAGATGCATGAAGTGGCCGCCCCGTTCGATCCGCTCGAGTCGGCTGCCCGCGGGCAGCTGTTCGGCGAGCCCGGTGAAGAAGCGTTGGCGCAGACAGCCGTCGGTGGCGCCGTAGAGCTGCAGGATCGGGTGGTGCAGCGGGGCCATGAGCAGGTCGCACAGTTCGCGGTGGCGGTCCGAGCTCGGCTTGGGCGCGATGAGTTGCCGGTAGTAGCCGATGATGGCGGAGCGGTGGTCCGGTGGTGCGGCCGCGGCGAGGTGGGCGAGGTCCTCGGTGGCGTCGTAGCCGGGCGACCAGCGGCGCCACAGCAATGCGGTCATCGAGGTGAAGACGCGCTCGGGGATCCCCGGCACCTGGTTGGCGAGGATGTACCAGCTGTTGCCGGACTGGGCGAGCACGGTCAGCACCTGGCGGGCGAAGTCGGCCCGTGTGATGCGGACCGCCGACAACGGCGGTACCGCCATCGAGACCATCGCGTCGAACGGCTGCTCGGGCATCGCCGCCAGTGCGTTGGCGGTGAACGCACCCCAGTCGTGGCCGATGACCACCGATCGCTTCGCCCCGGTCTGCGCGGCGATGTCCAGGGCGTCGGCGACCCGCGCGCCGGTCGACACGTCGCGCGGCGCCGACGACGGGGCGTACCCGCGGGAGAACGGCGCGACGACGCGATACCCGGCGTCGGCGAGTGCCGGGCCGAGGTGGCGCCACGTCCACGCGGTGTCCGGGTAGCCGTGCAGGCACAGCGCCAGCGGTGCGCCGGCGTCCCCCCACGTGAGTGCCTCCAGCGACACGTCGTCGAGGTCGAAGGTCGTGCGGCCCGGTTTGGTCATCAGCCCTCGCTCTCGTCCGAGCGCGCCCGCAGGTAGGCGGTCACCGCGTCGAAGTCGGGCAGCAAGCCGGCGTCGGCCGCTTCGGCCAAGGTCGGCGCGGCGGTGTCCTTCGCGGACAGCTCGTAGGTCAGCGGCGAGCCGTCGCGGGCCGTCGTCGGCCATTCGATGCCCAGGGCCGGGTCCAGCGGGTTGACCCCGTGCTCGGCGGACGGGTTGTAGCCGGTGGAACACAGGTACGAGACGGTCGAGCCGTCGGCGAGCGCGCAGAAGGCGTGGCCGAGTCCCTCGCTGAGGTAGACCGCGCGACGGTCGACGTCGTCGAGCAGCACGGCGTCGTGTCGGCCGAAGGTCGGGGAGCCGACGCGGATGTCGACGATGACGTCCAGGACCGCGCCCGCCGTGCAGGTGACGTACTTGGCCTGCCCGGGCGGGACGTCGGCGAAGTGGATGCCGCGCAGGGTTCCGGCCGCCGAGACGGACACGTTGACCTGGGCGAGCTGGAGGTCGTGGCCGATGACCTCGGCGAGCAGCGGTGCCTTGAAGGCCTCGAGGAACACCCCGCGGCTGTCCCCGTGCTGCTTCGGCGTGAACTCCCACGCGCCGCTGATCGCCAGTTCCCGGATGTCCATCGCGCTAGACGGCCTTCCCGCGCTCGAGGAGGTCCAGCAGGTAGTCGCCGTATCCCGACTTCGCCAGGCCCGCCGCGCGCGTCCGAAGATCCTCGTCGGAGAGCCACCCCTGCCGCCAGGCGATCTCCTCGGGCACGGCGATCTTCAGTCCCTGCCGCTGTTCGACGGTCCGCACGAAGTTGCCCGCGTCGAGCAGCGAGTCGAAGGTGCCGGTGTCGAGCCAAGCGGTGCCGCGCGGCAGCACCGTCACCGACAGGGCGCCGCGATCCAGGTAGTGCCGGTTGACGTCGGTGATCTCGTATTCGCCGCGCGCCGACGGCGTCAGCCCGCGTGCGACCTCGATGACGTCGTTGTCGTAGAAGTACAGCCCGGGCACCGCGAAGCTCGACCGCGGTCGCGCGGGCTTCTCCTCCAGCGAGACGGCCTTGCCGTCGTCGTCGAACTCGATGACGCCGTAGGCGCTCGGATCGGCCACCCAGTAGGCGAAGACGGCGCCGCCTTCGACGTCGCGGTTGCCGGCCAATCGGCTGCCCAACCCGGGGCCGTAGAAGATGTTGTCGCCGAGGACGAGGGCCACCGAGTCCGAGCCGATGTGGTCGGCGCCGAGGACGAACGCCTGTGCCAGTCCCTCGGGCTGCGGCTGGACCGTGTAGCTCAACGAGATGCCGAACTGCGAGCCGTCGCCGAGGAGGTTCTCGAAGGCGGGGCGATCGTGCGGGGTGGTGATGATGAGGATGTCGGTGATCCCCGCCAGCATCAGCGTGGACAGCGGGTAGTAGATCATCGGCTTGTCGTAGACCGGAACCAGCTGCTTGCTGACCCCCTGCGTGATGGGGTGCAGCCGCGAGCCGGTGCCGCCGGCCAGGATGATTCCGCGCATCACCCCAGGCTATCGGGCTCGCCGGCTTTTCCCGACAGGACACATACACTGGGCGGCGGCAACACTGCCGTGTCGACGTGGGAGATGCATGCGCGTACTGGTGACCGGTGGCGCCGGATTCATCGGCGTCAACTTCGTGCTGCGCACCCTGGCGACCCGCGGCGACGTCGAGCTCACGGTGCTCGACAAGCTGACCTACGCCGCCGACCCGGCGTCACTCGCGGCGGTGGAGGATCGGATCCGGCTGGTCGTCGGGGACATCGCCGACGCCGAGCTGGTCGACGGTCTGGTCGCACAGACCGACCTCGTCGTGCACTTCGCGGCCGAGTCGCACAACGACAACTCGCTGAACGATCCCTCGCCGTTCGTGCAGACCAACCTCGTCGGCACGTTCACCCTGCTCGAGGCGATCCGCCGCCACGGCAAGCGGTTGCACCACGTCTCCACCGACGAGGTGTACGGCGACCTGGAACTCGACGACCCGGCGCGCTTCACCGAGGCCACCGCGTACAACCCGTCGAGTCCGTACAGCTCGACCAAGGCCGGCTCGGACATGCTCGTGCGCGCCTGGGTGCGCTCCTTCGACCTCGCCGCGACCATCTCCAACTGCTCCAACAACTACGGGCCCTACCAGCACGTCGAGAAGTTCATCCCCCGCCAGATCACCAACGTCCTCACCGGCGTGCGGCCGCGGGTCTACGGCGACGGCCGGAACGTGCGCGACTGGATCCACGTCGACGACCACAACGACGCCGTGTGGGCGATCGTCGACGGCGGGCGCGTCGGCGAGACCTACCTGATCGGCGCCGACGGTGAGACCGACAACCGGACCGTCGTCGAGACCATCCTCGAGTTGCTGGGCAAGCCGGCCGACGACTTCGTCTTCGTCACCGACCGGCCCGGTCACGACCGCCGCTACGCGATCGATTCGACGAAACTGCGCACCGAGCTCGGTTGGCGACCGCGCTACACCGATTTCCGCAGCGGCCTGGCCGCGACCATCGACTGGTATCGCGAGAACGAGTCGTGGTGGCGCGCGCGCAAGGCCGGCGTCGAGGCCAACTATGCGAAGACCGAGAAGACCCTCGATCGCGCTCAGGAAGTCACGGACTGAGCTTCCCGCGCCCGCATTCTGGTCCCGCTCCACCGATCGAGGGAGCAGGATCGAAACGAGGGAGCGGGACTAGTCCGTCAGCGATAGCCGGCCGGGTTCTTCTCCTGCCAGCGCCAGTAGTCGCGACAGGCGCGGGCGATGTCGTATTCGGCGCGCCAGCCGAGCTTCGCGTGCGCCTTGTCGGGCAGGCAATAGGTGGCCTGCGCGTCTCCCGGACGACGGGGCGCGTCGACGGTGGGGATGGTCGTCCCCGACGCCGCCTCGAAGGCCGCGATGAGTTCCAGGACGCTCGACGGATTGCCGGTGCCCAGGTTGTAGAAGTGCATGCCCGCCTCGGCGTGCTCAATCGCGGCGAGATGCCCCTTGGCGAGGTCGACGACGTGGATGTAGTCGCGCAGCGCGGTCCCGTCGGCGGTGTCGTAGTCGCGTCCGAAGACGCTGACCTGCGGCAGGAGTCCGGCGGCGACCCGCGCAACGATAGGCATCAGATTGTTGGGGATGCCCTGCGGGTCCTCCCCGATGAGCCCGCTCTCGTGCGCGCCGATCGGGTTGAAGTAGCGCAGGCCGATGAGCTTCTTCGCCGGATCGGTGAGCGCGAAGTCGGCCATCACCTCTTCACACATCCGCTTGGACTTGCTGTACGGGTTGGGCAGCTCGATGCCGGTGCGCGAGGTCTCCACGAACGGGAGGTCCTCCTGGTGGGTGTAGACCGTGCCGGTGCCGGAGAACAAGAAGGTGTCGATGTCGTGGTCGCGCATCGCGCCCAGCATGACGATCGTGGCGCCGACGTTGGTGGCGTAGTACTCCAGCGGCATGGTCACCGATTCGCCGACCGCCTTGCGCGCGGCCAGGTGGATGATCGCGTCGAACGGGCCGGTCTCCTCGATGCCGGTGCGCACCGCGTCGGCATCGGTGACGTCGATCGTGCGGAACGGCACGACCCGGCCGGTGATCTCGTTGATGCGTTCGATCGCGACGGGGCTCGAGCAGGAGAAGTCGTCGAAGATCACCGCCTCGTGGCCGGCCTCGATGAGTTCCACCGCGGTGTGCGCACCGATGTACCCGGCACCGCCGGTGAGGAGAACACGCATGAGGGCAGTCTACGGAGTGTCGCCCGCGCGGCGACCGCCCAGCCGCCCGCCGATCAGCACGAGCGCCAGGCACACGCCGGTCATGACGAGCCCGAAGGCGAAGAACTCCCGATAGCTCAGCGACGGGTGGTGGGCGGCGAGCCAGGCGAGCAGGGCCGGTGAGCCGAAGCCGATGTAGGTGAGCGCGTAGAAGACGGCGGTGAGTCCGCCGAGGTCGTCGGGCCCGGCGATCCGCTGCACCTCCAGCAGGCCGCCGATGAGCGCCATCCCGTAGCCGCAGCCCAGGACGGCCGCCGCCAACAGGGCCACGGGCACGCTCAGCGTCGCGTCGGCGGCGATGGCCATGAGCAGTCCCATCGCGAGCACGGCACAGGCCACGACCATGCCGCGCACCGAATCGGGCCGATCGATCCGACGGCCGACCGACTGGATGCCGAAGCCCGCGGCCAACCCGATCAGGCAGCACGCCGCGGCAAAGGCGATGGGCACCGACGTCTGCTCGCTCAGCAGGTCGGGCACGATCGCGTAGGCGATGGCGCAGGAGCCGAACACCCACGGCGCGACCGGTGCGACGACCAGAAGGAACCGTCGGGTGAAGACCGAGGGGATGCGCAGGTCGGCGAGCAGACTCGTCGACCGCCCGGGGTCGCGGAAACGAGTCTCCGGTACCCGCCACAGGGCGATCGACGTGACGACGGCCAGGGTCACGGTGATGAGATACGGCAGGACCGTTGGCCACGGTCCCCACTGGGCGAGGACCCCGGCCACCGCGGCGCCGACGCCGAAACCCGCGGTCAGGCACATGGTCGCGCGGCGGGCGCCGACCCCTGCGGGTGCACCCGATCCGCGGGACAGCTCGACCACCCAGCTGCCGCCGACCGCCATCGCCAGACCCAGCGCCGCGCCGGACAGCAGCCGCCCGATGCTCAGCAGGACCACCGAGTGCGCACCCAGGGCCAGCGCGATGGAGCCGAGGCCGGCGAGGATCGGCGCGGGCAGCATCAGCGGTCGACGACCCCAGCGGTCCGACGCCGGTCCACCGATCAGCAGGGCCGGGACGATGCCGAAGACGTAGACGAACAGCAGGGTGTCCACGACGACGTTGGAGATCCCCTCCTGCTTGTACATCACCAGCAGCGGGGTGAACTGGTTGCCGCCCCACGCGCTGACGAACAGCGCAGCGCCGACGGGGGTCCACGCGGAGGCGCCGATCCCGGCCGAGCGCGGCGGCGGCGTCAGGGTGGTCATGGCGGCCCATCGTACCGAGGAGCCAGCACCCCTAGGATGAGCCCATGTCCTCGCTTCGCACGCTGACCGCCGGTGCCGCCCTCGTCGGTGCCCTGGCCCTGCCCGCCGTCGCCGCGACGACCGCCCACGCGGCCCCCGGCTCGACCGCCGGCCTGGTGCCCGAATTGGCAATCGCCTACCAGTTGGCCAAGGCGCAGGCCGATCTCGAGGGTGTGCCGCTGTGGATCACCTCGGGCAAACGGTCGTGGGCCGAGCAGGACCGCATGTGGCGCGCGGGCATCAAGGAGTACGGCAGCCCCGGCGAGGCCCAGCGCTGGGTCCTGCCGCCGTCGCGCTCGACCCACGTGAGCGGCCGCGCGATCGACGTCGGCCCGCGTCGCGGTGCCCTCTGGCTCGAGCGCAACGGCAACCGATACGGACTGTGCCGCACCTACGCCAACGAGTGGTGGCACTTCGAGGCGGTCACGTTCCCGGGCACCCCGTGCCCGCCGATGCTGCCCAGTGCCGCCCGCCGACACTAGGTCTGCTGCAGAATCGGGTCATGCGCCTTCTCGCCAGCCTCTCCGCAGCGGCCGCCGTCCTGATCGGGACCGGCGCGGGTGCCGCACAAGCCGTTCCTTTCCCGGTGACCACCGACGTCCCGACGGCGATCGCCGCCAACTATTTCGCCTCCGCGCAGACGCCCCCACCCGGGGCGAACCGGTGGTCGTGCCACAGCGGCCACAATCCCGTCGTGCTGCTGCACGCGACCGCCATGAACCAGGCGGCCAACTTCGCGTACCTGTCCCCGATGCTCGCGAACGCCGGCTACTGCGTCTTCAGCCTCACCTACGGCCAGACGAGTTGGAGCGGCAACACCGGCGGCCTCGCCAAGCGCGAAGCGTCGGCCTACCGCCAAGTCGTGCCGTTCCTCGACCGGGTGCTCGCCGCGACCGGTGCCGCCAAGGTCGACCTGATCGGCCACTCCCAGGGCGGCCCGATCGCCCAGCTCGCCTCACAGCGCCGCGCCTCCCGCATCGGCACCATCGTCGGACTGTCGGCCTCCAGCCGCGGGCACAGTGACGTCGACGAGCTCCAACACGCCCTGCCCGCCCGGGCACCGGGTCAGAACTATTGGGGGCCGCGTCATCCCGGGATCCGCTACGTGAACCTGGCGACGCGGTTCGACCACATCTCGACCCCGTATCCGGTCACCCTCATGCCGCCCGGGCCCGGCATCACGAACACGCTGATCCAGCACGTCTGCCCGGCGTCGCGCGTGGGCCACGTCGGGATGGCCTTCTCGCCGACGGTGGGCGCCCTCGTCCGCAACGCGCTCGACCCCGCCCATCGGGTCCGGGTGCCGTGCGGCGAGAACGAATTCCCCGAATGACCGGGCTCGACGATCGCGCCGGCGAGCCCGGTCGGTTCATCCAGCGGATCGGCGTCGGCGGCTCCTACGACGGCGACCGCTATCCGTTCAACCTGCCCGTGGTCGAGCACCTGGCCGACGAGGGCCTCGAGATCCCCGGCGGGGTCACCTTCTTCGTCGGCGAGAACGGCAGCGGAAAGTCGACGCTGATCGAGGCAATCGCCGTGGCCGTCGGCCTCAACGCCGAGGGCGGCAGCCAGAACTACCGCTTCACGACGCGCTCCACCGAATCCGACCTCGCCGACAACCTGTTCCCCACCTGGGGCCCGCTCAAGCCGCGCAGCCGCTTCTTCCTGCGCGCCGAGTCCTTCTACAACGTCGCCACCGCGACCGAGGACCTCGGCCCCGAGCAGCTCGACGTGTTCGGCGGCGTCTCCCCGCACGAGCGCTCGCACGGGGAGTCGTTCGTCGACGTGATTCGGTCGCGGTTCTTCCCCGGTGGGCTGTATGTGATGGACGAGCCGGAGGCTGCCCTCTCACCGCAGGCCTGCCTGACCGTGATGGCCCTCATGGCCGACCTCGTCGACCGCGGCAGCCAGTTCCTCATCGCCACGCACTCGCCGATCCTGCTGGCGCTGCCCGGAGCCACGATCTTCGCCATCGACGACGAGGGAACGATCGCCCGCGTCGACTACGACGACGCGCCACCGGTGCGCCTCACCCGCGATTTCCTCGCCGCACCGGACCGCTATCTGCGCCACCTGCTGGCGACGGACTGAGGCGCGCAAACCGGTTTTGGTCTGCGTCGACGTTGCCGATACACTCAGTCTCGCTGCCCAGCGCGGCACGCCGCCTTAGCTCAGTCGGTAGAGCAATTCACTCGTAATGAATAGGTCAGGAGTTCGATTCTCCTAGGCGGCTCCATTACCGGCACAGACGCCGGTTCAGACTCTAGATCCGCCAGATTGTGCCGTTTGCGCGATGTGGCTGTGGGGCGGCCACCGCGCTCAGTCTCCGACGTCGTGCCGTGAATAGCGGCGGGCCTGACCGAGTTTGCGGCGCACCGCGACAGGGTCGCGCTCCGGACGGCCTTTGCCGCGGCGCTTCTGTGGCTTGCACATCGCACAACCTCGCCACGAGCGGGACGGGTGATGGTTCGGCATCGAACCTCCTCGGATACTCCGCCAATGGCGAAGAGAGTCACGCTATCACCGGGGCGATGACTGGCGACGCGCTCCCGGACGTCCGGAGGCTCTGGCGTACGCGCCGACCACGCGGGTTCGATTCTCCTAGGCGGCTCCACCGCGGTTTCCCGGTCTGACAGGCTGGAACCGTGAACGCCCGCACCACCGTCACCCGCACGCTCGACTCGCACGCCGGTGAATGGTTGATGATCGTCGCCTCGCTGCTGTTCCTGGCCGCGTATGCCGCGCCGATCCTGCACCCCGCACTGAGCGCGACCGGTCGACGGATCTGCGGGATCGTGACCGTCGCCGTGTGGGCGCTGTTCATCGCCGAATACCTGGTGCGGCTGCTGCGCGCCCGCGACCGCTGGCGATTCTTCACCCACCACCTGTTCGACCTGGTGATCCTGATCCTGCCGATGGCCCGTCCGTTGCGCATGCTGCGGTTGATCACGCTGCTGTCGGTGCTGAACCGGGTGGGGACGCGGTCGCTGCGCGGGCGGGTCGCGGTGTACGCCTTCGGCGGTGCGATCCTGCTGCTGACCGTGTCGTCGTTGGCCATCACCGAGGCCGAGCGCGGCCGTCCCGGATCGAACATCAACGGCGTCGGCGACGGTCTCTGGTGGGCGATCACCACCATGACGACCGTCGGCTACGGCGACAAGGTGCCCGAAACCGTCGTCGGCCGGTCGGTGGCGGTCACCCTCATGTTCGCGGGCATCGCCCTGCTCGGTGTCGTCACCGCCTTCGTCGCCTCCTGGCTCGTCGAGGCGATCGAGGATGCCGAGAAGGTGGAGGAACAGACGCACGCCGCCGTGCTCGCCCTGACCGACGAGGTGCGACAGTTGCGCGCCGAGGTGGCCGCCCTGCGCGAGGAAAAGGGCGCGGGAGCCGACTGAACCGTCGACCCCCGCGGCGCCGTCGGGGTCAGCTGGCCATCAGGGCGTCGAGATCGGTCTGGACGTTCAAATCGCCTTTCACTCGCTTCGAGACGGTCGCCGGGCAGCTGCCCACCCGCGCCGAGGCGACGACGCCGACCTTGTGACTGGCCGCCGGCACACTCAACTTGAACACCGGGCTGGACTGTCCTTCGGAGATGGTGAAGTGCGGTGACGGCCGACCGTCGACGAACATCACGCCCGAGATCTCCGAGCAGCCCCGGTTGGTCACGATCATTCTGATCGTCGACGCGGAAACGGTGAACGTGTCGGCGGGGCCGCAGTCGCCGCCCCACGCCGAACACAAGTGGCCAATCGTGTGATTCTCGGTGACTGCCGCGGCCGGGCTCATGACGCCGAACGTGGCGGCCGAAGCGGCGGACATGGCGACGAGAATCGACGCCGTCTTCATGGTGCTCATCGGGGACCTCCGTGGGTTGATTGCTGAGGAGCAAGAACATCGTCAATCAACCGAGACGCCGTCAAACGAGTATGTGACTACCTGATTGTCCGCCCACTGTTCGCGAGCGCCTGCCCGATGGTCGCGACCATGGCGTCGACGGCGAACTTCGGCTTCACGTTGAAGTCGAGCACCTCGCGGCACTCGAGGACCGCGTCGATACAGGTGAGCAGCTGACGGCTCGTCGCATAGTTGGCCAGTCCGGCGACCTGGTCGGCCTGGTCGGGGTGCATGGCGGTGACGTGCGCCCCCGACGACACCATCAGCGCGTCGCGGAACAGCCCGGCCAGGTCCATCAGCGCCAGGTCCAGCACGTCGCGCGCGGTGCGGGTGGCCCGCGACTTCTGCCGCTTCTCCAGGTCCTTGATCGCACCGGCGCTGCCGCGGGTCGACCGGGCGGTCCCCTTGCCGGTGCCACCGGCGCCGAACGCCGTCATCAGCTCCTCGACCTCGGCCTCGTCCTTCTCGGCGCTGATCGCCTTGGCGGCCGCCTCCGCAGACTTCACGAGGTCTTCGGCGGCGGCGTAGGCGCGCGCCGGAACGGCGGCGGCCCGCGCCAGGCCCAGAGCGGCCATCCGTTGTTCGCGGGCGCCCTGGTCGGTGGCGAGGCGCTTGGCCCGGCCGATGTGTCCGCCGCAGACCGACGCCGCCCAGGCCGCGTTCGCCGGGTCGATCCCGTCGCGCTCGATGAGCACGCGCTCGATGTCGGCCGCCGGCGCGATGGCCAGCGGCACGTGCCGACAACGCGACTTCAGCGTCACCGAGATGTCCTCGGGATCCACCGATGGGGCACACAGCAGGAACACGGTCCGCGCGGGCGGCTCCTCCACGACCTTCAGCAGGGCATTCGCGGCCGCCTCGGTCAACCGGTCGGCGTCTTCGACGACGACGATCTGCCAGCGACCGGTCGCCGGACGGCGCGCGGCCGCTTGCACGACGTCGCGGATCTCGGCGACCGACAGGCTCAGCCCCTGTGGCACAACATGGCGCACGTCGGCGTGGGTGCGATTCATCACAGTGCTGCAGGCGCGACATTCGCCACACCCCGGGTCGTCCTCGGAGTGGCACTGCAGGGCCGCGGCGAAGCAGGTCGCGGCGACCGAACGACCCGATCCGGGCGGACCGGTGAACAGCCACGAGTGTGTCATGGCGGCCCGATCAGCTGCGACGGTTTCTAGGCCCTGACCTGCGTCGGAGTCGAACATTGAGACCGCGCCGGAGGCCTTCTCGTCCAGTCGGCGCGACGCGGCGACCGCGCCCTTGGCGGCAGCACGGAGCTCGTCGACGACGCCGTGTTGGCCCACCAGCCGATCGAACACCCCTGCCACGCCACCAGCCTATCGGCCTCCTCGGACGCTCGAGCCGCCGCTTCGGGTGTTTAACAATTGCAAGCACTTAGCTAATCTTGAAGCCATGGTCGACAAGCGGTCTCGATGGGCGTCAGCCGTGCACACCGCACGGTGGCTGGCCCGTACGCCGTGGCCGATCCTCGCCCTGGACCTGGTGCGCGCCAACATGATCGGCGCGATCTTCACCTTCGCCTTCCTGCGCTTCGGCATGGCCAGCGACTACGCCGTCACCTTCACCGAGGGCTCGGCGCGCAACCAGATCGTCTTCGTCGCCTACCTGCTCATCGGCACGATCGCCAGCATGTTGCTGAGCATCCAGCTCTCGCTGCCGGTGCTGATCTGGCACCGCCGCCGCACCCGACTGGACAACGACTTCGCCCGGCGGCGCGCACTCGCACTGCCGTGGATGCTGACGCTGTCCAACGGCATCCTGTGGGTCATCGGTGGCGGACTGCTGACGTTCATGACCTGGCTGGACTCCCCCAAGACCGCGATCATGGTCGCCCTCGGCAGCTTCGTCGGCGGCATCGTGACCGGCGCGCTGAGCTACATGCAGTGCGAGAAGGTGCTGCGACCCATCACCGTCGCGGCGATGGCCAACGATCCCGACTCCGCGCAGGCGCCCAGCGTCTCGACGCGCATCACCGTCTTCTGGCTCATCGCCGTGGCCCTGCCGCTGCTGACGATCGCCGGCATGGCACTCTGCGTGCCGTTCGGCATCGCCGACGCGCGCACCGTCATCCGGCCGATCATCTGGATGTCCATCGCGGCCGTCGTCTTCGGCATCCTCGCGGTGTACCGACTGGTCAGCGCCATCAACGACCCGATCACCCAGCTGCGCCGGGCGATGAGCCGCGTCCGCGACGGCGACCTCAACACGTCGGTGCGGATCTACGACGGCAGCGACGTCGGCCTGCTGCAGGCGGGCTTCAACGAGATGGTCTCCGACCTGCGCGAGCGGAACCAGCTGCGCAACCTGTTCGGCCGCTACGTCGGTGAGGACGTCGCCCGCCGCGCCGTCGAGACGGGCACCGAGCTGGGCGGTGAGGACCGCTACGTCGGCATCCTGTTCGTGGACATCGTCGGGTCGACGCGCCTGGCCGTGCAGAACGCGCCGCGCGAGGTCGTCGACCTGCTCAACGAGTTCTTCCGGGTCGTCGTCGACGTCGTCGGCCGACACGGCGGCTTCGTCAACAAGTTCCAGGGCGACGCGGCGCTGGCGATCTTCGGCGCCCCGCTCGAGCTCGACAACTTCGCAGGTCGGGCGCTGGCCGCCGCGCGCGAGCTGCGGATCGAACTGGAGACGACCCTGGGCGACACGGACTTCGGCATCGGCGTCTCGGCCGGCCGCGCGGTCGCCGGGCACATCGGTTCCGAGCAGCGCCTGGAGTACACCGTCATCGGCGACCCGGTCAACGAGGCCGCCCGACTGACCGAGCTCGCCAAGGACGAGCCGACGCGCGTGCTCGGATCGGCCCGTGCGGTCTTCCTCGGCGACGACGAGGAGGCGACGCACTGGGAGATCGGTGAGGGCGTGGAGCTGCGCGGCAGGGGTATCGAGACCCTGCTCGCCCGCCCGAAGATCGAGCCGATCTCCGAGTCCAACGCCGACGACAGGACCATCGGCCGCCCCGGCAAGGCCGCGGACGCCGCCGACGCCTAGCCTCAGGCCTTCTTCTTGACCGCGGCCTTCTTCGCCGTCGTCTTCTTGGCCGCGGTCTTCTTCGCCGTGCGCTTCACCGGTCCACGGGCGCGACGGTCGGCCAGCAGCTCCATCGCCCGCTCCGGGGTGATGGTCGCGACCTCATCGCCCTTGCGCAGGCTCGCGTTGGTCTCACCGTCGGTGACGTACGGGCCGAAGCGGCCGTCCTTGATGACCATCGGCTTCTCGCTCACCGAGTCGTTGCCCAGTTCGCGCAGCGGAGGCGCGGCGGCCGCACGACCGCGGCGCTTGGGCTCGGCGTAGATCTTGAGCGCCTCCTCGAGCGTGATCTCGAAGAGCTGTTCCTCGCCGGCCAGCGACCGCGAGTCCGCACCCTTCTTCAGGTACGGCCCATAGCGACCGTTCTGTGCGGTGATCTCCTCGTTGGTCGCCGGGTCGACACCGACGACGCGCGGCAGCGACAGCAGTCGCAGCGCCTCCTCGAGGGTGACCGTCGCGGGAGTCATCGACTTGAACAACGACCCGGTGCGCGGCTTGGGACCGGTCTTCTTCGCCGCCTTCTTGGCGGTCTTCTTGGCCGTCTTCTTCGCGGTCTTCGTCGCGCCGGAACCCTCGTCGACGTCCAGCGGAACCGGCGCCTCGCCGCCGTCGAGGGGCGTCGGACCGGCCGGGACGGTCAGCGCGGGCGCCTCGCCGTCCTCGTCGTCGGGGGGCAGGATCTCGGTGACGTACGGACCGAAGCGGCCCTCCTTGACGACGATCTCGTTTCCGGAGACCGGGTCGACGCCGAGCGTGCGACCCTCCTGCGGCGTCGCGAAGAGCTTCTCGGCGACCTCCAGGGTGAGCTCGTCGGGCGTCATGTCGGCGGGCAGGTTCGCGCGCTGCAGTTCCGGCTCGGCGGCACCGGCGGCGGTCACCGAGCGCTCCAGGTACGGGCCGAAGCGGCCGACGCGGACGTAGACCGGGCGGCCTTCGGAATCGTCGAACAGGTGGATCGAGTTGACCTCGCGGGCGTCGATCTCCTCCAGGTTCACCCCGACGAGCTTCTTGAGGCCGCCGGCGTGGGCCACGTCGCGCTTGGCGCTGCCCGTGCCCGACCCCTCGGCGTCGCCGAAGTAGAAGTCCGACAGCCACTGCGTGCGATTGGCCTCGCCCGCGGCGATCTGGTCCAGATCGTCCTCGAGGGAGGCGGTGAAGTCGTAGTCGACGAGGCTCTCGAAGTAGCCCTCGAGCAGACCGACGACGGCGAACGCGACCCACTGCGGGACGAGGGCACTGCCCTTCTTCACCACGTAGCCGCGGTCCTGGATGGTGCCGATAATCGACGCGTAGGTCGACGGGCGGCCGATGCCCAGGTCCTCGAGCACCTTGACCAGCGAGGCCTCGGTGTAGCGGGCCGGCGGATTGGTGGAGTGCCCGTCGGCGGTGAGCTCGGCGGCGGTCAGGGTCTGACCCTCGCGCAGCTGCGGCAGGCGGCGCTCCTCGTCGTCGGCCTGGCCGCCGGCCTGCTCGTCGACGGTCTCGACGTAGGCCGACAGGAAGCCGGGGAAGGTGATGGTGCGGCCCGACGAGGAGAAGGTGACCTGCTCGCCGCCGGAGGCGGCGCCGTTGATGCGCACGCTCATCGTCGTGCCCTTGGCGTCGGCCATCTGCGACGCGACCGTCCGCTGCCAAATCAGCTCGTAGAGCTTGAACTCGTCGGCGTTCAGGGCCGAGGCGACCTGACCGGGGGTGCGGAAGCTGTCGCCGGCCGGGCGGATCGCCTCGTGCGCCTCCTGGGCGTTCTTCACCTTGCGGGTGTACTGGCGCGGCGTCGGGTGGACGTAGTTGTCGCCGTAGAGGTCGCGGGCCTGGGCGCGCGCCGCGGTGATCGCCGACTCGCTCAGCGTCGTCGAGTCGGTGCGCATGTAGGTGATGTAGCCGTTCTCGTACAGCCGCTGCGCGATGCGCATCGTGCGGTCGGAGGTGAAGCGCAGCTTGCGCCCGGCCTCCTGCTGCAGCGTCGAGGTCATGAACGGCGCGTAGGGCCGGCGGGTGTACGGCTTCTCCTCCACCGAGGCGACGGTCAGCGTCGCCTTGTCCAGCCCGGCGGCGAGGGCGCGGGCACGAGTCTCGTCGAGGACGACGACGCCGTCGGCCTTGCGCAGCTTGCCGTCGGAGCCGAAGTCACGTCCGGCGGCGACGCGCTGGCCGTCGACGCTCACCAGGCGCGAGGAGAAGGTCGGCGGGGTCGCCTCCTTGCCCGCGTCGAGCGTGGCGGCGAGGTCCCAGTAGTCGGCGGAGACGAACGCCATGCGCTCACGCTCGCGGTCGACGATGATCCGCGTCGCGACCGACTGCACGCGGCCCGCCGACAGCTTCGGCATGACCTTCTTCCACAGCACGGGCGACACCTCGTAGCCGTAGAGGCGGTCGAGGATGCGCCGGGTCTCCTGCGCGTCGACGAGGTCGATGTCGAGTTCGCGAGGGCTCTCGGCGGCGGCCCGGATGGCGGGCTCGGTGATCTCGTGGAACACCATCCGCTTGACCGGGACCTTGGGCTTGAGGATCTCCAGCAGGTGCCAGGCGATCGCCTCGCCCTCGCGGTCACCATCGGTGGCGAGGTAGAGCTCGTCGACCTCTTTGAGGAGCTGCTTGAGTTCGGTGACGGTGGACTTCTTGTCCGGGGACACCACGTAGAGCGGCTCGAAGTTGTCTTCGACGTTGACGCCCAAGCGCGCCCACGGCTGACCCTTGTACTTCGCGGGGACGTCGGCGGCGCCGCGCGGAAGGTCGCGGATGTGGCCGCGCGACGATTCGACGACGTAGTCGCTTCCGAGGTACCCGGCGATCTTGCGCGCCTTGGTGGGCGACTCGACGATCACGAGTCGTCGAGTCCGGCCCGATCCGGGCGATGCGGTGTCGGTCTTTGCCACGGGCGTCCCTCAGTTCACCTCGGAGTGCCGGATGCACCCCGCTGGTGAGGTTTCTACCTTATATATGGGTGCTACTGCACATACGGTAGCGGTTCCCGGCGCGGCATTTCCGGCCGGTGCACGCCGTCGTCGCTGGTCACCGGTGAAATCCGCGTCGACGTCAGAAGGTTGGCCAGAATTGTGCGGCACCGGGCTGTTGTGGCGGGGCGCCGACCATCTCGACGAATCGCGTCACCCGTCGTTTTCCGGCGATCCGCAGCCCCGGATCGCCCCCTCGGGTGCCGGTGAGGATCGGCGCGACGCCCACGCGCATGAGCGCCGTGGCGAGGGCCGGATGGGTGTCGGGGGCGTGTGGGTCCAGCCCGAGCAGGTACTTGTCGCCGTCGCGGCGGCCCGAGGCGATGGCCCACTGCCGCAGCGCGCGGGCGGTCGGCGTCCAGCCCGGCGGCACCGCCTTCACCGCGCCCGACGACCACTGTTCGCGCAAGTCGTCGAGCAGTGCCGTCGGCTCGGTGCGCACGACCGGCGACCCCTCTTCGGAATGGGTGAGCTCGACGTCGAGCCCGATGGCCGTCAGCTCGTCGGCGAGGGCCAGGGCGCGCCACTGCGCGTCGACGACGACCGAAACCCGCGTTCCGCCGGCCATCGGGACCGCCTGCCCGGTGCCCGCGAGGAGACCGGCGACGTCGGCAAGCGACGGATCGTCGGTATCCGCGGAGAAGAAGGCGAGCTGGCTCACGCCCCCAATGCTACGGCGATCGTGTTACATCGCCGGTACGGCGGCTCCCGATGACCGGCAGAAACAACCGCGCCCGCCGGTCCGGAGGTGATCCGGACGCGACGGGCGCGGTGTTGGTCTCGTGGTTCGCGTCAGCGACCCGAGGTCTTAGACGGCGCGAACGCCGGTAGCCTGCGGGCCCTTGCTGCCCTGGCCGACCTCGAACTCGACGCGCTGGTTCTCTTCCAGGGTGCGGAAACCGGATCCCTGAATCTCCGAGTAGTGCACAAACACGTCACCGTTTCCCTCGTCGGGGGCGATGAAGCCGAAGCCCTTTTCCGCGTTGAACCACTTCACAGTTCCCTGTGCCATTCCAGAATTCCTTACATATTTACTGATTGCGACCGAGGATGTCTCGCGTCGTGGTCGGTTCCGACCGCCATTCTGAGTGAAAGCCTGCGGAGCCCGCGAACCAACCCAAGTACAACGCTCGCAACAAGATTCGGACTGCGGCGGGGAGATCCCCCGAGACACGGTCAAATCGTGCGACCGAGTTCAGTCAATCACGTTCCGGGGCGCCGCGATAGTCCACCGACCCGATTGCGCCGAACTCGTCACGCAATCGCTAGATTGCAGGGACGGCCCGAACGTGTGCCGCGGGCGGGATTTGGGGCGAGATGAGCGATTCCTACGGGGAGGAGTTGCTGCGCGCCGCCCTCGCCGGAACCGACCCCGACGCCTCGCCGGTCACCCACACCGAGGTGATCGAGGCGGCCGTCGCCGAGCATGTCGACTGGCCGTCGTGGCTGGACCCGGACATCGTCGCCGCCTACGCCGACCTGGGGCTTCACCGTCCGTGGCGCCACCAGATCGAGGCCGCCGAGCACGCGCACGCCGGCCGCCACGTGGTCATCTCCACCGGCACGGCGTCGGGCAAATCGCTCGCCTATCAACTGCCGGTGTTGCAGCGCCTGCTCCACGACCATGCCTCGACCGCCCTGTACCTATCGCCCACCAAGGCGCTCGGCGTCGACCAATTGCGCTCTCTGACAACGATTCTCGCGACGAACCCGGAATTCGCGAGGTTGGCGCCGTGCACCTACGACGGGGACACCGACGCGCAGATGCGTCAGTGGGCGCGGGCGAACTCGCGCGTGCTGTTCACCAATCCGGACATGCTGCACATCGGGATCCTGTCCGGCCACCACCGCTGGCAGCAGTTCTTGCGGCAGCTGAAGTTCATCGTCGTCGACGAGTGCCACCACTATCGCGGGGTGTTCGGAGCACACACGGCACTGGTGCTGCGACGGTTATTGCGAGTGGCCCGCGCGGCCGGCGCCGAGCCGGTCGTCATCGCGGCCAGTGCCACCACCGCCGAGCCCGCGCGGACGCTGACCCGGTTGATCGGCGAGCCCGCGGTGGAAGTGACCCACGACTCCTCACCCACCGGGGAGAGAACCGTCGCACTCTGGGAGCCGGATTTCCTTCCGGAGGTCACCGGGGAGAACGGCGCACCGGTGCGACGGTCGGCGGGTGCCGAGGCCGGGCGCATCCTGGCGGACTTCGTCATCGAGGGCGCGCGGACGCTCTGTTTCGTGCGCAGCCGACGCGGGGCGGAGATCACCGCACGCACCGCGGCCGGGTTGCTGGAGTCGTCGGCCCCCGAGTTGGCGGGGCGGGTGGCCGCCTATCGCGCGGGCTATCTCGCCGACGACCGGCGACGGTTGGAGCGCGCCATCGCCGACGGCGAACTGCTCGGCATTGCGACGACCAACGCACTCGAGTTGGGCGTGGACATCAGCGGTCTGGACGCGGTGGTGATCGCCGGCTACCCGGGGACGGTCGCGTCCTTCTGGCAGCAGGCCGGTCGTGCCGGGCGACGGGGAGCGGCGTCGGCGGTCGTGCTCATCGCGCGCGACGACCCGCTGGACACCTACCTCGTGCACCACCCGGAGGCACTCCTGCACAAGCCGGTGGAGGCGACCGTCTTCGATCCGATGAACCCGTACGTGCTCAAGCCGCACCTGTTGTGCGCGGCCGCCGAACTGCCGTTGAAGCCGGCGGAGGTGGAATGGCTGGGCGTTGCCGAGGCCGTCGACGAGTTGACCGGGGAGGGACTGCTGCGGCGGCGCAAGGCCGGCTGGTACCTCGCGGCCGGGGTGGAGCCGCACGCCGATATCGACATCCGCGGCGGCATCGGCGGGCAGATCCTGATCGTCGACACGTCGACGTCGCGGTTGCTCGGCACCGTCGACACCGTTCGGGCGCTCTCGACGGTCCACCCCGGTGCCGTCCACATCCACCAGGGCGCGTCCTTCGTCGTCGACGACCTCGACCTGGAGGACGGGTTGGCGCTGGTGCATCCGGAGGAACCGGATTGGACGACGTCGCCGCGCGAGACCACCGAGGTGGCGGTGGTCGACACCATCCGCGAGTGGGACCGCGGACCGCTGCACGTGGGGTTGGTCGAGGTGGAGGTGACCTCGCAGGTCGTCGGCTACCTGCGCAAGCTGCACAGCGGGGAGATCCTCGACTCGGTGGAACTGGACCTTCCGCCGCAAACGCTGCCGACGCGGGCCGTGCAGTACACCCTCACCCCCGAGGCGCTGGCCGGCGCCGGGATCACCGACGTCAACCTTCCCGGTGCGCTGCACGCCGCCGAGCACGCGATGATCGGCATGTTGCCGCTGGTCGCGACATGCGACCGGTGGGATATCGGTGGGCTGTCGACGAACATCCACGCCGACACGGGTTTGCCGACGGTCTACGTCTACGACGGCTATCCCGGTGGGGCAGGCTTCGCCGATCGCGGCTACGAGGCCTTCGACGAATGGGTGCGCGCCACCCATGAAGCGGTGTCGTCGTGCGGGTGCGAGAAGGGCTGTCCGTCCTGCGTGCAGTCACCCAAGTGCGGCAACGGCAACGAGCCGCTCGACAAGGCCGGGGCTATTGCGGTGCTTGAGCTTCTTGGGCGTGATTCCGCTCGATCTGCAGGCTGATCATCACGAAAGATCTCAGGACTCTCGTCAAGCCGCTGTCTCATCGACGTCATCGAACTGGGTGCGGTACAGCTGCGCGTAGCGGCCGTCGGCGGCGAGCAGCTCGTCGTGGGTGCCGGACTCGACGATGCGCCCGGCTTCGACGACGAGGATCTGATCGGCCTGCCGGACGGTCGAGAGTCGATGGGCGATGACCAGGGCCGTCCGCCCGGCCAGTGCTTCGCCGAGTGCCGCTTGGACGGCTGCCTCCGACGTCGAGTCGAGATGGGCCGTCGCCTCGTCGAGGATCACCACCCGTGGTTGCGCCAGCAGGACGCGGGCGATCGTCATGCGCTGCCGCTCCCCACCGGAGAAGCGGTAGCCGCGCTCACCGACGACGGTGTCCAGGCCGTCGGGCAACGCCTCGACCAGGTCGACCAGTCGCGCTCGTCGTAGCGCGTCCCACAGCTGCTCGTCGGTGGCATCGGGCAGACCGAGAGTCAGGTTGGCGCGCACGGTGTCGTGGAACAGGTGCCCGTCCTGGGTGACCATGCCGACCGCTCGCCGCAGCGACGCCGCTTCCAGCTCGCGCACATCGCGCCCGCCGACGAGCACGGCGCCGCCGTCGACGTCGTATAGCCGCGGAACCAGCGCGGCGATCGTCGACTTTCCCGCTCCCGACGACCCCACGAGGGCGACGGTCTTGCTGGCCGGGACGCGGAACGACACGTCGTGCAACACCGTGCTCCCCGCCCGCGGGTCGAGGACGGCAACCTCCTCGAGCGAGGCGAGTGAGACGCGGTCGGCCGACGGGTAGGCGAATCGGACACCGTCGAACTCGACGTCGAGCGGGCCGTCGGGCACGGGGACGGCGGTGGGTGAGTCGGTGATCAGCGGCGGGAGGTCGAGGACCTCGAAGACCCGCTCGAAGCTGACCATCGCACTCATCACCTCCAGCCGCGCGTTGGCCAACGCCGTGAGCGGGGCATAGAGGCGGGTGAGGAGCATCGCCAGGGCGACGACGGTGCCCGCCTGCAGCTGACCGCGCAGCGAGAAGTAGCCGCCGAGCCCGTAGATCAGCGCCAACGCGAGTGCCGACACCAGCATCAGCGCGACGTAGAACGTCTCCTGCACCATGGCGCTGCGCACCCCGATGTCGCGGACGCGACCGGCCCGGGCGGCGAACTCGGCTGACTCGCGCGCCGGGTCGCCGAACAGCTTGATCAGCGTGGCGCCCGGCGCCGAGAAGCGCTCGGTCATCCGGTTGCCCATCGCCGCGTTGTGCTCGGCCCGCTCCCGCTGCAGCCCGGCCAGGCGCGAGCCGATCCGACGCGCCGGCAGGAGGAAGACGGGCAGCAGGAGTAGTGCCAGCAGGGTGATCTGCCACGAGAGCGTGACCATCGCGACGAGCGCCAGCACCAGAGTCACGACGTTGCTGACCAACCCGGCGAAGGTGTCGCTGAACGCGCGCTGCGCGCCGATCACGTCGTTGTTGAGGCGGCTGACCAGCGCCCCGGTGCGGGTGCGGCTGAAGAAGGCGACCGGCTGCGTCTGCACATGGTCGTAGACGGCGGTGCGCAGGTCGAGGATCAACCCTTCGCCGATGGTCGCGGAGAGTCGTCGCTGGACCAGGCCGAGCGCGGCCTCGGCAACCGCCACGAGCGCGATGAGGCCGGCGAGGCCGATCACCGTGCCCGTCGTCGACCGATGGGTGATCGCGTCGATGACGCGCCCGGCCAGCAGCGGCGTCGCCACGGTCAACACCGCCACGGCGACACTGACCACCGCGAACCAGACCAGCCGACGACGATGCGGCCGCGCAAAGCGGCCGATCCGCCGCAGCGTCACCGCGCTGAACGGTCGCTCGTCGCGCCGCGCGTACATCGTCGTGTACATCGAGCTCCACACGGTGCTCTCCATACTCATTCGTCCACTTCCCTTCGACGCCGATCGTCCGGCGTCCCACCACTGTTAAACATCAAGTAAGGTTGAGGTCAAGCGAGGAGGCGGTCATGTCCGACGCACCGGCCTGGAATCAGCGGGAGCTGACCGTGGGTGAACTGTCCGCGCGTAGCGGCGCCGCCGTCTCGGCACTGCACTTCTATGAGCGCGAGGGACTGATCACCGCCCGCCGCACGTCGGGCAATCAGCGGCGCTATCGCCGCGACACCCTGCGCCGGGTGGCGCTGATCCGCATCGCGCAGCGGGTCGGCATCCCCCTCGCCGAGATCCGCGACGCGCTCGACCGCCTGCCTGCGGGCCGGACCCCCACCCGCACGGACTGGGAGAAGCTGTCAGCCGGCTGGCGCGCCGACCTCGACGATCGCATCCACCGCCTCCAACAGCTGCGTGACGACTTCACCGGCTGTATCGGGTGCGGATGTCTGTCATTGGAGCGCTGCACACTGGCCAACCCGCACGACGGGTGGGGCGAGCACGGGCCGGGTCCGCGCCGCCTGTTGGAGTCCTGAACTCACCGGGCTGCGGCCGACTCGCGCATCCACGGCAGGCCGGGCAGCACGGCAACCAGATCGGTCGCCTCTGTATCGGTGAGTTCGACGTCGAACCGCTCGTCGAGAATCTGGGGGAACTCCTCGATCTCCACCGTGCGCTGTGCCGTGACGCTGCCGTCCGGCGCGACCGTGGTCCAGGTCCGGCCGTCGAGGGTCTCCTGCCGGTCGGGAAGGAACCGCTGCACGAACGGTCGCATCGTGAACGGCGAACGCGGGGAGGTCGAGACGTAGTGGTTGCCGACGGCAAAGTCGACGGGGTGCCGCTGGTCGAGAGTCCACCGGTGTCGGTCGATCCACCCGACGGCGCCGTCGACCTCGGACCGCTGCCACAGCGTCCACGCCTGCGCCGACCCGCGCGGCCCGTCGGCGTCCCGGGTCAGCCGCAGCCGCCAACCCTCTTGATCGACCTCCGTCCCGTCCTCGACGGGAATCGGCTCGAGCGGGCCACGGCCGAATCCGACGTCGCAGAGACAACGCCTGGAGTCGTCGAACTCGACGACGAGCAATGCGTGCGTGGCCGGGCGGTGCATGGGCTCGGCCGCTCCCATGCTGACCCGTCCCAGTGCGGCGGTGAACCGGAAGCCCAACGCCTCGAGCGCCGCCGCGAACAGCGTCGCGTGCTCGAAGCAATAGCCGCCTCGTCGACGCTGGACGAGCTTGTCCTGCAGCTCGGCGATCCCGAGTGGGATCGGGCGCCCCAAAAAGATGTCGAGATTCTCAAACGGCATCGTCGTCGTGTACGCGCGGTGCAGTGCCGCAAGGGTCGACAGGGTCGGTTCAGGTTCTCCGTCGAATCCGATGCGCGTCAGCAGGGCCGCCAGGTCCAACTCCGCACCGTGCCACTCGCCCATCTGCCCGACCCTCGCCTCCGCGTTCGTCCCGTACGGGTGGTGCAACGCCTAGGCCGAGTGCTGAATTCCGACGGTCAGGATTCCACCGGACCCGCCCGTGCCTCGGCCCGGGCCGTCGCGACGCCGAAGCGGCCCAGGTTCAGCGGTACCTCGACTCGCACGTCGACGAAGTCGCCGTCGACGGTGCAGGACGCCAGCCGCATCGCCGGGTCGCCCTGCGCACGAACCACCCGCGACGCGGTCGCGCATCCGTCCTCGCCCGCGAGCACCGCCGCCGCGGCGGCCAGCGCCGAGAGGTCGGCCGCGGCGGCGGCACGGTGACGTCCCAGCACCGCGGACCCGAGGTGGACCAGGACCAGCGTCAACGCGATCAGGCAGGCGACCACGGCCACACCCGCCGGAGTGGCCGAGCCGTCGTCCTCACCCAGCAGCCGGCGCATCCGCGGGTTCCCCGCCCTCGCCGTCGGGTTCCTTCACCGCGACCGCGTGCCCGCTCACGGTGAGCATCGGCAGCAGCGGCGCGTCGGCTTCGACCCGCACGGTGATCTCGTCGCCGTTGGTGGTCACCGAGATCCGCGCACCGCTCGGCGCCACGGCCGCCCCCACCGTGCGGGCGCGGGCGTCGCCGACGGCGGTGAGGCGTGCG
>NZ_JASGER010000076.1:0-27697 GCF_047606305.1 Gordonia sp. (in: high G+C Gram-positive bacteria) | reverse complement strand
GGCGCCGCACCGCCCAGACTCGCCGACGCCCGCTCGGCGGCAGTGCCCCGGCCCGCAAGCTCGCCGCCCGCTGGGACCGGCTGAACCCGCGGCGCGCCATCGTCCTCGCCGTCGTCGTCGGATTCGTCGCGCTCACCCTCGCGATGCCGCTGCGCACCTATTTCTCCCAGCGCGCCGAGGCGGGCCAGATGCGCGCGCAGAACGCCGCCCTCGAGCGCGAGATCACCGAGCTCACCCGCAAGGTCAACGAGCAGGGCGATCCGGCGTACACCGAGGCGCAGGCCCGCGGCCGGCTGCAGTACGTCCGCCCCGGAGAGACGCCCTTCGTGCTGGAGATCCCCGGTCGGGAAGCAGCTGCCAAGGAGCGTCGTCGTGAGGCCGAGCGCGTCGCGAACCCGTGGTACGTGAATCTCTGGGACTCGGTGGCCACGCCGCCGGCGAAGTGACGCGCGGTGTCCGTATCCCCGAATGATCTGGCCGTCGTCGCGCAGCAGCTGGGCCGTGACCCGCGCGGGGTCCTGGAGATCAGCTACCGCACGCCCGACGGGCAGCCAGCGGTCGTCAAGACCGCGCCGCGGTTGGCCGACGGCACCCCGTTCCCCACGCTGTACTACCTGACCGACCCGCGGCTGACGGCGGCCGCGAGCCGCCTCGAGTCGTCGGGCGTGATGAAGACGATGAGCGAGCGCCTGACGACGGACGAGGAGCTCGCCGCCGCCTACCGCCGCGCCCACGAGGACTATCTGGCCGAGCGCGACGCGATCGAATCACTGGGCACCGACTTCACCGGCGGCGGTATGCCCGACCGGGTCAAGTGCCTGCACGTGCTGATCGCGCATTCGCTGGCCAAGGGCCCGGGGCTCAACCCGCTCGGCGACGAGGCCGTGTCGCTCGCCTGTGACCAGGGACTGCGCGGCACCGCCCTGCCGGCCGACTGGCCCCGCCTCACCGGTGAGGAGCCGTCGTGACCAGGGTAGGAGCCGTCGACTGCGGCACCAATTCGATCCGTCTGCTGGTCGCCGACCGCGCCGTTGACGGGCTGCGGGACCTGCACCGCGAGATGGTGGTCGTGCGCTTGGGGCAGGGCGTCGATGCGACGGGGCGCTTCGCCGACGAGGCCATCGAGCGCACCCGGGCCGCGCTGGCGGGCTATGCCGCGACGATGCGCGATTTGGGCGTGCAGCGCGTCGACATGGTCGCCACGTCGGCCACCCGTGACGCCGCCAACCGCGACGAGTTCTTCGCCATGACCGCCGAACTGCTCGGGACGGTCGTGCCGGGTGCCGTCGCCCGCGTCATCTCCGGCGACGAGGAGGCGCGGCTGTCGTTCCGCGGTGCCGTCGGCGACCTGGATCCGGCGCTCGGTCCGTTCGCGGTCACCGACTTGGGCGGCGGGTCGACCGAGCTGGTCGTCGGGGATGCCTCCGGTGTCCGCGCGGCCTACTCCGCGAACGTCGGGTGTGTGCGGACCACCGAGCGGTGCCTGCCCGGTGATCCGCCCGGCGAGGACGAGATCGCGGCGGCGCAGGCCTTCATCGACGAGCGACTCGCACCGGCCTTCGCGGCCGTCGACGTCTCCGACGTGCGGACGTGGGTCGGGGTCGCGGGGACGATGACCACGCTGGCCGCGCTGGCCCTGGACCTGCCCGAATACGATCCGCAGCGCATCCACCTGGCACGGGTGCCGCTGGGGCAGTTGGAGCAGATCTGCTGGAGTCTGGTCGACATGCCGCGGGCTCGTCGCGCGGAGCTGGGCGTGATGCACCCGGGGCGGGTGGACGTCATCGGCGCGGGTGCGCTGGTCACCGATGCGCTCGCCAAACAGATGTCGCGCCGGGCGGGTATTGACGAGCTCGTGGTCTCCGAGCACGACATCCTCGACGGGATCGCCCTCAACCTCCTCGACTGACCCGCCGAGCGTGCCCAGATTTTCGTCGAGCGTGTCCAACACATGGAGCCGTCCGGCGGCGCGCTGCGTCTAACTCGTATGAGCACAGATGACGTGTATGCCCGCGAAGAGCATTTTCGACGCTTGGTCGGCAAGCTCCCGCCGATGGATCCGGTTGACCTTCGGCGAATCGACGGCACGACAGCGGTGGGTCGACGGCAGTTGCTCTCGGCACGGGACAGAATCCTGGCGACGGCGTCGAAGGCGCGGGGGAATCCGGTCGTCGGCGGTGTGGCCGCGTCGATCCTGCACGGAAACCCTTGGTTCGATCCGGCGTTTCGCGTCGAATTGCTCCGTGTGCCGTCCGGGTGCGGCAAGCGGCTCGAGGGGCGGGCGTCGCGGCGCTTCGAACTCGCGATCGCGGACGTGATGGAACTCGACGACATTCTGGTCACGACGCCGGTGCGCACTGCATTCGACGTTGGTCGCCTGGTGCCGGAGTGGCGCGGCCTGGGCCAGCTCGACGCGCTGCATCGTGCAACCTCGTTCTCGATACCGCTGTTGAATCGGTACATCCTCGAACACAAAGGGTGGCGCCACATCCGGCAGTTGCGAGCGATCGCTCCGCTCATCGATGGTCGGGCGGAATCACCGCAGGAGAGTTGCCTGCGCTTGTTGATGATTCGCAGCGACCTACCGACTCCCGACCTCCAGATCCCGGTGAGGGACGAGACCGGACGTGTGTTTGCTCGGGCGGACCTCGGCTACGAGGAGCTGCTCATCTGCATCGAGTACGACGGTGCGGAGTTTCACTCGTCTGAGGCTCGGCGCGACCGGGATGCTCGTCGAGATGACAAACTGCGCAACCTGGGATGGCGCGTGATTCGCGTCGACGCCGAGAAACTCTGGGACAAGCCCTGGCTGGTGTTGCGTGAGATCGAGGATGCACTACGCGAACGCGGCGCCTATTAGGGCACGGTCGGCGAAATTCTGGGCACGCTCGGCGGAAAAGTGGGCACGGTCGGCGAGATTCTGGGCACGCTCGGCGAGGATCTGGGGCGACGGTTAGGAGGCGATGTTGCGCTCCAGCGCGTCGACCTTCAGCGTTGCTGCTCCGTGGTCGAGCTGGACGTTGTTGCAGGCCTCGCAGACCGACTCGGGGATCACGCCGTGGCGCTGGAGGAAGCCGAAGGTGATGCAGCCGAGGCAGATGCCGAAGGCGAACTCGAGGAACGCGGCGACGATGAGCAGCCCGATGGTGATCTGGGCGGCCAGGCCCCACCCGAAAAGGCTGAAGACGGTGGCCACCAGGCCGAACACCAGGCCGACCGTCTGCGCGAACCGCTTCGGCGGGCCCGGGACCAGCTTCTCCTTGTTCCAGAGCTTGGGCACGATCACGTGCACCGACAGGCGCCCGAACGGCGAGTACTTCGGACCGCCGGCGACGCGCAGCGCGAATCCGAGCGCCAGGACGGCGTAGAGCCACCACTGGTTCACGACGATCGACGCGATCGCGAGCAGGATCACCAGGCCGGCGGTCGCGCGGGCCGCGTAGTCGTTGACCGGGTTGGGGAACTCGAGAGCCTTCGGAAGAGCCATACCCGCAAGGGTAATGACGGACGGGTCCGACGGCCCAATTGCGCTCAGCGTGACTCTAACCGCGCTCGTCGTCCTCGGTGGTGACCTCGGCGTCGAGGATTTCGACGGTCGACGCGGGCGGTTCCAGCGCCTCGTGCTCGTCGTCGTCGAGGCGTTCGGCCGCCATCGCGTCCAGCCGCGAGGAATCGGCCTTGGCCCTTTTGGCGGCCTCGCGCATCTCGAATCCGTCGGAGATGAGGTCGCCGATCTCCTTGGCGACCTCCACGACGGCGCTGGTGATGATCGTCGCGATCCGCCCGACGCGCGCGGCCGTCCCCTGGACGGCCTCCTGCGCCAAGTCCTTGTTGCGCTCGAGGGCGTCGAAGTCGATCTCGCGCCGCTTCGGCTTGTCGCTGCTCATGGCACCAATCCTAAGACCTGCAAACCCAACGGTTCGGGACAAACCCGACACCCAAACGGTGTGGGGTTTGTCCCGAACTGGTGGGTTTGCGAGCGAGTCAGCTCGCGGTGGCCTTCACGTCGGCGGCACGCTCGATGTTGACGACCAGGTCGTCGTCGTCGCGGGTCCACGAGTTGGGCAGGCTCAGCTTGGCGATCTTCTTCCACGTCGAGCCGAGCTGGTGGCGCAGCTTGCCGGTGTTGTACGGCAGGCCGTGGCGCTCGCAGATCTCGCGGACCTCCTTCGACATCTCCGGGTACCGGTTGGCGGGCACGTCGGGGAACAGGTGGTGCTCGATCTGGTGGCTCAGGTTGCCGCTCATGATGTGGAACAGCTCGCCGCCCTCGATGTTGGCCGAGCCGAGCATCTGGCGGATGTACCACTCGCCGCGGGTCTCGTTCTCGGTCTCCTCCTTGGTGAAGGTCTGCGCACCGGTGGGGAAGTGGCCGCAGAAGATGATCGAGAAGGTCCACAGGTTGCGGACCAGGTTCGCCGACGCGTTGCCGGCCAGCGTCGTGAGGAACAGCGGTCCGGTCAGCGCCGGGAAGATGACGTAGTCCTTGAGGACCTGCTTGCTGGCCTTGCGCCACATGCCGCGGACCAGCCCCTTGACGTCGGACCACTTGCGCTCGCCGGAGATGACGCGCTCGACCTCGAGGTCGTGCAGCATGACGCCCCACTCGAACAGCAGCATGAGCGCTGCCGCATAGCCGAGGTTGCCCAGGTAGTAGGGGTTCCACTTCTGGTCGCGGGCCATGCGCAGGATGCCGTAGCCCACGTCGCGGTCCTCACCGACGATGTTGGTGAAGGTGTGGTGCATGTAGTTGTGGCTGTGCTTCCACTGGTCGGCGGGGCAGACGGTGTCCCACTCGAACTCGCGCGAGTTGTAGGTGTCCTCGCGCATCCAGTCGTACTGGCCGTGCATGACGTTGTGGCCGATCTCCATGTTGTCCAGGATCTTCGACGCGCCGAGCATGCCGACGGCGGCGATCCAGGCCGGCGGGAACCAGCCGGCGTACATGAGGGCGCGGCCACCGATCTCCAGGCCGCGCTGCCACCGGATGATCTTGTAGATGTACTCGCGGTCGGACTCGCCGACGTCGGCCATGATGCGGGCGCGCAGCTCCTCGAGCTCCTGGCCGATCTGCTCGACCTGCTCGTGGGTGAGGTTCACCTCCTTGACCGGGGGGACCTTCTTCTCGTCGCTCTTCACCTCGTAGAGGTGGCTGATCTGGGTTGCCATGATTCTTAAACCTCGATTTCGACGTCGCCAACGGGGGTGTTGACGCAAAGTTGGATGTGCTGGTCGGCCTCGGTGTCCAGTTCGCCGGTGAGGACGTTGCGGGTGCAACCGGACTTCTTGACCTTGGTGCAGGAGAAGCAGATGCCCATGCGGCAGCCGCTCTCCGGGGACAGGCCGGCGGACTCGGCCTGGTCGAGAATGGTGCGGCCGTCGTTCTCGGCGGTCACCTTCGATTCGGTGAAGCTCACCGTGCCGGTGATCGGCTGATTCGGGTCGACGGCGGGCACGGTGAGGGTGAACGCCTCGGTGTGCAGGCGGTCGGCCAAGCCCGCGCCTTCGCAGTGCTCGCGCACCGCGTCCATCAGCGACGCCGGGCCGCACAGGAAGATGTCGGCGTCGGCGGTGTCGACGTCGGCGAGGTGCGCGGCGGTGAAGTGATCCGGGGATGCGCCCCGCGTGTAGTGCAGGCGCAGGTCCAGATTCGGGTTCAGCGCCGCCAGGTTCTGCAGTTCGGCGTGGTAGGCGACATCGTCGGCGCTGCGCGCGTAGTGAACGAACGTCATCGATCCACGGTAGTTGGAGGCGACGAGCGTTCGCAGCATTGAGAGTACGGGTGTAATGCCTGACCCTCCGCTGATGAAGACGACGTTGCGGCCGGGGTTCTCCGGCAGCGTGAAGTCACCGGCGGCCTGGTCGAGGCCGACGACCATGCCCGGGTGCGCGGTCTCGCGCAGGTGGCGCGAGACGAAGCCGTCGTCGTGGGCGGTGATGGTCAGCTCGATGTCGTCGTGACGGTCGCCGGCGGCGTTGGCGGGAGAGAAGCAGCGCATGTGGCGAACACCATCGATAACGGTGCTGAGCTGCACATACTGTCCTGCTTTGTGGCCTTTCCACTGCCGCGTCGGCCGCAGGGTGAGGGTGACGGTGCGCTCGGTGCTCCGGCGGACGCCGATGATCTCGGCACGCAGGTCGCGCCAGGTCATCATCGGGTCGACGAGCTCGAGGTAACGGTCGACGGGGTGGGGGGTGAGGGCGGCCTGGAGGACCGATCCCATCAGACTGGAGATTCGGGTGCTCATGGTGGTTGCCTCCTGTGAGGTCCGAGTAGCGGTTGAGCATTTACAGTGAACGGCTGTACACCCAAAAGTGTGCCATATGTAGCCACCGTTTCGTCAAGGGGGAGTCTTGTGACGGCTGTCACCGCCGTACACTCGACGCTTGTGACCGCGGCCGACGACTCTCGTGACGCGCGGGCGGCCGGCCGCTCGCGCGGCTCGTCGTCGCGTCGCGGCTCCCGGGAGCCCGAGTCGCGCGCGGAGAAGAAGAACCGCACCCGACAGGCACTGCTGGACACGACGATGGACCTCGTCGCCGACCGCAGTTTCTCCGGGCTGAGCCTGCGCGAGGTCGCCCGCGGCGCGGGCATCGTGCCGACCGCCTTCTACCGGCACTTCAGCTCGATGGAGGACCTCGGGGTCACCCTGGTCGAGGATTCGATGCGCGTGCTGCGTCGCACCCTCCGCGAGGGCCGTCGCGACCTGGCCGCCCGCAATGCGCTGCCGACCGCCACCAACTCCTTGGAGATCCTGCTCGGCCACGTCCGTGACAACGAGGCGCAGTTCCGGTTCCTGATCCGCGAACAGCACGGCGGCGTTCCGGAGATCCGCCGGGCCATCGACACCGAGCTGCGGTTGTTCGCCAAGGAACTCGCCATCGATCTCGCTCGTCTGCCCGACATGGCGGCCTGGTCGCCGGATGATCTCGAGCTGGTCGCCGACCTGATCGTCACGATCATGTTGACCGCCGTCGCCGATCTGCTCGACGGGGAGTACCGCGGGGCCGTCGTCGAGGAAGAGGTGATCGAGCGGGCCAAACGGCAGCTCGTCCTGGTCTTCCTGGGCATGGCGCGGTGGGACCCGGAGCGTTCGGGCTGACGCCCCTCCCACAGTGGTGCGCGCGTACTAGTCTGCTCCCATGAGTGACGGGGCCCGCACGGGTACGCAATTCGGCCGCTACGAGCTCGGCGAACTACTCGGCCGTGGCGGGATGGGTGAGGTGTACCGGGCGGTCGACACCGAGAAGGACCGCACCGTCGCGCTGAAGCTGTTGGCATCCGCGCTCGCCGACGACGAGGTGTATGCCGAGCGGTTCCGCCGCGAGTCGCAGGCGGTGGCCCGCCTCGACGAGCCGCACATCATCCCGATCCACGACTTCGGCACGATCGACGGCACGCTGTTCCTCGACATGCGCGTCGTCGACGGGTCCGACCTGCGCGCGGCGATCCGCGGGTCCGGCAAGCTCGCGCCGCAGCGCGTCGTCGCCATCGTCGAACAGGTCGCCCAGGCCCTCGACGCCGCTCATGCCGCCGGACTGGTCCACCGCGACGTCAAGCCGGAGAACGTCCTGCTCACGCCCAACGACTTCGCCTATCTGGTGGACTTCGGCATCGCCCACGCCGCCGACGCGGGGCTGCCCCAGCTGACGCAGGTCGGGACCGCCATCGGATCGGTCGCCTACATCGCACCGGAACTGTTCGACGACCAGCCGGCGACGGCCGCGAGCGACGTGTACGGCCTGGCCGTCGTCGCCTACGAGGCGTTGACCGGCAAGGGGCCGCACCCCGCCGCCACCCAGGCGGCGGCGATCAAGTCCGCGCTGATGACCGACCCGCCGCTGCCGTCCTCGGTCGACCCGAGCCTGCCGATCGGCTTCGACGAGGTCCTGATGCGCGGTTTGGCGCGCGAACCCGGCGACCGGTACGCCACCGCCGGGGAGTTCGCGGCGGCGATGCGGGCCGCCCTCGACACCGGGACCGCCTACAGCGCCACGACCACCGTTGCGATGCCCGTGGCACCGACCGAGACCTTGGTATCGCCCACCGAGGCGCTGCCGACCGGCCCGGCCCATCCCGAGCCGCAGTACCCGACCGGCCCCCAGTACACCGCTCCGCAGTACCCGACCGGGCCGCAGTACACCGGTGCCCAATACGCCACCGGTCCCCAGTTCGCACCCGGCTATGTGGACCAGTCGAAGGGGCGTGGCAACGGCCTGCTCCTCGGGGCGCTCGGCGCACTGTTGTTGCTCGGCGTCGGCATCGGGGCCTACTTCCTGATCGGAGCGTTGGGCGGGAAGAAGTCGGAGACCGCGGAGCCGCCGGTCACCGTGACGGCGACCGAAACGCCGACCCTCGCGACCCCGCCCGCCGATTCGACCCCGTGCGACAACACCGTCGGCGTGGGCACCACCGTGACCTCCTGCCCGTTCGCGGCCTCGGTCCGCGACGCCTATCTGGCCGCCGGGTCGAAGGGCCAGGCGCGCACGGTGAGCGCCTACAGCCCGGTCACCGGACAGAGTTACTCGATGAGCTGCCTGCCCGAGCGGGGGATTGTGGTGTGTCGCGGCGGCAACGACGCCGTGGTGCATATCTACTAGACCGATGAGCCGCAACCACCTCGTTCCCGGCGCGGTCGTCGCGCTGACGATCGGCCTCGCCCTCGCCGGCTGTGCCACCGACAAACCCGGCGCGACCGACGAGACGACGTCGAGCGCCTACGTGCCCGCACCCCCGTCGTCGACGGTCAAACGCCCGGCGCCCGGACCCTCGATGGCCCAGGCGACCGGCAGGCTCGGCGCCGCGGCCCTCCAGCTGAACAAGCGGCTGGAGCCGCTGGGCCTGAACCAGAAGGTCGCCGTCGCCATCACGCCCGTCGGCGTGCCGGCCGCCCCCATCGTCATCGGCGACGCGGCGCCGCAGGTCGCGTGGTCGACGATCAAGGTGCCCCTGGCCATCGCGGCCGAGCGGAAGAAGGGGGCGATGATGCCGCAGACGGTGGCCGCCATCTCGGCGTCGGACAACGACGCCGCGCAGGCGCTGTGGAACTCCCTCGGGACCAACGAGGAGGCGGCCGCCGCCGTCACCCGGGTCCTGCGCGAGGCGGGTGACACCAAATCGGTCGTGCCGTCGACGCAGAAGCGGCCGCCGTACACGATCTTCGGCCAAACGAGCTGGTCCGCGGCGAGCGCTGCGCGGTTCACCGCCGGCATGGCCTGCCTGCCCGACAGTGCGCGCGTCCGCCAGCTGATGGGCCGGGTCGACGCCAACCAGCAGTGGGGCGCCACGACGATGAAGACGCCCGTCGAGGTCAAGGGTGGCTGGGGGCCCGGGGTGAGTGGTGGCTACGTCGTGCGCCAGAACGCGCTGATCACCCATCGCGACGGTTCGCAGACCGCGGTCGCGATGGTCACCTTCGGTCCGGGCACGACGATGGAGAGCGGCACCGCGGCCCTCAACCATGTCGGTGCCTGGTTGTCGGCGCAGAGCAAGAACCTCCCGCGCGGCTACTGCTGATCAGTTCGCCCGAACGGTTGCACGGGCAGAACCCGCCATGCTCTTATTGACAATCATTGTCGATAAAGGAGGCGTCATGCTCACCATCCCCACCCACAACAATCGATTGGCCGCGGCTCTCGCCTGGGCGGTCACCGCCATCGGAATCATGGCCTTCGCCGTGGTCCACCTGTTCTCCTCGGTCGGGGAGCTCGCCGCCGGCGATTCCAGCCACCAGCACGGCCACGACCACGCACACACCGACGACGGTCACCTCGACGCCTTCGCCGAGCTCACCAACCCGAACTCGGGCATGGCCTGGTTCGTCGCCTTCGTCTACACGCTCAGCGTCGTGCCGCCGCTTCTCGCGCTGGCCTTCAAGGCGCGCGCCGCGGGCATCGCCGCACTCGTCGCCGGCGCCTTCCTCGTACTGGGGAACATTGCCGACGGATGCACCCACGCGCTCGACGACAAGGCGGCGGCGCCGCTGTTGGTCGCGCTGATCGCGATCGGGTTGCCCGGGTTGCTCGCGGCGGCGCTCACCGTGCGCTGGATCAGGGAGGCCGGAGTCGCCGAGGAAATCGGCCTCGAGCGACGGTAGCGCCGTCGCGGCGGGGGTTGGGCGCAGACCGATTTGAAATGACTCCGTGTTCGAATCGGTCCCGTATTTCCCGACAAACCCCTGCTAGTTCACCTGCCGTTTCCGAACTTGGCGCCGACGCTTCACGCCAAGCCCGATTGCGGTAACCATCTGTCCACTTCTCCTCCGTAACGTTCGGCGCGTTGTCGAGCGGCCGGGGCAATGACGCTCCGACCGGCTCGACAAGCCAACGCTTCCGATGAGTGAGGAAACAGATGACTATCTCCGGTGCTTCCCGGCGCCTGGCCGTCGGCTCCGCCGTGGCCGCGGCCGCCGTGGCTGCGACGGCCCTGACCGGCACGATCCCCGCGCAGGCCGACACCTTTGTGCGGCTGCCCAACGGCACGGCCAAGGGCGGTGGGATGACGATCATCAAGACCGACGAGTCGGCCCGCGTGGCCCCGTCGCTGGCCTCCAACGGCGCCGGCCGCTCGGCCTGGCTGTCGGGCAAGGCCAAGGTGCTGGCCCCGCACATCGACAAGCAGGAGGCCGGTCCCAACAACGGCCCCCGCGGTGAGGACGCCTTCCCCGGCTCGAACGGTTCGGCCACCACCGGCGCCGCCGCCTCGCTGACCGTCGGCTACGTCGTCGGTTGCCAGGTCAACCTGGGCAACATGTCGGCCGGTATCAGCGGCAGCTTCTCCCCGTCGAACCCGACGGTGAACGGTTCGATCAGCCTGCCGCTGAGCCCGGGCAAGGTCTACTACGTCACCCTCGAGAAGAAGCAGCTCGAGGAGCCGGGCACCTACTACTTCAACTGGCGCCGCGCCCAGCTCGAAATCGGCGGCTGCGCGGGGTTCGCGATGGCCCGCTCCTTCGTCACCGTCGAGTCCACCGGCGACAACCACTACAAGCTCAACCTGTACGGCAAGCGCTTCTCCGTCGGCTGACCCACGACCTGAAAGAGACAACAGACCCATGAACACACGCATCACCAAGCTCGTCGTGGCCGCCGGTGCCGCCGCGGTCGCCGCGTCGGCGATCCTGGCCCCGGCCGCCCAGGCCGACACCCGGGTCGTGCTGCCCTCGCAGAAGGACAGCCAGAAGATGGGCGACGGCACCGTCATCTCGATGTTCCGCTGGAATGAGCGGGCGATCATCAACCAGTCCGTCGGCGGCACCCCGATGCACCGCAACGCCGCGGTCTCCGGCCAGTACCGGGTCACCTCCTCGGAGGCGCTCAAGAAGATCCAGCTGCGCGCCGGCTACGTCGTCGGCTGCCAGGTGAACCTGGGCGGTCTGACCACCAATGGTGGCCACCCCAACATCGGTCAGCAGACGACCGAGTTCGCTCCGACCGCGGGCACCAGCCTGACGGTCGGCCCCGGTCAGGCGGTGAACTACTACATCGTCGAGACCGAGAAGGAAGACGACTACGGCAACGAGAAGCACGAGCCGAAGATCACCTGGAAGAAGAAGAAGGACGTGAGCTTCGGCTACACGAACTCGCAGCTGACCCTCAACGGCTGTGGCGGTTACGCGCAGGCGCGATCGATCGCGAACGTCCTTATCGAAACGAAGAAGGCGACCGAGTACCTCGTCTTCTACGGACGCCCGTTCTCGCTGGGCTGATCCCCGGCGCGACGCCAGACGGCGCGGCTCCCACCTGATCGAGGTGGGCGGCCGCGCCGTTTTCGCGCAAATCCCGGGAAATCTGCGGCCGCGCGCATACGATTCCCTGCGACCGAACTCGCAGAGGGGACTCAACCGTGGCCACCCGTTTTCAAGCCGCGCGACGCGCGGCCGTGGTGGGCGTCGCCGCGGCCGCCGCGCTTCTGACCGTCATTCCGACCGCCGGTGCGGACACCTTCCGGCGCCTGCCCGCCGGTAAGGCCCGCGGCGAGGACGGGCTGACCATCATCCGCAGTGCGGAGTCGGCCCGCGTCGGCCCGTCGTTGGCGGCCAACGGGATGGGGCGCAGCGCGTGGGTGTCGGGACACGTGCGCGTGTTGGCCCCCAACATCGACGAGACCGCGGCCGGCCCCAACAACGGTCCGCGCGGCGAGGACGCGATGCCCGGGTCCAACGGCACGTCGACGACGGGGGCCGGCGGCACGACGACGGTCGTCTACGTGGTCGGCTGCCAGGTGGACATCAGTGGGCTGAGCCTCGGCGGTGGCACCGGGATCGGCAACCTGGGTGCGGCTCCGCTCCTCGGCCTCAACGGCGCGTTGAGCCTCGGGCTGGCGCCCGGCCAGGTCAAGTACGCCATCATCGACCGCAAGCAGATGACCAAGCGCGGCACCTACTACTTCAACTGGCACAACTCGCAGATGGACATCCAGGGCTGCGGCGGATACGCCCAGGCGCGCTCGCTGGCCGTGGTGGAGACCACCGGCAACAACCACCAGAAGATCCAGCTCTGGGGCCGGCCGTTCTCCATCGGCTGAGCGGATGCCGACGACACGAGGGATGATCATGAACAAGCAGGTCACACGCGTTTCGGTACTCGCCGCCGCAGCCGCCACCACCCTTGCCGGGCTCGGCGTTTCGGTGGCCGTGCCCGCTCCGGCCGACGCGGCGCGCGGTCGCCAGGTGGTGTTGCCGCCGCAGAACAGCACGTTCCGGATGGGTGACGGCACCGTGCTCACCCTGCAGCGCACCAAGGAGCGGGCGCGCGTCGTCCGGTCCATGGGCGGCACGCAGGTGCACCGCGCCGCGTGGGTCTCGGGGAAGTACACGCTGCGGGTGTCGCGCAAGATCGTCCAGATCCAGGTGCAACCCGCCTATCAGGTCGGCTGCCAGGTGAACTTCAACAGCTTCACGGGCACCGCGGGGGGGACCGAGTCGGATCTGCTGAACAGTGGTGGCGGCGGAAAGTCGGCGGGTATCGACAACATGAATGCCGGCGGAACCGCACACCTCGGGCCCGGTCGGGTCGCGCAGTTCAACATCAACGAATCCGAGTACGCCGACGACTTCGGGGCGGAGAAGCACGATCCCTTCCCGACCTTCAAGAACACCCAGGTGGCCCGCTTCAGCTATGTGAACGCCCAGCTCGGGCTCACCGGTTGCGGCGGCTATGCGCAGGCCAGGTCGATGGCTCGGGTCATGGTCGAGACCGACTTCGCCATGCAGACGGTGACCTTCTACGGCCGGCCTTTCTCGATCGGCTAACGCGAATGACACCTGGCCCCCGCATGCGGGCGATCACGACGGCCGCCGTGGTCGTCGGCGCCGTCGCGACCGTGCTTGCGCCCACTGCGGCGTCGGCCGACGCGCGCGTGGTGCTGCCTGAGCAGGTCAAGACGATGCGGATGGGCGACGGTACCGTCGTCACGATGAAGCGCACCAGGGAGCGTGCGCTGGTCAACTCGCCGATCGCATCGACCCCGCTGCACCGGAGCGTGTGGGTCTCGGGACGTTACGAGATCAAGCTCTCCCGGACGGCGGATCAGGTCAAGGTGCGACCCGGCTACATCGTCGGATGCCAGGGGTACTTCGGCAACCTCCAGGGAACCCTCAACGGGGCCGACAGCGACCTCGGCAACTTCAACGGCATCGATGACGTCGGCGTGGGCGCAACGGTTGTCCTTGCGCCCGGCCAGGCGGCCTTCTTCAACCTCACCGACGCCGAGCGCGAGGACGATTTCCACGTCGAGCGGCACGAGCCGTACTACCGGCTCAAGAAGACCGACCACGCCAAGTACGTCTACAAGAACGCGCAGCTCGGGATCAGCGGCTGCATCGGCTACGCCCAGGCCCGGTCCTGGATGCGATTGGCCGTGGAAACGCAGTACGCGACTCAGTTCCTCGACTTCTTCGGTCGCCCCTTCTCCATTGGCTGACCAGGGCTTTCGCCGCTCGGGTATTCGAATGCGTGCATAGCGTTGCGCGAGCGTTATTGAAAATGGTTCTCTTTTGCGGGGCTCCGTGCGCCCAGAGCGGTCACGGAGATTTTTTTCTGCCATCAAAGGAGAGACATTTTGAGCACCCGCACGAAGTCCGCGTGGCGCCGTGGGGCCGTCGTCGGTGTGGCGGCAGCCGCGCTGGCGATGACCGCAGTTCCGTCCGCCGATGCGGCTCGGCTGCCCAACGGCAAGGCGCGCGGCGACGGGTTCACCATCATTCGCACCGGGGAGTCCTACCGGGTCGACCACTCGATGGCCGCCAACGGCGCCGGACGTTCGGTCCTGGTGTCGGGCAAGGCCACGGTGCTGGCCCCGGGGATCGACACCCGCGAGTCCGGCCCGGAGAACGACCCGCTCGGCGAGGAGGAGATGCCCGGCTCGAACGGCACATCGTCGACCGGTGCGGCGGCGACGCTGTCGATCGGCTACGTCGTCGGCTGTCAGGTCGATATCGGCTCGCTGGACCTCGGCCTGTCCGCCGCGATCACCGACATCCGCTCCCTCGGCTTCGGCGGCGCCGGCGGCACCATCTCGCTGCCGCTCGCGCCCGGTCAGATCGTCTACGCCCAGATCGACAAGAAGAAGCTCGAGAAGCCCGGCACCTACCACTTCGACTGGCTGCGCTCGCAGATGGAGATCCAGGGCTGCGGCGGCTATGCCCAGGCCCGCTCGCACATCACCGTCGAAAAGACCGGTGAGGACCACGAGAAGGTCTCCCTGTGGGGCAAGCCCTTCACCATGGGCTGAGCCGACGACCACCTCTTGACCTGAAGGAAAGACGAATGAACTACACCGTGAAGTCGGCCGCCTGTGCCGCACTCGCCGCGACCGTCGCCGCCACCGCACTGGTGCTGGCGACCGCCCCCGACGCCCATGCCGACCGTCGGGTGGTGTTGCCCAAGACCGCCCAGCGCGTGACGATGGGCGACGGCACCGTGGTGACCTTCGAGCGGGTCCGCGAGAACGCCACCATCAACCCGTCGATGGGCGGCACCCCGCTGCACCGCAACGCCTGGGTCTCCGGCCGATTCGTGGCGCGCACCTCCCAGAAGGTCGACAAGATCGAGATCAGCCCCGGCTACCTCGTCGGTTGCCAGGTCAACCTGGGCGGCGCCACCGGCAACGGCGGAGGCGCGGTCGATGAGGAAGGCGCCCTCGGCGCGGAGTCGGGGGCCAACCTCGAACTCGGACCCGGCCAGGCCCGTGCCTTCTACATCGTCGACGCCGAGCACGCCGACGACTTCGGCAACGAGAAGCACGACGAGAAGATCGAGTACGAGGACACCCAGCGGGCCTCGCTGTCGTACACCAACCAGCAGATCAGCCTGCGCGGCTGCGCCGGTTACGCCCAGGCCCGCTCCTTCGCGACGGTGCTCGTCGAGACCGAGGAAGCCACCAAGACGATGAGCTTCTACGGGCGGCCCTTCTCGCTCGGCTAGGCCTTCAGACCGCTCGGGGCGCGTCGTGTACCCGGCTGTTGGACCGGCATCCGGTTCGGCGGCACCGGGTACGGCGCGCCCAGGGCGGCGGTGCCCAGCCCGATGTTGGGCCCGCACTGGGCGATCGCCGCATTGACCTTCGGCCCCGGATCGGGCAAGTGCACCCTGCCCGACCGGGGTCGGTTGGCGAAGTCGAAGGCCGACGTCATGTCGCCGGTCGTCGCGCGCCGCCACGGCGTCAGGTTCGGCACGTCGACGCCGAACCGACGCTCGACCAGCTGTAGCTGCGACGTGTGGTCGAACACCTCCGAGGCGACCAGGCCGCCGCGGCTGTAGGGGGAGATGACCAGCGCCGGCACGCGGTGGCCGAGCCCGATCGGTCCCCGGATCCCGGCGGCCCCCTTGACCTTGGCCAGGTTCGGGGCGCTCACGTACTCGCCCGGCGTGCCCGGCGGAGCCGTCGGCGGCACGACGTGGTCGAAGAAGCCGCCGTTCTCGTCGTAGCTCACGATGAGCGCGGTCTTCTCCCACACCGCGCGGTTCGACGTGAGGATGCGCAGCAGGTCGATGATCCCCGCCGCACCGAACGCCGCCGGCAGCGCCGGGTGCTCGCACTGCATCAGCGGCGGGACCACCCAGGACACCTTCGGCAGGCGATTGGCGCGCACGTCGGCGGCGAGGTCGTGCGGATAGGTCGGCGCGATGCCGCGTCGGGCCAGCTCCGAGTCGGGGTCGCGCGACTGTCTGAAGCAGCCGACCATCCCGTCGAGCAGCGCGGTGGAGATCGGGCCCTGGTCCCGGTTGTTGTAGACCTTCCAGGAGATCCCCGCCTCGGACAGGTTCTCGGGCATCGTGCGCCAGCGGTAAACGTGCTTGGGCAGCAGCGACGGCGTGTGCAGGATGGGTCCGCCGTGGGTGCCCGCCGGGTCCAGCTGGGCGCTGAGCCAGTACAGCCGGTTCGGGGTCGTCGGCCCCAGCACCGAGCAGTGGTAGTTGTCGCAGATGGTGAACGCCTCGGCCAGCGCCCGGTGGATCGGGATGTCGGCCTCGGTGTAGTAGCCCATCAGGGCGGGGGCGTTCGCCGGGCCGACCGAGTCGATCGACATCGGCAGCCAGCCGTCGTTGCGCCCACCGTTCCACGCGCGGTGCATCCCCGCCCACGAGTGGTCGGGGTCGTTGACGCACTCGCCGTCGAGGGTGGGCCCGCGCGTGGTGTCGAGGCGGAACGGCATCGTGTACCCGCGCCGGGTCGGCCCGACGCCGGGGGCCCACCCGTGTTGCTTCCACGCCGACGATCGCTCGCCGAAGCCGCGGACCCCGGACATGGTGCCGAAATAGTGGTCGAAGGAGCGGTTCTCGTGCATGAAGAACACGAAGTGCTCGATGTCCGAGAGGGAGCCGGTACCCGCCGGGTCCGCGGCGTGCGCTTCCTCGATCACCGGTCCGGCGAGTGAGGCCAGTGCGGCTGCGCCGCCTGCCGCGCCGGCGGCCGCGAAGAGCTCGCGCCGCGTCATCCCCGCAAACGGTCCAGTGGCCATGTGGTCCGGTCTATCACACGCGGATATGACGACGCCCGCCACCGCGAGTGCGGTGACGGGCGCCGTACGGGTGACTCAGAAGCAGTAGCCGATGCTGACCGATCCCAGGTTGGGACCGTGCCAGCAGATCGTCAGCCCGGTGGTCTGGGCGTCGGGGCCGTGCTGCGGCGTCGCCGCCGAGGCGGGGGCGATGGCCAGCGCGCCGAGGCTGAGGCCGGCAGCCGCGCTGACGACCGCGATCGAGAGACGTCGTTTCATCGGGGATCTCCTTGTGTGGAAACAGTGGCGATCGTGAAAAATTGATCGTCATCAATGTATCCCGGACGGGGCGGCCCCACCACGCGAACCCGCTTACGTGATGGTGATACCGCCGTCGACCGCGATCGTCTGCCCGGTCACGTAACCCGATGCGGCCGACGCCAACCAGATCGCGCTCGCGGCCAACTCGGCCGGATCGCCGGTGCGGCCGGCCAGCATGCGCGGTGCCTGCGCCTCGAGGTAGCCGGGCTGGTACCCGTCGGTCATCTCCGACTTGAAGAACCCGGGGGCGAGCGCGTTGACGCGGATGCCCTTGCGGCCGGTCCACTGCTGCGCCAGGTCGCGGGTGAGGCCGATGATGCCGGCCTTGCTGGCCGAGTAGGCCGCCTGCGGCAGCCCGGCGGTGGTGATGCCCAGGATCGACGCGATGTTGACGATCGAACTGCCCGGCTCCATCACCTTCGCGCAGGCCTGAGCCATCCAGTACGAGCCGTTCAGGTTGACGTCGACGACCTGCCGGAACTGGTCGGGCGTCTCCTTCGTTGCTGGCACGGCGGTCCCGACGCCGGCGTTGTTGATCAGGACGTCGACCCGGTTGAACCTCGCCATCGCCTCGTCGACGACCCGCTGGCAGGCGGCCGGGTCGGCGACGTCGCACTCCACCGACAGGCTGGCGCGGCCGGTCGGCTCGATCGCCTTCGCGGTCTCGGCGAGGCGATCGGTGCGGCGGGCGGCGAGCACCACGTCGGCGCCCGCCTCGGCGAAGGCCGTGGCGAAGGCGACGCCGAGGCCGGAGGAGGCGCCGGTGACGATGACGACTTTGTCTTCGACGGAGAACAGATCGGTGATGGGCATGGGCTCACTCTACGAGGTCGTGAACCACGCCGGGTCGGTCTGTGCGGTCGTTTGGTCGCGCGCGGCCAGCAGCGCCAACTGCGGACCGGTGCTCGGCAGCTCGAACCGGAAGAAGTACCGGGCCGCCGCCCGCTTCCCGTCATAGAAGTCACCGGTGGACCCACCCACGGCCAGCAGTTGCTCGAGCCACATCCAGGCGATGACGATGTGCCCGGCGGCCTGCAGGTACACCGACGAATTGGTGAGCGCGACCGTCGGATCGGCGTCGGCCCACAGCGTTGCCGTCGTCGCGACCAGGTCGTCGACGCAACCGCGGAGTGCGGCCGCGAACTCCTCGGGTTCCCCGCCCGTCCCGGCGGCCCGGTCGACGGTCGCGGTGATGGTGCTGGCGAGCAGGGCCAACCCGGCCCCGCCGTTCATCACGACCTTGCGCCCGAGCAGATCCAGTCCCTGGATCCCGTTGGTGCCCTCGTGGATCGGGTTGAGCCGGTTGTCGCGGTAGCACTGTTCGACGTCGAACTCGGTGGTGTACCCGTAGCCGCCGTGGACCTGGATGGCGAGGTTGTTGGCCTCGGTGCACCACTGCGACGGCCACGCCTTGGCGATCGGGGTGAGCACCTCGAGCAGCAGATGGGCGTCGTCGTGCTCGGGGCCGGTGGAGGTCGACTCCACGTCGACCAGGCGCGAGCAGTACAGGCCGAGTGCCAACGCGCCCTCGACGTAGGACTTCTGGGTGAGCAGCATCCGCTTGACGTCGGGGTGCTCGATGATCGGCACCGGCGGGGTGTCGCCGCCCTTGGCCGTCACCGGCCGCCCCTGCGTGCGGACCTTCGCATAGTCCACCGACGCCAGGTATCCGGCATAGCCGATGGCGATCGCGAGGAAGCCGACGCCGATGCGCGCCTCGTTCATCATGTGGAACATGTACGACAGCCCGCGGTGCTCCTCGCCCACCAGATAGCCGACCGCGCCCCCGTCGTCGCCGAAGTTCAACAGGGTGTTGGTGGTGCCGCGGTTGCCCATCTTGTGGTTCAGGCCGACGAGCTCGACATCGTTGCGCGTCCCGTCGGACAGGATCTTCGGCACGATGAACAGGGAGATCCCCTTGACGCCGGGTCCGCCGCCGGGGGCTTTGGCGAGCACCAGGTGCACGATGTTGTCGGTCAGTTCGTGCTCGCCGGCCGAGATCCACATCTTGGTACCGGTGATCCGGTAGGTGCCGTCGCCGGCGGGCACCGCCTTCGTGGTGATGTCGGCCAACGATGATCCGGCCTGCGGCTCGGACAGACACATGGTGCCCGAGTACTCGCCGCGCAGCATCGGGCGCACCCATGTGTCGATCTGCTCCGGGCTTCCGTGGGCGGCCAGCAGGTTCGCGTTGGCGGTGGTCAGCAGCGCGTACGACGACGTGCCGGGGTTGGCGGCCTGGAACCATGCCATCGATGCTCGACTGATGGTCGTGGGCAGGTCGAGGCCGCCGAGCTCGGCGGGGAAGGGGGCGGCGATCAGATCCGCCTCGGCGTAGGCGTCCAGCGCGGTCTTCACCTCGTCGAGCAGTACGACGCGCCCGTCGTCGCCGATGTGGGGCGGGTGACGGTCGGCGGCCTTGTTGTGCGGGGCGAACAGCTTCGCGGCGAGGTCGGCCGACAGGTCCAGCACGCCGTCGAAGGTCTCCCGAGAGTGCGCGGCGAACCGTTCCCGCTGGGTGAGCGAGGTGATGTCGAGCCATTCGTAGAGCAGGAAGTCGAGGTCCCGACGGGACAGCAGGTGCGCCATCGCCCCACTGTAGGCCAGGAACAACGCGCGCCCGGGTGTGGTTGAGGAGGGTATGCGCGTGGAGATCTGGTCCGATGTCAACTGCCCGTTCTGCTACCTGGGCAAAAAGCGCTTCGCCGACGCCCTCGACCAAGCCGGCGTCGACGACGTGGAGGTCGTGCACCGCAGCTTCGAGCTGGATCCGACGCTGCCCGCCGACGCCTCCAACCCGGTGATCGAGGCACTCGCGGCGAAGTACGGCATGGCGCCGGAGCAGGCGCGGGCCAACGAGGAGCGCCTGGCGGGTCAGGCCGAGGCGGCCGGACTCCCGTATCTGTCGGAGGGGCGCGACATGGGCAACTCCTTCGACATGCACCGGCTCGTGCACTTCGCCACCGCGCAGGGGCGCGGCGAGGAGATGCTCGACGCGCTGTACCGCGCGAACTTCGCCGACGAGCGCCCGGCCTTCGGCGACCCGGAGCGGCTGGTGGGGATCGCCGTCGACGCGGGCTTCGACGAGCAGGCCGTGCGCGGGGTGCTCGAGGATCCGACCGCCTTTGCCGACGAGGTCCGCGCCGACGAGCAGCAGGCCCGCGAGCTGGGGGTGAACGGGGTGCCGTTCTTCGTCTTCGACCGCGCCCTGGCGGTCTCCGGCGCCCAGCCCGTCGAGGTGTTCGTCAGTGCGGTGCGGCAGGCGGCTGATGCCGCGGCGTCACGACCGCACTCGGTTTGAGCCCGGTGTCGCGCAGTTCGACGGCCGCCAATGCCCGCACCACGTGCGGGTTGCCCGCGCGCCAGTCGCCGGCCGGGTCACTGGAGATGGCGCTGAGCACCTTCAGCGGCTGACCGGTCAGCGCCCGCAGCGCCAACAGGTCCACGCCCGACTCGGTGTCGCGCAGGGCGACGTGGGTGCTGGCCCGGCGGATGAAGCGCATCCGCAGCGGGATGTACATCGACAGCAGCATCACGATCGGCACGATCGCCACCGCGATCGACAGCCACCACGCGAAGGTGTGCACCACCTCGGCCTGGCTGTGCCCGGCGTCGGCGAGGGAGTCGGCGGCCCCGCCCGCCCCGTTGAACGGCGCGGCGAGCTTGCCGCCGACGACCGGCACGTTGTCGGCGCTGTTCCCGGCGTCGCGCAGCTTGTCGCCCATCGACTTGGCCGCACTCTCGATCTTGCGGCCGGGGACGGCCAGCGCCATCGTCACGTCGAAGACCTTCGTCGCGAGCCAGATCGAGAACGCCGACCAGGCCAGTACCCACAGGTCGCCGAACACCTGGCGGCTGCGGCGCATCGGGGTGTCTGCGTAGAGCTTCATGCGGTCATGATGCCCGCACCGAGCGGGCGGCGCCCACGAAGGCGCGGATCGCGTCGTGGTCCTTCACGCCGGGCGCGGACTCCACCCCGCTGGACACGTCGACGCCCCAGGGGTGCGCCGCGGTGATCGCAGCCGCCACGTTGTCCGGGGCCAGTCCGCCGGCCAGGATCCACCGACCGGCGGGCGTCGAGGCCAGCGACCCGGTGTCCCACCGCCGCCCGGATCCCGGTCGCGCCGCGTCGAGCAGCAGCGCCTCCTCGCCACAGGCGCCGACGGTCAGATCCGGGTGCTCGGCGAGGGAGGTCGCCCGCCACACCCGCGGGAGGTGGCGCAGGGCGGTCGCGAAGTCGTCGGGGGAGTAGGCGCCGTGCAGCTGCAGGACGTCGGCGCCGAGGTCGACGGCCAGCCGGGCGGCCTCGTCGGCGGTCTTGTCGTTGACGACCAGGACGGTGTCGGCGTCGTCGCCGACGGCCGCGATGATCGACCGGGCGAGGTCGGCGTCGACCGCCCGCGGGCTCGTGCGGTTCATGACGACGCCGATCGCGTCGGCACCGGCCGCCACCGCGACCCGCGCCGCGTCGACGGTCGTCAGCCCACACACCTTCACGTACACGGGAGACCAGCGTAATCGCGTTGTCGGGACAGCGACGGAGGCGCCGGGCGATAATCGGGACATGGCAGACCAGGACCCCCGCGGCGGTGCGCCGCGCACCGGCCGGCAGCGGCTGCGGAAACTGACCCAGGCGGCATTGACCGCCGACGAGACCGTCGACCAGGTCGAGGGCATCCTCGGCGGCATGGGCGCCACCCTCGAGTCGCTGAACACGACGATGGGGTCGATGGACTCGACCCTCGGCTCATTCGACGGCTCGCTGGCGCGCGTGTCGGAGACCATGGACCGCGTCGATGTGATGTCCGACCGCGCCGATCAGCTCATGACGCGTCTGGAGGCCATCGTCTCGCGCGTCGAACGGATCGTCGGCGTCGTCGACACGGCACTGGCACCGGTCAGCGCGGTGGAGTCCGTCGGTCGCGGCGTCGCCGGCATGCTCGGCCTGGGTCGGCGCGAGTGAGGCGCGCCGCCAAGTCCGCGGTCCTGCTCGCCGCCCTGGCGGTCGCCGGGTGTGCCGTCGAGCCCGCCGGCACGCCCACCAGCTCGGCCGACCCCGGATCGTCGGGGTCGAGCACGACGCCCTGCGGCACGCCCGTCGTCGCGTTGGACCCCGGGCACAACCCGGTGCGCATCGAATCCTTCGACCCGATGACCGGTGCCGCGCAGATCGACTATCCCAACGGCGCCGAGGACCGCAACGTGTTCGCCGTCGCGCAGCAGGTCGCCACGACCCTGCGCGCACGCGGCTACCGCGTCGTGCTGCTCAAACGGTCGGTCGGGGAAAGCGTCAGCTACCGCCAGCGGGTCGCCCGCGCCGAGCACGCCGGTGCCGCCATCGGCATCAGCATCCACACCAGCCCCGGCGTGAACGCGGTGTTCCCGCAGCGCGTCGGCGGCTGGCGCAGCGGAGCCGGTCGGGGTGGGCGACAGACCCGGGTCGTCTTCACCAACCCGGCCACCGCGGCCGCGAGTCAGCGGTACTCCGCGGCCGTGGCCGCCGCCCGGTCGAGGGCCGAGGGCCATCGTGTCGTGGTGAAGGACAACGACTTCGGCGGGCGGGCGCCGCTGTGGGCCGGCAACCTGCCGATCATCTCGCTGATCGCGGTCAACACCCCGTGGGTCTACAACGAGTTCGGCCCGGCCGGCGGCGCGGGCGGCTCGATCCCGGTGGGTGCCGCGGCATTGCGGGCCTACGCCAAGGGGATCAGCGACGGCGTCCTCGCCGCACTGCCGCGCCACTGCCCGTAAGGCGGTGTAAGGCGCCGTAAGCGCCACGACAGCGGCGGGCGGCACAGTCGTGGCATGACAACAACCATTGATGCGGCCACGGCCGCCGCCGGCGATGCCGGCAAAAACAACGGTGTCGGCTCGGCCGGCACGGAACTGGCGATCGACGCCCGCGGCCTGGTCAAGCACTTCGGCGCGACCAAAGCCGTCAACGGCGTCGACCTCGCCGTCCCCGTCGGATCGGTGTACGGCGTGCTCGGGCCCAACGGCGCGGGCAAGACGACGACCGTCAGCATGCTGGCCACCCTGCTGCGGCCCGACGCCGGTGAGGCGAGGGTGTTCGGCTACGACGTCGTGCGCGACGCCGTAGCCGTGCGCTCGCTGGTCGGGGTCACCGGCCAGTACGCCTCGGTCGACGAGGACCTCACCGCGACGCAGAACCTCGTCCTGTTCGGACGGCTGCTGGGCATGTCCCGGCCGCACGCCCGCTCGCGCGCCGACGAACTGCTCGCCGACTTCGGCCTGGAGGAGGCCGCCGACCGGCCGTTGAAGAACTTCTCCGGCGGCATGCGGCGACGCCTCGACCTCGCGGCGAGCCTGATCGACACGCCTCCGCTGCTGTTCCTCGACGAGCCGACCACCGGCTTGGACCCGCGGACCCGCGCCCAGATGTGGGAGACCATCCGCAAGCTCGTGGCCGGCGGTTCGACCGTCCTGCTCACCACCCAGTACCTCGACGAGGCCGACCAGCTCGCCGACCGCATCGCGGTCGTCGACCACGGCCGGGTGATCGCCGACGGCACCGCCGACGAGCTCAAGCAGTCCGTCGGATCGTCCACCCTGCAGCTCATCCCGGTCGACCGAGACGACGCCGCCCGCGTCGCCCAGATCGCCGAGTCGGTCGTCGGCGAGCCCGCCGTCCTCAGCCCGGAGGCCGCCCGCGTCACCGTCAGTCTGCACAAGACCGGCGTCGTCCCCGACGTGCTGATCGCCCTGCGCGAGCAGGGGATCGACGTCGAAGAGATCTCGGTGCAGAAGCCGAGCCTCGACGAGGTCTTCCTCACCATCACCGGCAAGCCCGAGAACCAGGAGTCCTGATCATGACCGTCACCACCATGCCCGCACGGGCAGCCATCTCCACCGAGGCGGTGCGCGCCGAGGCCAAGACCTCCGTCAGCCTCGTCGAAAGCGTCAAGCAGTCCTTCACCATGGGCTACCGCGGTCTGCTCAAGATCCGGCACAACCCCGAGCAGCTGTTCGACGTCACCTTCATGCCGATCCTGTTCACCGTGATGTTCACCTACATCTTCGGCGGCGCGGTCAGCGGCAACGTGCACAACTATCTGCCGGTCATCATCCCGGGCATCCTGGTCCAAACGGTGATCATGTCCTCGGTCGTCACCGGCACGCAGTTGCGCGAGGACATGGAGAAGGGCGTCTTCGACCGGTTCCGGTCGTTGCCGATCGCCCGGATCTCGCCCCTGGCCGGCGCGTTGCTCGCCGACGTGGTGCGCTACCTGATCGCCTCGATCATCACCTTCGGCGTCGGATTCGCCATGGGATGGCGGCCCAACTTCCTGGGTGCCGTCGCCAGCGTCCTGCTGGTCGGTGTGTGCGCCTTCGCGATCTCGTGGATCTTCGCCCTGATGGGATGCCTGATCAAGAAGTCGTCGGCGGTGCAGGGCATCTCGATGATGATCATGTTCCCGCTGACCTTCGCCTCGAACGCCTTCGTCCCGCCGGAGACCATGCCGGGTTGGCTGCGCGCCTTCGTCAACATCAACCCGATCAGCCACCTGGTGTCGGCGGTGCGCGAACTCGCCAACAACGGACACGTCGGCATGCACGTGGTGTGGAGCCTGGTCGGCGCCGCGATCATCACGGCCGTCTTCGCGCCGCTGGCCGTCGCCGCCTACATCCGCGAGGCGCGGTGATGCGCTAGCGCACTCGCTGCACGAGACGGAAGAACTCGTCGATCGCATCGCGTCGGGACATCGACGCGACGCGGTCGGCGAGTTCTTCCCATTGGGCGTCCGTCACGGGGGAGTGGGCCCGCATGTCGTCGCGCACCTCGTTGAGGCTGCGGTAGTCGCGCCGGGCACCGAGCCGGTCGGCCAGCAACATCAGCTCCGCGCCGTCGAGACGGGTCTGTCCGTCGTCGACATCCGGATCTCCCGACAGCACGAGCCCGGTGGCGAGCGCCATCGTCGCCGCCTGCGGGACGTCGTGCCAGCCGCGCGGGGTGAACATCTGGGTCATCCCCTCGAGCACCGCCGACACGACGGTGCGCGCCGAGCGCCAGGATCCGCCCAGGGCCAGCCCGGCCACGATCACCGACAGCACCATGAGCGCACCCGGATCGCGCGCGGCCATCGGATGGCCGTCCACCAGGAGCCGTCCCGCCTGCTCGTACATCTCGAGCGACGGTTCGCCGCGGGCGGCGGCCAGTTCGGCGAAGGCGAGCATCATCCCGGCGATGGCCTCCGGGTTGCCCTGCGGCACCGGATCGCCCGGGCGCCAACCATCGGCGAGGATGGCCAGCTCGCGGTCGGCCTCGTCGTAGCGGCCCATCGCGATCAGCGACCCCACCAGGAAGCCGCGCGCCTGCTGTTCGTCGTCGTCGGCGCCGATGGACGCGAGGTTGCTCGCCCCGGTGCGGTAGAAGCCGACCGCCTCCTCCCACCGGCCCTGCTGCGAGTAGACGCTCGCGGTGCTGACGCTGATCATCGACGACAGGAACGGGTCGTCGGGGTTCATGTATCCGCGCAGGGCCTCGGCGTCGTTCATCGCGCCGGTCAGGTTGCCGGCGTTCTCTCGCAGGTTGTGCCGCAGCGCGAGGGCGAGTTGGCGCACCTCGGGGTTGTCCGACTCGGCGGCGCGCACCACGGTGCGGACGCCGTCGGGGATGCTGCGGGTCACGGCGAGCGACCCCAACAGCTCCAGTGGCAGCTGCAGGCGCAGGTCGCGGCGGTACAGCCGGCGCAGGGCGGCCCGGCCGCGGCCGACGCCGCGAAGGTCCCGGACGCCGAGCGACTGTCCGATGATGCCCAACAGCGTGGCCTGCCACAGCTCGCGGGTCTGCTCGTCCGGGTCGACCGGCGGCGGTGGCAGCGCGTCCAGGATCCGTTGGGCCCAGGCGTGGATCTCCGCGTGCATCCCGCGCATCCCCCAGAAGGCCGCGATCAGCGGGAACACGGTCACGATGGTGGTGGCCGATTCCGGGGTCGCCTTCCCGTCGACGCCGGTGCGGTCGGCCAGCGCGCGGCGCAACACCCAGATGAGGTTCTCCACCTCGATCGCCACGTCGTTGATCAGCGCCCGATCGGTGCCGCTCTCGCCGCGTCGTCGGATGTCGGTGGCGAACCGTCGCGCCCAGGCGGCCATCGCCGCATCCACCGGCACGCCGGTGGCGTCGTCGAGCTGCTCCTCACCGAACTCGCGCACCATCTCCAACATGCGGTAACGGGTGTGCCCGGCCGCGTCGGCCACCCCGAGCAAGGACTGGTTGACCAGTGCGTCGAGGACGTCGTCGACACCCGGGTCGCCGACCGGGGCGCTCAGCACCCGGGCCGCGGCGTCGGCCGAGAACCCGGCCGGGAAGCGGCAGAGCCTGCGCAGCGCGTCGCGCGCGTCCTCGTCGAGCAGATCCCAACTCCAGCCGATGACCGCGCGCAGCGTGCGGTGGCGGTCCGGGGCGGTGCGGTCGGCGGACCGCAGCAGGTCGAAGCGCTCGGCGAGCCGCTGGGCGATCTCGTCGACGCTCAGCGTGCGGGTCCGCGCGGCGGCCAGCTCGATCGCCAGCGGCAGGCCGTCCAGATGGCGGCAGAGGTCGACGACGGTGTCGGCGGGCAGGTCGACGTCCGGTCGCACGGCCCGTGCCCGCACCGTGAAGAGTTCGACCGCCGACGCGTCGGTCCCGTCGACGTCGAGGACCGGCAGCGGATACACCTGCTCGGCGGCGATCTGCAGCGGTGCCCGGCTCGTGGTGAGGACGCGCAGTTGCGGCTCGGTGGCGATCAGGTCGTCGACGATGCGGGCACAGGCGTCCACGACCTGCTCGCAGTTGTCGAGGATGAGGACCGATTCGCGCCCGCGCACCGCGTCGGCCAGGCGGTCGGCCAGGTCGCCGGCCTGCAGGCGCGGGCGTCCGGGAGTGGTCATGTCGGTCTCGCCGACGTCGAGCGCCTGGGCAAGCGCGGCGACCACGTCGTCGTTGTCGCGCACCGACGCCAGGGGGACGAAGAACACCGGCAATCCGCGCTCGGCCAGCACGTTCCCGACCGTGTTGGCCATCCGCGTCTTGCCGACGCCGCCGGGGCCGAGGACGGTCACGACGCGGTGGGCGTCCGACGCGGCCAACAGGGCGGCGAGATCCTCCTCGCGGCCGATCAGCGGTGTGGGATCGGCCCGCAGCCCGACCGTGCGCCCGCGTCGCCGCGGGGTGGGCGCACGGGTGTCGTCGTCGGCCAACAGCTCGGCGTGCACGGCGGTGGCCTCGCCGCCGGGGGACACGCCCAGGTCCGCCGCCAGGCGTCGGCGCAGGCGGGCGAACACCGCGAGTGCGTCGCTGCGCCGTCCTTCGCCGGCGAGGGCCTTCATCAGCAGGACGTGGGCCGGCTCGTCCAGCGGATCGGCCGCGCAGCGCTCCTCGGCGAGTGCGCGGGCGCCGGCGAAGTCGCCGTCGCGCAGGGCGCGGTTCGCGG
>NZ_JASGER010000075.1:0-24044 GCF_047606305.1 Gordonia sp. (in: high G+C Gram-positive bacteria) | reverse complement strand
GGTGGCGGTGGCGGCGACGACTCCGGGCGCGGTGGCGCCGGCGGCGACCGGCGCGAGCATCGCCGCGACGGTGGTGGAGCCGAGGAGACCGATGGCGATACGGGTGGGGAGCGTGTCTTTTCGCATGGCGCTGAAGCTATCGAGCACACACGCCCGCAGGATGACTCTGATTCAAACAGATTTTATCTGCGCGCAGAACACCCGGTAAACGCGCAGGTCATAGCGGCGAAATACCCCGCGTGACCTGCGTCTCGCACCTGGTCAGCGGCTGTGGTGGGCCCGAGCGGGCGGTACCCCCAGAGCGGCGCCGAGTGCCCGCTGGGCGTCGGCGACGGCTTTGGTGGCCGGGCTCGGGATCACGATGCCGGACAGCTCGCGCGGGACCGCGACGGGAAGCCGCGGTGCGACGGTGCGGGTGAGGTCGCCGACGGTGACCGGCTGCTGCGGGGTCCACGGCAGCGGCGCGGCCAGCTGCTGCGCGGCCGGCTTGCGACCGGTGTCGCCGTAGTACTGGCGGAGCTTGCGGTTGTGGTAGCGCGCCTCGCCGAGGCCGTCGTTGTAGCCGTTGACCGCACCGGTGATGGTTCCGGCGATGCCGCCGATCACCGCACCGATCCCGGCGCCGACGACGGCGCCGGCGACTCCGAGGAGGCCGACCGCGAGGAAGGCGATCCCGGCGCTGGCGATCCCGACGATCAGGCCGGCGCCGAGGCCGACCAGTCCGCCGATGATCGCGCCGGCGAGCGCGCCGTAGAGCAGGCCCTGGATCCCGACCTGGGCAGCGCCCTGCTGCGCGTAGCGCTGGGCCCACTCCTGCTCGTTGACGTAGCCGTCCTTCTTGGCGGGGGTCGCGGCCCGGTCGCCGACGAGGACGATCGGCGCGGGTGCGGCCGGTCCGGCGGTGCCGATGGGGGCGGTCGTGATGACGACGTAGGGGCGTGCCGGTGGTGCCGCGACGGGGGCGGGGGTCGTGGACACGGGGCGTGCGGCCATCGCGCCCGCGGGCGTCAGGCCCGAGGCCGTGGGGGAGAGCAGGGTGGCGGCGGCCGCGGCGCCGACCAGGCCGACGGTGAGTCGGGCGGCATTGGTACGCATGGCTAAGGAGAGTAGTCCGAACACAAACGAACCCCGCGCACCGACGTGCGCGGGGTTCGTTGTGTCGGTTTCGATCAGCGGATGCGCTTGGGAACCGGCAGCCCGAAGGTACGGGCGACGGTCCGGTGGGCGTCGTTGATCGAGCGGTTGACCTGAGCCTGGGTCGGCACCACGAGCTGCGGGACCTGGACCGGCGCCGGGGCGACGGCCTTGGTCGGCTGCGGGGTGAAGACCGCCTGGGCCTGCTTGGCCGCCTGGTTCACGAACTGGTTCACCTGCTGCTGGCCCTGCTGGACGAACTGGTTCACCTGGTTCTGGCCCTGGCGGACGAACTGGTCGACCTGGTTCTGGCCCTGGCGGACCATCTGATCGACCGGGTTGACCGGCGCACCCTTGGTCGGCTGCGGCAGCAGCGCGGCCTGGGCCTGGCGGACCAGCTGGTCGACCGGGTTCACCGGGGCGACGGCCAGGGTCGCGGCCGATGCGCGGCGCGGCGCAGCAGCCTTCTGGTTCTGGCTGTAGGCGCCGCCGGCGATGCCGCCGAAGATGGCACCGACGATCGCGCCGACGATGGCGCTCACGATCGCGCCGATGGCGATACCCGGCAGCATCCCGATCGCAGTCGCGACCCCGCCCAGGCCGCCAACGATTGCGCCGCCGAGGCCGCCGATGAGAATGCCGGCCGGCACCGTGATGAGCAGAAGCGGGAAGAACGGGATGCCGAGCGCGAGGCCAGCTGAGGCGCCGCTGATCGCCCCGCCGATGCCGCCGATCACGGCGCCGCCCACGATCGGGTAGAGGAATGCCGAGAGCGCGCCTGCGAGTGCACCGCTCAGCGCGCCGCCGATGGCACCACCTGCGGCGTAACCGGGATCGACCTTGCCGTTGGCGGCGTCGTGCTTGCCGAACTGCTTGTTGTCCAGGGCGACGACGACCGGGGCCGACTTGGCCGGGCCGGCGATGCCGGGCAGCGCCGTCTCGACCATGACCAGCTTCTTGCCGGGGACCGAGGGGAGGACCGGCGCGGGGGCCGCCTTCTTGCTTGCGACGACCGGCTTGGCGGTCGCGGCGACGGAGCCGACGGTGGTCGCGCCGGAGGCCACGGGGGCGAGGAGGGCGGCGATCGTCGCCGAGCCCATCAGGCCGACCGCGATGCGGCCGGTGATCTTGGTGTTACGCATGGGGTGTTCTGCTACTTCCGATTGGCGGGGAGGGGGAGGCCGAACTGCTTGGCCACGGACCGGTGGATGTCGTTGATCGACCGGTTGATCTGGGTGGTGGTCGGGACCGCGAGCTGCGGAACCTGAACCGGGGCGACCGCCTGGCGCGGGGCCGGGACGAAGGCCTGGGCCTGCTTGGTGGCGTGCTGGACGAACTGGTTCACCTGGGTCTGGCCCTGCTGGACGAACTGGTCGACCGGGTTCACCGGGGCGTTCACCTGGACCGGTGCCGACACCGGACGGCCACCATTCTGGCGGACGGCGTTGTTGTGACGCTTGGCCTGGTTCTCGCCCTGGATGTAGCCGTTGATGCCACCACCGATGGCACCGACAATCGCGCCCACAATGGCGGGAACGATCGCACCGATAAGCGCGGCTCCACCACCGATGATGATGGCCCCAAGCGCGGCACCGATCACAGTGCCGACGATCGGGAAGATAGCTGAACCAATACCTGCGCCGGCGATCGCTCCACCAATCGCCGCAGGGACGCCGGCAAAGATCGCACCCACGACAGCGCCACCGAGGGCACCAATCGCAGCACCCTGCCCGGCGCCCTGGAGGGCGCCCTGGTTGGCGGCGTCGCCGACGTTGACGTAGCCCTGCTTGACCTCGTGGCGGCCGAGGTCGGTGAGCGCGGCGGCCTGCTTCTTGTCGACGGCGACGGTCACGGCCGTCGGGACGGCCGGGCCGGCCATGCCGACGGGGGCGAGCGGAACGGTGACCAGTTCCATGCCGGGGATCGAGGGGAGGACCGGGGCGGCCGGAGCCGTCGTGACGGTCGCGGGCTTGACCATGGCGGCAGCCGGGCCGACGGGGGTGGCGCCGGAGGCGGCGGGCGCGAGGAGCGCGGCCACGCCGGCGGTGCCGATCAGGCCGAGGGCAACCCGGCCGGTAACGGTGGTGGTTCGCATGTCACTACTTTCGGTTGGAAACGGCGTACTTAGATGCGAGCAGAGATCTGACGCATAGATAATCGCAGGCCACGGCCTCGGCGTTAGCACATCGTGGACCACAGTTTTACTTCCCTGCATCCCTCACGGCGCTGTTACCTGCGTATTCGCCCGTCTCTGTGAATCTCCTGGAAATCCGGCATACCTGCCTTTTCGTCGCCCCTGCCGCTGCGGCGGGCCCGCGACTAGGATTCGCCGTATGGAACCGGTCTACGACTCGATCATCGCCGCGGCGCGCTCGCTGTGGGCATTCCAGGGCATCAAGTTCAAGATCTCCGGCGTCGAGAACACGCCCGCCGAGGGGCCCGGCGTCGTCGCGATCAACCACACCGGCTACCTCGACTTCACCCTCGCCGGCATCCCCGCCTATCTGCAGGGCAAGCGCAAGGTCCGCTTCATGGCGAAGAAGGAGGTCTTCGACAACAAGATCTCCGGTCCGCTGATGCGCGGCTGCAAGCACATCCCCGTCGACCGCACCGCGGGCGCCGAGAGCTACCAGGCCGCCGTCGACTACCTGAAGGCGGGCGAGCTCGTCGGCGTCTACCCGGAGGCGACGATCAGCCGCAGCTTCGAGATCAAGGCCTTCAAGTCCGGCGCCGCGCGCATGGCGTTGGAGTCGGGTGCGCCGATCATCCCGACGCTCATCTGGGGTGCGCAGCGCATCTGGACCAAGGGTCACCCGAAGAATCTCGGCCGCGCGCACATCCCCGTCGCGATCGGCGTCGCCGAGCCGCTCGAGGCCACCGGCTCGCCCGATGCGCTCACCGCCAAGCTGCACGACGTCATGACCGCCAAGCTCGACGAACTCAAGGAGCAGTACGTCGAGCTCAACGGTCCGTACCCCGCCGGCGAGTTCTGGGTGCCCGCCCGTCTCGGCGGTGGGGCGCCGACGCTCGAGGAGGCCACCAAGGCCGACGAGGCCGAGCAGGCCGAGCGGATGGCGAAGAAGGCCGAGCGGGAAGCAAACCCGGACGCCTAGTGCGTCGCATGAGATGACCGTCGACGACGCCGACGCAAGAGTCTCGTCCGGCCCGCGCGGGCTGGGAATCGCCGGTGCGGTGGGGGCACTGCTCCTGTTGGTGATCGCGGCCCTGGCCGTGCTCGACCAATCCCCGCCGACCGCGGTGCGGGCCGATGCCCCGGCGTCGGAGTTCTCCGCCGAGCGCGCCCATCAGCAGATCGTCCGGTTCGCGACCGCCCCGCATCCCGTCGGCACGCCGGAACACGAGCGCGTCCGCGACTATCTCGTCGGGCAGCTGCGCGCCCTCGGTCTGCAGCCGCAGGTCGACGACGCGGTCGGCGTCGTGCCCGCCGGCATCGGTCAGGTCGCCGGACTCATCCCCGTCGCCCGCACCCGCAACATCGTCACCGTCATCAAGGGCACCGCGCCGACCGGTCGGCTGATGCTGTCCGCGCACTACGACTCGGTGCCGTCGGGGCCCGGCGCCAACGACGACGGCGCCGGGGTGTCGACGATCCTCGAGGTCGCCCGCGCCCTCACGACCGGCCTGCCGCCGCGCAACGACATCGTGCTGCTGATCACCGACGCCGAGGAGCCCGGACTGCTCGGCGCCGAGGCGTACACGCACTCGAGGCCGCGCGGCGAGACCCCCGCAATCGTGCTGAACCACGAGTCGCGCGGGACGTCCGGAGCGGTCCAGATGTTCCGCAGCACCGGTGGATCTGCCGCTCTCACAAGGCTTTTCGCCGATGTCGCTCCGCATCCGGTCGCCGATTCCACGTCGTCGACGCTGTTCGGCCTGATGCCCAACGGCACCGACTTCACGGCCTTCTCCGCCGACGGCTACAAGGCGATGGACTTCGCCTACCTCGAGGGCGGCGCGCACTACCACTCGATCCGGGACGCCGCCGCTTTCGTCGACCAGCGCTCACTGCAGCAGATGGGCGCGAACGCGCTCGCGATGACGCGGGCCCTCGGCACCGCCGACCTCGCCGAGTACACGCGCCCCCAGGGCGACGAGGTGTACTTCAACGTCCCGCCCGGGCTGTTCGTGCACTTCCCGACCGCCTGGGCGTGGGTGCTGGTCGCGCTGGCGGTGCTGCTGGCCGTGGTCGCCGTCGTGCTGGTCGTGCGGGCCGGGGAGGCGACCGTGCGCCGACTCGTTTGGGCGGTCATCGCGGTCGGCGTGCTGATGGGCGCCGGCGGCCTTGCCGGGCTGGGGTACTGGGGTGTGCTGTGGTTGATCCGGCCCGACCTGGCCTCCTTCCCGTCGCCGTGGCGGCCACTGGCCCTGCAGGCCGGTGTGCTCGCGATCGCGGTCGTGGTGCTCGGGGTCTGGTACCCGCTGGTGCGCCGCCTGGGGACGTGGGCGCTGTGGGCGGCGGCCGTGATCGTGCTGACCGTGTTGGGCGTCGCCGGGGTGGTGGTCGCACCGCAACTGGCGCCGATCCTGGTGCCCGCGCCCTTCGCCGCGCTCGGCGGCATCCTCGCCCTACGAACGTCGAATCGGGTGGGGCGGGCGGTCGCGCTGACGATCGGACTCGTGCCGACGGCGGTCATGCTCATCGCGGTCGGCTGGACGACCTTCAGCATCGGCCTGCGCGACGGCCTGTACCTCGCGGTGCCGCCGATGATGCTCGCGGCGGTCCTGATGCTGCCGCTGGTGGCCGCGCCACAGATCCGGTGGCGCCGACTGCTGTCCCTGCCCGCCGCGGCCGCGCTCCTGGCGATCGTGCTGGCGGTCGTCGGACTGCGGATGAACACCCCGGGCGCGACGCGACCGAGCCCGGCGCGTCTGGTGTACGCGCTCGACGCCGACACCGGGCGGGCGTCGTGGGCGGTGCCCAGCGGCAAGCTCGAGTGGACGAAGCTCGATCCGTGGACCCAGCGCCTCGTCGGGAGCCAGACGGTCGACAACCCGGCCCCCGATCCGACACTGCCGCGCGCCCGGGTCGGTCCGGCGCCGGTGGTGACCGTGCCCGCTCCGACGCTGCAGATCCTCGGCGACACCACCGTCGGCGGGATCCGCACGGTGCGGCTGTCCCTCGCCTCGCCGCGCGGCGCCGAGGGACTCGTGCTGGCCGTCGACGACCGGGACGGGCGGGTCACCGCCATTCGCGCCGCCGGCCGCGACGTCCCGGTGAAGCCCGAGGAGGGGAAGGTCGGCGTGCACCTCTACGCGATGTCGGGGCCGGTCGAGGTGGACCTGGATTTCCGGGCCGGGGCGCCGCTGCCCGTCACGCTCGCCGACGTCGACCAATTGGCCTCGGCATTGGCGGCGGTCCCCGGCTATCAGCCGCCGCCGGACCGGTTGTACCTGCGGTACAGCTGGTTCACCGTGATCACGACGCATCGGCTCTGACGGGAGTCGGGCTATCCCGCGGCGCCGCCGCCTGCCGTTGCGCCCGCCGCCGGACCTCCGGCGCCGGCACCGGGGGTCGTACCGGTGGTGCCACCTGCGGTTCCGCCGGTCGAATCGGTTGCCGGCGCGTCCGGTTGCTGCGAGAGGGTTCCCGCTTGCGGCTGGAGTTGCGGACCGGTCTGTTGCTGCGGCGCTTGCTGCCCCGGCGCGGGCGGCGTGATCGGCTGCGCCGGAATGGGCTGTTGGACCGGCGGAGTCGGTGATTCGACCACCGGTGGCGTCACCGGAGCGGGAGACGGAGCCGGGGTCGCCGTCGGGCTCGGAGCAGGAGTGGGCGCCGGATTCGGTGCAGGTTCCACCGGCGGAGTCGTCACCGTCGGCGCCGGCGCTCGCCGCGCATCGGCCGCCGGGAAGTCGGCGAGCCCGCCGTCGGCATTCTTGCTCGTCGTCGCCAACGTGCCCGTCGCCGACTTGGCCGCATCGACCCCGGGGGTGGCCTCGAGTGCCTGGTCGGCGTTGTGCACAAGGGTGGTCAGCGTGGCGGCGGAGAGTTGTGCGGGCGCCGCGGCGAGTGTGGTTGTCGCCGACTCGGTGCCCGGTGTTGCCGGAGGGCCGTGATTGAGCCACGTGTTGGGCCAGACCTCGTCGCCGGGGATGAAGCCGATGCCCAGCTGGCCACCCATGAGGTTGGGGTGGCCGAAGACGCCGCCGAGCTGATTGCCCCAGTAGATCGAGGCGTTGACCGGGATGGCGATGATGCTGGCGATGCTGCGGGCCACGAGTTCGGCATTGGCGAACAGCGGACCGGGGTTGCCGGTCAACGCGGGGATGATCCCGGAGACCAGGTTGGCCACGGTGAACACATCCGGCAGGTACCCGCCCGAGTGATAGGTCAGGTACGGCAGTTGCGGCAACAGCCCGTAGACCAGCTTGAACAGCGGCTGTAGGTCCGAGATCCCCACGCCGGGCAGTACGCCGTTGAGGTTCAGGCGTTCTTGGACCTTGCCGTAGATGTCGGGGATAGCCGCGACATCCTCGGCCGACATTCCCAGTGCCGTCGCGGCGATGCGGATGAGGCGGGTCACCGAGGAGACGTCCTGAAGAACGCACACGTTTCCGCCGTTGTTCGGGGCTTCGTGGCAGACGACGTGGCCGCCCCCGTTGATGTTCTCCCAGTCTTCCGGTTTGAGGCTGTTGATCCAGCCGAACTGCGGGTAGTCGGTGTGCTTGACGAAGTAGCCGAGCAGGCCGTCGATGGCGCCGAGCGGGTCTTTGACCGGGTCGGCGAGGTAGCAGATCGGGTCGCCTTGCTCGCAGAGGGTGTTGACCGGGATGTCCCCGAAGCCGCCGTCTCGGCGGCCGCTCATCGTCAAGCCGGGGATGACCCCGAAGAGGGTCATCTCAATCCCGCGGCCGGCGAAACCAGAGATCCGCTCTTGGCGAGGATCGGAGAACAAGGTGCCGGTGATGTTCTCTTTGCTGATGCCGGGGAGTCGACCGTTGCCGATGTCGGAGAGTACGTCGCCGGCCACCCGGGCGCCCTGCGAATAGCCGGTTACCTCGATATTCGGCATCGTGCCGTCCTCGGACTTGCACTGCGACTGGTAGTCGCTGATCGCGTTGATGGTCGCCTGCCGCCCCAGGTCGGCGTCGTGGTCGTAGCCCATCGGGCCGGTCGGCCACAGCGTCGTCGGGTATTGGACCTGGATGACGTCCTTGCCCTCTTCTTTCGCCTTGGCCACCAGACCGGCATACGCGCTGCCGCTGGTGTCACCCGTTCCGGGCACGAAGATGACGGCGCCGTTGGCCGCACAGGCGGCATGCGCCGGCGGCGTGCTCAGGAAAGACGCACACAGGGCGACCGCTGCGGCGATGGCCGCGACGGCGGTCGCGCGAGTGGCCCCGCTCCACCGTGACGGCGCCTTCGACGCGTTGTCCGCCATCGGCTCGACGGGGTGAGCGGTGGTCTCCATGTGTCCTCCGGAGTGCGGCTCTGGGCGGCCCACATCGACGATGTGATCACGCGTGTTGCCAGATATACCCCCTGAGGGTAAGCCGGTGTGAGCTGGATTACAACAACTTCTTACCGACGGGTCAGATCACGTGGACAGTTCGGACGGCCGACTGCGAAGAACCCGGTCCGGCTACCGGGCGCCGACGGCGACCCCGCCGCGGATCAGTTGCGCGATGATCTCCAGCGATCCGCGCTTGGGCAGCGCCACCAGTTCGTCGGCCCGCTGTGGCAACCGGTCGCCCTCGCCGTCGCGCATCGCGCGCATGATCTGCTGCGCCGCGCGACGGTGCGAGTCCAGCACGCTGTGCCCCAGGTCGGGCAGCTCCACGAGGACGGCGCCGGGCACCAGGTCGGCGATCCGGCGCGAGACCGGGGGCGGGGTCTGCATGTCGCGCGCGCACGCGATGACCGCGGTCGGCCAGGTGAAGCGCGGCAGCTCGGCGACCATCGACACCGGCTCGCCGGTGAACGGCTCGTCGGAGTGCGCGGCGAACGGTGCGACCGGGTCGAGCGGCAGCCCGTCGGGGTCGTGTGCGTAACCCAGCTCCCCGTAGGCGATCCCGGCGACCAGGTCGGGCTCCATGATGTACGGGCTGGCCCCGTCGAACTCGGCCTCCCCGATCTTGGCCACCTGCTTCCACAGGACGCGGGCCTTGCCGAGGGCGCGGGCCGCCGCCAGCCGTCGCACGACGTCCGGTCCGCACATCTCGTAGGTCGAGGTGATCACCTGGCCCAGCTCGGCGGCGGGCACGACGTCGGCCTTGACCAGGGTGCGCACCGCGTCGGCCGTCTCGCCCGGACCGTCGACCAACAGCTCCCGGCGGTAGGCGCGCGTGGTGGCCAGGTCGTCCAGGACGTCGAGGATCGGGGAGTCGAGCACCATCGCGGCGACCCGTTGGGGATGGCGCACCCCGAAGAGCTCGGCCAGGTAGGTCCCGTAGGAGCTGCCGAACACCACCGCGCGCTCGATGCCGGCGTCGTCGAGGACGGCGGCGAGGTCGTCGGCCGCGGCGACGGCGGTCACCGCCGCGCGGGTCAGCGGGGCGCCGGTCGTGTCGAACCGCGACAACCCGATCCCGCGGTGCTCCATCATCACCAGGTTCAGCCCGAGATGGGCGGCTTCCCGTCGCAGCGCCCGGTACGGCACCGCCGAGGCCAGCCCGGGACCGCCGGGGATGACGACGATCGGCAGTCCGTCGGAGGGGCCGCTGCGGACGTAGGCGATATCGACCTCGGCCTCGCCCGCCGGTCGTCGGACGCGTCCCCCGCCGCGGGCCACCTCGCGCTCGGCGACGCGGCGCATGATTGCCGCGGTGGGGGAGCTCATGCCGCCAGGGTAGACCCGCGCGGCGCGGTAGTGTCGGGCTCGAAGGGAGTGGAGATGGAGCCGGTTTACCGCACGCTGGAGCTCGTCGGCGTCGTGCTGCATCGCGCCCAGGGCGTCAGGGTCGACTTCCGCGGTGCCGACCACATCCCGCCGACCGGCGGTGCGGTCCTCGCGATGAACCACACCGGCTACATGGACTTCCTGCCGATCGCGCTCGGCGTCTATCGACGGGGTCGGCGCATCCGGTTCATGGCCAAGTCGGAGATGCGCGACAACGCGATTCTGAACTACCTGATGAACCACACGGGCACCGTCGCCGTGGACCGGTCGGCCGGCCACGAGGCCTACGAAGAGGCGGTGGAGGCGTTGCGCGCGGGTGAGCTCGTCGGCGTCTACCCGGAGGCGACGCACAGCCGCAGCTTCGAGATCAAGGAACTCAAGTCCGGGGCGGTCCGCATGGCCGCGGCCGCCGGCGTACCGGTCATCCCGGTCATCGGCTGGGGCGCGCACCGGCAGTGGGGCAAGGGGGTGCCCCGGTCGATGGGGCGCTCCAAGATGCCGATGATCGTCGAATACGGGTCGGCGATCGACGTGTCCGACGTCGACCCGGACTCGCCGGAATCGGTCGACGCCAAGGTCGCGGAACTGCGCGCGGCGATGATCGCCATGCTGCACCCGATCCAGGAGGAGTACCCCCACCCGGCCGGTGAGCCGTGGGTGCCGGCGCGACTCGGCGGATCGGCGCCCACCTACGACGAGGCGAAGGTCATTGAGGACGAGGAAGCGGCCCAGAAGGCCGCGGCCCGCGCGGCGAAGCGCGAGTCCGACGGGTGAGCGCCGCCGACGGGTCGCCGTCGCTCGTCGCCAGCGACGTCGACGGCACACTGCTCGACGACCAGAACCGCATCACCCCGGCGACGGTGGATGCGGTGACCGCCGCGGCCCGCGCCGGCGTCGACCTGGTCCTCGCGACGGGGCGCCCGCCGCGCTGGATCGCCGAGGTCACCGACCAGCTCCCCGTTCCGCCGGACCTGGCCGCCGCGCGCCCCGGCGGGTCGCTCGTGCGGTACGCGGTCTGCGCCAACGGCGCCATCGTCTACGACCTGGAGAACGACCGCATCCTGCACGCCGCCGAACTGGAGGTGCCGCGGCTGCGCAAGCTCATCGAGATCCTCGACGAGGTGCTGCCCGACGCCGGGCTGGCCGCCGAACGGGCCGGGGCGTCGGCGCACGACTCGGCGACGCGGCCGTTCGTCGCGACCAGCGGCTACGAGCACGCCTGGCTCAACCCCGACCACGAACTCGTCGACGACGTCGACCTGGCCGACGCACCCGCGGTGAAGCTGTTGGCACGGGCGCCGCAGATGCGCAGCGAGGAGATGGCCGAGCTGCTGGTGCCCGCGGTCGGCGACCTGGCCGCGGTCACGTTCTCCACCAGCAACGGGCTCGTCGAACTCGCGGTCCCGGACACGCACAAGGCGTCGGGGTTGCTGACACTGGCGCACCTTCGCGACCTGCCGATCGAGGCCGTCGTGGCCTTCGGTGACATGCCCAACGATGTCGAGATGCTGCGCTGGGCCCATCACGGCGTGGCGATGGGCCACGGCCACCCCGAGGCCATCGCGGCCGCCGACGAGGTCGCGCCGAGCAACAACGACGACGGCGTGGCGTCGGTCCTGCGGCGCCACTTCTGAGCGGCGGCGGCCAACCGTGACCGGCTCGTTACCGACGGTGCTTGTGGGCACTTAGTCCCGTCACTACAGTCACACAAGTCCCATTAGTCACACAGGTCCCATGGATGGGCGTCGGGAAGGCAGTCATGCGTCGAGTACGGAACAAGGCGATGTCCGCTGCACTGGCCCCGGTCCTGGTCATCGGCGGCATCGCGATCGTCGGGGTCACCGCCACGACGGTCACCACGATCCACCTGACCGCCGGCGCCGACGTGAAGCTCGACGGCCGCGGCAACGGCCACGGTCGCGGCATGGGGCAATGGGGAGCTTTCGGCTACGCCAAGAAGGGTTGGACGGCGGACCGGATCCTCCGCCACTACTACGGCGGCACCACCGCGGGGAAGGCGGACAAGCCCGAGGTCTCGGTGATCCTCACCAAGATCCGCTCGGTCAATGTGCGCGCGGACGCGCCGATGCGAGTCGGTGGACAAACCGTGGCACCCGGACAGGCCGTGCGCCTGGCCGGGCCCACGGCCACCATCACCAACGGGTGCAACGGCGCCGTCGTCAAGACGGTGCCGCTCGGCGCCAACCCCTTCGTCGACCCGATCAACCCCGCGCCCAGTCGCCCGGCGGCCGAGCTCCTGCGCCTGTGCGGCAACAACGCGGCGTTCCGCGGCGGACTCGGGCTCGTCGACGGGAAGGTCGTGAACCGGCTGCACGTCGACGACTACGTCAAGGGCGTCATCCCCCGCGAGAGCCTGCCCAAATGGGCCGACGAGGGCGGTGCCGAGGCACTCAAGGCGCAGGCCGTCGCCGCACGGACCTATGCGCTGGCCGCGCTGGCCAAGGGCAAGAAGATCGACGACACGATGAACTCGCAGGTCTACGGCGGGGCGGCCGAAGAGGATCCGCGCACCAACGCAGCGGCCGACGCGACCGCGGGCCAGATCCTGCTCGCCGGCGGCGCCCCGGCTTTCACCGAGTTCTCCGCGTCGACCGGCGGGCACACCGCCGGCGGCAACTTCCCGGCCGTGCAGGACGACGGCGACGCCGTGTCGCCCGCGCATCGCTGGACCGCGACCGTCGGCGCCGACAGCGTCGGCCGGGCGTTCGACGTGGGTGCGCTCAAGACCCTCGAAGTGGTGCAGGCCAACGGCCTCGGTCCGGCCGGCGGTCGGGCGATGCGGGTGAAGGCGGTCGGCTCGCGCGGCGTCAAGGAGGTCTCCGGCGAGGAGGCCCGGACGCTGCTCAAGCTCAAGTCGTCGTGGTTCACCGTCGCCGGGCAGACGACCAAGCCGCGGATCGTCGCGCCGGAGACCGGCCCCGGCGCCTCGGTCAGTCCGCTCGGCCCGCTGGAGAACTTCGACCTGGGTTCGCTGCTGCGCGGCGTCGCCGACAACGCCAGCTTCGACCCCGGCACGGTGGACAAGCTGCTCGGCGCGGCCGGCACCGCCTTCGCCGCCAAGCAGATCGCGCTCGGCGGTCGCAAGTCACCGCTGGGCAAGCCCCTGGGCGTGCCGTCGATGACCGAGGACGGCGAGGGCGTGCAGCAGCGCTTCCAGCACGGGCTGATGCTCTTCTCGCCGCAGACCGGTGCGGCCGCCTTCTCGCACCGCGGCTGGCGGGCGTTCAACGAGCGCGGCGGCCTGGTCGCCCTCGGCTTCCCGCGCGTCGACGAGTTCTAGGGCTCGCGCTACCGGTATCGGCAGGCGAAGAAGTAGAACGAGTCCTGGCGCTGCACCGCGTAGAGCATCGTCGACCACATGCGGCCCTGCCCGTCGGGCATGGCGTCGCGGTGCGCGGCGATGTGGTTGACCAGTTCCTGCGGAAGCGGCGGTTCGGCGACCAGCGGCAGACCGGGCGGCAGCACGCCGGTGCCGAACCAGCGCTCGAGGTCGGGCTCCCCGTCGCCGACGGTGAACAGCAGGCAGCGCGTCGTCGGGGCGGCGCCGCCGGAGAAGGTCGCCGACACCAGCGCCATGTCCCAACCCGGCACGGTGGCGAAGGCGCTGCACGTCTCGCTGGCGATCGCGTCCTCGCGTTTGGCGATCTCATACGGGTGCGGCCCGGGCGCCGCGGGCCGCGTGCGCCGGATCGGTCCGCTGCGCGGCGGTTCGGGGATGACCTGGCGGCCGTTGGTGGTGTCGAGGATCCGGGTGCCGGCCTCGTCGCGGACCAGCTGAAGGTCGGAGCCGACGGGCAGCGGCCACATCTCGATGAGTGCGGGTTCGAGGGCGCAGACGTCGTTGTAGTCGACGATCTGCCAGCAGCCGTCGCTCTTCAGGTACGCCTCGTCGTCGATGTGGCTCATGATCCGCCACCCGTTGTCGGCGGGGTCCTGCGATTCCTCGCGGACCATCCAGCGCACCTGCCCGCGCCCGGACATCACGTTGGTCGTCGCGAGGCAGGCGCCTGCTCCCTGGATGAACTCGTTTGGCGGCATTGCGCTCCTGTTCGACGGCGGCCGCGTGGGCCTCTGCACGAAGGATACGACCCGTGTCCAGGACCGCATCAACGAACGACCGTGGCGCGGTTCCTCCGGGCCAACCCGTCATCTGGAGGCTACCTCGTGTAGCACGATATCAGTGCTACACTGATCACATGGCAAATCTGACGATCACCGTGGACGAAGAGACGCTGAAGCGAGCCCGTATCCGCGCGATCGAGCGCGGCGAGTCCGTGAATCAGTACCTGGCGGACCGACTGCGCGAGTACGCCGACGACGACCAGGTTCGGCAGCGTAAGACTGAAGCGGCACGGCGCTTCATCGCGTTGTCTGAGGAGCTCAAGGGCAGCAGCGGTGGTCGTGGCTGGACGCGCGAAGAGCTCTACGAAGAGCGCATCGGGCGGCCCGAATGACGGTCTTCCTCGACACCAACGTTTTTGCCTACCTGTACGACGAAACGGCCGAGGAGAAGCGGCGAGTCGCAGCTGAGGTGTTGGAGAATCACGCGGCCGACGCTGTCATCAGCACCCAAGTGCTGATCGAACTCCATGCGGTCCTCACACGGATCGGCCTGTCGCGTGAACATGCAGCCCGGGTCCTGGATGCCATCGAGATCGACGTGGTGACGACCGACGAGCACCTGGTGCGGAGGGCCGCCACCACTGCAGCAGAGCATCAGCTATCGATCTTCGACGCCTTGATCTTGGAAGCTGCCGCCAGTTCGGGCTGCGAGGAGCTGTGGACCGAGGACTTGGCCGCGGGCTCGACCCTGCGCGGCGTTCGGATCGTGAACCCCTTCGCCGGCGTTGCGTGAGCATGGATGACTTGGCCGAGCTCGACGAGGGTGTCGTCCGGGTCGTACGCGGCGAGGAACGGTCACTGAACTGGATCGTCGGCGTGGTCGCGCCGTTCATCGCGGTGATGGGCGGGTTCATGCTCGGCTCGTCGGTCTTCGGGGAGTCCGATGCCGATTTGCTGGGGTTCGGCTCCGTCGGTATCGCGATGATCCTCTTGGCGCTGGTCACGGTTCCACTGCTCCGGCCGGGATGGTTACCGGTGTTCTTGCGCAGGTCCTGGTACCGCCGCGGCGAGCAGACGGTCGAGTTCGGTGTGCGGCGCTGGGCCAACATCCCGTTCGCCGTGGCGATGCTGCTCTTCGGTGCGGCGCCACTCATGTGGTTGGCGTTGGAACCCGATAGCACGATGATCACCGGCCGCGGCACGTTCATGTTGTGGCTGTCGCCGGTTCTGATCCTGCTGGGGTTGGCGTTCCTCATCCCCGGTGTGAGCCGTACCAGAGTGGGCAAGCGGTCTGTCTCCATTGCCGGCCGATCCTTCGGCCGTCGCCGCACAGTGGTTGTGACCGACATACAGGCGGTGACTCTCGATGCGCCGAACCACAACATCCGGCTCCGCGTCGTGGGTGACGTCGCGCGTGCGGGCAAGAAGAAGTCGGACAAGGCGTGGGTACCAGTGCCGTGGTGCGGGGACGTGAGCATGCTCGAGCAACTGCGCGACATTCAGGAAGTGCTCGGGGTTCCGATCACGCTGTAGGTGCCGGGTCTGGATACATCGAGACCCCGAACCGAGTGAAATGGGGATTCTCAGGGTCGGTCCGATACCCTGAACACCCGTGGCGAGCAATAACGAGACCTACGACCTCATCGTCGTCGGATCGGGCCTGTACGGCCTGACCGTGGCCGAGCGCGCGGCTACCCAACTGGGCAAGCGCGTGCTCATCGTCGAGCGCCGCGAGCACCTGGGCGGCAACGCCTATTCCGAGGCCGAGCCGACCACCGGCATCGAGGTCCACCGGTACGGCGCGCACCTGTTCCACACCTCCAACAAGCGGGTCTGGGACTACGTCAACCAGTTCACCTCGTTCACCGACTACCAGCATCGCGTGTTCGCGATGCACGACGGCCAGGCCTACCAGTTCCCGATGGGCCTGGGCCTGGTCTGCCAGTTCTTCAACCGCTACTACACCCCCGACGAGGCCCGGGCGCTGATCGCCGAGCAGGCCGCCGAGTTCGACACCAAGACGGCGAAGAACTTCGAGGAGAAGGCGATCAGCCTGATCGGACGCCCGCTGTACGAGGCCTTCATGAAGGACTACACGGCCAAGCAGTGGCAGACCGATCCGAAGAACCTGCCGGCGGCGAACATCACCCGCCTGCCGGTGCGCTACACGTTCAACAACCGCTACTTCAACGACACCTACGAGGGCCTGCCCACCGACGGCTACACCGCATGGCTGCAGAACATGGCCGCCGACGACAAGATCGAGGTGCGCCTGGACACGGACTGGTTCGACGTGCGCGACGAGTTGCGCGCCGCCAATCCCGACGCCCCGATCGTGTACACCGGACCGCTGGACCGCTACTTCGACTATGCCGAGGGCCAACTCGGCTGGCGCACTCTGGATTTCGAGACCGAGGTGCTGCCGACCGGCGACTTCCAGGGCACCCCGGTGATGAACTACAACGACGCGGACGTGCCGTACACGCGCATCCACGAGTTCCGCCACTTCCACCCCGAGCGGGACACCTACCCCGACGACAAGACCGTCATCATGCGCGAGTTCAGCCGCTTCGCCTCCGACGACGACGAGCCGTACTACCCGATCAACACCCCCGAGGACCGGGCCATGCTCGCCAAGTACCGCGAGCGCGCCGCCGCCGAGCTGCGCGAGAACAAGGTGCTCTTCGGCGGCCGCCTGGGCACCTACCAGTACCTGGACATGCACATGGCCATCGCCAGTGCCCTCACCATGTTCGACAACACGCTGGCCCCGCATCTGAGCTCCGGTGCGCCGCTCGTCGAGCAGAACGATTAAAGAGAGCCCATGACTACAGCGACCAAGTCCAAGGGCGCCGCCAAGGCGCAGCCCGACTCCAAGGCCGTCGAGCTCCTGCAGCGCGTGATCTTCCCGCGCCCGGGCGAGCCCCTCGACGTCCGCTCGCTCTACCTCGTCGAGGCCGAGGGCAACAACCGTCGCGCGCACTCCCCGTCGCGCACCTCGGTGACCATCGGCGGCGAGTCCGAGGTCAGCTTCCAGACCTATTTCAACGCCTTCGCCGCCGCCTACTGGCGTCGCTGGTCGACGCTGAAGTCGGTCGTGCTGCGCGTCGAGCTCACCGGCACCGCCCGCGTCGACATGTACCGCTCGAAGATCGACGGTTCGCGCATCGGCATCGGCGGCGACCTGGTCCCGGTCGACAAGAACGGCAAGGGCTTCATCGAGTTCGAGGTCGACCTGGGCCCGTTCGAGGACGGCGGCTGGATCTGGTTCGACGTCACCACCGACACCGATACCGAGATCACCGCCGCGGGTTGGTATGCGCCTGTGGCTGCCCCCACCCCGTCCGAGGGGGGCAGGGACAAGCGCGTCACGGTCGGCATCCCGACCTTCAACCGGCCCACCGACGCCGTCGCCGCACTCGCCGCACTGACCAGCGACCCGATGGTCGACGAGGTCATCGACGCGGTGATCATGCCCGACCAGGGCACCCGCAAGGTCGTCGACGAGCCCGGCTTCGACGAGGCGTCGCAGCGTCTGGGCGACCGCCTGCACATGTTCGACCAGGGCAACCTCGGCGGCTCGGGCGGTTACTCGCGCATCATGTACGAGGCGCTGCGGCTGACCGACAGCCCGTACATCCTGTACATGGACGACGACATCGCCATCGAGCCCGACTCGATCCTGCGCGCGCTGGCGCTGTCCCGGTTCGCCAAGACCCCGATGCTCGTCGGCGGGCAGATGCTGAACCTGCAGGACCGCAGCCACCTGCACTGCATGGGCGAGGTCATCAACCGCCACACGTTCATGTGGACGGCGGCGCCCTTCGTCGAATACGACCACGACTTCTCCAAGTACCCGATGAGCGACCGGGACAACTCGAAGAACCTGCACCGGCGCATCGACGTCGAGGGCAACGGCTGGTGGATGTGCATGATCCCGCGCGAGTGCGCGGAGACCATCGGCCTGCCGATGCCGCTGTTCATCAAGTGGGACGACTGGGAGTTCGCGCTGCGCGCGGCCAAGGCCGGCTACCCGACGGCGACCGTGCCGGGCATCGCGATCTGGCACATGGCGTGGAGCGACAAGGACGACGCCATCGACTGGCAGGCCTACTTCCACCTGCGCAACCGGCTCGTCGTCGCGGCCATCCACCACGACGGACCGATCAACGGCATCCTCACCTCGATGGCCAAGGCCACCGGCAAGCACCTGCTGTGCCTGGAGTACTCGACCGTCGCCATCCAGAACGAGGCGATCCGCGACTTCCTCGCCGGCCCCGACCACATCCGGTCGCTGCTGCCGACGGCGCTGGGCAAGGTCGCCGGGATGCGCAAGGAGTTCCCCGACGCGGTGGTGCTCGATTCGGCCACCGAGCTGCCGACCGCGACCGGTGAGGCCACGGCGCTGGGCGTCAACGAGCCGAAGAACCCGGTGAAGAAGGTGCTGACCCTGGGTAAGGCGCTGGCCAACAACCTGCGCCCGGCCGACCCGCGCCACCACGAGGTCCCGCAGGCCAACTACCCGCCGGTCGAGGCGCGCTGGTACTCGCTCGGCCGCGTCGACGGCGTCACCGTCACCACCGCCGACGGTCGTGGGGTGGTGTACCGCCAGCGCGATCGCGACAAGGCGCTGGCCCTCGGCAAGGAGTCGGCCGCGCTCGTGAAGGAGCTGCGCGAGCGGTTCCCCGAGATGAAGCAGAAGTACCGCGACGCACACGCGGACCTCGTCAGTAAGGAAAGCTGGGCGAATGTCTTCGGAATCGACTGACGTGGTGGCCCCCGGCGGCAAGCCGGCGGGCGAGGCGGCGATCCTCGTGGGCATCCAGTCCGCCATCACCAATCCGACGACGGTCAAGGCCGCCCGCGGCCTCTCCCACTTCGGCGAGCACTCCCTCGGCTGGCTCGCGCTCGCCGGGGCCGGGGCGCTGCTGGCCGCCCGTCGCGGCGACGAGACCGCCAAGCGCCGCTACATCGAGGCCGGCATCGGCGCCTTCGGCGCGCACGCCGCGTCGGTGATCATCAAGCGCATCGTGCGCCGCCCCCGGCCCAACCACCCCGACATCCGGGTCGGCGTCGGCACGCCGAGCAAGCTGAGCTTCCCGTCGTCGCACGCGACGTCGACGACGGCCGCCGCGATCCTGCTGGGCCGCGCCGCTGGGCTGGGGCCCGCGACCCTGCCGGCGGTGATCGTCCCGCCGATGCTGCTGTCGCGGCTCGTGCTGGGCGTGCACTACCCGACCGACGTCCTCGCCGGGGCCGCGATCGGAGCGGCGAGTGCCGGTGCGGTCATCGCGGGTGACAAACTAGTGGGCGACCGATTGTTCGCAAACCGAAAGCCAGGAGTCTGATGAGCGAGGAGCCGATCGAGAGCGGCAAGGTCCTCGGGCCGCCGAAGAACCTGGCGACCGGCCTGGTCAAGGCCATCCGCCCGCGCCAGTGGGTGAAGAACGTCCTGGTCCTGGCGGCACCGCTGGCCGCCGGGCAACTGACCTTCGGCAAGGCCAGTGCCGAGCAGATCGCCAACGGCACCACGCCCGCCGAGGTGTGGCAGAACGTCGGCATCGCCTTCGCCGCCTTCTGCCTGGCCGCGTCGGCGATCTACCTGCTCAACGACGCGCTCGACGTCGAGGCCGACCGCAACCACCCGACCAAGCGCTTCCGCCCGATCGCCGCCGGTGTCGTGCCGGTCAACCTGGCCTACCTGCTGTTCGTGGTGTTCGCGGCCGGATCGATCGCGGTCGCGCTGCTGGCGAACAGTGGGACGGCGATCGTCATCGGCGTCTATCTGGCGATCCAGATCGCCTACTGCCTGGGCCTCAAGCACCAGGCGGTGCTCGACATCTGCATCGTGTCGTCGGGCTTCCTGCTGCGCGCCGTCGCCGGCGGTGCGGCGACCGGGATCGAACTCTCCAAGTGGTTCCTGCTGGTGATGGCCTTCGGCTCGCTGTTCATGGCGGCCGGCAAGCGCTACGCCGAGCTGCACCTGGCCGAGCAGACCGGCGCCAAGATCCGCAAGTCGCTGGAGTACTACACGACCGGCTACCTGCGCTTCGTGTGGACGCTCGCCGCGACGTCGGTCGTCGTGTTCTACGGACTGTGGGCATTCGAGAAGGAAGCCCACAAGTTCAACGGTGCCGACAACGACAACATCTTCTACGCCCTGTCGATGGTCCCGTTCACCATCGCGATCCTGCGCTACGCCGTCGACGTCGACGGGGGCGAGGCGGGCGAGCCGGAGGAGATCGCGCTGGGAGACCGGGTTCTTCAGGTCCTCGCCGTCGCCTGGATAGTATGCGTGGGTGTCGCCGTCTACGCCTACCCGCTCTGGATCAAGTGAGCGCGTGACCCCAGCAGGAGGGGAGACGACCTCCCCGTCGCGCAGCACGCTGCGCACCCGCGTCGCCGCCGGCAGTTTCCTCGTCGGCGCGATCGTCGTCTCGGCGCTGTTCGCGACGGGCGGCTGGCAGCGCCGGTGGAACGCCGACGACGGGCTGATCGTCCTGCGCACCGTCCGCAACCTGATGGCCGGCAACGGCCCGGTGTTCAACATGGGCGAGCGCGTCGAGGCCAACACCTCGACCCTGTGGCAGTACGTCCTCTGGTTCTTCTCCTGGCTGACCGGCGGTCAGCTCGAGTGGGTCGCGATCTGGACCGCGCTGACGCTGTCGGTGCTGGCCGTCCCGCTCGCGATGTACGGGACCGCGCGGCTGTACTGGCCGTCGATCTCGGCCGGCGGGCTGAGCCTGCTGCTGCCGTTGGGCGCGATCATCTACATCGCCCTGCCGCCGGCCCGCGACTTCGCGACCAGCGGCCTGGAGAACGGCCTCACCATCTTCTGGGTCGCCGGGCTGTGGGTGCTGTTCCTCGCCTGGTGCAGGCGTGAGCCCGGTGCTCGCCGCGACGGCGCGTCGACGCTGCTGCTCGCCTTCGTCGCCGGTCTGGCGCCGCTGATCCGCCCGGAGATCACCCTCCTGGGCGCTCTCGTACTCGTCGTCCTGGTGTGCTCCCCGACGACCTGGCGCATGCGCTTCGGGATCGCGGCGGTGGCCGGCTTCCTGCCGGTCGCCTACCAGGTCTTCCGCATGGGCTACTACGCCGTGCTCGTGCCGAACCCGGCCATCGCCAAGGACGCGTCGGGATCGAAGTGGGGACAGGGCTTCAAGTACCTGTCCAACATGTTCGGCCCGTACGTGCTGCTGCTGCCGGTGATCCTGGCGCTCATCGCCGTCGGGTGGCTGCTGTACTCCCGGCGCACCGCGGTACCCGCGTCGCCGGCCCCCGTCGCCCGCGGGCGGCACGCCAAGCCCGATGACGACGACGCGGTGCTCGACTCGGTCGCCCAGATCGCCGACGCCCGCCCGACGGGACTGCGCGCGCGATGGACCCGGCTGAGCCACGGTCTGCGGCAGCCGAAGACCGCGGTGATCGTGGTCCTGGTCGCCGGCCTGCTGCTGTCGCTGTACTGGCTGCGCCAGGGCGGCGATTTCATGCACGCCCGCGTGCTGCTGACCCCGCTGTTCATCTTGCTGCTGCCGATCATGGTCATCCCGGTGACCATCCCCGAGCACGTGCGGCTGGCGTGGCGCGCACCGAACAGTCCCGCCGACGAGGTCGTGCGCCGCAAGACGCGCACCGCGCTGGGCGGCGCCGTCCTGATGGGCCTGATCTGGATCGCGACCGTCTCCTGGGCGATCGTCGTGCACGAGAACACCCTCGAGGGCGACGGCCTGGACATCGGGCGCGTCGGCATCGTCGACGAGCGGCGCTTCTACGCGGTCAACATGGGCAACCCGAACCCGGTGACCGCGCAGGACTACCTCAAGTTTCCGCGCATGGAAGCGATGATGAAGTCGATCGAGGAGTTCCACGAAAAGGGCGCGGTGCTCATCGCCTCGGCGAACTACGACGAGTGGTACTACGTCAAGCTGCCCGACAAGATGCCGCCGAACACGCCGCGGCAGGTGTCGGTGTTCTTCCTCAACCTGGGCATGACGAGCATGAACGCCCCGCTCGACGTCCGGGTCATCGACCAGATGGGTCTGGCGTACCCGATCGCCGCGCACACCGACCGGCTGCCCGACGGGCGCATCGGCCACGACAAGATCCTGCCGCGCGAGTGGGTGGTCGCCGAGTCGGGTGCTTTCGGGCGCTACCCGCTGCTGCCGATCTTCATGGACGAGGAGGTCGTGCAGCAGGCGCAGGTCGCGCTCACCTGCCCGGCGACCATGGACCGCATCGCGTCGTACAAGGACAAGCCGTTCACCCTCAAGCGGTTCCGCAGCAGCCTGCGACAGTCCTTCGGCTTCACCGACTACCGGATGTCGCGGATCCCGGAGTACGAGATTCAGCGCTGCGGGCTGCCCATGCCTCCCCGGATCCGACCGGAGAAGTAGCGCAGCTGTGGCCCGTGTGGTTCACGGGGCTGGGGAACCTGCGCGTTTCCTGTCAACCTGAGAGCCGGGTAACAGCGCCGCGACCTGCGGCGATAGAACTACCGTGGATCGGGTGAGGGGTCTGTCGGCCCCATCACAGCGTTGTACGGTTTGTGAGTCACAAACCTGTTGCAATACGATTCTCTAGCGTTGCGGTCTGCTGGATTTGTGGTGCACGAATCCGCAATCCGCTGTAATCGAAAAAGCCGTGTCGCGCCCTGCGCAACACGGCGGACCGCACCCGGACAACCCGGGTCGCGGAACGGATATGGAGAGATCAGTCGTATGTCGAAGACTGTGCCTATGACGGCGAAGACGAGGAACCGTCTCCTCGCGATGGTTATCGCGCTGGCGACCGCCCTCGGACTGGTCGCCGTGACCAGCGGTGAGGCGGCAGCGCGCATCGGTGGCACGCAGGTGGGGCTCCAGCAGTTCTGGGTCAACGGCTGCGGCATGCCCAAGGTCAAGGTCCGCGCGTGGAAGCGCCCGGGCAACTACAAGACCGTCATCATGCTCGACGGCATGCGCGCCCAGTACGACTACAGCGGCTGGGAGATCAACACCAACATCCAGGAGATGGTCCGCTCCGGCATCAACGTCGTCGAGCCCATCGGTGGACCGGCCAGCTTCTACACCGACTGGGTCGCCCCCAGTAACTTCAACCACCAGCGCTACCGCTACCGCTGGAACTGCGTCATCACCCGGACGCTGATCCGCGGTCTGGACCGTCGCGGCTTCCGCGTCGGCCGCGGCAAGCACAAGAAGTACGCCATCATGGGCCTGTCGATGGGTGGCAACGCCGCCCTGTCGATCGCCGCGCAGAACCGGCGCACCTTCGACCGCGCCGGCTCGCTCTCGGGCTACAACTTCCTGTCCGCGCCGGGCATGCGCACGATGATCCGCCTGGCCATGCTCGACGTCGACCCCAAGCCGTGGAACGTCGACTCCATGTGGCCGTTCTTCGGACCGCAGTGGTTCCAGAACGACCCGATGTGGAACATCGGCAACATGCACGGCATGAAGGTCTTCGTCGGCTCGGGCAACGGCCTGTTCGGCAAGTACAACGCCCTGCCGAACGTGTTCGACGACCTCTTCAAGGGCTCGACCCTGGAGTTCCTGGCCTACGTCCAGGCCAAGGCCTTCGAGGCGAACGCCGCGATCCAGGGCCTGCCGGTCATGACCTACGACGCCGTCGGCACCCACGCCTGGGGCTACTGGCAGGACATGGTCTGGAACGCCAAGGCCCGCGGGTTCTTCCGCTAGACACCGGGATCTCTTAAGTAACAGAAATCCCTTCTGTCACAGCGTGGCATAACCAAATCACGACGCCCTCCGTGTAAGAACTACACGGAGGGCGTTGTGCTTTCTCCGGGGGCCTGCGTGGGTCGCACCGGGTGAGCTCCTCGCCCGGCAGATCGCGAAGGAGCAGTGCTGGTGACGACCTCGGGGCGCCGAGCGCCGATGGCCCGGTGGAAGGGCGGCGCACTGGCGTGCGCGCTGTCCGCCGCCCTGGCCCTGCCCCTCGTCGCACCCGCCG
>NZ_JASGER010000074.1:0-15193 GCF_047606305.1 Gordonia sp. (in: high G+C Gram-positive bacteria) | reverse complement strand
CGGTCGGCCTGGCTCGCCGAGTGCGCCGCCGAGAACCGGCGGGCCGTCGACGCGGTCGCGCGGGTGCTGGCCGACTCCGAACCCACGACCGGCCTGCACGTCGCCGCGGCGGTCGCCGGAGCCGTCGGGAGCGGACGGCAGCTGTTCCTCGGCGCCTCCAACCCCATTCGCGACGTGGCGCTGGCCGGAACCATCGGCGACGGGGTGCGGGTCCTGTCCAACCGCGGCGTCGCCGGGATCGACGGCACCAATTCGACGGCCATCGGCGCGGCGCTGGCGGGCGGCCCCACCGTCGCACTCATGGGCGATTTGACCTTCATCCACGACACCACCGGCCTGATCATCGGCCCGACCGAGCCGCGCCCGGACGATCTGCGGATCGTCGTGGCCAACGACGACGGCGGCGGCATCTTCGGCCTGCTCGAACAGGGCGATCCGCGGTACTCCCGGGGTGACTACGCCGGCGCCCACGAACGGATCTTCGGCACGCCGCACCACACCGACCTCGCCGCGCTGTGCACCGGCGTGCGGGTGCCGCACTGCCGCGTCGCCGTCGACGAGCTGCCCGCCGTCCTCGCCGAGCCGTCGGCGGGCCTGCAGGTGGTGGAGGTCCCGACCGACCGCACCCGGCTGCGCGAGGTCCACGAGGCCATCGCCGCCGAGCTGTATCGGTAGCCTGTCCCCATGAACCCGACCGCGCAGCGCATCGTGCAGACGACGCTGGTCGTCATCGGGATCCTGCTCACCCTGATGGCGGTGTTCCTGTTCCTCGGTTGCGTCAAGGACGACCGGCAGATCAACGCCAACAAGGTCACCACCGTCGCCGACGTGTCGTCGGCCGACCGGCTGCACGCCTCGGTCGGGTTCTTCACCCCCGACGGCAAGTTCCACAACCCCCAGCTGGGCCTGCTGTACCCGACCAAGTTGGCGGTCGGGCAGCGCATCTCGGTGGACTACGACGCGGCCAACCCGGACGGGTTGGCGCGACCCACCGGGCGCAACGCCGGCCTGGCGGTCATTCCGTGCCTGTCGGTGATCGTCGGCGCGTGGGCGGTCCTGGGTGCACTGATGGTCGCGGTCGCCGAACTCGGGCGGCGACGCCGCTGGTCAGGTGCGGCGCCGTCCTCGCCGGCACCCGCCGACGCCGCCTAATCATTGGTCGCCTGTTCACCGGGCGTTGGGTTCCGCACCACCGATGCGCAGCGTTTACGCATGAGACTGGTGGCATGCGAGTGGCAATTGTGACCGAGAGTTTCCTGCCGCAGGTCAACGGTGTGGCCAACTCCGTGCTGCGCGTCGTCGACCACCTCGAGCGCACCGGACACGAGGCGCTGATCATCGCGCCGGACACACCCCGCGGCCAGGCGTCCGGGCCGACGGTCGTCGGTCGGGGAACGCCCGTTCACCACGTTCCGGCCGTCATGGTCCCGGGTGTGCCGTCGCTGCCGGTCGGCGTACCGACGCCGCTGGTGCACCGTGCGCTGCGCGACTTCGCGCCGGACGTCGTGCACCTTGCGTCGCCCTTCGTCCTCGGCGGGGCCGGTGCCTTCGCCGCGCGTCGCCAGCACCTGCCGACGGTCGCGGTCTTCCAGACCGACGTCGCCGGTTTCGCCGCCAGCTACAACGCGACCTTCACCTCCCGCGCGGCGTGGAAGTACCTGCGACGGCTGCACAGTGCGTGCGACCGCACCCTCGCCCCGTCGTCGGCCTCGGTCCGCGATCTCGCCGCCCACGGGATCCCGCGCGTCCACCGGTGGGGGCGCGGCGTCGACCTCGGGCAGTTCGGTCCCGAGCACGCCGACGCCGACCTGATCGCCCAGTGGTCGGGCGCCACCCACGACGACGACCGCGAGCGCCGCCTCATCGTCGGGTTCGTCGGTCGGCTGGCACCGGAGAAGGATGTCCACAAGCTCGCCTCGCTCGCGCACGACCCGTCGATCCAGCTGGTCATCGTTGGCGACGGACCGCAGCGCAAACAGCTCGCCAAGCAGCTGTCCGGCGCGATCTTCACCGGCGCCCTGCACGGCGAAGAGCTCGCCCGCGCCTACGCCAGCCTGGACGTGTTCGTACACGCCGGCCGGCACGAGACCTTCTGCCAGACGATCCAGGAGGCCATGGCCAGCGGGGTGCCGGTCATCGGTCCCTACGCCGGCGGCCCCTGCGACCTGGTCGACCACGGGCGCACCGGATTCCTGCTCGACCCGGACCGGTTCGCCGAACTGCTCCCCGGCGCGGTCGACCAGCTGCGCGACCCGGCGACCCGGGCGCGCTTCGGCGGCTCCGGGCTGGCCTGGGTGCGCTCGCGCACCTGGTCGACGGTCTGCGACGAGCTGCTGAGCCACTACCGTGCCGTCCTGCACGATCGGGACGAGGCGACGGCTGGGGCACCGCTCGCGGGCTGACCACCCGCCGCACGCGTCGCCCGGGGTACTACGTTGGACCCCATGAACGACGTCGCCGACCATCGCGATTCCCCTGTCGCCGACCTTGCCAAGCGACCCGACGAGGTGGCGTCGATGTTCGACGGCGTGGCCAAGCGCTACGACCTGACGAACACGGTGCTGTCCTTCGCGCAGGACCGTCGCTGGCGGGCCGCCACCCGGCGCGCACTCGGACTGCGGCGCGGCGAGGTGGCACTCGACCTGGCCGCCGGCACCGCGGTCTCGACCGTCGAGCTGGCCAAGAGCGGCGCGCAGGTCATCGCCGCGGACTTCTCCCTGGGGATGCTCAAGGCCGGCGCGGACCGCGACGTGCCGAAGGTCGCGGCCGACGCCCTCGCACTGCCCTTCGCCGACGAATCCTTCGACGCGGCGACCATCTCCTTCGGCCTGCGCAACGTCAACGACGTCGGGCTGGCCCTGCGTGAACTTCGCCGCGTGCTGCGCCCCGGTGGCCGACTGGTCATCTGTGAGTTCTCCACCCCGACGTGGCGGCCGTTCCGCACGGTCTACCTCGAGTACCTGATGCGCGCCCTGCCGGAGGTCGCGACCCGGGTCTCCAGCAACCCGGACGCCTATGTCTACCTGGCCGAATCGATCCGCGAATGGCCCGATCAACCGCGCCTGGCGGCATTGATCCGCGAGGCCGGATTCCGCGGCGTGCACTGGCACAACCTCACCGGCGGCATCGCCGCGCTGCACAGCGCCGTCAAGTAGCGTTGCCCGCGTGAGTCACCGCATCGACGAGCCCGAGACCGGGCGCAACGTCGTCCCGTCGCACGGCCACGGCCATCACCACGGCGCCGACGGTCCGGTGCCGCTGGGCAACGCCGCGCGGTGGGTGGTCGTGGCGATCCTGTCGCTGGCCGCGATCGCCGTCGCCGTCGGACTGGCGGTGCTGTGGCCGTCGTCGACCGGCCAACACCCGATCCCGATGCAGTTCCGCTCCGCCGACGGCGGGCCGATCCGCACCGAGACCGCGACCGTCGTCGCGCAGACCCGTGCCGATTGCCAGAACCCGCTGATCGGTCAGGCCGTCGACCAGTCCGTGCTCGAGGTGGAACCGGTCGCCGACGGGCCCTGCTTTGCCACGACCATCCGCCTGGACAGCGGGGCCGACCAGGGGAAGGTCGTGCTGCTGCAGATCCCCACCAACCGCGCCCAATCCGGCGACGGGCCCGACCAACCGGCCATCGACCCGCGCACCGCCGACCAGCCGCAGCCCGGCCAGCCGACCCTGCACGTCGACAACACGATCCGCGTCGGCATCCTGCCGGGCGTCGACGGCCAGCCGCGGTACAGCTTCTACGACTTCGCGCGCGGCCCGGCGATCATCGTGTGGGCGCTGCTGTTCGTGCTCGCGATCGTCGTGGTCGCCGCGTGGAAGGGGTTGCGCTCGATCATCGGTCTGGTGTTCGCCTTCCTCGTGCTGGGCATCTTCACGCTGCCGTCCATCCTCGCCGGGCACTCGCCGGTTGCCGTCGCCGTCGTCTCGGCGGCGCTGATCCTGTTCGTCGTGCTCTACCTCGCGCACGGGGTGAGTATGCGGACGTCGGCGGCGCTGGTCGGAACGCTCGTATCCCTCGTCTTCGCCGGGTTGCTGAGCTGGTTGGCGATCCGCACCATGCACATCGCCGGGCTCTCCGGCGACCAGTCGATGAGCCTGCAGCTCTACCAGGGGACCATCTCGATGACCGGCCTGCTGTTGGCCGGCTTCATCATCGGCGCCCTCGGCGTCCTCAACGACGTGACGATCACTCAGGCGTCGGCGACCTTCGAGCTCGCCGCCGCCGGCGAGCCGTCCCGGATGGCGACATTCCGCGCCGCGATGCGCGTCGGCCGCGACCACATCGCCAGCACCGTCTACACGCTGGTCTTCGCCTACGCGGGCAGTGCGCTTCCCCTGCTGCTGCTGTTCTCGGTGGCGGCGCAGCCCTTCGACTCGTTGGTGACCACCGATCAGGTCGTGATCGAGCTAGCCCGCGCCTTCGTGGGCGGCATAGCCATCGCAATGTCGGTGCCGCTCACGACGGCCGTCGCCGCCGCCCTGGTGACGATCAAACCGCGTCGCGCCTGACGGCTCCGCCTTCTCCGTCGAGCGTGCCCAGATTCTCGTCGAGCGTGCCCAGATTCTCGTCGAGCGTGCCCAGAATTCCGTCGAGCGTGCCCAGATTCTTGTCGAGAGGAGTCCACTCGGCGGAGATGACCGCCCACTCGGCGGCTCAGCGGAAGGGAGGGCGGTCGTCGACGCGGATCGACATCCGACCGGCCGTTCGCCAGGCACGCGCCACGACGTCCTTGTCCTCTTCGGTGACCAGGTTCGCCATCACCCGGACGACCGTCGCCATCAGCCGGCCCGACCGCAGGCCCGGCCGTCCCAGCAACGGCACCACCTGCGGCACGGTGAACAGCGCCGCCAACCGTCGGGCCGCGGAGAACGCGGTCGCATAGTGCTCGGTCAGCAGATCCGGCCAGCGCTCGGTGAAGTCGTCGACGCCGTCGCCGAGCAACCCGACCGCCAGCCGGGCGGTTTCCAGGCCGTAGTCGATGCCCTCGCCGTTGAGTGGGTTCACGCACGCCGCCGCATCGCCGATGAGCATCCAGTTGCGGCCCGCGACGCCGCTGACGGCGCCGCCCATCGGTAGCAGCGCGGAGGTGACCCGCTGCGGTTCGCCGGTGATCTGCCACTCCTCGCGGACCATCTCGGCGTAGTGCCGCAGGGTGGGCCGCAACTCCACGTGCGCCGGTCGTTTGGCCGTGGCCAGCGCCCCCACCCCGACGTTCAGCTGTCCGTCGCCGAGCGGGAACACCCAGCCGTACCCGGGCAGCGCCGTGCCCGCGGCGTCGCGCAGCTCCAGGTGCGAGCCCATCCATTCCGAATCGGCGCGACCGGAGGCCACGTAGGCGCGTCCGGCGGTGCCGTAGGCCGTGTCCCGGTGCCACTGTCGTCCGAGCACCTTGCCCAGACCCGAGCGCACACCGTCGGCGACGATCACCGTCTGCGCCCCGATGGTCCGCCTACCCTCCGGACCCTCGACCACGACGGCCCCGATCCGGTCGCCGTCCCACTCGACGTCGACGGCCTTGTGCCCCGACACCATCTGCGCACCCGCCTCGCCGGCGAAGCGGCGCAGTTCGTCGTCGAACTCCATCCGGGCCACTGCGCTGCCCCAATCGGCGAAGCGCTCGCCGGGCCAGGTGACCCGCTGGTCGGCGCCCCACCCGTGCAGGTGCAGCCCGATGATCCGCGGTCGGCCGGCCAGCCGGTCGGCGAATCCGAGTGCGTCCAGCTCGGTGATCGCGCGCGGCGTCAGGCCGTCGCCGCAGGTCTTGTCGCGGGGGAAGGTCGCCATGTCCAGCAGCACGACATCGCGCCCGGCCCGTGCCGCGTAGGCGGCCGCGGCCGACCCCGCCGGACCCGCGCCGACGACGAGGACATCGGTGCGCCCGGGGGTCGGCGAAGGCGCCGGTTCGGCGTCGGTGGCGTTGCTCACCCGACCAGTATGTCGGGTGGGCCGGTCGGCTAGGCTCGGCGAGTAGGGCGCGACCGCGCCGACCCCCGAAAACCCTGTGCAGGTGGCATTACACGTGAAGTCGACGATCGCCGGCTTGAACCTCGGATCCGACGACTTTTCCGTCGCCGTGAAGACGTCGTTGGCGCAGGTCGAGGACCTGCTGCTCAGCGAACTCTCCTCCGGCGACGACCTGCTCACCGAAGCCGCGTCGCACCTGGCCAAGGCCGGCGGCAAGCGCTTCCGCCCGATGTTCGCCATCCTCGCCGCACAGTTCGGCCCCCGCCCCGACGCGCCGGAGGTCATCACCGCGGCGACCGTCGTCGAGATGATCCACCTCGCGACGCTGTACCACGACGACGTGATGGACGAGGCGCCCGTGCGCCGTGGCGCCGAGTCGGCCAACGCGCGGTGGAGCAACTCGATCGCGATCCTGTCCGGCGACTTCCTGTTCGCGCGCGCCTCCCGGCTCGTGTCGACGTTGGGCCCCGAGTCGGTGCTGATCATCGCGGACACCTTCGCCGAGCTGGTCACCGGTCAGATGCGCGAGACCGTCGGTGTCGCCAGTGGTGCCGATCCCGTCGAGCACTACCTGAAGGTCGTGTGGGAGAAGACCGGCTCGCTCATCTCCGCGGCCGGACGGTTCGGCGCGATGACCTCGCGGGCCGACACCGAGACCGTCGAGCGCCTCGCGCGCCTGGGCGACGTCATCGGCACCGCCTTCCAGGTCTCCGACGACATCATCGACATCGCGTCGGTCACCGACGACTCGGGCAAGACCCCCGGCACCGACCTGCGCGAGGGCGTGCACACCCTGCCGGTGCTCTACGCGCTGGCCGGCGACGACGAGACCGGCACGCGGCTGCGCACACTGCTCGTCGACGAGGGGACCGGCAAGCCGCGGCCGCTGGTCGACGATGCCGAGGTCGACGAGGCACTGGGCCTGCTGCGGTCCTCGGCGGGCATGGCCGCCGCCCACGACAAGCTCCGCGAGTACCTCGCAGCGGCGCAGGACGACCTGGCGCACCTGCCCGCCGGACCCGCCCGTGATGCTCTGGCCGACCTGGCCGCGTACACCATCGAGCGCACCGGATAGCCGACGCGCCCGAATTGCGCGGCATGTCGGGAACCCGACGGGCCGTCCCCGCGTTTGGCAGTATGCAAGGTGAGTGGCCGCGCCCCGCGGCCCACCAGAAGAGGTAGGACATGCATTTCTTCAACGGTGTGAAGACCGCGATGCTGCTCGGTCTGATGTCGGCGATCATCGTCGGCATCGGCGCGATGTTCAAGAGCCCGGGCATCCTGCTCGGCTCGGTCGTCCTGGCGATCGCCACCAACGCCTACGTGTACTTCAACTCGGCGAAGATGTCGCTGAAGGCGATGCACGCCCAGCCCGTCACCGAGGTCGAGGCGCCCGCGCTCTACAAGATCGTGCGCGAGCTGGCCACCGACGCCAAGCAGCCCATGCCGGCGCTGTACATCAGCCCCACCCAGTCGCCGAACGCCTTCGCGACCGGCCGCAACCCGAAGAACGCCGCGGTCTGCTGCACCGCCGGCATCCTGCCGCTGCTGTCCGAGCGCGAGCTGCGCGCGGTGCTCGGCCACGAGCTGTCGCACGTCTACAACCGCGACATTCTGATCTCGTCGGTGGCCGGCGCGCTGGCCGCGATCATCACCGGCCTGGCGCACTGGGCCATGATGTTCAGCGGCGGCAGCCGTGACGGCAACGGCCCCGGCATCCTCGCCAGCCTGATGCTGATGGTGCTCGGCCCGCTCGCCGCCGGCGTCATCAAGATGGCCGTCTCGCGCTCGCGGGAGTACCAGGCCGACGAGTCCGGTGCCGAGCTGACGAAGGATCCGCTGGCCCTGGCGTCGGCGCTGGAGAAGATCTCCACCGGCGTCAGCTCCGAGCCGCTGCCGAAGGACCCGGCGATCGAGTCGCAGGCGCACATGATGATCGAGAGCCCGTTCGGCGGCGTGCAGAAGCTGATGTCGACGCACCCGCCGACCGAGGACCGCATCGCGCGACTGCACGAGATGGCCCGCAAGATGGGCGAGACCGCCTAGTCCGCGTCACGACGAACAAGTGGACCCGAGCCCGCGATGGGCTCGGGTCCACTCGTTTGTGCGGTCCGCTAGCGGTAGTTGACGAACTGGAGGGCGATGTCGAGGTCGGAGCCCTTGAGCAGCGCGATCACGGCCTGCAGGTCGTCGCGCTTCTTGCTCGAGACGCGCACCTCCTCGCCCTGGATCTGCGCCTTCACACCCTTGGGGCCCTCATCGCGGATGATCTTGGAGATCTTCTTGGCGTGCTCGGAGTCGATGCCCTGCTTGAGGGTGCCGGTGATCTTGAAGGTCTTGCCCGACGCCGCCGGGTCGCCGGCCTCGAAGGCCTTCAGCGAGATGTCGCGGCGGATGAGCTTCTCCTGGAACACCCCGAGCGCGGCCTGGGCGCGTTCCTCGGCGTCCGAGGTGATGACGATCGCCTCGTCGCCCGACCACTCGATCCGGGTGTTGGTGCCGCGGAAGTCGTAGCGCTGCGACAGCTCCTTGGCCGCCTGGTTGAGTGCGTTGTCGACCTCTTGCCGATCGATCTTGCTGACCACGTCGAAGGATGAATCTGCCATGGGCCACAGCGTAGCGGGTCGATCGGAGGCGGGCGTGAACAGCGGGTTTGCGCACGCCCCGGGGAGGCGTTGTATTCTTTGCGGCGTTGCCCTTCGTCGCTCCCGAGCGGCAAGAGCGCACCGGCAGGTTGCCCGAGCGGCCAAAGGGAGCGGATTGTAAATCCGTCGCGCAAGCTACATAGGTTCGAATCCTATACCTGCCACGACGTGGGCTTTCCCACCGAGAAGCGGCGGTCGGACATGATTTGTCCGACCCGGTTTCCGGTGTGTAACCTCGTCATGTTGTCTTCTCGTCGGGCCTGCCCGGAGTAGAGGCGACGACGCCCCCTTAGCTCAGTCGGCAGAGCGTTTCCATGGTAAGGAAAAGGTCGACGGTTCGATTCCGTCAGGGGGCTCGCTGGACCCGATTCAGCAGATCGGTCCGCGCGGCGGTGTAGCTCAGCTGGTTAGAGCGCACGACTCATAATCGTGAGGTCGGGGGATCGAGTCCCCCCACCGCTACACACTCGGATCGGCGGCCGCCGATCCGAAGAACAAGAGGCCCGGTGCCGGTCGAGAGACCGAAACCGGGCGCCAGTACCACCGAAAGAAGGCAGCGACGTGGCCTCCTCGACTGACGTTCGCCCCAAGATCACCTTGGCGTGCGAGGTGTGCAAGCACCGCAACTACATCACCAAGAAGAACCGTCGGAACGATCCCGACCGCCTGGAGATCAAGAAGTTCTGCCCCAACTGCGGAACGCATCAGGCGCACAAGGAATCGCGCTGACGAACAGGGGCACCGGCAACGGTGTCCCTTTTCCTTTTGTCGCTCCGCTTCGCGCGACAGCCCCGACACCTCGCGACGACTAGGCAGGTTTGACTGTGTTTTCCGGTTCCGATCCCGATGAGACCCCGGCTGAGAAGCTGAGCCCCGAGGCGCTGGCCGAGCGCACCGCCGGGCTCGTCGGCTTCCACTACACCGTCGACGACTACTACGAGGTCGGTCGCGAAGAGGTCCGCAAGCACGCCATGGCCGTGCAGGACGCGCACCCGACGCACTGGAGCGAGGCCGCGGCCGCCGAGTACGGCTACGACAGCCTCGTCGCGCACCCGACCTTCGTGTCGGCCTTCGGCATCACCGCGCAGCGGTACCTGTTCGAGCACGTCGTCACCGGCTACGACCTGTGGCAGATCATGCAGACCGACCAGCGGCTGATCTACCACTCGCCGATGAAGGTCGGCGACCAGCTCATCTGCGACGTGTCGCTGGACTCGTTCCGCCACATCAGCAAGCCGGAGAACCTGGACATGCTGGTGAGCAAGAACGTCATCTGGAACCAGCACGACGAGCCGGTCATGACCACCTACACCTCGCTGGTCGCGCGCACCGGCGTCGAGGTCGACCCCGAGCTGGTCGAATCCCTCGAGCACGTCATGCCTAAGTGTGACGCCTTCGGCGACCCCGGCAAGACCGTCAACCGACCGCCCGCCGAGCCCGGTCAGCCCGACCCGACGCAGTCGCCGTCGGCCGGCAAGGCGATCGACTTCGACAGCCTCACCGTCGGGCAGGAGTTCGACCCCAAGTCCTTCTTGCTGACCCGCGGAAACCTGACGAACTACGCCGGCGTCGTCGGCGACCCGAACCCGATCCACTACTCCGACCAGGTCGTGCAGGCCGCCGGCCTCGACGGCGTCGTCGCGCACGGCATGCAGACGATGGGTCTGGGCGCCACCTACGTGTCGCAGTTCATCGGGGACCCCGCCGCGTTCTGCGAGTACAACGTGCGCTTCACCAGCCCGGTGTACGTGCCCGCCGACGACTACGCGTCGGTCGACTTCACGGCCAAGGTGAAGTCGCTCAACCCGGAGACCCGCAAGGGCACCATCGCCCTCGTCGGCAAGCAGGGCGACCGCAAGATCTTCGGCCGGGCCAACATCGTCGTCCAGTTCAGCTGAACGGATTGGTGTCAGGCGCCGTCGGTGCTCTACACTGAAGTGTCAGATTGACTCTTGACTTGCGCGCCGCCCAATAGGGTGGCGCGTTGTCATGTTCGGGTCAATCGGGCGTGACCGACCCGGTCACAAAGGGGCGTAGCTCAACTGGCAGAGCAGCGGTCTCCAAAACCGCAGGTTGCAGGTTCAAGTCCTGTCGCCCCTGCCGTGGATTGCCACGGCCACCGGAAACGAGAGGACTCGAATGAGCAAGCGCGATCGAGCTGGCAAAGCGAAGGCGAAGGGCGACGACGTGGTCGACGCCGCCGTCGACACGCTCGACGACGACGCGACGCCGCGGCCCACCGGCAAGCGCGCCGGTACGTCGCGCCGTGCGGCTCGCGCCGACAAGTCCTCCGAGGCCGCGGCCACCGGCAGTCGCAACCCGTTCGTCGCGGTGTGGACGTTCCTGCAGCAGGTCGTCTCCGAGATGAAGAAGGTCATCTGGCCTACCCGGCGCGAGACGATCATCTACACGCTCATCGTGTTGGTGTTCATCATCGTGTTCACCCTGTTCATCTTCGGGCTCGACCAGGGCTTCGGCCGGTTGATCCTCTGGGTGTTCGGCGGCGATGCCAAGCCGACCCCCACCCCGGGCGTCCCCGGGTAGCCGACCGCACCCGACCGGCGTACACCAGCTTTTCCCAATCCAAAGGAGCATCGGGCAGTGACCAACCCCGAGAACGAGATCGAATCGACCGAGGACACCACCTCGGCGGCCCCGGCTGCCGCGGAGGCGGTCGAGACCGCGGTCTCCGACGTGGTCGAGGCTCCCGCGGAGGACGCGGCCCCCGTCGAGGGGGCTGTCGAGGAATCGGCCGAGAGCGCAGCTGAGCCCGCTGCCGAGCCGACCGATGAGGCCCCCGCCGTCGAGGACGCTGCCGAGGCGGCCCCCGCTGCCGACGAGCCCGCCGAGGAGGAGGATCCGGCCGACGCGATGCGCCGCCAGCTGCGGTTCGCCCCGGGCGACTGGTACGTCATCCACTCCTACGCCGGCTACGAGAACAAGGTGAAGGCCAATCTCGAGACCCGCGTGCAGAACCTCGACCTCGAGGACTACATCTTCCAGGTCGAGGTGCCGACCGAAGAGGTCACCGAGATCAAGAACGGTCAGCCGAAGAAGGTCAACCGCAAGGTGCTGCCCGGCTACATCCTGGTGCGCATGGACCTCAACGACGAGTCGTGGGGCGCCGTGCGCAACACCCCGGGTGTGACCGGATTCGTCGGGCTGACGTCGCGTCCGTCGCCGCTGACGCTCGACGAGGTGCTGAAGTTCCTCGTCCCGCGCAGCGAGCCGAAGAAAGCCGCGTCCACCAAGGGCGCGGACGTGGCGGCCGCCGCCGCTGCGGCAACCGCGCCGATCGAGGTCGACTTCGAGGTCGGCGAGTCGGTCACCGTCATGGACGGCCCGTTCGCGACCCTGCCCGCGTCGATCAGCGAGGTCAACGCCGAGCAGCGCAAGGTCAAGGTGCTCGTGTCGATCTTCGGCCGCGAGACGCCCGTCGAGCTCGGCTTCAACCAGGTCGAGAAGATTTAGCGTCGGGCGCCCCGCGCGCCCCTCGCCACACAGACTTCCGCGTATCCAGCGTGCGCGGATGAGGAAAGAAAAAGGACAATAAGGATGCCTCCCAAGAAGAAGAAGATCGCCGGGATCATCAAGCTCCAGATCCAGGCGGGCCAGGCCAATCCGGCTCCGCCGGTGGGTCCGGCGCTGGGTCAGCACAGCGTGAACATCATGGAGTTCTGCAAGGCCTACAACGCGGCGACTGAGAATCAGCGCGGCAACGTGGTGCCGGTCGAGATCTTCGTGTACGAAGACCGCTCGTTCGACTTCAAGCTGAAGACCCCGCCCGCCGCCAAGCTGCTGCTCAAGGCGGCCGGCTTGCAGAAGGGCTCCGGCGAGCCGCACGTGAACAAGGTCGGCAAGGTGACCATGGACCAGGTCCGTGAGATCGCCAAGACCAAGGCCGAAGATCTCAACGCCAACGACATCGACCAGGCGGCGAAGATCATCGCCGGCACCGCCCGCTCCATGGGCATCGTCGTCGAGGGCTAGCGAAACGCACTGGCCCGCGTGACAGCGGGCGCAGAAGCACCAACCCCCGTGGGAGGGCCGGCTCGGCCCATCAACCACTAACCCGGGCACACCGGAGAAGGAACAGAGCAATGGCACAACGAAGCAAGGCCTACCGCGCCGCCGCGGAGAAGATCGACAAGGACAACCTGTACAGCCCGCTGGAGGCCGTGCAGCTCGCCAAGGAGACGGCGTCGAAGAACACCGACTCCACCGTCGAGGTCGCCGTCCGCCTGGGCGTCGACCCCCGCAAGGCCGACCAGCTGGTCCGCGGCACCGTCAACCTGCCGCACGGCACCGGTAAGACCGCCCGCGTCATCGTGTTCGCGGCCGGCGAGAAGGCCGACGAGGCGAAGGCCGCCGGCGCCGACGAGGTCGGCGCCGAGGACCTGATCGAGAAGATCAACGGCGGCTGGCTCGAGTTCGACGCCGCGATCGCGACCCCGGACCAGATGGCCAAGGTCGGCCGGATCGCCCGCGTCCTGGGCCCGCGCGGCCTGATGCCGAACCCGAAGACCGGCACCGTGACCACCGACGTCACCAAGGCCGTCAACGACATCAAGGGCGGCAAGATCAACTTCCGCGTCGACAAGGCGGCCAACCTGCACTTCGTCATCGGCAAGGCCTCGTTCAGCCCCGAGCAGCTCGCGGAGAACTACGGCGCCGCCTACGACGAGATCCAGCGCGCCAAGCCGTCGGCCGCCAAGGGTCGCTACGTCAAGAAGGTCACCGTGTCCACCACCACCGGCCCGGGCATCCCGGTCGACCCGGCGGTGACGCGCAACTTCACCGAGGCCGACCAGGCCTAGTCGCAAGCACACGGTTCCGAGCAAACCCAGCACCTTACGGTGCTGGGTTTGCTCGTTTCTGTCGGGTTTGCGGGCGCGGCGATCCGGTACGTTGACGGCATGGAGGTCGACGGCCGGGTGGCAATCGTGACGGGCGCGGCGAGCGGCATCGGGGCCGCACTGTCCGCAGAGCTCGTCGCACGGGGTGCGCGCGTCGTCGTCGCCGACCTCGACGAGACCGCCACCGCCCGAACCGCCGCGCGGCTGCCCGAGGGCTCGGCGGTCGCCGTCGCCGGGGACACCTCCGATCCCGCGGTGATCGAGGCGCAGATCGCCGCCGCCGAGCGGGCCTTCGGGCCCGTCGACCTGTACTTCGCCAACGCCGGGATCGCCGGTGCCGCCGGGTTGGCGGCCACCGACGAGGACTGGGCCCGCGCGCTCGACGTGAACCTTCTCGCGCACGTGCGCGCCGCCCGGGCCCTGGTGCCCGGCTGGGTGGAGCGGGGGAGCGGCCACTTCGTGACCACCGCGTCGGCGGCCGGCCTGCTGTCCCAGATCGGGTCGGCCACGTATTCCACGACCAAGCACGCCGCCGTTGGCTTCGCCGAATGGCTCTCGCTCACCTATGGCGACGACGGCGTCGGGGTGAGCTGTGTGTGCCCGATGGGCGTCGACACGGCACTGCTGCGCCCGGACCGCCCGGTCAGCGACGCCGAGGCGCTGATGCTCCACACCGTCGAATCCGCGGGCGAGGTCCTCGATCCCGCCGACGTCGCGGTGATGGTCCTCGACGCCGTCGCCGCCGACCGCTTCCTGGTGCTTCCGCATCCCGAGGTGCTCGAGATGTACCGCGGCAAGGGCGCCGACTACGGGCGCTGGCTCGCCGGCATGCGCCGTCTGCAGCGGGGGATGCGCCGCTCCCTGCCGGGCGGCTGAGGTCGCCTCGAATGGCGCCGCGGGGAACCGAATCGCCCCGCAATTAGTCTAAGAAGTATGCGCGACGAAAAGACCCTCTCCCGGATCGCGGCCCTGCTGCGCCAGGCCGAGGGCACCGACAACGAACACGAGGCGCAGACCTTCATGGCGGCCGCCCAGCGCCTGGCGACCGCGGCGGCCATCGACCTCGCCATGGCCCGCGCCCACGACCCGGCGGCGCGGGAGCGGACCGTCCCGGCGGCCCGTCAGATCACCATCGGCGAGGCCGGAAAACGGGGGCTGCGGACCTACGTCCAGCTATTCGTGGCCATCGCCCGGGCCAACGACGTCACCGTCGACGTCGCGCACAACTCCACCTTCGTGCTGGCCTACGGCTTCGACACCGACATCGACAACGTCGAGGCGCTCTACACGTCGCTGTTGATCCAGATGGTCGCCGCCAGCGACGCCTACCTGAAGTCGGGCGCCTACAAGGGGGAGACGGCCCGCCGGGTCGTCGTGCGCAACAACGGCTGGCTGCGTCGCCGCGTCGTCGAGAAGACGCAGCTGTCGCCGATCACCGCCCGGTTGAACTTCCAATCCGCCTTCGCCGAACGCGTCGGATCCCGGCTCGGGCAGGCCCGCGACGAGGCCCGCAGCGAGGCCGCCAAAGCCGAGAAGTCCGGCGGTCCGTCGACCGCCCTCGCCCTGCGGCACAAGGAGGTCGAGGTCGCCGACTTCTACGCCCAGAAGTCGACGGCACGCGGCAGCTGGCGCCCGGCCCGCGCCGAAGCGGGGTATTCCGAAGCCGCGCGTCGCGCCGGTGACCGCGCCGGGCGGCGGGCGCGGTTGGGGGAGCAGTCGCG
>NZ_JASGER010000073.1:0-15054 GCF_047606305.1 Gordonia sp. (in: high G+C Gram-positive bacteria) | reverse complement strand
CGCTGTCGCCGGCGCGTCGGGCGCCGCGGTCGACGGTGCGGCGCGCGCGATCATCGACGAGGCCGGGTACGGCGACCGCTTCGTGCACGGCCTCGGTCATGGGGTCGGGCTGCAGATCCACGAAGCCCCGTCGGTGGGCGCGACGGCGACGGGTACACTGCCTAGCGGCGCAGTGGTGACGGTGGAACCAGGGGTCTACCTGCCCGGACGCGGCGGAGTCCGCATCGAGGACACGGTTGTCGTGTCGGACGGGCCGTGCCGGATACTCACTGCAACAGACCGGACTTTCACCGTCCTGGACTGACCGAGGCGGCTCACGGGCCGGTCGCGGCCGGTCGTGGGGCGGTGCACGCTGCTAACGCACTACAGAAAGGCACGCCCATGGCGACGACTGCTGATTTCAAGAACGGCCTCGTGCTGAAGATCGACAACCAGCTCTGGCAGATCATGGAGTTCCAGCACGTCAAGCCGGGCAAGGGGCCGGCCTTCGTGCGCACCAAGATCAAGAACGTCATGTCCGGCAAGATCGTCGACAAGACCTTCAACGCGGGCGTGAAGGTCGAGACCGCGACCGTCGACCGTCGGGACATGACCTTCCTCTACAACGACGGCACCGATTACGTCTTCATGGACACCAGCGACTACGAGCAGTTCGCGATCCCGCCGGCCACCGTCGGCGACGGCGCCCGCTTCCTGCTGGAGAACATGACCGTGCAGGTCTCGCTCAACGAGGGTGTGCCGCTGTTCATCGAGCTGCCGGTAACCGTTGAGATGGAAGTCACCCACACCGATCCGGGCGTCCAGGGCGACCGTTCGACCGGCGGCACCAAGCCCGCCACCATGGAGAGCGGCGCCGAGATCCAGGTGCCGCTGTTCATCAACACCGGCGACAAGCTGAAGGTCGACTCGCGCGACGGCAGCTACCTCGGTCGCGTCAACTCCTGACGCCCAGCGCTGTGAAACACTCCGGCACCCGCCACAAGGCCCGCAACCGCGCGGTGGACCTGCTGTTCGAGGCCGAGGCCAAAGGCGTGTCGCCGATGGACCTGATCGACCAGCGGCGCGAGATCTACACCGTCGACGACAGTGTCGGCACCATCCACGACTACACGGCCACGAGCGTGGCCGGGGTCGCCGCGGACGGGGCGCAGATCGACGCCGTGATCGCCTCACACCTGGACAAGTGGCAACTCGACCGGCTCCCGGCCGTCGACCGGGCGATCCTGCGTCTGGCGACGTGGGAACTGTTCAACGCCGACGACGTGGACCCCGCGGTCATCGTCGACGAGGCGGTGCAGCTGGCCAAGGAGCTCTCCACCGACAACTCGCCGGCCTTCGTCAACGGTGTCCTGGCCAAGATCGCCGAGCTCGCGCCGCAGGTCCGGGCCGCGGCCGGCGCCCAACCGTCGGAGAACGACGACCGGGACTAGGTGCCCGCGCGGCCACCGTGTAGCCTCGAGGTCGACAGACATCCTTTAACGATCCGTCCCGTGAGGCGGAGAAGGAGGTCGGCTTTGACCAGCGCTGCCCGCAGGGTCTTGCTCGACGGTGCCGATGTATCGCGCACGATTGCCCGTATCGCGCACCAGATCATCGAGAAGACCGCCCTCGGCGACGGCGACGACAAGCGCCTCGTCCTGCTGGGCATCCCGAGTCGGGGACCGGTTCTCGCCCAGCGCTTCGCCGAGAAGATCGCCGAATTCTCCGGTGTCGAGGTTCCCACCGGCTTCCTGGACATCACCCTCTACCGCGACGATCTGCGGGCTCAACCGCATCGGCCACTGGAGCGGACCGCCGTTCCCGCAGGCGGTATCGACAACGTGCACGTCATCCTCGTCGATGACGTGCTTTTTTCTGGCCGCACCGTGCGCGCGGCACTCGACGCGCTGCGCGATCTGGGGCGTCCGGCCACCGTCCAGCTCGCGGTCCTCGTCGACCGCGGCCACCGTGAGCTGCCGATCCGCGCCGACTACGTCGGCAAGAACCTGCCGACCGCGCGGGACGAGGACGTCCAGGTGCACTTCACCGAGACCGACGGCGCCGACGAGGTCATCCTCGGACCGCGGCACGGGGGGACCGACTGATGCGACACCTGCTGTCCACCGCCGACCTGAGCCGGGACGACGCCGAGGGCATCCTCGACGACGCCGACGGCTTCGCCCAGGCCCTCCTCGGCCGCGAGATCCGCAAGCTGCCGACGCTGCGCGGCCGCACGGTGATGACCGTCTTCTACGAGAACTCGACACGGACCCGCGTGTCCTTCGAGGTCGCCGGCAAGTGGATGAGCGCGGACGTCATCAACGTCAGCGCCTCCGGATCGTCGGCGGGCAAGGGGGAGTCGCTGCGCGACACCGCCAAGACGCTGCGCGCCGCCGGCGCCGACGCGCTGATCGTGCGCCACCCGAGCTCCGGTGCCGCCCACCAGATCGCCGAGTGGACGGCCGACGTCGACGCCTCCGGTGCGCCGACGGGCCCCGCGGTGATCAACGCCGGCGACGGTACCCACGAGCACCCGACGCAGGCACTCCTGGACGCGCTGACCCTGCGTCAGCGCCTCGGGGGGATCGAGGGCCGCCGAGTCGTCATCGTGGGGGACATCGTGCACTCCCGGGTGGCTCGCTCCAACGCGCACCTGCTGTCGACCCTCGGCGCCGAGGTCGTGCTGGTCGCCCCGCCGACCCTGCTGCCGGTCGGCGTCGACACCTGGCCGGTGACCGTTTCCCACGACCTCGACTCGCAGCTGCCCGCCGCCGACGCGGTCATGATGCTCCGGGTCCAGGCCGAGCGCATGAACGGCGGTTTCTTCCCGAGCCCGCGCGAGTACGCGGTCCGTTACGGCCTGGGCGACGCGCGACTGGCGATGCTCGCCGACGATGCCGTCGTGCTGCACCCGGGGCCGATGCTGCGGGGCATGGAGATCGGCTACGCGGTGGCCGACGCGCCGCAGGCGACGGTGCTCGAACAGGTCCGGAACGGCGTGCACGTGCGCATGGCGGTGCTCCTGCGCCTGCTCGTCGGTACCGATTCGGCACAAGGACAAGGAGACCAGCAGGTGGAGGAGCGATGAGCGTGTTGCTGCGCGGTGTGCGCCCGTACGGGGGCGACGAGGTCGACATCGCGATCGCCGACGGTGTCATCACCGAGATCGGTGTCGGCCTCACACCGGCCAAGGGCGCCGAGGTCGTCGAGGGCGCGGGCGCCATCGCACTGCCCGGTTTCGTCGACCTGCACACCCACCTGCGCGAACCCGGCCGCGAGGATACCGAGACCGTCTCCACCGGTTCGGCCGCGGCCGCCCGCGGCGGGTACACCGCGGTGTTCGCCATGGCGAACACCGATCCGGTCGCCGACAACTCCACCATCACCGACAACGTCTACCGGGCCGGACGCGAGGTCGGGCTCGTCGACGTCCACCCGGTCGGCGCAGTCACCGTGGGGTTGGAGGGCAAGCAGCTCGCCGAGATGGGCATGATGGCCGCCGGCGTCGCCAAGGTGAAGATGTTCAGCGACGACGGCAAGTGCGTCGACGACCCGCTCGTCATGCGGCGCGCCCTCGAATATGCGACCGGGCTCGGCGTGCTGATCGCCCAGCACGCCGAGGAGCCGCGCCTGACCGTGGGCGCGGTCGCCCACGAGGGGCCGACGGCGGCCAAGCTCGGCCTGGCCGGTTGGCCCCGCGCCGCCGAGGAGTCGATCGTCGCCCGTGACGCCCTTCTGGCCCGTGATGCCGGAGCGCGCATCCACGTCTGCCACGCTTCCACCGCGGGCACCGTCGAGCTGGTGAAGTGGGCACGCGGACAGGGGGTTGCCATCACCGCGGAGGTAACGCCGCAGCACCTGCTCCTCACCGACGAACGGCTGCACGGTTACGACGGCCTCAACCGGGTGAACCCGCCGTTGCGCGAGGAGAGCGACACCGTTGCGCTGCGACGAGCGATTGCCGACGGGGTGATCGACTGCATCGCCACCGATCACGCGCCGCACGCTATGCAGGACAAGTGCTGCGAGTTCGCCGCCGCCCGCCCCGGAATGCTGGGCCTGGAGACCGCGCTCCCCATCGTCGTCGACACCCTCGTCGAGCCGGGGCTGCTGGACTGGCGCGGTGTCGCCCGGGTCATGAGCGAACGGCCCGCGGCGATCGTCGGTCTGCCCGACCAGGGCCGCCTGATCGCCGTGGGCGAGCCGGCGAACCTGGCCCTCGTCGACCCGGACCGCTCGTGGGAGGTCGTGCCCGACGAGCTCGCCAGCAAGTCGCAGAACACGCCCTACGGCGGCATGACCATGCCGGCCACCATCACCGCGACACTCCTGCGGGGCCGGATCACCCAACTCGACGGCGAGGTGCGCTGGTGACGACCGGAACCATCCTGCTGAACGTGGTCTTCCTTGCCGGGGTGGCCGTGTTCCTGCTCTTCATCGGCTGGCTGTTCTGGCTGCTGTTCACCGGCCGCGGCCGCAAGGGGCGGGCCCAGCACGCGGAGTTCGGCGACCTGCCGGCCGCGCCCGACAACCCCGGCGAGGTGATCGTCGGGCCGTCCACCGGCCTCTACGTCGGGACGAGCCGCGCCGACGACTGGGTCGACCGCGTGCAGATCGACGACCTGGGCGATCGCGCCAAGGCCACCGTCACCGGGTACACCCACGGAATCGCCGTCGAGCGCCGCGCCGCGTCGACCATCTGGATTCCGGCGGAGTCCCTCACCGCGGTGCGCATCACCAACAGCGCCTCGGGCAAGGTCGTGCACGGCGGCGGCCTGCTCGCCCTCGACTGGACCCTGGCCGGCGGCACAGGGCTGACCACCGCGCTGCGCGGCGACGACAAACGCGACTACCCGCATTGGCTCGCCGCCTACCCCGGCGCTGCGACCGACCCCGAAGCCACCGACCCCGAGACAGCGGAGTGACCCCACACATGACCGACACGGCAAAACTGGTCCTGGAGAACGGCCGGGTCTTCACCGGCACGGCGTTCGGCGCCGTCGGCGAGACCCTGGGCGAAGCGGTGTTCTGCACCGCGATGACCGGCTACCAGGAGGCGCTGACCGATCCGAGTTACCACCGGCAGATCATGGTCGCCACCGCGCCGCAGATCGGCAACACGGGCTGGAACGACGAGGACGGGGAGAGCCGTCTGCACGGCGGTGACGGCCCCGACCCGGGCAAGATCTGGGTGGCCGGCTACGCGGTCCGCAACCCCACGCGCCGCGTCTCCAACTGGCGCGCCACCAGCAGTCTGGACGACCAACTGGTCGAGCAGGGCGTCGTCGGCATCGCGGGAATCGACACGCGCGCCGTCACCCGCGTGCTGCGCGACCACGGTTCGATGCGTGCCGGGATCTTCTCCGGTCCCGCGCTCGCCTCCGACGACGAACTGCTGGCCCGCGTCGCCGCCCAGCCCTCGATGGCCGGCGCGAACCTGTCCGCGGAGGTCAGCACCCCCGCGCCGTACGTCGTCACACCTGACGGCCCGACCCGCTTCCGCGTCGCCGCACTCGATCTGGGCATCAAGGCCAACACCCCGCGCATGTTCGCCGAGCGGGGGATCCAGGTCCATGTCCTGCCGGTGTCGAGCGGGCTCGACGCCATCGCCGACCTCAAGCCCGACGGGGTCTTCCTGTCCAACGGGCCCGGCGACCCGGCGACGGCCGACGCGGCGGTCGCCCTCACCCGGTCGGTGATCGAGGCCGGGTACCCGCTGTTCGGCATCTGCTTCGGCAACCAGATCCTCGGGCGCGCTCTGGGCCGCAGCACCTACAAGATGCGCTTCGGCCACCGCGGCATCAACATCCCGGTGCTCGACGTGGTCACCGGCCGCGCGTCCATCACCTCGCAGAACCACGGCTTCGCGCTCGAGGGCGAGGCGGGCGAGGAGTTCGACACGGACTTCGGCCGGGCGCGGGTGAGCCACGTGTGCGCCAACGACGGCACCGTCGAGGGCGTCGAGCTGCTCGACGGTCGGGCCTTCTCCGTCCAGTACCACCCCGAGGCGGCGGCCGGCCCGCACGACGCCGCCTACCTGTTCGACAAGTTCGCGACCGCGATGACCGACGCGGCGACGGAAGGGAAGCGCTCCTAATGCCACGCCGCAAAGACCTCAACCACGTCCTGGTCATCGGGTCGGGCCCGATCGTCATCGGCCAGGCGTGTGAATTCGACTATTCGGGTACCCAGGCCTGCCGCGTGCTCAAGGCCGAGGGCCTGCGCGTGTCGCTGGTCAACTCCAACCCGGCGACGATCATGACCGACCCCGAGTTCGCCGACGCGACCTACGTCGAACCGATCACCCCCGAGTTCGTCGAGAAGGTGATCGAGGCCGAGCGCGACGCCGGCCACCCGATCGACGCCGTGCTCGCGACCCTCGGCGGTCAGACCGCACTCAACACTGCGGTCGCGCTCCACGACCGGGGCTCGCTGGAGAAGTACGACATCGAACTGATCGGCGCCGACTTCGACGCAATCCAGCGCGGCGAGGACCGGCAGATGTTCAAGGACATCGTCGCCTCCGTCGGCGGCGAGAGCGCCCGCTCGCGGGTGTGCCACACCATGGACGAGGTGCGCGACACCGTCGAGGAACTCGGTTATCCGGTGGTGGTGCGCCCGTCGTTCACGATGGGCGGGCTCGGCTCGGGCATGGCCTACGACGAGGAGGACCTCAACCGGATCGCCGGCGGGGGGCTGGCGGCCTCGCCGACGGCCAACGTACTCATCGAGGAGTCGATCCTCGGGTGGAAGGAGTACGAGCTCGAGCTGATGCGCGATCACCGTGACAACGTCGTGGTGATCTGTTCCATCGAGAACGTCGACCCGGTCGGTGTGCACACCGGCGACTCGGTCACCGTCGCCCCGGCGATGACGCTGACCGACCGCGAGTACCAGAAGATGCGCGACCTCTCGATCGCCATCCTGCGCGAGGTCGGCGTCGACACCGGCGGCTGCAACATCCAGTTCGCCCAGGACCCGCGCGACGGCCGTCTGGTGGTCATCGAGATGAACCCGCGCGTCTCCCGGTCGTCGGCACTCGCGTCGAAGGCGACCGGCTTCCCGATCGCCAAGATCGCCGCCAAGCTCGCCATCGGCTACAGCCTGGACGAGATCGTCAACGACATCACCAAGGAGACGCCGGCGTGTTTCGAGCCCACGCTCGACTACGTCGTCGTCAAGGCGCCGCGGTTCGCCTTCGAGAAGTTCCCGGGAGCCGACGACACGCTCACCACGACGATGAAGTCGGTGGGCGAGGCGATGAGCCTGGGCCGCAGCTTCGCCGAGGCCTTCGGCAAGGTGCTCCGCTCGTTGGAGACCAAGGCCGCCGGGTTCTGGACCGAGCCGGACCGCCCCGATCCGGCCGACGTCGATCTTCCCGCCCTGCTGGAGAAGGTGCGCACCCCCAAGGACGGGCGCTTCTACGACGTCATGCTGGCCCTGGAGGCCGGTGCGACCATCGAGCAGCTCTACGAGGCCACGGCGATCGACCCCTGGTTCTTGGCGGAGTTCGCCTGGATCGGCGAGGTCGGGGCGACGGTGCGCGACGCCGACAAGCTCGACGAGCCGCTGCTGCGCGAGGCGAAGTCCACGGGTCTGTCCGATCGACAGATCGCCGTGCTGCGCGCGGCCGGTGGCGACCGCGAGCTCGACACCGAGGAGAAGGTCGCGGCGCTGCGCGACAAGCTGGCGGTGCACCCGGTCTACAAGACCGTCGACACCTGCGCGGCCGAGTTCGAGGCGAAGACCCCGTATCACTACTCGACCTACGAGCTGGACCCCGCCGCGACGAGCGAGGTCGCCCCGCAGACCGAGCGCCGGAAGGTGTTGATCCTCGGCTCCGGGCCGAACCGCATCGGCCAGGGCATCGAGTTCGACTACTCGTGCGTGCACGCGGCCATGACGCTGTCGCAGGCCGGATACGAGACGGTCATGGTCAACTGCAACCCGGAGACGGTGTCGACCGACTACGACACCGCCGACCGCCTGTACTTCGAGCCGCTGACCTTCGAGGACGTCCTGGAGGTTTACCGCGCCGAGTCCGAATCGGGCACCGTGGCCGGTGTCATCGTGCAGCTCGGCGGCCAGACGCCGCTGGGGCTGGCCCACCGCCTGGCCGCCGCCGGGGTACCGATCGTCGGCACCGGGCCCGAGGCCATCGACCTGGCCGAGGACCGCGGCGAGTTCGGCAAGGTGCTGACGAAGGCGGGGTTGCCCGCCCCGGCCTTCGGCACGGCCACCAGCGTCGAGGAGGCCATCGAGGTCGCCGACCGCATCGGCTACCCGGTGCTGGTCCGACCGTCGTATGTCCTGGGCGGGCGCGGCATGGAGATCGTGTACGACGAGGACTCGCTGCGCGACTACATCGCCCGGGCCACCGAGCTGACCGCCGACCACCCGGTCCTGGTCGACCGCTTCCTCGAGGATGCGGTGGAGATCGACGTCGACGCCCTGTGCGACGGCACCGAGGTGTACCTGGGCGGCATCATGGAGCACATCGAGGAGGCCGGCATCCACTCCGGCGACTCGGCGTGCGCGTTGCCGCCGGTCACCCTGGGCCGCGCCGACCTCGACGCGGTGCGCAAGGCCACCGAGGCGCTCGCGCACGGGATCGGGGTGCGCGGGCTGATCAACGTCCAGTACGCGCTCAAGGACGACATCCTCTACGTCCTGGAGGCCAACCCGCGGGCGAGTCGTACCGTGCCGTTCGTCTCCAAGGCGACTGCGGTGCCGCTGGCCAAGGCGTGTGCGCGCGTGATGATGGGGGAGTCGATCGCCGAGCTGCGCAGCGCCCAACTGCTCCCGGCGACCGGCGACGGCGGCAACACCCCGGTGTCCGCGCCCATCGCAGTCAAGGAGGCGGTGCTGCCGTTCCATCGGTTCCGCCGAGCCGACGGCACGGGCGTCGATTCGCTGCTGAGCCCGGAGATGAAGTCCACCGGCGAGGTGATGGGCATCGACGCCGACTTCGGCCGCGCCTTCGCCAAATCGCAGACCGCGGCCTACGGCTCGCTGCCGCAGGACGGCGCGGTGTTCGTGTCCGTCGCGAACAAGGACAAGCGCGCACTACTGTTCCCGGTCAAGCGGTTGGCCGACCTCGGCTTCGAGATCCTCGCGACCGAGGGCACCGCGGACATGCTGCGCCGCAACGGGATCACGTGCACCCGGGTCCGCAAACACTCCGATCCGGAGGTCGCCGAGGGTGAGCGCTCGATCGTCGACCAGATCCGGGACGGAGAGGTCGCGATGGTCATCAACACGCCGTTCGGCAACTCCGGGCCCCGCGTCGACGGCTACGAGATCCGAACCGCGGCGGTGAGCGCGACCATCCCGTGCATCACCACCGTGCAGGGCGCCAGTGCGGCGGTGCAGGGGATCGAGGCGCTGCTCACCGGCGACCTCGGGGTGAACTCCCTGCAGAACCTGCACGCCGCCCTCGTCAACAGCGCCGAGGCCGGGCAGCAGTGAGCGCCATCGGCTCCGACGGCTTTGCGGCGCGGTATCGGGCCGCGGTCGCCCAGCGGGGGCGGCTGTGCGCCGGCGTCGATCCGCACCCGGAGCTGCTCGAGCGGTGGGGGCTGCCGGTCAGTGCCGACGGTGTCGCGCGATTCGGGGACCTGTGCGTCGAGGGCCTCGGACCGGTCGCCGCGGTCATCAAGCCGCAGGTCGCCTTCTTCGAGCCCTTCGGGGCCGCCGGGTTCGCGGCCCTGGAACGGGTCATCACCGGGTGCCGCGAGGCGGGGGCGCTCGTCCTCGCCGACGCCAAGCGAGGCGACATCGGCTCCACCATGGCGGCGTACGCGCGCGCCTGGCTGACCGATGACTCGCCCCTGGGCTCCGACGCGGTGACGGCGTCGCCCTTTCTCGGCTTCGGCTCGCTCACACCTGCCGTGACGGCCGCCCGCGAATCGTCGCGCGCGGTGATCGTGCTCGCGCGCACGTCCAACCCCGAGGGCGGGACCGTCCAGCTCGCCGTCGGCGATCGCGGTTCGGTGGGGCAGTCGATCGTCGACGAGGCCGCCGCGGTCAACGCCGACGGTCGCGGCACGGTCGGCGTCGTCGTCGGTGCCACCCGCGCGCACGGGCTGGACCTGCGCGGCCTGGGTGGAGTCGTGTTGGCACCCGGCATGGGCGCCCAGGGCGCCACAGCCGCCGATCTGGCGGAGGTGTTCGCCGAGGCCGACCAGGACTGGTTGCTGCCGGCCAGTTCACGCGACATTCTCGGCGCCGGTCCCGACCCGGCGGCATTGGCCACCGCCTGTGGCCGGACGCGCGATGACGTCGAATCGGCCCTCGCACCCCTCTGACCTGGGCGCGACACGCTCGAAACGGAAGATTCACGATAGGGCACTTCTGCCCTGATCAGCGGTTATCCACCGCGCCGCGCCAACCGGGCGGCGGACCCGCCCACAAGGGGTGTCGGCACCGCCCTCGCAGGGCTGTCACCAGCGCAAATGCGGCGGGTCGCAGCGGCTGACAGCACGGCCGCGGCAGCAGCGGAGCGGGTACGCTACAGGACCGCTGTCCTGGGCTTTTCACGGGGTGCCCCTGTAGTTCGCCGGTCCGGGTTCGGTAGCGTCTATGCAGTGCCGCGACCCGGTGTAGGGTCGCAGCCGAACGAGTCGAGAGACTCGGACAGACCTGATCAAGCACTATTTACGGAGGATCACGTGGCCCTTCCCCAGTTGACCGATGAGCAGCGCGCCGCAGCGCTGGAAAAGGCTGCGGCCGCCCGCCGGGCGCGCGCCGAGCTGAAGGAGCGCCTCAAGCGGGGCGGCACCGACCTGAAGCAGGTCCTCAAGGATGCCGAGAGCGACGAGATCCTCGGCAAGATGAAGGTTTCGGCGTTGCTCGAGGCTCTGCCGAAGGTCGGCAAGGTCAAGGCCGCCGAGATCATGGAGGAGCTGGAGATCGCTCCGACCCGCCGCGTCCGCGGCCTGGGCGACCGTCAGCGCAAGGCACTGTTGGAGAAGTTTGACCTTGCCTGATCGCTCATCCGAGCTTTCCACGCCGAGGGGCCGACTGGTTGTACTGGTCGGCCCCTCGGCTGTTGGTAAGTCGACCGTCGTCAACGCCGTCCGCGCCCGCCTGCCGGAGTTGTTCTTCAGCGTCTCGGCCACCACGCGCGGACCGCGACCGGGCGAGGTCGACGGGCGGGACTACCACTTCGTCACCCCGGAACGGTTCGACGAGATGATCGCCGGCGACGAACTGCTCGAGTGGGCCGAGATCCACGGCGGCCTGCAACGCTCGGGCACCCCGGCCACCCCCGTCCTCGACGCGCTGGCCGCCGGCGTGCCGGTGTTGATCGAAGTCGACATCCAGGGCGCCGAGAATCTGGTCGCCCGGCTGCCGGAGGCGAAAACGGTCTTCCTGGCGCCACCCACGTGGGAGGACCTGGTCGCCCGGTTGACCGGTCGGGGCACCGAATCGCCGGAGGTGGTGCAGCGGCGGTTGGAGACGGCGCGGGCCGAAATGGAGCTCGCCCACACCTTCGACCACACGCTGGTGAACCACGAAGTCGACTCGGTGGCCGATCAGTTGGTATCCTTGCTGGTCGGACCCGATCGCTAGTGGTCGAGCGTCCGACGACCCAGACCACCCGGGTTGGAACCACCCGGATTCTTTCCAGCCGTTCGATGCAGGAGTTTGCGTGAGCACCCAGAACCTTGATGTCACCGAGATCGCCGATGCACCGGCGTACGACACCCCGCTGGGCATCACCAACCCGCCGATCGACGATCTGCTCGACCGCGTGTCGTCCAAGTACGCGCTGGTGATCTTCGCCGCCAAGCGGGCGCGTCAGATCAACGACTACTACAACCAGCTCGGCGACGGCATCCTCGAATTCGTCGGCCCCCTGGTCGAGCCCGGCATGCACGAGAAGCCGCTGTCGATCGCCATGCGCGAGATCCACGCCGACCTGCTCGAGCACACCGAGGGCGAATAGCCCCCAGCCATGACGTCTCCGGCGCGCAAGCGCATCATCGTCGGCGTCGGCGGCGGCATCGCCGCCTACAAGGTGTGTGCGGTCATCCGGCACTTCACCGAGGCCGGACACGACGTCCACGTCATCCCCACGGCCGCCGCCCTCAACTTCGTCGGCGCCGCCACCTTCGAGGCCCTGTCGGGTCATCCGGTGTCCACGAGCGTCTTCGACGACATCGACGAGGTGGCCCATGTGCGCCTCGGCCAGGAGGCCGATCTGGTCGTCGTGGCCCCCGCCACCGCCGATCTGTTGTCGCGGGCGGCCACGGGCCGGGCCGACGACCTGCTCACGGCGACCCTGCTGACCGCGAGGTGCCCGGTGCTGTTCGTACCGGCCATGCACACCGAGATGTGGGAGCACCCGGCGACGGTCGACAACGTCGCCACGCTGCGCCGCCACGGCGCGACCGTCATGCCGCCGGCGAGCGGCCGTCTGACCGGGCGCGATTCGGGTGCCGGACGGCTGCCCGAGCCCGGCGAGATCGCACTGCTGGGCGACCTGTTGCTCGAAGAGCCCGAATCCCTCCCGTACGACCTCGACGGCGTGCGTGTGCTGATCAGTGCCGGCGGCACGCGTGAACCGCTCGATCCGGTCCGCTATCTGGGCAACCACAGCTCGGGCAAACAGGGCTTCTCCCTGGCGCGCGCCGCCGCCGCCCGCGGCGCCGAGGTGACCCTGGTCGCCGGTTCGACGTCGGACGCGGGGGAACCGGCCGGGGTCGAGTTGATCGACATCAGCAGTGCCGTCGAGCTCTCCGACGAGATGACCAAGCGCGCCGCGGAGGCCGACGTGATCATCATGGCCGCCGCGGTCGCCGACTTCCGGCCCGTCGCGGTGGCCGACGCGAAGATCAAGAAGGGCACGGCAGGACCCGCCCCGATCGAGCTGGAGACCAATCCGGACATCCTCGCGGGGCTGGTCCAGGCGCGCGGCCGCGGGGAGATCGGCGCCGATACCGTGATCGTGGGTTTCGCCGCCGAGACCGGTGACGAGAACGGGGGAGTCCTCGAGCACGGCCGCGCCAAGTTCGCCCGCAAGGGCTGCGACCTCCTCGTCGTCAACCCGGTCGGTTCCGGCAAGGCCTTCGGCACCGCCGACAACACCGGATGGCTGCTCAGCAGCGCGGGCACGGAGACGGCGTTGCCGCTGTCGTCGAAGACGTTGCTGGCCAGCCGCATCCTCGACGCGCTCGAGCCGCTGCTCAAGCGGTCCTGACCCGCGCGGCCGAGCGTTCGGCGCGCGGCTCCCGCCCGACGACGCCGGCGTGGTCGGTGTGTAGGTTGGAAGTGATTTCGAGCCGATCGACAAGCGATCGGCGGCACCGTAGAGGCTCGAGAGGGAACCGATGACAATCTCGTCGCGACTGTTCACCAGTGAATCCGTCACCGAGGGACACCCGGACAAGATTTGTGACGCCATCAGCGACTCGATCCTCGACGCGCTGCTGTCGCAGGACCCGAACGCCAAGGTGGCCGTCGAGACGCTGGTGACCACCGGGCAGGTGCACGTCGCCGGTGAGGTCAACACCACCGCCTACGCCGATATCCCGTCGATCGTGCGCGAGCGCATCCTCGACATCGGCTACGACTCGTCGACGAAGGGCTTCGATGGCGCCTCCTGCGGTGTGAACGTCGCCATCGGCGCACAGTCCCCGGAGATCAACCAGGGCCTGACCGACTCGCACGAGACCCAGACCGGGGTCGTCGACGACGACCTCGACAAGCAGGGCGCCGGTGACCAGGGCCTCATGTTCGGGTACGCCACCAACGAGACCCCCGAATTCATGCCCGTCCCGATCGCGTTGGCCCACCGCCTCGCTCGCCGGCTGACCGAGGTCCGCAAGAGCGGCGAGTTGCCGTACCTGCGTCCGGACGGCAAGACCCAGGTCACCATCGAGTACGCGGGCGACAAGCCGGTCCGACTCGACACCGTCGTGATCTCGACCCAGCACGAGGACGGCGTCGACCGGGATGCCACGCTGGCCCCGGCACTCGCGGACAAAGTCGTCAAGGCCGTGCTCGACGACTTCCGCGTCGACGGCCTGGACACCTCCAGCCCGCGCCTGCTGGTCAACCCCACCGGCAGCTTCGTCCTCGGCGGTCCGATGGGCGACGCCGGTCTGACCGGCCGCAAGATCATCGTCGACACCTACGGCGGAATGGCGCGCCACGGCGGCGGCGCCTTCTCCGGCAAGGACCCGTCGAAGGTCGACCGCAGCGCCGCCTACGCGATGCGGTGGGTCGCCAAGAACGCCGTTGCGGCGGGTTTGGCGGACCGCATCGAGGTGCAGGTCGCCTACGCCATCGGCAAGGCGGCCCCGGTCGGGCTGTTCGTCGAGACCTTCGGTACCGAGAAGACCGACCCCGAGTTGATCCAGAAGGCCATCACCCAGGTGTTCGACCTTCGTCCGGGTGCCATCGTCCGCGACCTGGACCTGCTGAACACCACCTACGCACCCACCGCCGCGTACGGGCACTTCGGCCGCACCGACGTCGACCTGCCGTGGGAGCGCACCGACAAGGCGGCCGAGCTCAAGGCCGCCGCCGGTCTCTGACCCGGCCGCCGCACCGCAGCAGGGCCGCCTCGTGAGCACCCGCGAGCCGGCGCCCGTCGCGCCCGTGGCCCAGGTGTTGCCGATGCTCGGCCTCGCTCACCTGGACCGTCCGTTCGACTACCTCGTCGATGCGGACCAGGACGCGGACGCGGTACCCGGCGCACGACTGCGCGTCCGTTTCTCCGGTCGCCTGGTCGACGCCTTCCTGCTCAACCGGCTGGACGCGAGCGAACACGAGGGCAAGCTCGGGTGGATCGACCGCGTCGTCTCGCCCGAACCGGTGCTCACCCCCGAGGTCGCCCGGCTGAGCCGGGCCGTGGCCGACCGCTATGCCGGAACGATGTCCGACGTCCTGCGCCTCGCGGTTCCTCCCCGGCACGCGCGGACGGAGAAGGAAACGCCGCCCGCGCCACCCGCGGCCCCGTTCCTCGACACCGATCCGGACCTGCAACGGTGGACCGCCTACCGGGGCGCGTCGGCCTTCGCCGCCGCCGTGCGCGACGGCCGTGCGCCCCGCGCGGCCTGGCAGGCG
>NZ_JASGER010000072.1:0-4713 GCF_047606305.1 Gordonia sp. (in: high G+C Gram-positive bacteria) | reverse complement strand
GTGCGGCCGGGGTCGCGCCGGCCTGCTCGTCGGCCGCGCCGGCCTCGTCGGTGACGGCGTCGAGAACGGTCGTCGGCTCGTCGTCGCCGAACAGGTCGAGGCTGATCGCGTCGGTGTCGGTGACGGCACCGCGCCGGGGCTGGGGCGACGGGTTGCGGCTCCGCCGCGCCTCCGGGCGGGCGGCGGGCCGGCGGTTGCGCGACGAACGGGCGGACCGTGGTCGGCCCGCCCGTTCGTTTCTGCGCTCTGCCATGCCTTCTAGCTAATCACGCCTTCGGCGCAAACCGTGGGAAGGCGAGGTCGCCGGCGTACCGTGCCGCATCGCCCAGGCCCTCCTCGATCCGCAGCAACTGGTTGTACTTGGCGACGCGCTCGCTGCGCGCGGGAGCACCGGTCTTGATCTGGCCGCAGCTGCAGGCGACGGCCAGATCGGCGATGGTGGTGTCCTCGGTCTCGCCGGAGCGGTGGCTCATCATCGTCTTGTAGCCGTTGTTGTGGGCCAGTGCGACGGCGTCGAGCGTCTCGGTCAGGGTGCCGATCTGGTTGACCTTCACCAGCAGCGCGTTCGCGGCGCCTTCGACGATGCCGCGCTCGAGGCGCTCGGGGTTGGTGACGAACAGGTCGTCGCCGACGATCTGCACCTTGTCGCCGATCGCCTCGGTGACGGCGACCCAGCCCTCCCAGTCGTCCTCGGACAGCGGGTCCTCGATGGAGACCAGCGGGAACTCGTCGACGAGCTTCTCGTAGAACTCCGCCATCTGCTCAGCGCTGCGCGTCGAGCCCTCGAAGGCGTAGCCCTTGCCGTCGGTGTAGAACTCGGTCGCCGCGACGTCCAGGGCCAGCGCGACATCGGAGCCGAACGTGAAGCCGGCGCCGGTGATGGCCTCCTCGATGATGCCCAGAGCCTCTTTGGTGCCCGCGACGTTGGGGGCGAACCCGCCCTCGTCGCCGAGACCGGTCGACAGGCCCTTGCCCTTGAGGACCGACTTGAGCGAGTGGTAGACCTCCGCGCCCCAGCGCAGCGACTCGGCGAAGGTGTCGGCGCCGATCGGCGCGATCATGAACTCCTGCACGTCGACGCCCGAATCGGCGTGCGCGCCACCGTTGATGATGTTCATCATCGGCACCGGCAGGATGTGGGCGTTGGGGCCGCCGACGTAGCGGTACAGCGGCAGGCCGGCGGACTCGGCCGCGGCCTTGGCGACGGCCAGCGAGACGCCCAGCAGCGCGTTGGCGCCGAGTCGGGACTTGTCGGCGGTGCCGTCCAGGTCCAGCAGGGCCTGGTCGACGAGGCGCTGGTCATCGGCCTCGTAGCCGACGATCTCCTCGGCGATCTCGGTCAGCACGGCCTTGACCGCCTTCTCGACGCCCTTGCCGCCGTAGCGCTTGCCGCCGTCGCGGAGTTCGACGGCCTCGTGCTCACCGGTCGACGCGCCCGAGGGCACCGCCGCGCGGGCCAGGGTGCCGTCCTCCAGGGCCACTTCCACCTCGACGGTCGGATTGCCGCGCGAATCCAGAATCTCGCGCGCGCCCACCTGCTCGATCATTGCCACGGCTGTCTACCCCTCATGTCTGTGTGCGGTGATGCACTCAGGGTAATACCGGGCCCGATGGGCCGTGAGGTCAGTACCGGCGGTTCACCGAGTAGGCGTTGGCGCGCTCGCTGACCTTGACGGCGTACGGCCGCGACTGGTTGTAGACCATGAGCGCACGCATCCAGCCCTCCGCGGTCGTCATGTCACCCCCGGCGGAGACGCACAGGTACCGCGCCGCCGAGAGCGCCGCGTCGTCCATGTTGTCCGGATCGGCCACGCCGTCGCCGTTCGCGTCGACGCCGAACCGCTGCCACGTCTCGGGCAGGAACTGGAAGGGGCCCTCGGCGCGGACGTAGTTGGGGCTGCCGTCGTCGCGCTTGGGCTTCTTCTGGTCGACCATCTTCATGTTGCCCGACGTGCCGTCGAGTTCGGGTCCGCGGATCGGCGGGTGGGTGTCGCCGTTGCTGTCGACGCGGGAGCCGTCGTGGCGCCCGTGCTTGCTCTCGGTACCCGCGATCCCGGCGAGCGTGGTCCAGGCGATGCCGCACTCGGGGTGCTGCTGGCGCTGGATCTCCGCGGCGTTGCCGTAGGCCTCGAGCGCGGTCACCCCGATCCCCGTCGCATTCGAGATGGGCCGCGCCCACGCGTTGAGCTTGGCCGCCGTGCGGCCCGGCCCGTGGATGTTGAGGTACGGAACCGGCGCACCGGCCCCTGGCGGGATGCCCTTGGGGATGTCCGCGTGGTTCGGCAGCGAGATGCAACTCGACGCGAACAGGGCAACAGCGGACGACGCAACGGCTATCGCCGTCAGCTGCCGCCGCCGGAAGTGCGTACCCATGATTCCCCTCGAGCTTGTCGATCAATTGTTCCACACCCTCGACTGGCATTCACGCCACTATCGGCGTAAGTTGCTTTGGTTAGCCTCGCCTAAAGCTTGTCGAGAGGGTTCCGTATGTCCGTCGTCCTCGCCGCAGAACCGACGACGTCAGTGGTCACCCAGCTGACCGGGAGCGGCGTCATCGGCCTCCGCGAAGGTCTGGAGACCGGGATCGTCGTGATGATCCTGGTCGCCTTCCTGGTGAAGTCCGACCGCCGCGACTCGCTCCGCTACGTGTGGCTGGGCGTCGGGCTGGCGCTGCTGCTGCTGATCGGCGTCTTCGTCGGCATCGAGTTCGGCACGTCGACGATCGACTCGAAGTACGCCGAGCTCGTCGCCGGTGTCGCGTCGCTGGTCGCAGTCGCGATCGTCACCTACATGCTGCTGTGGATGAGCAAGGCGTCGGCGCACCTGTCCGGCGACCTCAAGGAGGGCATGGCCTCGGCGCTCGCGACCGGCCCGACCGCGGTGTTCTTCCTCGCCCTCCTGGCCGTCGGCCGCGAGGGCCTGGAGACCGCGCTGCTGATGGCGAGCTACGCCGAGAGCGTGTCCGGCGGGCTGGTCCCGCTCCTCGGGCTGTTCATCGGGATCGTCGTCGCTGTGCTGATCACCATCGGGCTGTACTTCGGCGCGGTGCGGATCAACTTCAAGGTCTTCTTCACCATCACCGGCACGTTCCTGGTGTTCGTCGCCGCGGGCATCCTCGCCTACGGGATCCGAGCGATGGAGAACTACGGGTGGCTGGACTGGGTTCCCGGCCACGGGCACACCGCGTTCAACCTCTCCTCCTCGATCGGCTATCAGCACGACTCGTGGTACGGCTCGATCCTCGCCGGGATCTTCAACTTCCGGCCCGACCCGACGTGGCTGCAGGTCGTCGCCTGGGCCGTCTACATCGCGATCGTGCTGCCGCTCTTCCTCAACCGTCAACTGGGCACCCGCCGACCGGCCGGCGCCCCCACGAAAGGACAACCCGAGAATGTCTAACCGCACCGTTCGCTTCGTCGCCCTCGGCGCCGCCGCACTCGTCACCCCGCTCGCGCTGAGCGGCTGTGTCGCCAAGGACTCCGCGTCGAGCACCCTGAACGTCACCTCCACCGACACCGCCTGCGACTTCGACGGCACCAAGGCCCAGACCGGCACCGTCGGGTTCAAGGTCACCAACTCGGGGTCGAAGGTCACCGAGTTCTACGTCTACGACGGCTCGCGCGTCCTGGGCGAGGTGGAGAACATCGCGCCCGGCGTGAGCGGCAAGCTCACCGTCGACCTGGTCAAGCCGGGCACCTACGCCGTCGCCTGCAAGCCGGGCATGGTCGGCACCGGCATCCGCAAGGAGATCACCGTCACCGGCGAGGAGAAGACGAAGAACGAGGCGGCGGCCGACGTCGAGGACGCCAAGAAGCGCTACCTGGACTCGGTGCGCACCGAGGTCGGCAACCTGGAGAACGCCACCGCCGACTTCGTCGCCGCGGTCAAGGGCGGCGACCTGGACGGTGCGCGCGGCAAGTTCGCCACGACCCGCTCGTTCTACGAGCGCGTGGAGCCGGTCGCCGAGTCGTTCAGCGACCTCGACCCCAAGATCGACATGCGCTGGGACGACACCGCCGACGGCAAGGAGGCCTTCACCGGCTTCCACCGCATCGAGCGCTTCCTGTGGCCGCCCACCCCCGAGGAGATCGGCGACGCCGACGGCAAGGTCGCCCCGGCCGACGCCGCGGACGCCAAGAAGGCCGACAACGCAGAGTCGATCGGCAAGGTCGCCGACCAGTTGCTCACCGATGTGCGCGCCCTCAAGGCCGAGGTCGACAAGCCGGACTTCAAGTTCGACACCCAGCTGTTCGTCCAGGGCCCCAAGGCGCTGATCGACGAGATCGCCAAGACCAAGGTCGCCGGCGAGGAGGACCGCTACTCGCACACCGACCTGTGGGACTTCGCCGCCAACGTCGAGGGCAGCCAGCGCCTGATCGGCGAACTGCAGCCGATCATCGAGAAGCGCGACGCCAAGCTGATGACCGAGGTCACCGCGCAGTTCGACACGATCAACGCCGCGATCGACAAGCTCCGCACCGGCGACGGCTACACGTCGTACGACAAGGTCGACGACGCGACGCGCAAGGACCTGTCGGCCAAGATCGACGCGCTCTCGGCGACGCTGTCGAAGGTGCCGGCCGTCGTCATGAGCAAGTGAGCGCACCCGTCGATAGATTGAACTGATGGAGATCTCACGTCGTCAGGCGCTGCGCGCCGGGGCCGCGGCAGCGGTCGTCGGGGGCGCGGCCGTGGCCGGCGGCGCGGTGGGCC
>NZ_JASGER010000071.1:0-17149 GCF_047606305.1 Gordonia sp. (in: high G+C Gram-positive bacteria) | reverse complement strand
GACGCCGCGCGCGGCCGAACCGCCGCGCGGGCCGGCGGCGACGGCGAATCGGTGGCCGCGCTGATCGGCCTGGCGATGCGGACCGGTCGACGACTGCGCATCGACTACGTCGACTCGCACGGCAAGGCCACCCGCCACGTGGTGAAGGTGCAGCTGCTGCGCGCGGGTCGACTGGTCGGCGCCGAGGTGCCGTCGGGGGACGAAGTGCAACTCTCGGCGCACCGCATCACGACCGTCGAACTCCTGGACTGATCGTCCGCGGGTCGTTCGTGGACAATGGTGGGGTGACCGACGGACCCCTCATCGTGCAATCGGACAAAACCCTCCTGCTGGAGGTCGATCACCCCGACGCCGCGGCCGCGCGGGCGGCGATCGCCCCGTTCGCCGAACTCGAGCGCGCCCCCGAGCACGTGCACACCTACCGCGTGACGCCGCTGGCGCTGTGGAATGCGCGCGCGGCGGGGCACGACGCCGAGCAGGTCGTCGACGCGCTGGTCAGCCACTCGCGCTACGCGGTGCCCCAACCGCTGCTGATGGACATCGTCGACACGATGGGCCGCTTCGGCCGGTTGCAGCTCGTCAAGCACCCGGCGCACGGGTTGACCCTCGTCAGCCTGGACCGCGCCGTGCTCGAGGAGGTGCTGCGCCACAAGAAGGTCGCGCCGATGCTGGGCGCGCGCATCGACGACGACACCGTCGTGGTGCACCCGTCCGAGCGCGGGCGCCTCAAGCAGATCCTGCTGAAGGTCGGGTGGCCGGCCGAGGACCTCGCCGGCTACGTCGACGGGGAGGCGCACCCGATCGAGCTCGACCAGTCCGACTGGGAGTTGCGCGACTACCAGGCGCTGGCGGCCGAGTCCTTCTGGGCGGGCGGATCGGGCGTCGTGGTGCTGCCCTGCGGTGCGGGCAAGACGATGGTCGGCGCCGCGGCGATGGCCAAGGCCGGCGCCACCACCCTGATCCTCGTCACCAACACGGTCGCCGGCCGCCAGTGGAAGCGCGAGCTGATCGCGCGGACGAGCCTCACCGAGGAGGAGATCGGCGAGTACTCCGGCGAGCGCAAGGAGATCCGACCGGTCACCATCGCGACCTACCAGGTGATGACCCGCAAGTCGAAGGGCGAGTACAAGAACCTGGACCTGTTCGACTCGCGCGACTGGGGCCTGATCATCTACGACGAGGTGCACCTGTTGCCGGCGCCGGTGTTCCGCATGACCGCCGACCTCCAGTCGCGCCGTCGACTGGGCCTCACCGCGACGCTCGTGCGCGAGGACGGCCGCGAGGGGGACGTGTTCAGCCTCATCGGTCCGAAGCGGTTCGACTCGCCGTGGAAGGACATCGAGGCCCAGGGGTGGATCGCGCCCGCCGAGTGCATAGAGGTGCGGGTGACGCTCACCGACGACGAGCGGCTCACCTACGCGATCGCCGAGAACGACGAGAAGTACAAGCTCTGCTCCACCGCGCACTCGAAGGTGGGGGTGGTGAAGTCGATCCTCGACCGCCACCCCGGTGCGCCGACGCTGATCATCGGCGCCTACCTCGACCAGCTGTCCGAACTGGGCGAGGCACTGGACGCCCCGGTGATCCAGGGCTCCACCAAGACCAAGGAGCGCGAGGAGCTGTTCGACGCGTTCCGGCGCGGCGAGATCGAACGGCTCGTCGTGTCCAAGGTCGCGAACTTCTCCATCGACCTGCCCGAGGCGTCGGTCGCCGTGCAGGTGTCGGGCACCTTCGGCTCGCGCCAGGAGGAGGCCCAGCGCCTGGGCCGGCTGCTGCGCCCCAAGGCCGACGGCGGCCAGGCGCACTTCTACTCCGTCGTCTCCCGCGACACCCTCGACGCAGACTACGCCGCCCACCGGCAGCGTTTCCTGGCCGAGCAGGGGTACGCGTACCGCATCGTCGACGCCGACGACATCGTCGGACCGGCCATCGGGGACGAGTCGGAGTAGCCCCGGAGACCCTGCGCATTCATCCAGCGAACTCCCAGGTACTGCTGTTAGTCTGCTGCGAACGAGATCGAATCGTTACCAAAACGAGTCGCTCTCCCCGTACCTGAATCGTGAGGTTTTCATGCGCACCAGTGCCGTCGCCCGTTCGTTGGTCCTGCCCGTCACCGCTGCCGCCGCGGTCGCCCTCGGCGTCGCGCCCGTCCACGCCGACAGCGTCGACATGGGCAGCCTCGGCTCCTCGGACAACAAGCCCAAGCACTACGGCAAGCTCGGCCGTCCGGGTGCCCCGAACGGCGTGCGCTCGATCAACACCTGGGTGTACGCGCCCGGCGTGAAGGCCCGCGGCGGCGCCTACCCGAGGGGGGCGAAGGTCGGCGTCAAGTGGAACTCGGTCATCGACGCCGGTGACGAGATCCTGGGCAAGGAGTGCAACATGACCGTCCGCGTCTCCGGCCCGCGGCCGCCGGCGCCGTTCAAGACCAAGCTGTGCACCTCCAAGCGCCTCTTCAAGATCAACATCGCCGGCAACTACGTCATCCGAGTCACCGATTCCATCTCCGGCGCATCGAACGCGATCCGTTTGAACGTCAAATAGCCGTAACCACCGGCGCCGGCCCGCGCGCAGTGTTTGTATTGCTCGCGAGGTGATGAGAATGACTGAGAAAGTGTTCGTCGTCGGCGTCGGCATGACCAAGTTCGAGAAGCCGGGGCGCCGCAAGAACGACGACGGTTCCGACTGGGACTACCCCGACATGGCGCTGGAGTCCGGCACCAAGGCGCTCGCCGACGCCGGTGTCTCCTACGACGCCGTCCAGCAGGCCTACGTCGGCTACGTGTACGGCGAGTCGACGTCGGGTCAACGCGCCGTCTACGGGCTGGGCATGACCGGGATCCCGGTGGTCAACGTCAACAACAACTGTTCGACGGGGTCGACCGCGCTCTATCTCGCGGCCCAAGCGGTCCGCGGTGGCCTGGCCGACTGCACCATGGCGCTCGGGTTCGAGAAGATGCAGCCGGGCTCGCTGACCTCCAGCTACGAGGACCGCGCGCAGCCGATGGACAAGCACGTGATGGCGATGGCCGCGCTCACCGAGTTCGCCTTCCCGGTCGCGCCGTGGATGTTCGCCGCGGCCGGCCGCGAGCACATGGAGCAGTTCGGGTCGACGCCCGAGCACTTCGCCAAGATCGGCCACAAGAACCACAAGCACTCGGTCAACAACCCGTATGCGCAGTTCCAAGACGAGTACACGCTCGAGGAGATCCTCGACGCGAAGATGATCTGCGAACCCCTCACCAAGCTGCAGTGCTCGCCGACGTCGGACGGCTCGGGTGCGGCCGTCCTGGCGTCGGAACGATTCGTCGACGAGCACGACCTCGCCGGGCGCGCCGTCGAGATCGTCGGGCAGTCGATGATCACCGACTTCCAGAACTCCTTCGACGGCAGCACCAAGGGGATCATCGGGCACCACATGAACGTGGCGGCGGCGCAGCAGGTCTACGAGCAGTCCGGCCTGGGCCCGGAGGATTTCGGGGTCATCGAGCTGCACGACTGCTTCTCGGCCAACGAGCTGCTCCTCTACGAAGCCCTGGGCCTCGCCGAGGAGGGCCAGGCGCACAAGCTGATCGACAACGGCGACAACACCTACGGCGGCAAGTGGGTGGTCAACCCGTCCGGCGGGCTGATCTCCAAGGGGCACCCGCTCGGCGCCACCGGCCTCGCGCAGTGCAGCGAACTCACCTGGCAGCTGCGCGGCGACGCCGACAAGCGTCAGGTCGACGGGCTGAGCGCCGCCCTGCAACACAACATCGGGCTCGGCGGCGCGGCGGTGGTCACCGCCTACCAGCGCGCCGACCGCTGACTAGAGCGCGGAGTTCACCCCGGTCAGCTGCTGCGACACCGTCCAGAGGCGGGTGCGCACCTTCTCGTCGTCGGCGATCTTGCGGTACGGCGATGGTCCGGGCGGGCCCTGCATGCCGCCGAGTTTCGTCGGCCCGTAGAAGCCGCCGTTGGTCGCCTTCGGGCTGACCGCGGCGTACAGGGTCGGCAGCGCACCGTCGGCGGCCGACTGGGCGAGGATGCGGTTGCCCAGGACCATCACCCGGTCCTGGAACGACTCGGTGTGCGATTGGAGATCGGTGTCGGCGTACCCGGGATGGGCGATCGTCGAGGTCACCGTCGATCCGGACGCGGCGAGCCGCTTGGCCAGTTCCTTGCCGAACAGCAGGTTGGCGAGCTTGCTGTCGCCGTAGGCGCGCCAGCGGTTGTAGCGGCGCTTCTCCCAGTTGAGGTCGTCGAAGTCGATCTTGCCCAATCGGTGCATGAAGGACGACAGCGTGACCACGCGATCGGCGACCTTGTCGGCATCGAGCAGCTGCATGGTCAGCGCGAAGTGGCCGAGGTGGTTGGTGCCCATCTGCATCTCGAAGCCGTCGGCCGTGCGCTTGTACGGGACGGCCATGACGCCGGCGTTGTTGATCAGCAGGTCGGCCGTGCCGATGCGCTTGGCGAAGTCGCGAACCGAGTCGAGGCTGGCCAGGTCGAGCTGCTCGACGCGGGCCCTGGACCCGATCTCGGCGGCCACGGCGTTCGCCTTGTCGAGGTTCCGACAGGCGAGGACCACGTCGGCGCCGGCTCCCGCCAGTGCGATCGCGGTCTGTTTGCCCAGGCCGCTGTTGGACCCGGTGATGATGGCGGTGCGACCGGATTGGTCGCCCAGGTCGAATGTCATGAGAATCCCCCAGAAGTCAGATGTTCGGTCCCGTCGGCGGCGGCAATTCTGTCGAAGAACTTGGACACTTCACCGCCGCCTTCCCCGACCACGATAGGTGACACCCATCACAACGACGAGGAAAGCCGACAATGACTGCAACCATCACCCCCGACCAGGCCACCCGTGAACTCGGCGAGCGCTGGCCCGCCGCGCTCAACGATCTCGACCAGTTCGAGCAAATGTGCTCGGCCGACTGCGAGGTCTGGCACAGCACCGACGACAAGTGGGTCACCGTGTCCCAGGCGGTCGAAGACGCCCGGCGCCGCGTGGGCGGCGGCGAGCCCAACTTCGAGCCGCGCGGGGTCACCTACACCGAGAACGGGTTCTTCAACCAGGCCTTCATCGCCGTCGAGCTCATGGGCAACCCGATGAGGCTCCACGTCATCCAGATCGTCGACGTGAAGGACGGCAAGGCCGTGCGCGTCCAGGAGTACGTCGGACCGGAGATGCCGGTCGAGTAGCCGCGGCCGGCCGGTCGCCGCACGCTAGCGGCCGGTCACCGCCCGGTTGTACTCCAACGCCCTTTCCAACCAGGACTGCAGCGCTTCCCCGTCGTCGATCGCCTCGGCGTCGACGGCGATCCAGCCCGGTCCCATGACCCGCTCGGGTCCCATCGCCATCGGCCCCGCTCCGGGGCGGCGCGCCAGCGCGTCGTGCTCCTGGGCGTCGATGCGGACCAGCAGGCCGCCGCCCTTCAACGCGCAGACGGCCATCTTCTCGTTCACCATGAACGCCCGGCCGCCGAACATGGCGACCTCCCGGGTCACCGGCTCCTCGGCGAGGTGCTCGCGGAGGCGCTCCACGAGGGCGTCCCGCGCGACGGCGGCGCTGTCGGCCACGACCCACCCCTACCGGCGCCGCGCCGTGCGCCCGAGGCGCCGACGGGTCAAGCCGCGGACCAGGTCCCCGACAGTCGGTGTGGCCGTGCCCTGCCGCTCGATCCCGGCGACTTCGGCGGCGGGCACGAACAGTTCGGTCTCATAGGGTCGGCCGCGCAATTGAAGGGCGCCGCGCCGGGTCCAGTTGACCGCCTCGTCGCCGGCGGCGTCGACCGCGACACCACTGGCCACGACCGGCACCTTGGCGTCCTTGGCCAGCTCGGACAGCCGGGCGCACTCGTTGACCGGGTCGCCGATCACCGTGTACTCGTAGCGGGTCTGCGCGCCGATCTCCCCGGCGAAGACGGTGCCGTGGGAGACCCCGATCCCCCACTTGATCGGCAGCTCCTGGCGCAGCCGCTCGGCGAGGTCGCGGGAGGCGCGCAACGCCGCCGCCGCGGCGTCGTCGAGTGCCACCGGGGCGCCGAAGACGGCCAGCGCCGCGTCGCCCTCGAACTTGTTGATCAATCCGTCGTGCTCGTCGATGACCTCGGCCACGATGGTGAAGAAGCGGTTGAGCAGTCCGGCGACCGCCTCGGGATCGAGGTTCGCCCCGAGTGCCGTCGACCCCGCGATGTCGACGAACAGCACGCCCACCGAGGGCGCGGTGCCGCCGGACATCTCGTCGCCGCCGGCAAGGGCGTGCTCGGCGACCGGGGAGCCGACGTGGCGGGCGAACAGCTCGCGCATGCGTTCGCGCTCGGCCAAACCGCCGACCATCTCGTTGAACCCGTGCTGCAGGACGCCCAGCTCGGAGCTGTCGTACACCGCGACGCGGGTGGTCAGATCACCGCGGTTCACCGCGTCCATCGCCTTGGACAGGTCGTCGAGCGGGTCGACCAGTGCCGACCCGACCAGCAGCACGACGCGCGTGCCGGCCGCCAGGCCGATCACCGCGATGACGACGCTGACCCAGTCGACCGACCCACCGGGCGGCGGGAGCAGCGACAGATGGCGGCCGAGGTTCACCGCGAGGAGGCCGACCATCGGGACGGCCGAGGACACCAACCAGACCGCGAGCATCCGGATGCGCACGCTGTAGCGCACGGTGGGCGTGGGCTGGTCGCGCATGGCCATGACGGCCAGTGGTCGTGCGGCGCGCTCGGCGAAGATGTAGGTCAAGCAGCCGCTCGACACCGCGGCCAGGGAGAAGGCGCCCGCCACGACGAGGAACTCGTCGTTGCCGCGGTCCAGGACCAGCGAGAAGACCAGGTACAGGCCCAGCGAGATCGCCCAGGCGGCCATCGTGCCCCAGACCTGGCGGGACGGGATCCGCCCGATCGCCTCGCGCCGACCGGGCTCCGGGCTGGCACCGGACAGGAACCAGTTGAGGTGGGGGCGCAGCGCGATGATGCCGAAGACCAGGTTCAGCACGGTGCCGACGACGATGGCGCCGGCCATCGCCCACAGGACCGGGGTGTCGACGTCCAGCATGCGGCGCAGCTGTCCCCCGTTGAGGGTGAGCTGCACGAGCAGGAAGGTTTCCAGGCCGATCAGGGCGTTGCTGCCGACCAGCGCCAGCCCGGACAGGGTGATCGCGCCGGTGGCGATCCGCTTGCGCTCCTTGTCCGACAGACCCGACCAGGAGCGCTGGTCGAATCCGGGCAGGTGCTGGGGGTGCAGCCGGCGCATGCGCTCGACGAGCGCGGGCAACTGGACGCCAGCGGCGATATCACGGCCGGCCACGCGTCCTCCTAGGTCGGAAAGTCGTCTCCGACTCTAGTGGACGCGCGGCCGGTTCCCTAGGCGCGAGTCAGGCCTGCAGGCCGGCCTCGATCTCCAGCGTGATGGTGATCTTGTCTCCGACGACGACTCCGCCGCCCTCGAGCGGCATCTCGATGTCGATGCCGAAGTCCTTGCGGTTGATGACGGTCGAGGCCTCGAAGCCGGCGACCGGTCCGTTGCCCATGCCCGGGTTGACGCCGTTGAACTCCAGTGCGAGGTCGACCGGGCGCGTAACGCCCTTGAGGGTGAAGTCGCCGGTGAGCACGTAGTCGTCGCCGTCGGGGCGCACGGCGGTGGAGACGAAGGTGGCCTTCGGGTACTTCTCGGCGTCGAAGAAGTCGGCGCTGCGGATGTGGCCGTCGCGCTGGTCGTTGCCGGTGTTGATGGAGTTCACGTCGATCTCGGCGCTGACCGACGGGGTGCCGTCCTGCGCGACGGTGATGGTGCCGGAGAAGGTGTCGAACTTCCCGCGGACCTTGCTGACCATCAGGTGCTTCACCGAGAAGCCGATGGTCGAGTGGGCCGGGTCGATGTTCCAGGTGCCGGCCTGGATGGGGGCGGTGACGGTGGTGGCGGACATGGCAACTCCTTGGGTCGTGGGAAACAGTCCACCCTATTTAACCGGACTGCGGTCCGATTAATTCCCGGGTCTCGGATCGCCCCCTATCGCCAGGCGAAAACCGGCTGTTCCAGCTGATCCACGCGCGTCGGACGGTCGCGGAGCACGACCTCGGCGAACTGGTAGACCAGCGCCGCGGTCGGCGCGTGGATCAACTGGCCGAGGACGGGCAACTGGATGACCGGGCGGGGCGACTGGGGGATCGTGAGGAACCGCGGCGTGCGCACCAGGTCGGCGAAGGGGACGAAGTAGCTGTGCGCGACCTCGGCCGGGTTCGGCCGCAGCGGCGGATCGTCGTCGAGCCAGCACACGACCGGGGTGATGACGTAGCCCGATCTCGTCTCGTAGTCGTCGAGTTCCCCGAGGACGTCCGTCACGTCGGTCTCGATTCCGGTCTCCTCCCGCAGTTCACGACGGGCGGCGTCGACGGCACTCTCCCCGTCGTCGAGTCGGCCGCCGGGCAAGGCGAATTGGTTGGGGTGGTTGCGCATGGTCGCCGGGCGCTTGAGGATCCAGATGCCGTGCGTGTCGTCGCGCCGCACGACCGTGAGTGCGACGGCCGCCTCGCGCAGCCGCCCGTCGCCGTTCTCGACCGTCTGCCGCGACCACCGGTCGAGGCGCTGACGGGCCAGATCGCGCGCAACATCCACGTATTCAGGTCTAGCACCTGGACAGGTGTCTAGTCTGGTGACATGTCGCAAACAGTCAAAGGTGTCATCGCCCGCAGCAAGCAAGCCCCGACCGAGGTCGTCGACGTCGTCATCCCCGATCCCGGCTCGCGGGACGTGGTCGTCTCGATCAAGGCGTGCGGGGTCTGCCACACCGATCTCGCCTACCGCGAGGGCGGCATCAACGACGAGTACCCGTTCCTCCTCGGCCACGAGGCCGCCGGGATCGTCGAGTCGGTCGGCTCGGACGTCACCCATGTCGAGGTCGGCGACTTCGTCGTGCTGAACTGGCGCGCGGTGTGCGGCGACTGTCGCGCGTGCAAGCGCGGCCGGCCCTGGTACTGCTTCAACACCTTCAACGCCAGCACGCCGATGACCCTGACCGACGGCACCGAGCTCACCCCCGCGCTGGGCATCGGGGCCTTTGCCGAGAAGACCCTGGTCCACGAACTGCAGTGCACCAAGGTCAACCCGGAGACCGACCCCGCGGTCGCCGGCCTCCTCGGCTGCGGCGTGATGGCCGGGCTCGGTGCGGCGATGAACACCGGTGGCGTCGGTCGCGGCGACTCGGTCGCGGTCATCGGGTGTGGCGGCGTCGGCGACGCGGCCATCGCGGGCGCCAAGCTCGCGGGTGCATCGACGATCATCGCCATCGACCGCGACCCCGCCAAGCTCGAGTGGGCGCGCGAACTCGGCGCCACGCACACCGTCGACGGATCAAAGACCGAGGACGTCGTCACGGCCGTCCAGGACCTCACCGACGGCAACGGCGCGGACGTGGTGATCGACGCGGTCGGCCGCCCCGAGACCTACAAGCAAGCGTTCTACGCCCGCGACCTCGCCGGCGTCGTCGTCCTCGTCGGCGTCCCCACGCCGGAGATGACGCTGGAGATGCCGCTGGTCGACTTCTTCTCCCACGGCGGTGCGCTCAAGTCGTCCTGGTACGGCGACTGCCTGCCCGAGCGCGACTTCCCGATGCTCATCGACCTCTACGAGCAGGGCCGGCTGCCCCTGGACAAGTTCGTCACCGAGAAGGTCGGGATCGAGGACGTCGAGGCGGCGTTCTCGGCGATGGAGGCCGGCAAGGTGCTGCGGTCGGTGGTGGTCCTCTGATGGCCCCGCGCATCGACCACGTCGTCACCTCGGGCACCTTCAGCCTCGACGGCGGCACCTGGGACGTCGACAACAACATCTGGATCGTCGGCGACGACGACGAGTGCGTCATCATCGACGCCGCCCACTCGGCCGCCCCCATCCTCGAGGCCGTCGGCGACCGCACGGTGAAGGCCATCGTGCTGACCCACGGGCACAACGACCACGTCACCGTCGCACCCGAGTTGGCGGCGGCGACGGGTGCGCCGATCCTGCTGCACCCCGGCGACGACATGCTGTGGGAGCAGACGCACCCGGGCGTGGCGCACGACAACCTCGCCGACGGGCAGGAGATCGCCGTCGGCGGCACGGTGCTACACGTGATCAACACCCCCGGGCACTCCCCCGGCTCCTCGGTCCTGCACGCCCCCGACCTCGGCGTTCTGTTCTCCGGCGACACCCTGTTCGCGGGCGGTCCCGGCGCGACCGGGCGCAGCTTCTCCAGCTTCGACGACATCATCGACTCGATCACCGACAAGCTGCTGCCACTCCCGCCGGAGACCGTCGTGCACACCGGCCACGGCGACTCGACGACCATCGGCGACGAGGCCCCCCAACGCGCGGAGTGGATCAAGCGGGGGCGCTGACCGGCACGCCGGGCACCGCGTCGGGATCGGCCCGCACCGCCTCCGGGTTGGTCTCCGGCAGCACGTAGGCGCAGACGACGGTGATCAGCGCCATCGCGCCGAGGTACACCGAAACCCCCGTGGTGGACGCCGTGCGGGCGATGATCCAGGTCATGATCAGCGGCGCCATCCCGGAGACCGCGACCGCGGCCAGCTGGTAGGCCAGCGACGCCCCCGAGTACCGGATCCGCGGGGAGAACAGCTCGGCCATGAACGCGGCGACCGGGCCGTAGGTGATGGACTGCCCGATCGTCGAGACGAAGATGGCGACGAACAGCAGCGGGATCCGCGTCGAGTTGATGAGCCAGAAGAACGGGAAGGCCCACACCACCAGGATGGCCGACCCGAGCAATACCAACGGGCGCCGGCCGATGCGGTCCGACAGCGCGCCGGATCCCGCGATCACCGCCGGCATCACGAGGGCGACGATGAGCACGCAGGTCAGGATGTCCTCCTTGTTCATGCCCAGCCCGCCCTTGTCGGGCGATTCGCTGCCGTAGCTCAGCAGACCCGCGGTCGCCAGGTAGAACGCAGCGTTGGTGCCGGCCATGAGCCCGGCGGCCAGCATGATCTTGCGCCAGTGTCCGCGCACGGCTTCGACCAGCGGCGCCTGGGCGACTTGATCGGCATTGGCGTTCTTCGCGGCGACCTCGCGCTGTAGGGCGAGGAACTCGGGCGAGTCCTCGACCTTCTTGTGGATGTAGACGACCAGCGGGACGAGCGCCGCACTCGCCCAGAAGGGCACCCGCCAGCCCCAACTCTGGAAGGCCGCGTCGTCGAGCATGGCGACCATCACGATCATGACCAGGTTGCCCAGCAACAACCCCAGAGGCACCCCCATCAAGCCGAAGGTGCCGGCGAAGCCGCGGCGCTTGGGCCCGATCGACTCGGTCAGCAGCAGCACCACCCCGCCCCACTGCCCGCCGCAGGCGAGGCCCTGGATGAACCGGAGGGCGACGAGCATCAGCGGCGCGGCCCAGGCGAGCGTGCCGGTCGCCTTGCCGTCGGCGCCGACGGGCACCGCGGGCAGACAGCCGATGAGGAAGGTGGCCGCACCCATCGCGATCAGGCACCACACGAGCATCGGCTTGCGGCCGATCTTGTCGCCGTAGTGGCCGGCGAGGATGCCGCCGAGCGGGCGGGCGATGAACCCGACGGCCAGTGTGCCGAAGGCGTAGATGGTGCCGTCGAGCTTCTCCGCACCGGGGAAGAAGGCGGTGCCGAACACCATCGCCGCCGCGGTGCCGTAGACGAAGAAGTCGTACCACTCGATCGAGCTGGCGACGAGCCCCGCCGTGAGCAGCTTGGCGTGGGACTTCTGACTTTCCTGACTCACCTGTCAGCCTTTCGGTCGCGAATCTTGCGACGACCGTAAGGGCGGGTGCGGCGAGCCGCGCCGCGTTGGCGAAAGTCTGTTCCGCGGCTGAACAGCGGGCGCCAGCGGTCGGTGCGGCGAAACATTGACAAATCGGACGCAATGCGCCCGGATGGTGAACGTCAGCAGCAGTTCGGGTCGAGCACGCCGCAGAGCGCCGACACCACCTGCGCCTGCAGCTGCTCGTGCTGCTGAGCAGAATCTAGAACAGGTTCTACCCATGGGTGTTAGCGTCCGAACATGGGCTTCCTCAAGCAAGACGCACCGCAGGTCGACGATTTCGAGGCGTGGAGCAAGGGCACCCGCGCCGAGAAGATCGTGCCGATGGCCCGACACTGGGCCGAAGTCGGATTCGGCACCCCGGTGGTGCTCCACCTGTTCTACGTGGTCAAGATCCTCGCCTACGCCGGTATCGCACTGGGGATCGTCCTGTTGACGCCGGGCATCGGCGGCATCGGTGAGATCGACCGGTGGTGGACCGAGCCGATCGTCTTCGAGAAGGTCGTGCTCTTCACGATGCTCTTCGAGGTCGTCGGCCTGGGCTGCGGATTCGGCCCGCTCAACAACCGGTTCTTCCCGCCGATGGGCTCCATCCTGTACTGGCTGCGCCCCAAGACGATCCGCCTGCCACCGTGGCCCACCCGCGTCCCGCTGACGCGCGGCACGACGCGCACCCCCGTGGACGTGGTGCTCTACGCCGCGCTGCTGGTCATGCTGGTCGTCGCGCTGTGCACCGGCGGCACCGGCCCGATCCCCGCGCTCGACAGCACGGTCGGGGTCCTGCCCGTCTGGCAGGTCGCGACGATCCTGGGCCTGTTGGCGCTGTGCGGTCTGCGCGACAAGTCGATCTTCCTCGGCGCCCGCGGCGAAGTCTACGGCTCGCTCGCCGTCGCCTTCCTGTTCACCGGCACCGACATCATCCTGGCGGCCAAGCTGGTGTTCCTGATGATCTGGATCGGGGCCGCGGTCTCCAAGCTCAACCGGCACTTCCCCTTCGTCATCTCGACGATGATGTCGAACAATCCGGTGCTGCGCCCCAAGTGGCTCAAGCGCAAGTTCTTCACCCGCTTCCCCGACGACCTGACGCCCAGCTGGGTCTCCCGGTGGGTCGCGCACGTGGCGACGGCGATCGAGCTACTCGTTCCGCTCGTGCTGTTCTTCAGCCACGGCGGCTGGCCGACGACGATCGCCGCGATCGTGATGGTGGGCTTCCACCTCGGCATCCTGGCGTCGATCCCGATGGGGGTGCCGCTGGAGTGGAACGTCTTCATGATCTTCGGCGTGCTGTTCCTGTTCGTCGGGCACTCCGACATCGGGCTGCGCGATCTGCACAGCCCCTGGCCGATCGTGTTGTTCGCGATCCTCGCCACCGTGGTGGTCATCGGGAATCTCGCGCCGAGCAAGGTGTCCTTCCTGCCCGGCATGCGGTACTACGCCGGCAATTGGGACACCTCGCTGTGGTGCGTCAAACCGTCGGCATCGGCGAAGATCGACGAGCACGTCGTCGCTATCGCGAGCATGCCCGCCGCCCAGATGGAGCGCTACTACGGCAGCCCGGAGAACGCCCAGCTGTACATGTACATGGGCTACGCGTTCCGCTCCTTCAACACGCACGGTCGCGCGATGTTCACCCTGGCGCACCGCGCGATGGCCGGCCAGAACGAGGCCGACTACGTGCTGACCGACGGTGAGCGGATCACCAGCACCGCCATCGGATGGAACTTCGGCGACGGCCACATGTGCAACGAGCAGCTCATCGACGCCCTGCAGGAGCGGTGCGGTTTCGAGCCGGGCGAAGTGCGCGTGGTGCTCCTCGACGGCCAGCCGATCCAGACGCAGACCCAGCGCTACCGGCTGGTCGACGCCGCGACCGGCGAGTTCGAGAGCGGCCACGTCCGGGTCGCAGACATGGCGACCCGGCAGCCCTGGGACGACGACATCCCGGTCTTCGTCGACCGGTAGGCCCTACCCCTTGACCAGACCCCCGTCGACGATGAGGTTCTGGCCGGTCACGCCGCGGGCCCACGGCGAGGCGAAGAACAGCGTCGCGTCGGCGAGCTGCTCGGGCGTGGTGACCGCGCGCAACGGGGTGGCGGCGCCGATCGCGTCGAAGACGGCCTCGGGGGTCGCCGCCGACGCATCGGTGGTCCGCAGCAGCCCGCCGGAGACCATGTTGACGGTGATGCCCTCGGGCCCGAGGTCGTCGGCGAAGGTGCGGGTCAGCGACAGGAGCGCGGCCTTGGCGGCGGTGTAGTCGTGGTACGGCACGACCGGGTGCTGGAACAGGTTGGTGCCGACGTTGATGATGCGGCCGAAGCCGGCCTCGGCCATGCCGGCGCGGGTGGCCTGGATGAGGTTCAGCGGGCCCTCGATGGAACCCTCGAATTGGGCCGCGAAGTCGCGGTAGGCGATGTCGGCGGCCTTGGCCCGACCGTCGCCGTTGAACACGAAGTCGACCAGCGCGTTGTTCACGACGGTGGTGACCGGACCGCCGAACTCCTGCTGGGCGGCGGCGACGAGCGCATCGACGGCGCCGCGATCGCGGACGTCGGCCGGCACCGGCAGGGCGCGATCGGGGAACTCGGCGGCGAGGGTCTCCGCGGCCTCCTTCGACGAGTGGTAGTTCACGACGACGCGGGCGCCCTCGCGCAGGAAGGAGCGTGAGATCGCCGCGCCCAATCCGCGGGCGCCGCCGGTGACGACGACGATCTGGTCGTTGAGCGCATGTGCTTCGGTCATGGGTGCCTCTCGGTCGAGGCGAAGGCAGGCCCGGCGCGTCGCCGGGTGTGGACATCCCTTCGCCAGTGCTAACTGGATCAGGTTCGACGGGTGTCATCTCAGCCGCGATGCGGCACCCCGTGTCGCTGGGTCCATCCCACCATCGGTCGCGCACGAGCACAACCATCCCGGCTTTGGCCCACCAATGGCCCTCCGGAAACGACGAAACCCACCCGCTGGGGGTGGGTTTGCGCTGGTGGCCAGAGTCGGGATCGAACCGACGACCTTCCGCTTTTCAGGCGGACGCTCGTACCAACTGAGCTACCTGGCCAGACGGTTCCGGCTCTCGACCGAAACCTTGAGCGACCCTGACGGGACTTGAACCCGCGACCTCCGCCGTGACAGGGCGGCGCGCTAACCAACTGCGCCACAGGGCCTGGTGCTTGAAGCTTCCGCTTCATGCGTACCCCCTACGGGATTCGAACCCGCGCTACCGCCTTGAAAGGGCGGCGTCCTAGGCCGCTAGACGAAGGGGGCCGGTGTTCTCCGTGGGGAGCCGGATCAGCTTATGCCACGCGCTCGCGCAAACACAAATCCGTTGGCACGGCCGTCGTCGACCCCGTCGAAACCGGGAAAAGGGGCCGCGATCGACTAGCGCTGGGCGACCCCGCCGACGATCCGGAAGGCGCCGCGGGAGGTCTTGCAGTTCAGCGTCGCGTGCCCGAACGCGGTGCACGTGATTCCGACGACGTCGATCGTGTGATTGGGCAGCAGGCGCTTGGCCTTGAAGCCCTTCTGATCGTCGTCGAGCTTGACGCGCTTGACGCCGGTGCCGCCGAGCTGGATGCCGTCGAATGCGGACTTCGTCGACGTCGCGCCGCCATGCTCGTCGGACTTGTCGGCGGCCGCCTTGGTCTTCACGGCGCACCGCACGACATAGCCGCGTCCGACCGGGTAGATGCCGCACACGTCCTTCTTCGACGCGGAGTAGCGCCAGCGGAAGTTGCCGTGGCCGCCGTCGGTCGCGTACTTGCTGGAGTCGACGACGACGGTGTTGGCGTCCGGTCCGGCATTCTGGTCGAGGAACGGGATCGCTCCCGCGGTCGTCGGCGCGGCGATGGCGGCACCGAGGGCGACGGCGCTCGCCGCCAGGGCGGTGCCGGCGCGCAGGGCAAGGGGCTGTCCATTGTTCATGTGCCCCCTCTCGGGCTCGAACCGAGGACCTGCGGATTAAAAGTCCGTAGCTCTACCAACTGAGCTAAAGGGGCGGGCGGCGCGCCGACGGGCGGTGCAACCAGGAACAGAGTGTACCCAACCGGTTCAGGTGTGATCTGTGTCATGCTCTAGCCGTGGTTTTCGAGATCGACCGCCCCAAGCTCGAGGGCTCGGTCGCCGTGGGCGACGGTCGCCGACTCGGGTTCGCCCAGTTCGGCAAGCTCACCGCGCGACCGTATTTCTGGCTGCACGGCACGCCCGGCGCACGACGCCAGATCCCACCGGAGGCACGGCAGCTGGCCGTCGACCACGAGATGTGCATCATCGGCCTCGACCGACCGGGGGTCGGCTCGTCGACGGCCCACCGCTACGAGAACGTCCTGCAGTTCGCCGACGACCTGCTGGCCGTCGCCGACGCCCTCGACATCGAGGACTTCGGCGTCATCGGGCTCTCCGGCGGCGGCCCGTACAGCCTGGCCACGGCCTACGCCGCACCCGATCGGGTGAAGGTCGTCGGCATCATGGGCGGCGTCGCGCCCGCGGTCGGACCGGAAGCGATCGGCGGCGGCGCCGTCGAGCTGGCCAAACTCACCGCGCCCATCCTCAAGGTCGCCGGCGCCCCGATCGGCAAGGTCGTCAGCTCGCTGCTGTCGGTCGCGCGACCGGTGGCCGAACCGGCCATCGACCTGTACGGCCGCCTGTCCCCGCAGGGCGACCGGGAGCTGCTGGCCCGCCCGGAATTCCGCGCCATGTTCCTCGACGACCTGTTGCACGGCGGGTCGCGACGCATGGAGGCGCCGTTCGCCGACGCCATCGTGTTCGCCAAGGACTGGGGTTTCCGCGTCGCCGAGATCGATACCCCGGTCCGCTGGTGGCACGGCGACAAGGACCACATCATCCCGTTCCGCCACGGTGAGCACATGGTGGCGCTGCTGCCCAACGCCAAGCTGTTCGAACTGCCCGAGGAATCCCACCTCGGCGGCTTGGGCTTCGCCCACACGATCCTCACCGAACTCAACAGGGCCTGGGACGAGCAGGGCTGAAGTCGCTCAGCCGGGCGGCGCGGTGCCGGCCAGTCCGGCGGCCAATCCGAGCGCCACCGCCATCACGACGACCTCGACCGCGGCGCGTCGCACCGCGTCCCCCGCGCTCCCGCCGTGGCGCTGCGCCTGCGGCACCCACCGTCGACGGTGGACCGCGGCCACGGCGATCAGCGCCACGAGCGCCACGGTCTTCGCGACCACGACGCGGCCGTAGCCGCTGCCCCACAGCACCGCGATCCCCCGACCGCCGAACACGTCCAGGTTGAGCGCTCCGGCGAGCACGCCGGTGACGGCGAGGGCGACGACCGCCCAGAGCGCCAGCGCCGAGAACCTCGGCAGCGCCGCGGCCCACCCGCCGCGACCGCGCACCGTCACCGCGAGGGCGGCCAGGGTGCCGCACCACCAGGCGG
>NZ_JASGER010000070.1:0-32052 GCF_047606305.1 Gordonia sp. (in: high G+C Gram-positive bacteria) | reverse complement strand
GGCAGCACTGCGCCGGGAGCGACCGCGCCCGGCACACCCGGCACACCCGGGGCTGCGCCGGGTGCGCGTCGGCCTCCCGCGGCACCTGCTGCCGGGGCCGCATGGGCGCCCGCGACTCGCCCGGTGAGTCGCCACAGGCCTGTGAAGTTGTTGAACGGCCCGCCGACGATTTGGCTCGTCCACTCGATCGTGAAGTCACCGGTCTGCGCGTTGTACTGGCCGCGCACGGGCGATGTCTTGCCGGGCATGCCACCACCGGGCTTTGGCGACCCCTGGTTGAACACCTGTTTGTTCCAGGTGACACCGAAGGCGCTGAGGTCACCACTCACCGCACCGTTGTCGACGTAGAGTGCCGGCACCGACGCCGGTTGACGGGTCTGCGGGTCGACCTGGTTGGTCGCCGTCGCGAATCCGACCCCGTAGAACTTGACCGGCCTGGTGACGCTGCCTGACAGGGCGTTGCCTGCGGCGTCGAAGGCATTGGCCGGCTGCGGCTGGTACCCACCGCTCTGCAGGCCGCCGGAGGTTCCCGGCGCCAGCGGCGTGATCGTCTTGTCCGAGCACGTCGAATCACCGTTCGCCAGGAAGGGGCCGTTGGTGTTGCCCGCCGGCAGAATCATGCGGAAGTAGCTACCGGTGACCTGACCACCCGAACACGATCCCGGAGTAATGCCAAACAATCCGTCGATCCGCGTCGGTGCCGCGACAGCGTCGGCGGCCCACCCCGCGGACAACGCCACCGCGCCCGCCACAGCCACACCGGCGGCCGCCCGCCTGAATCCATCCATTGAAAGCCCCACTCCTCGCCCGGCCGCGGCACGTCGTGAAGCGGCTGTTGATCGGGGCCAGTCTGCTGATGGACCGGTGACGCGGACAAGGTTAGATTCGCCAAGACGCTAACCGGCCGGCTAATCTGTACGGGTTGTCACGGCGAGGGTGAGCAGGGTTCACCGTTATCGGCGCGATTCGAGACAGTCTCCGGCGCGTTCGCGCGGATGCTCCTCGGTGCGCCCGTCGTGGCCGGCACCGGAACCACCCGTTCAACCGAGGAGAACCATCATGGCCGCATCGTCTGCGCCCAAGCTCGCCGCCACCGTCCGCGAGGAGAAGGGCAAGGGCGCCGCGCGCCGCGCCCGCCGCGCCGGCAACGTCCCCGCCGTCATCTACGGCCACGGCTCGGACCCCCAGCACCTGTCCGTCTCGGCTCGCGACTTCGCCGCGATCCTGCGCAACAGCGGCACCAACGCCGTCATCGAGCTCGACATCGACGGCACCAGCCAGCTGGCGCTGACCAAGCAGGTCGACGTGCACCCGATCAAGAGCTACATCGAGCACGCCGACTTCCTGATCGTCCGCCGCGGCGAGAAGGTCACCGTCGAGGTCCACGTGGTCGTCGAGGGCGACGCCCAGAGCGGCACCGTCGTGACCCAGGACGCGAACGCGCTGCTGGTCGAGGCCGACGCGCTGTCGATCCCGGAGCAGATCGTCGTGTCGGTCGAGGGCGCCGTCCCGGGCACCATGATCCACGCCTCCGACGTCGAGCTGCCCGAGGGCACCACCCTCATCGCGCCGCCGGAGACCCTGGTCGTCGGCGTGCACGAGGCCAAGGCCGCCGCCGAGCCCGAGGCTGCCGCCGAGGGCGAGGGCGAGGCTGCTGCCGAGGGCGGCGAGGCCGCTGCCGAGGCTCCCGCCGAGGATGCCGGCGAGTAAGTCGCCGGTCACACAACTCGGGCGCGTGGCGTGAAACTCGTCGTCGGGCTGGGCAACCCCGGCCCCCGCTACGAGAAGACGCGCCACAACATCGGCGCCATGGTCGTCGACCGCCTCGCCGCAGACCATGCGGCGAGGTGGTCGACGCACAAGCGCTCGGGTGCGCAGACGGCGTCGATCACCCTGGCCGGCCAGTCGGTCCTGCTCGCGAAGGCGTGCACCTACATGAACGACTCCGGCCGCCACCTGGGCCCGCTGGCCAAGTTCTACTCGGTCGATCCGGCCGACGTGATCGCCCTGCACGACGAGCTCGACATCGACTTCGGGCAGGTGCGGCTCAAGCACGGCGGCGGCGAGGGCGGCCACAACGGTCTGCGGTCGTTGTCATCGGCGCTGGGCACCCGCGACTACGACCGGGTCCGCCTGGGCATCGGGCGGCCACCGGGCCGCCAGGATCCGGCGGAGTTCGTCCTCAAACCCTTCCCCACCCGGGATCGCGACGCCGTCGAGCTGCTGATCGGCAACGGCTCCGATGCGGTCGAGCTGCTCATCGGACAGGGTCTGGAGGCCGCGCAGAACACCGTGCACGCGTGGTGAACAACATCTTTGGGCCCTAAGGCCCGGGCGCGACGGTGAGCGGGCCGTCGAGCCGTAAACTAGGAACGCTGTGCCGCCGACAAACCGGCACGACGAAGAACGACGAGGAGTGCAACGTGGCAAACCTGGCAGTCAACCAGGCCCGTCCGAATGTGGCGATGCTCGGGATCGGCGCCTGCCGGCCCAAGCGCCTGGTGAGCAACGACGAGGTCTGCGAGGTCCTGGACTCCTCGGACGAGTGGATCTACGAGCGCAGCGGCGTGCGCAACCGCCGCTGGATCTCCGGTGACGAGAGCGCGCGTTCCCTCGCCGCCACCGCCGCCGAACGCGCCATCGCCAACTCGGGCGTCGAGAAGGAGAAGATCGGCGCCCTGATCCTGGCCACCGGCAGCTGGAAGACCAAGATCCCCCACGGCGGCCCGATCGTCGCCTACGACATCGGCCTCAACGGCATCCCCGCCTTCGACATCGCCGCCGGCTGCGGCGGCTTCGGCTACGCGCTCGGCAACGCCGCCGACATGGTCCGCGCCGGCACCGCCGAGTACGTGCTCGTCGTCGGCGTCGAGACGATGTCGGTGGTCATGGAGCCGACCGACCGCAACACCGCCTTCATCTTCGGCGACGGCGCCGGAGCCGTCGTCGTGGGGCCGAGCGAGGAGAACGGCATCTCGCCGACCGTGTGGGGCAGCGACGGCGAGAATGCCGAGGCGATCTCGCAGAACTACGACATCCCCGAGTACATGGACCGCGCCCAGGAGTACCAGGGCAAGGATCCGCAGACCGATCCGGTCGGGCGGATGGTCGTGACCATGGAGGGCCCGCGGGTCTTCCGTTGGGCGGCGATCACCCTGCCGAAGGCGCTCACCTCCACGATGGAATTGGCCGGCGTCGACACCTCGGACATCGAGGTGTTCATCCCGCACCAGGCCAACGCGCGCATCAGCGAGTTGATGAAGAAGAACCTCGGTTTCCCCGACGACCTGCCGATGGCCAACGACATCGAGAACACCGGCAACACGTCGGCCGCCTCCATCCCGCTGGCGATGGAGGAGATGCTGGCCACCGGCAAGGCCAAGGGCGGCCAGACGGCGCTGCTCCTCGGCTTCGGTGCCGGGCTGAGCTACGCCGGCGCGGTCGTGACTCTGCCGCCGACGCCGAAGATCACCAGCTTCGACGACCTGGACTGAGCGCGGCGGGTCGGCTCAGTGCGGCACGACCATCACGTGCATCGCCTCTTCGCCGGGCACCCGCCCGGCGAGCGTCTCGACCGCCGTGGGCACGTCGTCGAGGCCGAAGGAATGGGTGTGCATCTTCTCCAGCGGGTATTTGCGCGACTCGATGAGGCGCAGCGCCGGCTCGAAGGCGCGGATGTCCTGCGACCACATGCCCTTGACGGTCAGCTCCTTTTTGGTGATGGTGTCCGGCACCAGGCTCACCTGGTTCCCCGACCCCTTCACGCCGGCCAGCACGATGGTCCCGCCGGGGCGGACGACCGCGACGGCGTCGACGATGGGTTGGGTCGCCACCGCTGAGACGTCGACGGCGATGTCGACGCCGCGCCCGCCGGTGAAGTCGCGCACCGCCTCGACGGTGTCCACCTCGTCGACGGCGATGGTCAGATCGGCGCCGAACTCGGTGGCCAGCGCCAGTTTGTGCTTGTCCTTGGCCAGCCCGGTGACGATGATCGTGCCGGCACCGGCCTCCCGCGCGGCGACGACCCCACACAGTCCGCGTTGGCCGCAGCCCATGATGAGGATGCTGTCGCCCAGGCGCAGCCCCGAGTCCTGCGCCGCCCATCGGACGCCCGCGGCCATCGGCTGGTAGAGCGCGGCCAACTCGAGCGGAAGGTCGGGGTCGAGCTTCATCGCGATGGTCCGCGGTGCGAGGTACATGTACTCGGCGTAGCCGCCCCAGAGGCTCGGCGCGCGATCGGTCGGCAGGTAGCCGTAGGCCTCGATGGCCGCACCGGCGGTGCAGCGGCGGTAGTTGCCCAGCAGGCAGGATTCGCAGGTGCCGCAGCCGAGGAGCGGTTCGACGGCCACTCGATCGCCCTCCCGCACGCCCCACCGGCGTGCGGCGTCGTCACCGATCGCGGCGATCGTGCCCACCGGCTCGTGTCCGGGGATCAGCGGGTACTCGATGCCGATCGCCCGGAATGCGCCGTCGTACTGTTCGACGTCGCTGCCGCACATCCCACACGCGTCGACGCGCAGGATCGCGTCGTCGGCGCGGATCGCCGGGATCGCGAATTCCTGGATCTCATAGGTCTGGTCCGCCACCTGGACGGCCGCCCGCGAACTCGCCGGCACCATGTCAGCCCCGCGGCATCTCGTCGCGCATGATCCGCCCGCGGCCGTCGCCGGTGACGAAGTCGTCGGCCGCCCGGCCGCCCTGGAGGAAACCGCCCGCCTTCACGCTCGACAGTCCCCAGGGGGCCAGCACCGTGGAGCCGCTCCAATCGCGGATCATCTGGCGGTACGCGAACTTCCACACACCGTCGCGGCGCTCGACCCGGTCGACGTAGCGGCCGCAGAAGATGTTGGTGTCCTCGACGCCGATCTGCTTCTGGAAGGTCAGCACCGTCGCCTCGGAGAAGGCCAGGTCGCCGTCCACCTCGACGAGGTGGTTGGTCACCATGTGGGTGGTCCATTCGGTGGTCTCGAGCTTCGACGCGACGATCGAGTCGGCGAACTCGTGCGCGGGTGCCGCCTGGGTTCCGTGGTTGTCGAAGGCGTCCTCCCAGAACGTCGACTTGACCAGGTCGGGTTCGCAGCGGTCGATGCCGCGGCAGTACACGAGCAGCAGGTCGGCGATCTCCTGTTTGTCCGAGAGCTCCTGAAGCCTCTTGTCGTCCATCGTGGTCACTTCTCCTTCGGGCGGGGGGACAGTTCGGCACCGACGTATCCGGCGGTCCAGCCGCCGTCGATCGGAATGACGACTCCGTTGACGAAGTCGGAGTCGGGCCCGGCGAGGTACAGGACCGGATCGGCGATCTCGTCGGGTTGGCACCAGCGACGCATCGGGGTGTTGGCGCGGATCGAGGAGGTCGAGTCCTCGTCGGCGAAGAAGCCGGCGGTCATCGGCGTCTCGACGACGCCGGGCGCGACCGCGTTGCACCAGATCCCGCGCTCGCCGTACTCGACGGCGATCACCTTGGTCAGCATGATCACCCCGGCCTTGGCCGCGCTGTAGGCGGCTCGGTCTCGGAAGGCGGCCAGGCCGGCCATCGACGCGATGTTGACGATCTTGCCGCGCCCCTGCTCGGCCATGATCGGGATGGCGGCCCGGGACAGGACGAATGGCGCCGTCAGGTCGATGTCGACGGTCGAGCGCCACTCACTCGGCTCGATGTCGAGCAGCGGCTTCACACCGCGTGCGCCGGCGTTGTTGATCAGGATGTCCAACGAGCCGAATCGTTCCACCACCCGGCCCGGGAGCTGCGCATTGGCGCCGTCATCGGTCAGATCCGCGACGAAGGTCGCCAGATCGTCGCCGCCGTCGAGCTCGTCGGAGCGCCGTTCCAGCCCCTCCGCGGAGAGGTCGGTCATCGCCACCCGCGCACCCGCTGCGCGCAACGACCGGCACAACTCGATGCCGATCGCTCCCGCCGCGCCCGTGACCAGGGCGACCTTTCCCGTGAGATCCGCTGCCATGGGGAGTGCTCCTACCGTCGCCGATTCAGTATTAGATACTGTATACCTATAGTGATCGAACTGTCACGGGTTTGCTGCGATCAGCGGTTATTCGTCGCCGTCGGCCCAGAAGCCGGCGCGTTCCAGCGCTTCGATCGCCGCCGACGCGCCGTGCAGGAAGTGCTTCTCCATCGCCGCGCGGGCGCGCTCGGCGTCACGGTCGCGCAACGCGTCCAACAACTCGCGATGCTCGTCGTAGGCATCGGCGTCGGGACTGGCCTCGTAGAACTCGAGGGGAATCGGGCTGCCGAGGGTGCGCAGGACGCTGTTCATCCGGCGCGACCCGGCGGCCTGGTTGATGATCGCGTGGAAGTCGACCGCGATGCGCGCCCGCTCGGCTTCGTCGCCCGACGCCTGCAGCGCCGCGAGATTGCGCTCGAGCTCGGCGATCGTCGCCGCCGAGGCCACCCCCGCCGCGCGGGCGGCGGCCCGCCCGGAGATCTGCGCCAGAATCCAGTAGTGGTCCTCGATGTCCTGCTGCGTGAGGGCGACGACGAAGGCCCCGCGCCGCGGGAAGACCTCGACCAAACCCTCGGCGACCAAGTCCGAGATCGCCTCGCGCACCGGGATCTTGCTCATGCCGATCTGTTCGGCGAGGGCCTCCTGCTCGATGCGGCTGCCGGGCTCGAGCTGGCGCGAGAAGATGCGCCGACGAATCTCGTCGACGGCGACTTGCTTCAAGCTCGCCGGCAGATCGATCGCACGCTTCACAGAATCTTCATCTTCCCGAATTAGTTGGACGGATACCGCATACCGTAGCTGATCAAGGCAGCCGTTCCCGGATGGCACTCGCACACTCTCAGGTTATGTGTATAGTATACGATATACCGATATGAAGGGGAGGCCATGCCCGAGTACGACCCGACACAGGCGCCGACCATCGCCAGCGTCTTCCGCCGAAACTACGTCGAGTACGCCGACCGGCCGGCCGTGCGCCACACCGGCGGTGGCGTCACCACCTATGCCGAACTCGGCGACGCCGCCCGGCGCCTGGTCACCGGACTGAACGAGCGCGGCATCAAGAAGGGCGACCGCGTCGCCATCATCACGGTCAACCGGGACGAGTGCTTCACCATCGACCACGCCATGGCGATCGGCGGATTCGTTCGAGTTGCCCTGAGCTACCGACTCCACGCCCAGGAACTCGCCGAGATCATCGCGGACTGCGGCGCCAAGGCGGTGATCGCCGACGGCGAGCGCATGGCCGCACTCCTGCCGCACCTGGTCGACTTCACCGGCACGGTCATCGGCTTGGACAGCGGCGGCGACCGTGTTATCCCGTTCGCCGAGGTCTTCGGCGCCGAGCCGGCCGCGGACGTCGAGATCTCTCCGGACGACCTCTCCTGGCTGCCCTACACCTCCGGGACCAGCGGTCGCCCGAAGGGCGTCATGCACACCCATCGCAGCCTGTTGGCGATCCTGCGGAACATGCTCGTGGAGATGCCCGGCGCCTCGTCGTCGGACATCCTGGTGCACGTCGCGCCGGTGACCCACCTGAGCGGCTACGCGATGATGGCGTACTTCCTGCGGGGCGCGAGCCAGGTCGCCGTCTCCGAATTCGACGCCGAGGACTACGTGTCGACCGTCGCCGAATACCGGGCGACGGTGTTGCCGCTGGTCCCGACGATGATCAACATGATCCTGCCGGTGCTGGAGAAGACCGACGCCGACCTGTCCAGCGTGCACACCGTGATCTACGGCGGCTCACCGATCGCGCCGGACCGACTGGCCCGCGCCTACAAGCTGCTGGGCGCGGTGTTCCTGCAGTCCTACGGCCTCACCGAGATGCCGTTCAACACCTATCTGAGCAAGCAGGACCACGTCTTCGACCCCGACGGCGAGGTACCCGAGCGGCTGGCATCGGCCGGCCACGTCAGCCCGTTCGTCGACTACCGCCTGACGGACGCCAACAACGAGCCGGTGCCACCGGGCGAGGCCGGTGAGATCCAAGTCCGCGGTGACGCCGCCATGCGCGGCTACTGGAACCTCCCCGACGAGACCGCCGCCACCATCCTCGACGGCGGCTGGATCGCGACCGGGGACGTCGGCGCGCTGCGCGACGGCTTCCTCCATGTGGTGGACCGCAAGAAGGACATGATCGTCTCCGGCGGGTTCAACGTCTATCCGACCGAGGTCGAGAACGCGATCTACACGGTGCCCGGGGTGGCCGAGGTCGCGGTCGTCGGCGTCCCCTCCGAGCAGTGGGGCGAGACCGTCCACGCCGTCGTCTCGGTCCGGCCGGGCGCCGAGGTCACCGCCGAGCAGATCGAGCAGGCCTGCCTCGATCAGATCGCGCCGTACAAGCGGCCGCGCAGCATCGACTTCGTCGCCGACCTGCCCAAGACCGGCACCGGCAAGATCATGCGCCGCGAGGTCAAAGAACAGTTCTGGGTCGGCCGTGACCGCATGGTCAACGGCTGAGACCGCGACGGACAAGGACACCCCCATGACAACGGCGACCCCCGAGTTCGATGCGATCGTCCGCGCGGCGGTGCGCGATGCGAACGTGCCGACCCTGCTGATGGTGCTCGTGCAGCTCACCGGCGACCTCACCTGGCTCGACGAACCGTATCGGCCTGCGCGGGGCCGCGGCCTCAGCGAGAACGACAGCGGCGGATTGCCCCCGCACATCCAGGACGAGATCCGCTCGGCGGCGGCCGACGCCATCTGCGCCTGGCACGCCGGCGCCCCGGTCGCCCTCCCCCACCCCGACGACGAGTTACTCACCCGGATGCTCTCGGTCGCGATCGGCGAACCCGTTCCCGACGAGTACGGCGCGATGATCGCCGACGACATGGCCGCACTCGGCGGCGACCCGCAGTGGCTGCGCGACATCCCCGCCGCGCCGACCGGCTTCTCGGCGCTCGTGATCGGCGCCGGGATCTCGGGCATGCTGGCCGCCCACGACCTGCGCAAGGCCGGCGTCGAGGTCACCGTCCTCGAGCGCGGCGAACAGATCGGCGGCACCTGGTGGCACAACCGCTACCCCGGCTGCGGCGTCGACGTCCCCAGCCACCTGTATTCCTTCGCGGCGATCGGCTCGGACTGGCCGTATTACTACGCCACCCGCGACGAGCTTCACGACTATCTGCGGCAGGTCGGGCGGGAGTGGGACATCGCCGCGGTCACCCGGCTGCGCACCGAGGTCACCGCGGCGAGCTGGGACGACGAGGCCCAGCTGTGGCGGGTGTCGATCGTCAACCCCGACGGGAGCACCGAGGAGCTCACCTCGAACATCCTCGTCAGCGCGGTCGGCGCGTTCGGGAAACCGAAACTCCCGACCATCCCCGGCATGGAGACGTTCACCGGTCAGACCGTCCACACGGCGTTGTGGTCGGAGGACTTCGACGTCGCCGGCAAGCGCGTCGCGGTGATCGGCAACGGTGCCAGCGCGATGCAGATCGTGCCGGCGGTGGCCCCGACCGTCGAGTCGCTGACCGTGTTCCAGCGCTCGGCCCACTGGGTGGCACCGTTCGAGAAGTTCCGTGTGCCGGTCCCCGACCCGGTGCGCTTCCTGCTCCGCGAGGTTCCGCTGTACCGGTCCTGGTACCGCCAGCGGCTGGCATGGGTCCTGAACGACACGTTGTACTCGGCCCTGCAGATCGATCCGGCATGGCCGCACCAGGACCGGTCGATCAACGCGGCCAACGACGGCCACCGGCGCTTCTTCACCCGGTACATCGAGGCCGAGCTCGACGGGCGCGACGACCTGATCGGCAAGGTTGTGCCGTCCTATCCGCCGTTCGGCAAGCGCATTCTTCTCGACAACGGCTGGTACCGAACGCTCCGCCGCGACAACGTCGAGCTGGTCACCGAGGCGATCACCGAGATCACCCCGACCGGCGTCCGGACCGCGGCCGGCGCCGAGTACGAGGTCGACGTGATCGTCTACGCGACCGGCTTCGACGTGGTCAACTTCCTGTCGTCGCTGGAGCTGACGGGCCGCTCGGGCAAGACCCTGCGCGAGTTGTGGGGCGATGACGACGCGAACGCGTATCTCGGCACGACCGTGCCCGACTTCCCCAATCTCTTCTGCCTCTACGGGCCGAACACCCAGGCCGGGCACGGCGGCAGCCTCATCTACTACCTCGAGTGTCAGATGCGGTACACGATGAGTCTGTTGCGGCAGATGTTCGCCCGCGGCGCCACCTCGGTACAGGTGCGCGAGGCGGTGGCCGAGAGGTACAACGACGCGGTCGACGAGGCCCACGCGCACATGATCTGGAGCCATCCCGGCTTCGACACCTACTACCGGAACTCGAAGGGCCGCGTCCTGGTGGCCAACCCGTGGCGGGTCGTCGACTGGTGGCGCATGACGCGCGAGGCCGACCCGGCCGAGTACGAGTTCACCCGGGCGCGTGTGGCGGAGGGCGTCTGATGGGCCGGTTCGACGGCAAGGTCGCGGTCGTCAACGCCGCGGCGGGAGCGGGCATCGGCGGCGAGGTCGTGCGCCGGCTCCTGGCCGAGGGCGCATCCGTCGCCTTCTCCGACGTCAGTGAGCGGCGATTGACGAGGTTCGCCGACGAGCTCGCCCAGGACCACCCCGCCGACCGCCTATTGGCGATGGCGGCGGACGCCGGCGACGAGGAGCAGGTCGGCGCCTTCCTCGACGCCGTCCGCGACCGTTTCCATCGCCTCGACACGTTGATCAACAGCGTCGGCCTCAACCAGCTGGCCCCCTTCCCCGACACCCCCCTCGACGTCTGGCAGCGCGTGTTGGGCGCCTCGCTCACCTCGCACTTCCTGCACGCGCGAGCGGCGTGGCCACTGTTGCTCGAGTCGCCGTCCGCCTCGATCGTCAACGTGTCGTCGCTTGCAGCCCGCGAGCCGTCGCCGTTCGGCGAGGTGTCCTATGCCGCTGCCAAGGGCGGGGTGCTCGGCCTGACGCATGCCCTCGCCTGCGAGGGCGCCGCGGCCGGGATCCGCTGCAACGCGGTGCTGCCCGGACTCATCTGGAACGAGCGGCTGACCGCCGGCGTCGACCCCGACTACGTCCACTCCTACCGCGCCAAGCGGCGGTTCGACCGGGACGGCGAGCCGGGTGAGGTCGCCGATGTGATCCTGTTCCTGGCCTCCGACGAGAGCCGCAACGTGACGGGGCAAGAGGTGACCGTCGGGGCGTGACCGCCCGGTTCGCCGATCAGCGCCGCCGGAACAGCGCGGTGGCCGCGACCGCGGCGACGACGAGGATCGCCACACACCACAGCAGGGCGGTCCAGATGTCGGCGTCGACGGCCTTCTGGTCGAGCAGGTTGCGGATCGTGTTGACGATGGCGGTCACCGGCTGGTGGTCGGCGAAGGCCCGCAACGGTCCGGGCATCGACTCGGTCGGCACGAAGGCCGAGCTGATGAACGGCAGGAAGATCAGCGGATAGGAGAACGCCGTCGCGCCGTCGGGTGACTTGGCGAGTAATCCCGGGATCACCGCGACCCACGTCAGCGCGAGGGTCAGCAGCAGCAGGATACCGGCGATCGCCAGCCACGACCCGACGCCCGCGCCCGTGCGGAACCCGATGAGCAGGGCGACCGCGATGACGATGACGACGGCGAGCGCATTGGCCACGAGCGAGGTGACCACGTGTGCCCACAGCACCGACGAGCGGGCGACCGGCATCGACTCGAGGCGCTCGACGAAACCGCTCTTCACATCCAGGAAGAGCCGGAAGGCGGTGTAGGAGATCCCGGAGGCGATCGTGATGACCAAGATGCCCGGCAGCAGGTAGTCGACGTACCGGGCCGACCCGGTCTTGATCATGCCGCCGAAGACGTACACGAACAGCAGCAGCATGGCGATCGGCATGATCGCCGTGGTGATGATCGTGTCCGGGCTGCGCAGGATGTGCCGCAGTGAACGGCCGGTCAGCACGGCGGTATCGCCGGCGAAGTGGTTGTCAGGCATCGTGGTCCTCCGATCCGACGATGGCGAAGAAGATCTCTTCGAGGGTGGGCTGCTTCTCCACGTACTCCACCTTCGCGGGCGGCAGTACGCGTTTGAGTTCGTCGAAGGTCCCGTTGGCGATGATCCGTCCGCCGTGCAGGATCGCGATGCGGTCCGCGAGGTGTTCGGCCTCGTCGAGGTACTGCGTGGTGAGCAGCACCGTGGTCCCGCGACGCGCGAGTTCGGCGACGGTGGCCCACACCGATTGGCGCGCCTGGGGGTCCAGGCCCGTGGTGGGCTCGTCGAGGAAGATGACCTGCGGGTCGCCGATCAGGCTCATCGCGATGTCGAGGCGACGGCGCATGCCGCCGGAGTACCCCGACACCGGGCGCCCGCCGGCGTCGACCAGGTCGAACCGCTCCAGCAGTTCGTCGGCGATCGCCCCCGGGTCGGGCAGATGGCGCAGCCGCGCGATCAGCACGAGGTTCTCCCGACCGCTCAGGATCTCGTCGACGGCGGCGAACTGCCCCGTCAGACTGATCGATTCGCGGACCGCCCGCGCCTGTTCGGCGACGTCGTGGCCCGCGACCCGGGCCGTGCCGCCGTCCGCACCGGTGAGGGTCGACAGGATCTTGACGATCGTCGTCTTCCCGGCCCCGTTGGAGCCAAGCAGCGCGAAGACGCTCCCGCGGTCGACGGTGAAATCGACGCCCCGCAGGACCTCGTTATCGCCGAAGGACTTGGTGAGCCCGCCGACCTCGATCACCGGCGTCGTCATGACTGGGCTCCCTCGGCCTTCTCGATCGCGGTGGTCAGGCGCTCGCGCTCCTTGTCGATCCACCGCTTGCCGCCATAGGCGTCGACGTAGCTCTCGGCGAACTCCACCGGGTCGTCGGTGACGACCTCGCGCACGAGTGTGCCGTCGAGGGCGGCGCGCTCCCACATGTCCGCGAGGTCGACCCACATCTGCACGATCGTGTCGCCGTCGGTGAGGCCGCCGCAGTAGGTGACGTACCGGTTGAACGCGGTCGCCGCCGAGAGGTACGGCTCGGGCAGCGCATCGATGCGCGCCTTCGCCTGCCGGTAGACCTTCTTCTGCTCGAGCGGCCCGGTCACCACTTCGATCCACTTCTTCCACTGCTCAGCCATTGCGGCCGCCTCCTTCGTGTAGTCGTTCCAATCGCCCGGCCAAGAACTCCCAGGTCGCCCAGAAGTCGTCGAGCTGGGCACGGCCCTTGGCATTGAGGGTGTAGACCTTGCGCGGCGGCCCCTTCTCCGACGGCACCTTCTGCACGTCGACGAAGCCCCGCCGCTCGATGCGCACCAGCAGCGCATACACGGTGCCCTCGGCGATCTCGGTGAACCCCTCGTCGCGCAGCCGCGCGGTGATCTCGTAGCCGTACGCCGACTGTCGCCCCAGGATTGCCAGGACGATGCCCTCGAGGGTTCCCCGGAGCATCTCGGTCATCTGCCTGCCCACTGAGCCTCCACTACTTAGTATCGATGACTACTGGACTAGATAGTAACGCTAAGTAGCACTACTTAGCAAGAATGATTAGCAGGACGCCGACGCGTGCCGTACTTCCCAGTAACCGGGGCCCTGTGAGACGGTGGGATGAGCATTTTTCGGGGAACACGGAAGGCACCCACACATGGTCGAACTCGCCGAAGTCACCGGCACTCGCAACATCGGCATCCTCGGGATCGGGGCGTATCGTCCCGAGCGCGTGGTCACCAACGACGAGATCTGCGAGAACATCGACTCCTCGGACGAGTGGATCTTCACGCGCACCGGCATCAAGACGCGCCGCTTCGCGCGTCACGACGAGACCGCGATGGACATGGCGATCGACGCCGGCCGCAAGGCCATCGCCAACGCCCTGTTGAACGGCTCGGACATCGACGCCGTCATCGTCGCCACCAACACCCACCTGCTGCTGACCCCGGCCGCGGCGACCGCCGTCGCCACCGCGCTCGGCGCCAACGGCGTCCCCGCCTTCGACGTCACCGTCGGCTGCGCCGGTTTCGGCTACGCGATGTCGATCGCCTCGGACATGGTCCGCGGCGGCAGCGCGTCGCACGTCTTGGTCATCGGCTCCGAGCAGCTGTCCATCACCATGGACATGAACGACCGCGGCATCTGCTTCATCTTCGGCGACGGCGCCGGCGCGGTCGTCGTGGGACCGACCGAGGACCAGCAGCTCGGCCCGGTGGTCTGGGGCAGCGACGGCTCGCAGTTCGACGCCATCCGGCAGGACATCAACTGGATCGAGTACATCGACTCCGACGATCACGCCAAACGTCCGTACCTGCGCATGGAGGGCACCAGCGTGTTCCGCTGGGCCGCCTTCGAGATGGGCAAGGCCGCCCAGCGCGCACTCGACGTCGCCAAGGTCGACGTCGCCGACCTCGACGTCTTCGTCCCGCACCAGGCGAATTCGCGCATCAACGAGCTGCTCGCCAAGAGCCTGAAGCTGCCGGAGGCCGCAGTCGTCGCCAACGACATCGAGCACACCGGCAACACGTCGGCCGCCTCGATCCCGCTGGCCATGGAGGACCTGCTGTCGACCGGCAAGGCCAAGCCCGGCGACACCGCCCTGCTCCTCGGCTACGGCGCCGGCCTGAGCTACGCGGCCCAGGTCGTGAAGATGCCGCCGGTCCCGTTCGAGTGATCGGCCGCTAACCCGGCGAAGCCTTCCCGGCGCTCATTGCCGATCTTCTGCAGGACGGTGCTGCCGGGTGGCTTTGGCTTAATACCCCCAGTTGGGGTTGCCGTTGCATCCGCCCATCGAGGCGCAGGTGGCCTTCCAGTCGATCTTCCAGCGCCCGTCATCGCGGACGTAGTTGCCCGAGAGTCGCTGGGCGGGGAAGCCGGCGAGAACGCCCACGAAGGCCAGTCGCATCCTGGGTCCACTGATCACCGGCGCTCCGACAGCGCGCATGTTGACCGACATCAGGTCATAAGTCCGGCTGAAGGAGCTCATCTGCTTGGCGTTCTTGCGCACGGCGGGCGTGTCGCCGCGGTAGGTGTTCGCCAGCTTGGGCGCCTCGGGCAACGACGGGTTCCACATCGCCGCATACTGTGCCTCAAGCTGCTTTGCCGACGGCTTCTCGGCCCGCACGTACAGATCGCTGGCCGTCGTCTGCCGCGTCGTCGTGTCCGCGGTCGCCGGGGCGGCCAGCCCCAGCCCCAGCCCCAGTGCCGCGAGACTCGCCACCGTCAGTCTTGAGATCATCGAACTCCTCCTTTGTGTTCCCACCTGCCATGAGTAAGGCTTGGCTTGCCTCATGGAGGCTAGAGGGCGGACCCAAATAAGTCAACGCATCGTGTATTTTGTTGAACGTTGTAGCCTCGGGCCATGGCAGCAGGCACCGGGCGCCCCATCAGGCCGCGCGGCCGACCGAGCAACGACGGGCCCTACCCGCCGCTCACCCGTGACACGATCATCGAAGCGGCGATGCAACTTGTCAGCAACGAGGGGTTCTCTGCGCTCACCATGCGCTCTCTCGCCCAATCACTCGGCGTCACGGTCCGAGCGCTCTACCGTCACGTCACCGACCGGCAGCAGGTGATCGACCTCGTTGCGGCGCGGATCCTCGACCTGCACGTCGACCACTCCTTCGACGTCGACGATTGGCGGACCGGTGTGCGGGCCCTCTACCTCGGCACCAGGGCCGCCTACCGACAGATCGGGCGGGGGGTCCTCTTCTTTCTGGAAGAGACCGTCAGCCCGACCGAACTGCCAGAGGATCGAATCCTTCTTCCCGAACAGCTCCTCGCCTCGCTGACCTCGCTCGGCCTGTCACTGTCGGACGCGCTGGTGTGGCAGCAACAATTCCTCACCGACGTGTTCGGTTTCGCCCTGATCGTCGATTACGGCTACGACCGCGCATCGGAGCAGCAGCGCACAACCCTGACCGCGCCCGTCCCGGCGCCGTGGCTCGACACCCACCCCGATGCCCCCGCGCCGCTGTCACGGCGTGCACTGCACCTACCAGCGCGATCGGCCGACGACCTCTTCGAGCAGACGATCGACCGAGCGATCCGCACGATTGAAACAATGCGGGCGGCGGGCCACCGCAGCGCGACCGGTATTCTCGACGGGTGAGTTCCAGCCCCGACACCGTTGCGCGCGAGGTCCGGCGGCGGCGCACCTTCGCCATCATCTCCCACCCCGACGCGGGCAAGTCGACGATGACCGAGGCGCTGGCGCTGCACGCGCGGATGATCAGCGAGGCTGGCGCCGTCCACGGCAAGGCCGGTCGCAAGGCCACGGTCTCGGACTGGATGGAGATGGAGAAGGCGCGCGGCATCTCGGTGAGCTCGACGGCGCTGCAGTTCAACTACACGCCGACCGGGCTGGGCAACGACGATCCCGACGACGACGTCGAAGCCGCCTACGCCGGGAGCGCCGGCGAGCGGGTCGATGAACCCCACGTCATCAACCTCGTGGACACCCCCGGCCACGCCGATTTCTCCGAGGACACCTACCGCGTCCTGACCGCCGTCGACGCCGCGGTAATGCTCATCGACGCCGCCAAGGGGCTCGAGCCGCAGACCCTCAAGCTGTTCCAGGTGTGCCGCCACCGCGGCATCCCGGTGATCACCGTCATCAACAAGTGGGACCGCCCCGGCCAGACGCCGCTGGAGCTGATCGACGAGATCTCCGAACGCATCGGCCTCACCCCGACCCCGCTGTACGTGCCGGTCGGCATCGCCGGCGACTTCCGCGGTCTGCTCGACCGTCGCAGCGGCACGTACATCAAGTTCTCCCGCACCGCCGGTGGAGCCAAGATCGCGCCGGAGGAACTCCTCGACGCGCAGCGGGCCGCCGCGACCGAGGGCGACGCCTGGACCGCCGCGGTCGAGGAGAGTGAGCTGCTGAGCGAGATGGGCCAGGACCACGACCAGGAGATGTTCCTGGCCGGGGAGACCTCCCCGATGATCTTCACCTCGGCGATGCTCAACTTCGGCGTGCGCCAACTGCTCGAGGCCCTCGTCGAGCTGGCACCGGCGCCCGCCGGCCGCGCGGACGTCGACGGCACGGTCCGCGAGGTCACCGACCCCTTCTCGGCCGTGGTGTTCAAGGTGCAGGCCGGCATGGACTCCAGCCACCGCGACCGCCTGGCCTATATGCGGATCGTCTCCGGCGAATTCGAGCGCGGGATGGTCGTGACGCACGCGCAGACCGGTCGACCGTTCGCGACGAAGTACGCCCAGGCGGTCTTCGGGCGCGATCGTTCCACCGTCGACACCGCCTATCCCGGCGACGTCGTCGGCCTCGTCAACGCGACGGCGCTGGCGCCCGGTGACACCCTGTACGACGGCCCACGCGTCGAGTTCCCGCCGATCGGCTCCTTCGCCCCCGAGCACTTTGCGACGCTGCGCGCCCGGTCGGCCGGCAAGTACAAGCAGTTCCGCAAGGCGATGGACCAGCTCGAATCCGAGGGCGTGGTGCAGGTGTTGCGCAACAACACCCGTGGCGACGCCTCGCCGGTGCTGGCGGCCGTCGGACCGATGCAGTTCGAGGTCGTGACGGCCCGGATGCTCGCCGAGTTCACCGTGGAGACCGACCTGGAACCCCTCGGCTATTCGCTGGCCCGCCGTACCGACGACACCAGCTCCCCCGAGCTCGACCGCCAGCGCGGCGTCGAGGTCTTCACCCGCACCGATGGCGCCCTGCTGGCCCTGTTCAGCGACAAGTGGCGGCTGCAGTTCATCGAGAAGGAGCACCCGGACTTGACTCTCGAACCCCTCGTGGCGGCGGCCGACTGATGCGCGCCCAGCCGCCGCCCCGCACGCTCCTCGGCACCGCCGCCGCGGCCGCCGTCCTCGTCGCCGTGTCGGGCTGTGCCACCGGCGACCCACAGTCGGGCCCCAGTTCACCGGTGCCGTCCAAGGCCGGCACCGCCCGCGAAGCCGTCGCCGACTGTCAGAAGATCCCGGCCGACGGTCGCATCTACCGCTCGGCGTTGAACCTCAACTTCACCCGCGGCGAGATGCTCGTCGCGATTCCCAAGGACCGCAAGCCGCGGCCGGCGCCGGCACCCCCGCCACCGCCACCACCACCGCCCGTTCCCCCGGCCCCGCCTGTCGCCCCGCCCCCGCCGGCGCCCCAGTGGCAGCAACCGGCCCCACAGTGGCAACAGCCCGCACCCCAGTGGCAACAGCCCGCGCCCCAGTGGCAGCAACCGGCCCCACAGTGGCAACAGCCCGCGCCGCAGTGGCAGGCACCGCCGGCCACCTACGACCCGCAGCGACCGGCCGACGTCGTGACCGTGGACAACCCCCCGGCGTCGACGAAGCCCGTTGACGAGGAGTGCGTCTCGCTGAAGAAGTGGGGACCGGCGTCGCCGGAGGTCCCGCCGGACGGGATGCTGTTCACCTTCCGCGGCGCGGGCGGCGACGGCGGCCAGATCTCCTTCCCGGTCGTCTCGCTCACCGGCGGCGTGCTGCCCCCGCTCGGCCCCGACATCCCCAAGGTGGGCCCGCTGGTGGAGTCCTTCCCCGCCGACATCGGGCTGTCATTGGGCGGCAAGTACTACCTCGCGAGCGGTTGCCCGCTCAAGATCGTCGCCATGTCGGCGATGCGCGGGGCGGGACACTTCTCCTGCGCGGGTGCGGTCCCGATGCGGGAGAACCCCCTCGCCCCGAACGACGCCGCCCGCAATCCCGACGAGGACAAGGACGAGCCGCCGACACCCGGGGCGCCCGGCGCGCCCGCGCCGACACCCGCGCCGACGGGTCAGCCGGCACCGGAGTCGACCCACCTGTCCGGGTGGTTCGAGGTGAAGCCCTAGTCGCGCTCGGCTACTCGCCGACGATTCGCCGCACGACGGCCGGATCGACGTCGTCGATCGAGGCCGGCTGAAAGTGCGGGTCGCGGTCCTTGTCGACGAGGACCGCGCGCACCCCCTCGGCGAAGTCGTGGGTGGCGGTGATCTGCTCGGCCGCGTGCAGTTCGCGGTCGAAGCACTGGTCCAGTGAGCTGCCCGAGCCGAGGTCGATCATCTCGGCCGTGACCAGAAGACTCGTCGGCGAGCAGTTGTCCATGAGCGCCGCGGTCTCGCGCGCCCAGTCGTCACCGCCGCGCAGCCCGCCAATGATCGCGGGCACCGGGTCGTTGCCGCCGAAGTAGTCGGCGATGGACCGCAGCGGCAGGTCGTCGGCGGGCGGAGCGGGCGGAGCGGCCGCCAGCGCCTCACCCAGCGGGGTGCCCGCGCGGATCGCCGCGGCCAGGTCGCCGATCGCCTCCGACGCGACCGCATGGGTGGCCAGTCCCACCTGCACCGCCTGCGCACCACGGATGCGCGCGCCGGTCAGGCCCAACCACTTGCCGACGCCGGCGGGCAGTCGCGGCAGGAAGTACGTCGAGCCGATGTCCGGGAAGAAGCCGATCGCGGTCTCGGGCATCGCGATGAGCGCCTTCTCGGTGACCACGCGAACCTCGCCGTGCACGCTGATGCCCAGCCCGCCGCCCATCGCCGCGCCGTCGATGAGCGCGACGTAGGGCTTGGGATAGTTCGCGATCAGCTGGTCGAGCGTGTACTCCGAACTGAAGTAGCGGGTGATCGCGGCGGCGTCCTGCGCGAGCGCGGAGTCGCGGATCGCGCGGATGTCTCCGCCGGCGCAGAACGCCCGGTCGGTGCCCGAGGTGACCAGCACGGTCTCCACCGCCGGATCGTCGGCCCACTCCCGCAGGACCGGCAGCATGTCGTCGATCATCGACTGGTCGAGTGCGTTGAGTGCTGTGGGCCGGTTCAAAACGATCTCGCCGACACCACCGGAGACCGCCGATTCGATAGCAGACATGGGGACACCCTACCGACCGTGCGGGCAGCAATCCCGGAGCCGCAAACCATGACAATGTTTGTTGTTAAAGAACTGTCCGCTTTGTGCCATACTCATCCAATGCAGACACTCGAGATGTACGCCGCGAGTCTCACCGACACCGCCGTGATCGCCGCCGACAAGGGCGGCGGCGCCGCGTTGGACCAGGTCTTCGGGATGACGGCCGCCGCCGGCGTCGTGTCGATCGTCCTGCTGTGGATCGCCTATCGGCACCGCTCCTACAAGTCCGACTGGCTCCAGGAGTGGGCGGGCTGGCTGGGCCGGATCGGCGAGCGCCCCACCTGGTCGGTGATCCCGCTGTTCCTGTTCATCACCACCATCCTCACCGCCTTCCTCGGCTTCATCTGGGACGTCAGCCTGCACGTCGGCCGCGGTCGCGACGACGGCCCGCTGGCCAACCCGGCGCACTACTTCATCCTGGTCGGGCTGTTCTTCCTCTTCATCGCCGGCGCCCTCGCGATGATCCTGCCGCGCAACGACGACGGCTCCATCGCCAAGCCCGGCATGGCCGCGGTGAAGATCACCCGCACGTGGTACACCCCGACCGCGGGCATCCTGCTCGCGGCCTGCGGCCTGTACGCGCTGATAGGCTTCCCGCTCGACGACATCTGGCACCGCATGTTCGGCCAAGACGTCACCCTCTGGGGGCCCACTCACCTCATGCTCATCGGTGGCGCGGGATTCTCGCTCATCGCGGTGATCCTGCTCATGCACGAGGGCTACCTCGCCGCCACGCGGAGTCGACAGAAGAAGCAGGTGCCGCAGGGCGATGCCCCGGCGTTCCTCGGCTTCGAGATCCCCAAATGGCTCACCGGTGACCGCATGACCCGGTTCACCCAGGCGGTCGCCTGCGGCGGTCTCCTCATCGGCCTCTCGGTCTTTCAGGTGGAGTTCGACTTCGGCATCGAGCAGTTCCGGTTGGTCTTCCAGCCGATGCTGATGGTCGCCGCCGGCGTCTTCGCCCTGGTGGTGGCCCGCCTGTGGGCCGGGACCGGCGCGACGCTGATCGCGGTGGCCTTCGCCTTCCTGATCCGCGGCGCGGTGGCGGTCTTCGTCGGCCCCATCCTGGGCGAGCCGACCAACACGTTCCCGCTCTACCTGGGCATCGCCGTCATCGTCGAGGTGCTGGCCCTCATCCCCCGTCTGCGCGAGAACGCCCTTGCCTTCGGTGCGGTCGTCGGCTTGGCCGGCGCCACCGTCGGCGCCTTCCTGGAGTCGTTCTGGGTGCGCTGGAACTATGTGGTGCCGTGGCCGAAGGGGATGTGGCCGGAACTGCTGGCCCTGTGCATCCCGGTCGGCGTCATCGTCGGCCTGACCGCCGGACTCTTCGTCCGCGCGCTGCAGCCCAAGCCGCTGCCCGCCCCCGTCATCCGCCGCTCGATCGTGGTCGCGATGATCCTCACGATCGCCGGCGCCACCCTGTGGGGCCTGAACTACACCGTGCCGCAGAACGGCAAGGCCATCATCAACCTCACCGAGGCCCCGTCGGTCGACGGCTTCCGGATGGTCACCGCCGACGTGCAGATCACACCGGACAACCTGATCAGCGACGACCCCGAGTGGGTCAACATCCTCGCCTGGCAGGGCGCCGGCGACCACCTGCGCGGGCTGGTCGTCGACCGCCTGGCCAAGGTCGGCCCGGGCAAGTACCGCTCCACCACGGCGGTCCCGGTGTCGGGCTCGTGGAAGACGGTGCTGCGCATCCAGGACGGCAAGACGCTGACCGCGGCGCCGATCTTCATGGCCGGCGACCCCGGCATCGGTGCGGCCGAGGTGAGCGCCACCCCGCACATCGAGCGCCCGCTGACCCGCGAGCTCGACATGCTGCAGCGCGAGCGCAAGTTCGACCACCCGTCGTGGTACTTCTCCGTCGCCACCTGGGCCGTCGCGGCCATGACGATCCTGCTCATCTGGCTCCTGAGCTGGGGTGCGGCGCGCATCAACGCCGCCTACTTCCCGCGGCCGGACCAGCGCCCGCTCAAGTTCCAGGGCAGCGGCCGCGGCAAGGTGCACCGCAAGTCGGACGAACCCGAACCCGTCGACGCGTGACCACCCGATGAGGACCGTCTACCTGGCGGATCACTCGGTGGTCCTGGCGCTGCCGGCCTTCGTTCCCGCGTTCATCGTCGTCGGCGTCATCGTGGCGATGGTCGTGCGCGACCGTCGCCGCGGCGACGACGAGCACGACGATCAGCCCTTCCTCGACGAGGACGAGATGCTCGACGAAGACGACCGCCAGCTCGACGAGTCCACCGACGACCGGGGAGAGGACCGATGACGCGGATCCTCGCGCACGGCACCGGTGAGGCTGCCGCCTTCCCGGTCGACATCACCTACGCGCTCATCGGCGGCTCGTGGGCGCTGGCCATCTCCTTCCTGGTGCTCGCGTTCGCCTGGAAGACACCCCGGTTGGACCCCGCCAAGCATTGGGCCGTGCTGCCGCGCCTCACCCGGTTCGCCGATGCCCGCGGCGTCCGCGAGGCGCTGGGCGTTCTCGGACTGGTGCTCGCCGTCGGCGCACTCGTGGTCGGGTTCACCGCGCGCCACCAGCACGACAACCCGCTCGTCGGCACGTTCTTCATCTGGCTCTGGGTCGGCCTCGTCCCCGCATCGCTGGTCTTCGGCCCGATCGGCAAGGTCGTCTCCCCGGTGCGGACCCTGCACCGCTTGGTGTGCACCGCACTGCACCGCTCCCCCGCACGCGGCCTGCGCCCCTACCCGTCGTGGCTGGGGCGTTGGCCCGCGGCAGTCGGTCTGTTCGCCTTCGTCTGGCTCGAACTGGCCGTCGTGCACAAGGGCGTCGCCGCGGTCGCCTGGTGGTGCCTGGCCTATCTCGTCGTCACCGCGGCCGGTGCGATCGTCTTCGGCGACCGGTGGTTCGCGCGGGCAGAGCCGTTCGAGGTGTACAGCGGAGTCATCGCGACGATGAGCCCGCTGGCGCGCGACGCCTCGTCGCGCGAGCTGGTGCTGCGCAACCCCCTGTGCGGCCTGTCGACCTACCGCACGGGAGCCGGTGCCGTCGCCGTGATCGCGGTGCTCCTCGGCTCGACCGCGTTCGATGCCTGGTCGGCCACCCACCGCGCGACCGGCATCCCCGCGCGGACGGCGATCCTGCTGCTGTTCGTCGTGGTCGTCGGCGTGAGCTTCTGGCTGGCCACGATGGCCGTCGGCGGCGTCACCCGCGAGCGGCGCCTGTCCATCCCCGGCAAGATGGCGCACACCCTGATCCCCATCGCGGTCGGCTACCTCGTCGCGCACTACGCGAAGTACTTCGTCGAGGACGGCCAAGAGGTCCTGCACTCGTGGCTGACCGCGTTCGGCGCCGACGAGCCGGCGGCGTGGACGCCGTTCACCGACCACCCGACGCTCGGGTCGGTGCTGGCCGTCGCCGCGATCGTCGTCGGGCACCTGTTGGCGGTCGTCGCCGCACACGACGCCGCGCTGCGCATCCTGCCCAAGCGTCATCACCTGACCGGGCAGCTGGCCTTGATGCTGCTGATGGTCGGCTACACGTTCACCGGCCTCTGGCTGCTGTTCGGCGGCTGAGGGTTCAGGTCAACCACTCGAGGAGCTTGTCCCCGACGCGGTCGTCGTTGAGGAGAGTGAAGTGGTTCGACCGGCCCAGGTGCATGCCGTTGCGCGGGTCGAAGCCGATGCGCCGCGCCGAGTTGCGACCACTGGCGCTGTGGTGCAACACCAGCCCGTCGCCGACGACGCGGGCCAGTGGGTTGCGCGGATTGCCGGTGAGCGTCGCGGACACGAAGTAGTGCTCGGCACCCGGGAGCAGCTCGATCTCGGCGGCCACCGCGCGCGCCAGGTCGTCGGGGTCGCGGCCGGTCCAGTCCTCGTCGACGAGCGACCCGGCCCGCAGGTCGCGGATGCCGCCGCTGCGGCGGCGCAGCAGCCGCCCGAAGGCCCGGGTCTCGGGCAGCCTCATCAGGCCGGCGCTGCCGTGGTGGGCGAGGTTCTCCAGCGGCGCCCCGAGGTGCGGGGTGCCCAGGGAGACGCTCGCGCGGACCATCGGGACCCACGCGTGGCCGGCCTCCCGGCCGTAGTGGGCCGCGCTGCGGGCGACCAGACCGCCCATCGAGTGGCCGAGCAGACCGATCGACTCGACCGGTATCGGCCACCGGCGGACGAGTTCGTCGATCAGCTCGGCGAGGTCGCGGCCGTTGGTCGAGATGTGGCGACCGGTGTTGTAGCGGATGAAGACGGTGGTGACCCCCTCGCGGGCGAGCCGCTCGGCGTACGGCTCGGCCTCCCCGAGGGCCCAGGCGTGCTCGGTCTCCACCAGTCCGTGCAGCGCGACGACGAGGCGGCCGGTCGCGGACGGGAACGCGGCGGCGAGGCCGTCGCGGGTCAACGACACCGGCTGCCCGTCGACGCGGATCGACATCGGCTCGGCCAGCGGCGACTGCCGGGCGTCGAGCTCGTCGCCGATGAGTCCGTTGACCGCGGCGATGATCGTCGCGCCGGCCTTCGTCGACGACGGCGCCTGCTTCAACGGTAGGTCGGCGGCCATCCCGCCGACCTTGCCCGCGGTGGTCATGGACTGGTCGATGATCAGGTAGACGCCGTCGGTGATCGCGTCGTGCACCGCCTTCACCGGTGCGACGGCGGGGCCCACGCCCCAGCGCACGGCGCCGAAGATCCGGTCGGAGATCGCCCGATGGGTCTCGTGGATCCCGGTCGACGCCTTGCCCAGCTCGGTCAGCCCGAGCTCGGAGAGCGCGCGCACCTCGGTGCGTCGTTCAGCAGTGGTCATAGTGTTGAGTGTACATCTGTTCACCGAGCCCATTCGCCGAGTGTGCGGCAAATCTCGCCGAGTGGGCGATCAAACTCCACCGAGTGGGCGATCAATTCCGCCGAGTGGACTCCCCGATATTCGGTTTCGGTCCGACAATCGCGCGGCTACCGTCGGCTGCAGATGTCTTCCCCACCAAACCCCGCCATCACGCTGTCCGACGTCGCCTTCGCGTGGCCGGACGGCACACCCGTCTTCGCCGGGCTGACGGCCACCCTGCCGACCGGACTGTCCTCGCTGGTCGGGTCGAACGGCGTCGGCAAAACCACCCTGCTGCGGCTGATCACCGGACAGTTGCGCCCCACCGCAGGATCGATCAACACCATCGGGTCGGTGGCGATGCTCGACCAGCGACCTGCCGCCGACCCTCACGCCACGGTCGCATCGGCGATGGGCGTCGGGGCCATTCTCGACGCCATCGACCGCGTCGAGTCCGGGTCGGTCGACCCCGACGACTTCGACGTCATCGGCGACGAGTGGGATGCGCCGCAGCGGGCCCGCGCCGAGCTCGACGCGCTTGGCGTCCCCGACCTTCCGCTCGACCGTCGGCTTGCCGAACTGTCCGGGGGCGAGGGGACTCTCGTCGCGCTCGCCGGCTGCCTGTGGCGGCGCCCGGCGATCCTGTTGCTCGACGAGCCCACCAACAACCTCGACCGCCGCGCCCGCGACTTGCTGTTCGACGCGCTGGATTCGTTCACCGCCACCAGCGGCCGCTGCGCGGTCGTCGTCAGCCACGACCTCCAGCTGCTGGAGCGCGTCGAGACGACCTGCGAGCTCCACCGGCCCCGGCCCGCCGCACCCGTCTCCCTGCGGACGGTCGGTGGGCCGTATTCGCTGTACCGCGAAGTGCTCGAGGCCGAGCAGGCGGCCGCGGCGGCGGCCGTCGCCAACGCCGCCGGCGACCTCGCCAAGCAGCGCCGCGAGCTCGACGAGGCACAGACCAAGCTCGCCCACCGCGCGCGCACCGCACGCAAGGCGGAGGTGGAGAAGCGGGTTCCGAAGATCATCGCCGGAATACGCAAGAACGCCGCCCAGGTGTCGGCCGGCAAGCTCGCCGGCAGCCATCGCGACGACGTGGCCGCGGCTCGGGAACGCCTCGACGAGGCGGGGGAGGCCGTCCGCAGCGACCGGCGCGCCGTCATCACCCTGCCCGACGTCGAGGTCGCGCCGCGACGACAGATCATCGTCGACGACCGCCTGCGCGTCGACGGCCCCGAGCGCGTCGCACTGATCGGCGCCAACGGTTCCGGCAAGACCACCCTGCTGAACGACCTTCTCGCCGCCGACGCGATCGTCGTCCCCCGGTGCTTCATCCCGCAGACCATCACCTTCGCCGACGAGGATCTGACCGTCGCGCAGGCGGCCCACGCCGTGCACCCGGAGGCGACGGCCGAGGAGCTGCGCTCCTCGCTGGCGCGCCTGGGCCTGCGCGGCGACGCCGGTGACCGACCCGTGGCCACGCTGTCGGGCGGGCAACGGTTGCGCGCCGCACTGGCCATCGGCCTCGTCGCCGACCCGCCGCCGGAACTGCTCATCCTCGACGAGCCGACCAACAACCTCGACATCGACACCGTCGAGGTACTGGCAGACGCCCTCGCGCGATGGTCGGGGGCGCTGGTGCTGGTGTCCCACGACGAGGGCTTCCTGAACCGGGTCGGGGTGGATCGGCGCGTGAACCCGCCGTCGGGCGAATAGGCTTGCCGCATGACCAAGCAAGACGTCCTGCTCATCCACGGCACCTGGGGCAGCAGCGCCAGTTGGGACTACGTGACCGACGAACTGACCAAGCGCGGCTACAACGTGCACGCCCCGACGCTGCCCGGCCACGGCAAGGCCAGCGAGATCGACGTCGACGCGATGGCCGCCGAGGTGTCGAAGCTCGGCCTCGAGGACTACGTCGACTACCTGCAGAAGCTCGTCGGCGAGATGGCCACCGAGCCGATCATCGTCGGTCACTCGCTGGGTGGTCTGATCGCCCAGCTGTTGGCGGTGAAGGTCGCGAGCCCGGCGCTGATCCTGATCGGCACCGCCCCGGCCGCCGGCGTCTTCGCCCAGTACCCGACCACGACCGTCCTGTGGAGCCCGTACCTGTTCACCTGGCTGCGCTCCAAGCCGATGTTCCCGGTGTCGAAGAAGTCGTGGGACAAGTACATCGCCAACGAGCTGCCCGCCGATCTGTCCGACGAGTTCTACGCCGAGCTGTGTGCGGAGTCCGGCAAGGTCTACCGCCAGATGGCGCTGTGGCCCTTCGACGGCCAGAAGCAGGCGAAGGTCGACTTCGAAGCGATCACCGAGCCGGTGCTGGTCATCGCGGGCGAGAAGGACAAGTGCTGCCTCCCCGCGATGAACAAGGCGACCGTTCGACGCTACGGCGATCGCGGCACCTACGCGGAGGTCCCCGGCTCGGACCACATCATGACGGCCGGCCCCGCGCTGCCCAAGACGATGGCGATCATCGACGACTGGGTCGCCAAGCAGGGCCTGGGACCCGACGTCGCACGCGCCCGCTAGCTAGGGTGGGCGGCATGGCTCTGATCACCCTGAACGACGGCACGTCCATCCCCCAGTTCGGCTTCGGCACCTGGCAGATCCCCGACGAGCAGGCCCACCCGCGGGTGGTCGAGGCGCTCGAAGCCGGCTATCGGCACATCGACACCGCACAGATGTACGGCAATGAGAGCGGCGTCGGCCGCGGCATCGCCGAGAGCGGTATCGCGCGCGACGAGCTGTACGTCACGACCAAGCTCAACAACAACAATCACGCCCCCGACCGGGTCATCGCCTCGATCGACGACTCCCTCGACCGGCTCGGCCTCGACTTCGTCGACCTGTTCCTGATCCACTGGCCGCTGCCGGGGATCGACATCGACTACCTGGACACGTGGAACGCGATGATCGAGGTCCGCGGCTCAGGCAAGGCGAAGTCGATCGGCGTCTCGAACTTCAACGCCGATCACCTCGAGCGCATCACCTCCCGCCCCGGGTCGGTCGTGCCGGCGGTCAACCAGATCGAGGTCCATCCGTACTTCGCGCAGAACGAGTTGCGCACCGCGAACGCCAAGCTGGGCATCGCCACCGAGGCCTGGTCGCCGCTGGCACAGGGCCAGGTCTTCGACGATCCGAAGCTCGTCGACATCGCCGGGCGCGTGGGTCGACCGGTCTCGCAGGTCGTGCTGGCCTGGCACCTACAGCGCGGCGACATCGTGTTCCCCAAAGCGTCCAGCCCCGCGCGGATCAAGGAGAACTTCGACGCGCAGGACGTGCGGCTCGACGCCGCCGACATCGCCGCGATCGACGCCCTCGACGAGAACCGGCGCATCGGACCGGATCCGGCGACCTTCGACTGGGTACCCACCGACGACGTCTGATCCGACTGCCCACTCGGCGAAAAACTGGGCACGCTCGGCGAAAATCTGGGCACGCTCGGCGGGATAGCGGACTATTCGGCCAGCTCGGCGGCCTCAAGCCACTCGAGCTCGGCCTGCTCCTTCTCGGCGACGATTCGCTTGAGCTCGGTGTCGAGCTCGACGAGCCGCTGCGGATCGGTGGCCGCGTCGACCAGATCGGCGTGCAGCTTCTCCTCGCGTGCGGACAGTTTGTCGATCTGCCGCTCGAGCCTCCCCATCGCCTTGCGGGCGTCGCGGTGCTCGGCGGCGGACGTCTTCGGCGACTCGGTGCGCGCCGGCGCCGCCTTCTGCGGGCGCGAGTCGGCGGCCGCCGACGCCGCGCGGCGCTCCAAGTACTGTTCGATCCCGCGCGGGAGGTTGGTCAACTTCCCATCGCCGAGGAGCGCCCACGTCGAGTCACAGATGCGCTCGATCAGATAGCGGTCGTGACTGATGACCACGAGCGTGCCGGCCCACCCGTCGAGCAGGTCCTCGACCTGCTGCAAGGTGTCGATGTCGAGGTCGTTGGTCGGCTCGTCGAGCAGCAGCACGTTCGGCTCGGCCATCAGCACCCGGGTGAGCTGCAGGCGGCGGCGCTCACCGCCGGACAGGTCGCCGACCGGGGTGCGCTGGCGGGCGGGTGAGAAGCCGAGCCGCTCCGCGAGCTGCGAGGCGGACAACTCCTTGTCCCCGACCATCATCCTGGTCGCGACCGATTCCACCGCGTCCAGCACGCGCTGGTCGGGGTCGAGGTCGTCGAGCTCCTGGCGCAACCAGCCGATCGACACCGTCTTGCCCTCGATCCGCCGCCCTGGGTCGACCGGGACCTCACCGGCCAGGGCGCGCAGCAGAGTGGTCTTCCCCGAGCCGTTGACGCCGACGAGGCCGATCCGCTCCCCCGGAGTGAGCCGCCAGGTCAGATCCTCCAGCAGCACCTGCGACGACCCGTCGGCCGCGGGCGGGGTGACGAGGCGGGCGTCCTCCAACTCGATCACGACCCGCCCCAGTCGGCGCTTGGCGAAGGCGGACAGCGTCACCGTGTCGCGCGGCGGCGGCACGTCGGCGATCAGCTTCTCGGCGGCCTCGATGCGGTACTTCGGCTTCGACGTGCGGGCGGGCGGCCCGCGTCGCAGCCACGCCAACTCCTTGCGCGCGAGATTGCGGCGGCGCTCCTCCATGGCATCGGCCAGGCGGGAGCGCTCGGCCCGCGCGAACACCCAGTCGTTGTAGCCGCCCTCGTACTCGTCGACGCGGCCGGAATGGACCTCCCAGGTCCGTTGGGCGACCGTGTCGAGGAACCAGCGGTCGTGGGTGACGACCACGACGGCGTCGCCGCGGGCCACGAGGTGGTCGGCGAGCCAGGCCGCGCCCTCGATGTCCAGGTGGTTGGTCGGCTCGTCGAGGATCAGCAGGTTGGCGTCGGAGACCAGCGCCGCGGCCAGGGCGACCCGACGCCGCTGACCGCCGGAGAGCTCGCCCGTCCGACGGTCCAGCAGGTCGGCCACCCCGATGCCCGACAGGACGTCGCGGATCCGCGGGTCGCCGGCCCACTCGTGCTCGGCGACCCCCAACGATCCGACGACGACCTCGGCGACGGTGGCGTCGGGCGGTAGATCGCCGCGCTGGGTGACGGTGGCGAGCCGGGCGTCGCCCGCACGGGACACCCGCCCCTCGTCGGGCTCGGTGATCCCGGCGAGGATCTCCAGCAGCGTCGTCTTGCCGCCGCCGTTGAGGCCGACGACGCCGATCCGCTGACCGGCGTGCACGCCGACGCTCACATCCGCCAGCAACGGCTTGATCCCGAAGCTCTTGCTGATCTTCTCCGCGTTGATCAGGACGGGATTGGCCGGGGCGGTCACGGGGCCAACTGTAGCGGCCCTAGCGGAAGTACCCGTCGACGGTCGCCATGGTGTTCGCCATCGACTGACGGGTGACCGCGTGGTGGTCGCCGGGGTACCACCCCGCCGAGACCGCGACGCCGCCGGACCGGAGCTGGTCGAGCAGCTCGACGGTGGCCACCGCCGGAACGATCGGGTCGGCCAGCCCCTGTTGCAGGCGCACCGGTCGGCGGAAGCCCGAGGCCGGGATCCCGCCGTAGTGGCGCAGGGCGGCCAGGAAGCGCGGGGAGCTGCCCGTCGCCTTCGTGTAGAGCGAACCCGGGGCCACCGACTTCATCGCGGTGACGGCGTCCACGACGCACAGGTTCGACACGCGGTCGAGCCACCGGCGGCCGGTGGGCGTGAGGTAGCCGCGCACGTGCAGATCCGGGTACACGTGGTCCAGGCCGCTCAGCACGTACATCCCGAAGGCCGACATCTGGTTGAAGGAGCCGAGGCTGGGCAGGCCGGGCTGCTGGACGAGGGTCACCGAGGTGTCGATCTGGCTGGCCGGCGCCATGGCGACCGCGCCCACCATCGGAAGCTCGGGGGCGTAGGTCGGCGCGACGCGGGCGGCCCACAGTGCGACGTGCCCGCCCTGCGAGTGGCCCAGCGAGGCCCAACGCCGCCCGATCTTCGGGTCCAGGTTGCGCGCGGCCCGCACCATGTCGATCACGTTGTAGGCCGACGACCGACCGCCGAGGTATTCGGCGGTGCCGCCGCCGCCCAGTCCGATGTAGTCGGTGGCCGTGACCACGTAGCCGCGCCGCAGGGCGCCGGCGATGTTCGGCTGGAAGTGGTCCTGCCGCGCGCCGGAGAACCCGCTGGGCGCGCATTTCGGCGAGATGCCGGTCGTGCCGTGCGCCCACGACACGACCTTCCACTGTCCCGCCGGCGCCGGGCGTCGCGGGTAGTAGACGACGCCCGTGCTCTGCGCGGGACGACCGCGCTGGTCACGGGTGGTGTAGAGGACTTTCACGCCCCGCGCGGCACCACTCGGCAGCCGGTCGGCGGCCACCGCCGACTGCGCCAGGACGCGGCCGACCCCGGGAGCGGCCGAGGCGCCGGGCACCGTGGCCGCCAGGAGGGCCGAGGCCGCGAGGGTGGATCCGACGAACAGGCTGAGTACGCGCATGGCAAGCACGATAGCGCGACGGTGCCCGGCGGCTTAGACGATTCGCGCCCCGGCAACCGGGCCGTGGGCGGTGCGCACCGACTTCGCAACGCCGCGACCGGCCAGTTCGGCGGCCACCCGGACGGTCGACTCGGCATCGGCGCAAAGGAAGGCGCAGGTGGGACCGGAGCCGGAGACGATCCCGGCGAGCGCACCGGCGTCGGTGCCCGCGCGCAGCGTTCGGCGCAGCACCGGCTGCAGGGACAGCGCCGCCGGCTGGAGGTCGTTGTGCAGCAGGCCGGCGACCTCGTCGACGTCACCGCCGGCGAGCGCGCGCAACAGGGCGTCGGGCGTGCGGGTCGTCTCCCCGGTCGCCTCGTCCTTGGCCCGCAGCCGGTCCAGCTCGGCGAAGACCTCGGGGGTGGACAGGCCGGTCTTGGCGATCGCCAGCACCCAGTGGTAGTCGCCGCGCGAGAGAACCGGCGCCAGCGCCTCGCCGCGTCCGGTTCCCAGCGCGGTGCCGCCGTGGACCGAGAACGGGACGTCGGAACCGAGGTCGGCGGCGGCGGCCATCACCTCGGCCCGGTCCCAATCGGCGCCGAACAGGCGGGTGCACGCGACGAGCGCGGCGGCGGCATCGGCACTCCCGCCGGCCATGCCGCCGGCGACCGGGATGGTCTTGGCGATCTCGATGGCGACGCGGGCATCGGGATCGACCCGCAGGGCGGCGCGCGCGGCCAGGTTCCGTGCCGGGTCCTCCGGTACGTCGGCGGCGCCCTCCCCGACCGTCCGCACGGACAGTGCGGCCGCCGGCCGGACGGTGACGTCGTCGAACAACGACACGGCCTGGAACACCGTCGTCAGCTCGTGAAAGCCGTCCGCACGTGCCTCGCCGACGCCCAGGTGCAGGTTGATCTTCGCCGCCGCACGGGCGGTGATCGACCCGGAGCTGTCGGTGTTGGCGGCCACGAAAGGTCAGGGTAGTGCAGTCTGCGCGAGCGCGACGAAGTCGCCGACGTCGAGCCGCTCGCCCCGCGCCGAGGGATCGATGCCGGCCGCGCGCAGGCGCGCCTCGGCCTCCACCGGCGACCCTGCCCACCCGGCGAGCGCGGCGCGCAGCGTCTTGCGACGCTGCGCGAAGG
>NZ_JASGER010000069.1:0-45668 GCF_047606305.1 Gordonia sp. (in: high G+C Gram-positive bacteria) | reverse complement strand
CGCCTCCCCGCGCCCCGCGACGCCGCGCCGGCATCGGCCGCCCCTGCGCGACCGGTGGCTGTTGCCGCGGATCGCCGCCGCGGTGCTGGGCGCACTGCTTGTCTTCCAGGGGGTGAGCAGTCTGACCTCCGGCGAGTGGATCGCCGGCAATCTGGGTGAGCCGTTCGCCCCGCACGCGGTCAGCGAGGGTGGGTTCGCGCTCATCGCCATCGGGTTCGTGGCATTGGTCGCCTCGCTCGACCGGCAGTGGGTCGTACTCGCCGTCGCCGCCGGGGTGCCGCTCGGCGTGATGCTCGGGGTCCACGGGATCAAGGAGGTGAACGTCTGGGCGTACGGCGCGGTGCTCCACCTGTTGGAAGGCCTGGTCGCCGTCGTCCTCCTGGTCTCCTTCGTCGTCGCATGGCGGGCCGGCCGCCGGCGAGGCAGGTAGTCATGGACGTCTTCGTCACCGGTGGGACCGGAGCGATCGGGCGCTACGCCGTCCCGGCGCTGATCGCCGCGGGCCACCGGGTCAGCGGGCTGGCGCGCAGTGACGCCGCTGCCGCCGCCCTGACCCTGGCCGGCGCCACCCCGGTGCGCGTGTCACTCTTCGACGTCGAGGCACTCACCTCGGCCTTCGCCGGGTGCGATGCCGTCGCGAACCTCGCGTCCGCTCTGCCCGCCACGGCGACGTTCGCCTTCCACTCCTCGTGGCGGGAGTGTTTGAAGATCCGCTCGGAGGGTTCGGCCGCGGTGGTCGACGCGGCGCTCGCCGCCGGTGTCCCGCGAGTCGTCCAAGAGTCGGTGGTGATGCTGTACGCCGACGGCGGGGACGACTGGCTCGACGAGTCGTCGCCGGTCGACGAGTACCCGATCTCGCGCGGGAATCACGCCGCCGAGGCCAGCGCCCGTCGATTCACCGAGTCCGGCGGCGTCGGCACCGTGCTGCGGTTCGGATTGTTCTACGGCGTCGGCGCCGCGCACAGCGAAGAGATCATGGCGATGGCACGCCGACACCTCGGGTTCGTCGCCGGTCGGTCGGACGCCTATCAGTCGTCGATCCACCTGGCCGATGCCGCCGACGCGGTGGTCGCGGCCCTCGGGGTTCCGGCGGGAACCTACAACGTCGTCGACGACGAACCGCTCACCAAGGCCGCCAATGCCGATGCGCTGGCCGCTGCGGTCGGTCGGCGCCGATGGGTCACCGGACCGGGCCGGGCCGCCGTCGCGCTCGGCGACCGCACGACCTCCCTCACCCGTTCGCTGCGCGTCAGCAACGAACGGTCCCGCACCGGTGCCGGGTGGTCGCCGCGATATGCGAGCGTCCGTGAGGGGTATGCCCAGATGGCTGCGGCGTCGCGCTAGGCGGGCCGTTACAGTTCGCGCCCGTCGCGACAAGAACGGGTGAATCGACACGGGAGGAACAATGCGCGCACTACACCGACTCTGGGGCTACCTGAGAGCCATGTCGCAGTCGAAGCGGAACCGGACCGACCTCTACGGTTGGCTGATCCGTCGGCCGCTCGTGCTGCTGGCGACCGGCGGCTACGAGATGTCGCTCATGTTCTCCAACCGGATGGATCCGCGGCTCAAGGAGCTGGCGCTGCTCAAGGCGGCCGGAATGGTCAGCTGCGAGTTCTGCCTCGACATCGGCTCGGCCCTGGCCCGCACCTCGGGGATCACCGAGCAGCAGATGCGCGACCTGCCCCGCTACGCCGACAGCGGTGCCTACACCGACATCGAGAAGCTGGTCCTGTCCTTCGCCGAGGCGATGACCGCGACACCGGCCGTCGGGGAGCACCTGACTGCGATCCGCGACGAGCTGTTGGCGCACTTCACCAAGGGGCAGGTCGCCGAACTGGCCGCCGAGATCGCGTGGGAGAACCAGCGCGCCCGGCTGAACCAGGCCCTCGGCGTGCGGCCCACCGGCATGTCCGACGGCGCCGCCTGCGCGTTGCCCGAGCAACCGGCCGCCTAGTTCTCCGGCTTGTCCTTGCCCAGCAGCCACATCGAGAAGTACTGCGAACCACCGCCGTAGGCGTGGCCGAAGGCCTTGCGGACGCCGTCGACCTGGTGGTCGCCGCCCTTGCCCATGACCTGGATGGCGGCCTCGGCACAGCGGATCATGCCCGAGGCGCCGATCGGGTTCGATGAGAGCACGCCGCCGGAGGCGTTGACCGGCAGTTTGCCGCCGATCTCGGTCTCGCCGGCCTCGGTGAGCTTCCAGCCCTCGTTCTCCGGCATGAAGCCCAGGTTCTCCAGCCACATCGGCTCGAACCAGGAGAACGGCACGTAGATCTCCGCGGCGTCGACCTCTTCGAGCGGGTTGGTGATGCCGGCGTCGCGCCACAGCGCCGCCGACGCATCACGGCCGGCCTGCGGGCTCACGACGTTGCGGTGCGAGTAGGCCAGCGGCTCGGTGCGCATCGCCGTCGCGTGGACCCACGCGACCGGGCGGCCCGCGGCGACGTTGTCGTCGGCCGCCGCCTCGTCGCCGATGACCACGGCACAGGCGCCGTCGGAGGACGGGCAGGTCTCGTCGAAGCGGATCGGGTCCCACAGCATCTGCGAGGCCATCACCTTCTCGACGGTGATGTCGGGCTGGTGCAGGTGCGCCAGAGGGTTCTTCGCGCCGTTGCGACGGTCCTTGGTGGCGACCATCGCACCGATGTGCTCGGGCGCCTTCGAATTGTGGATGTAGGCGCGCACGTGCGGGGCGAAGAAGCCGCCGGCACCGGCGCCGACCGGCATGGTGAACGGCACCGGGATCGACAGCGCCCACATGGCGTTCGACTCGGACTGCTTCTCCCACGAGACGGCCAGCACGCGGCGGTGCAGGCCCGACTTCACCAGCGAGGCGCCGACGATGGCCGTCGACGCGCCGACCGAGCCGGCGGTGTGCACGCGGATCATCTGCTTGCCGACGGCGCCGATCGCCTCGGCCATCGCGAGCTCCGGCATCATCGAGCCCTCGAAGAAGTCGGGGGCCTTGCCGATGACGATGGCGTCGATGTCGTCGATGCCGACGCCCGCATCCTCCAGCGCCCGGTCGATGGCCTCGCGGCACATGCCGGCCATCGTGACGTCGGTGCGCTTCGCCACGTACTTCGTCTGCCCGGTGCCCAGCACCGCGGCCCTGTTGCCCGCCATTACTTCTCGCCTCCGTTGAGGGTCACGACCATGTTCTGCTGCAGCAGCGGTCCGCTGGTCGCGTGCGCGACGGCGGTCTGCGCCTCGCCGGCCAGGATCGCATTGGCGGCGTAGCCGATCCGCTGCAGGCCCGCCGAGAAGAGGGCGTTGCCGCCCTGCACCCCGCCGGACGGGTTGATCTTCGTGTTCGCGCCGATGCCCAGCGCCTCGCGCACGATCAGCTCCTGGTGGGTGTACGGCGCGTGGATCTCGGCGACGTCGACGTCGCGCGACTGATCACCGAAGGCGGTGTCGGCGGCCAGCTTCGTCGACGGGGAGACCGTGAGGTCCCGGGCGCCGAAGTTGGGAGTGTCGATGCGGTGGTCCCAGCCGGTGATGAAGGCCGGGTTGTCGACCAGTTCGCGGGCGCGCTCCTCGGTGGCGAGGATGACCGCGGCCGCCGCATCGGCGTAGGGCGCGATGTCGTGGGCGCGCAGCGGGTCGGCGACGTAGTCGGCCGCCAACAGCTTGTCGACGGGCTCGCCGGTGAAGCGCGAGGCCACCTGCGCCATGTCGGACTCGGACCACGTGCCGGCGTCGAGCCCGGCACGGGCCTGGAGCCCGGCCAGGCCGTAGGCGGTCGGCCACAGCGGCGCGACGGTGTACGGGTCGGTCTGCAGTGACAGCGTCAGGTCGCTGTCCCCGGCCGACGCCTTGCCGAAGCCGTACGCCAGGGCCGTGTCGACCTCGCCGGAGGCGATCTTGATCCAGGCCTCGTACAGCGCCCAGGCGGCGTCCATCTCGACGTGCGACTCGTTGATCGGCGGCACGGCGCCGATCGAGTCGATGGCGGAGATGAACGAGAAGGCGCGGCCGGCCAGGTAGTCGGAGGAGCCGCTGCACCAGAAGCCGATGTCCGAGCGGGTGATCCCGAGCTCGCCGTAGAGCTTGTCGAAGCAGGGGATCAGCATCTCGACGCCGTTGGTGGTGCCGGTGGTCTCGGCGACGTTCGGGCTGTGCGCGAAACCGACGACGGCGATGCGGGGCAGGTCAGTACTGCTCATGATTGGTTTCTCCTTCGCCTAGAGGTGGTCTCGGTACGACTCGAAGTCGGCGTCCGGCTCACCGCTCGGCGCGAAGTGGCTGATGTTGCGCAACGTGTAGTCCCACTCCTCCTCGGGCCGCCACACGGCCTTGACCCGCATGCCCATGCGGACGTCCTCGGCCGGGCAATCGAGGATCAGGTGCAAGAACGGGATGTCGGCGCCGTCGAGCAGCACGTAGGCCGCGACGTACGGCGGCTTGATCTGCTGGCCCATGAACGGCACGTTGACGATGCAGAAGGTCGTGACGGTGCCGTGGTCGGACACCTCGACGCGATCGGTGGTGCGCGACCCGTCGGCCGGGCTGACCTGGCGCGGCGGGAAGTACACCTCGCCGGTGGTGACGCGACCGCCGAGCAGCTTGCCGGCCTTGAGGCCCTCGAGGTACCAGGTCTCCTCTTCGGTGGCGGCGTGCTGGATGGTCATCGAGATCGGCGTGGTGATGACGACGTTGCCGTCCTTCCCGACGATCTCGGTGTCGTCGGTGTTCGCCGGGGCCGGGTGCGCGGCACCGGCCAGCGTGAAGTGCGCGATGTCCTTGATCCAGCCGCGGCGGTCCGGGCGCCACACCGCGGCGACGCGGGCACCGGTCGACATCTGCGACGGGTCGTCGGCGTCGACGGCGTGCAGCAGCGCGGTGTCGGCGCCGTCGAGCGTGATCAGCGCCCAGGCGAACGGCTTGTCGAGGGGGTGGCCGTCGACCGGCTTGTGCTCCCACGACCAGGCGGTCACGGTGCCGACGGTCGCGACCTCCACCAGGTCGGTGGTCGGCGCACCGGTGGTGGCGTCGAATTCGACCGGCGGGACGCTGACACGGCCGTCGCTGCCCTTGGACCCGAGGATCTTGCCGTCGCGCAGGGCGAGGGCGAAGGGCGACAGGACCGGGCCGAGCGAACGGGTGTAGTCGAAGGAGTTCGTCAGCGGTGCGGACAGGATCTTTGTGGCCGGCGCGGGCACCTCCGCGACCGGGCTGGTGATCGGGCTTCTACTCACACCTCTACTAGAACACGTTCTAATTGTGTCGCGCAAGGACGAGCACAATGATTGTTTCCCACCAGGGGAACCTGTTCTAGGAACTATTGGTCGAAGTCCACCGACACCTGGTCGGTGATGGGCACCGCCTGGCAGGCCAGGGTCAGCCCCGCCCGCAGATCGGCGTCGACGAGGGTGTCGTTCTTGAGCATCTTCACCTCGCCGGCGGTCACCGTGCACGCGCACGAACTGCACTCGCCCTCACGGCAGGAGTAGGGCGCGTCGAAGCCCTGCGACAACAGCAGGTCCAGCAGTTTGGTCCGGCGCGGCCAGGCCAACTCGACGGTCCGCCCGTCGCGGGTGACGGTCACCGTCGCGGTGCTCTCGCCGTCGGCCGGGGGTGCGACGACGACGTCGGCGAAGGGGTCGCCCTCGAGCGAGCGGTACTTCTCGACGGTGATGTGCCCCTCGGGGATGCCCACCCGGCGCAGCGCCTCGTGCGCCAGCGCCATGAACGGGGCCGGACCGCAGACGAAGGCGTCGTAGGCGGAGAACAGCTCCAGCGACCTGGCGAGCGCGTCGGCGGTCGGCAGCCCCTGCTGGTCCTCGAACCAGTACTCGACGGCGAAGCGGGTGGGAAACTCGGCGAGCATCGCGGTCAACTCGCGACCGAAGATCGTCGACGGGCGGTCGCGGTTGGCGTACAGCAGGTACACCGTGCCGCTGCCGCCGATCAGGACGGACTTCGCGATCGACATGAGCGGGGTGATGCCGCTGCCGGCGCCGACGAGCAGGACGTCGTTGTCCAGGCCCGCGGGCGTGAACTGCCCCGACGGGGGCAAGACGGTCAGCGTCCGCCCTGGTCGTGCGTTGTCGCAGAGCCAGTTCGACGCGTAGCCGCCGTGGGTGCGCTTCACCGTGATCACCAGGTCGGTCTCGAAATGCGGCGAACTCGACAACGAATAGGAGCGCGCGGCGCCGGTCGGGCGCTCGGTCGGGATCTGGACGGTGAGGAATTGTCCGGGTCGATAGCGGAACCGGGACTCGGCGTGCTCGGGCACGTCCAGGACGATCGACACCGCCTCGGCGGTCTCGGCGACGACCTCGACGATCTCCAACTCGTGTGCGTGGTTGACGGGCGCGGCCGCGTCGCCCGGCGCCACCGGCGCCGCGTCGTGCTGGAGGGTCATCGGGTCAGCGGCGCCGATCGGCGTCGACCTTGGCGCGCAGCTCCGGCGGCAGCGTCCCGGACATCTTGTACAGCCGGGTGGTGACCGGCCCCTTGATCATCCCGGCGTCGTAGAGGAACTCCAGGAGCGGTCCGGCCATGAACTGTCCGGTCTCCTTGAACTGGGGCGAGCGGCGGGCGTCGATCATGCCGCGCACCGGACTCAGCCCGACCGCCCGGTACACGCGCGGGTCGATGATCTGCTCCTGGACGAAGTTCACCATCAGTGCGAAGGCCACCCGGTGTGCGGCGTTGGAGATCCGGCCGCGGGACTGGATCGACCGCACCAGTTCCTCGCGGGCATAGGTGATGTGCCGGGCCTCTTCCAGGATGTGGATCTTCATCAGCTGCCGGAAGTGGGGTTGGAGGGTCTCGTCCATCATCCCCTCGCGCTGGAGCCGGTCGAGCACCTCCTCGATGAGCAGCGTGCCGGCGTAGATGGACGGCCCCATCGGGACGAAGCCGACCAGCCGGAAGAACTTCAGCACGGCCTTCGGCTGCCGATAGGGGCGCAGACCGGTCTTGTTGATCAGGCGCCCGAACATCGTCGAGTGCCGCGTCTCCTCGGCGACCTCGGCGAGGGCGTAGCGGATGTGGTCGTCGACGAAACCGGGGTTGCGCAGGATCCCGCGCATCAGGTTGGTGGAGAGGGCGATCTCGGCGAAGATGCCGTAGGACAGGACGGCGACGGCCTCGTACATGGTGAGCAGCCGCTTCTGCTCGTCGGTCAGTTCGTCCCAGTGCTTGGTCCCGCGCAGCGTGAGCCGGTGAATCGGGATCCACGGGGCGCCGTCGACGAGGGGGGCGTCCCAGTCGATGTCGAGTTCGCCGTCATAGGAGCGATCGGCGGTGGAGCGGAGCAGGCGCTGGGCGGTCTTCTGCCGGTCGCCGACGTTGACGCTGGTGGTGCTGACCGCTCCCTTGTAGAGGCGCGGGGTCCCCGACGAACCCGCGGCACTCTCCGGCGCGGTGGAATCCGTTACTGTCATGATTCTCCCCTCTTGAACCAGAGGTATCGGCTACCGCTGGTACCAGTGTCCTGCGTCACAGTGCCCGATGTCAAGATCTGGGCCGTCGGATTCCGGCGCGGCGCAGCATCGACCGACTCACCGGATCGTGGAACAACCCGGCCTCGGACGCGAAGCGCACGGCGTCGGTGAACGCGGCGTCCATCCGGCGCCGGTGGGCCGGTGAGCGGCGCGCCTGCCGGACCGCGCGCGGCACCGGCAGCCCGACGTCGCGGTAGACGTCCGGATTGGCCATCAGTCTCGCGACGGTGGCCACGACGCCCGCCCCGGCGATGGACGCGGCGGCCCGTCGGGTGGCGCCGCGACCGGCGACCAGGGCGGCCAATTCCTCCTGTGCGAACCGCAGGTGCCGGCGGCTCGACATCAGGTGGATCGCGGTGATCTGCTCGACGTGCGGCTGGACGTCGCCGTCATGGGCCATCGTGATCAGCCCGGCGAGGGCGGCTTCCAGCATCAGCTTGACCGTTGCGGTCGTCGCGCCGTTGGGGATCAGCAGCGTGTACCGCTCCAGGCGCTTGGCGAACTTCTTGCGCGTGTACGGCGGCACGCCGGCCACGTCGATGAGTCGCCCGAACATCGTGATGTTGCGCGCGTGCGTGTCGACGCACTTGAGCATCCACCGCGCCCGGTCGTCGGCGAGCCCGCTGCGCTCGGCGACGTCGCGGAAAGTCAACATCGACAGCACCGTCTCGGCGTACACCGAGAGCGTCAACAGGTCGACCAGCTCCCGGCGGTCGAGGTCGGCGCGCTCGGCGGCCGACATGGCCTTCCACAGGTCCGTGGCGTGGAGGGTGACCATCTCCGGCGGCAGCCACGGTGTGTCCGGCGCGGGCGGGGCGTCCCAGTCGATGTCGAGCTCGCCGTCGTAGGAATCCTCGGCGGCCTCGAACAGGAAGCGCTGTGCGGTCGCCTGTCGGTCGACGATGGACCGTCGGCGCGAGACCGGGCCACCGTCGGTGGTCGTCGGTTCGAAGAATTCGGTGGCCATGGTCATCCCCTCGCCCGTGCGACGGTCCGCGCCGTGGTGGCCGGGGTGAAGACGAGCGCGTCGTCGGCGATCGGTCGCAGGCGCAGCGCCGCGTAATCGGCCAGGTAGTCGTGGCGGACCTTCCACACCCCATGGTCCCCCTGTTTGGGCAGCAGGTGTGCGGCCCGCAGCACATAGCCCGCCGTCAGGCTGCCGAACACGGTCTCGTCGGTCGCGCGGGCGCCGGTCGCCTCGGGCATGACCATGCCGTAGCCGTGGCGCTGCATGTGGGTGAGAAGTCGGCTCAGGTAGTGGGTGGCCAGTCCGACCTTGAGCGTCCAGGAGGCGTTCGTGTAGCCGAAGACGAACACCGCGTTCGGCACGCCCTCGAGCATGACCGCCTTGTAGGTGAGGCGGTCCGGGACGACGACCGGTTCCCCGTCGACGACGACGTCGATGCCGCCGTTGAACCGCACGTTCAGACCGGTGGCGGTGACGATGACGTCGGCGTCGATGTGCTCCCCGGAGGTCATCGTGACGCCCGTGGGGGTGAACGTGTCGATGGTCCCGGTGACGATCGAGGCGCTGCCCCGGTTGAGGGCCTTGAAGAGGTCGCCGTCGGGGACGACACACATCCGCTGGTCCCACGGCTTGTACGACGGGGTGAAGTGCTTGATGTCGATCTCCGGCCGCAGCCGCCCCGCGACGACCTTCGTCAGCAGGCGCTTGGTGGTGCGGGGGAAGGTGCGCATGGCGCTGAACCCGATGCGCCCGCCGACGGTCGCCAGTGCGCGCACGCCGGCGAACACCGGCTTCTCCGGCAGCAGCCGCAGGGCCGCCGTCGCGACCTTGTTCTCGGCGGGCAGCGGGACGATGTAGGTGGGGGAGCGCTGGATCATCGTGATGTGCGCGGCCTCGTCGGCCATGCTGGGCACCAGCGTCACAGCGGTCGCGCCGCTGCCGATCACCGCGACCCGCTTGCCGCGGTAGTCCAGATCCTCGGGCCAGTGCTGTGGGTGGACGATCGTGCCGGTGAACGCGGACTCGTTCGGGAAGTCGGGCCGGTAGCCGTGGTCGTAGTCGTAGTAGCCGGTGCACCCGACGACGAACTTCGCGACGTACGCGCGCGTGGTCCCGTCGTCGGTGTCGGCGGTGAGGGTCCAGCGCTGCTCGACGCTGCTCCACGACGCCAGCGAAACGGTCACGCCGAAGTCGATCCGCTCGTCGACGCCGTGGTCGCGGGCGGTCTTCTCCACGTACTCGCGGATCGACGGGCCGTCGGCGAGGACCTTGGCCTGGGTCCACGGTGCGAAGTCGAAGCCGAAGGTGAACATGTCCGAGTCCGAGCGGATGCCCGGGTAGCGGAACAGGTCCCAGGTGCCGCCGACGCGGGCGCGGCGCTCGAGGATGCGGACGTCGAGTTCGGGGTGCATCTGGGCGAGCCGGCAGGCCGCGCCGATCCCGGAAATCCCCGCGCCGATGACGAGTACGTCGACCTCGACCTGTTCGACCGTCACTGTTACCTCCGGTATCCGATACCGTCAGTATGCCCAACAGGCCGTGCCGGGGAAGTGCTTTCAGGGATTCCCCCCATGATCCATACTGGTGGCCCGACGTTCTCGCGCGACGGGAGGGGGAGTGATGGCGGACGCACGCACCGAGCGGTGGGCCGAGCACCGCAAGAAGATGCGCCGAACACTGGTCGACGCGACGATCCGTGCCATCGACGACCAGGGCCCGCACGTCAGCATGCGGGAGATCGCGGCCGAGGCGAAGATCCCCAAGCCGACGCTCTACCGCTTCTTCACCGACAAGTGGGAACTGGTCAACGCGATCAACGACCGCGTGATGGACACCCTCACCGAGCGGATCGTCACCGGGCCCCAACTCACCGCCGGCACGTTGGGCGAGCTCGTCCGCGAGGGGATCGCCGGATACGCGGAGTTCGTCAGCGACCACCCGAACGTCTTCCGCTTCCTGCAGCTCAACTTCTCCGGGGCGAGCGGCGGTGCCGGTTCGCCGGGGGTGCACGCGATCGAGACCGCCCGCACGATGGCCGAGGACATCTCGAGCGTGCTGTCCGCGCTGGTGCCCGGTGGGACGGGCGAGCCGGGCGGCCACGAGCTCGACGCCGCGGCCGCGATGATCATGGGTGCGGTCGTGTTCGCCGCCGACGGATGGGTCGGCGACGACGGTCCGACCGAGAGCCCGGAGAGCTTCGTCGAGCGCATCGACCCCTACATCCGTGCGCTGCTGCAGGTCGCCGCCGCGAAGAACGGCGGCGCCGAGCTGGACTTCGACGCGTCGATCGCCGACAACCTCGCGGCGGTCTACGCGAGCTGATCAGCCCTCGCCCTCGCCCTCGACCTCGGCCAGCTCGGTCGGCACGTGGTAGGGCGGGGTGCTCTTGCCCATGATGCGGAAGCGGTTCCACGGGTCGGGGTCGCCAATCACCGCCGGGCGCGCGCTGTGGTCGGTCCGCACGGTGATGGTGGTGCGCTGGGCGTCGCCGAGGATCTCGCTGAGCCTCTCGTTCGGCGCCACCCGGCCGATCCAGCGGAACACCCCGTCGATCGGCTCGCGGTAGCCCCGCATCTCGACCTGCACCGGGATCTCGGTGCCGCGCACGATGATCGTCGCGTCGCCGATGAAGTCCGATCCCTCGTGCGGGCTGTGGGTGAAGACGCTGTTCATGCTACCGATGGTATGCGATACTTTCGGTCCTGATCGGCGCATCACCGAAGCGCCGTCGACGAGGGGGTTCGATGCGCAACTTCGAGGGCAAGGTCGCCGTCATCACCGGGGCCGGATCGGGAATCGGGCGGGCGCTGGCGGTGAACCTCGCCGGTCGCGGGGCGATCCTGGCGCTGTCCGACGTCGACGAGGCCGGTGTGGCGGCGACGGTCGAGCTCTGCGAGGCCGCGGGCGCCCGCGCGGTCGGCCACCGCCTGGACGTCGCCGATCGGGAGGCGGTCTACGCCCACGCCGATCAGGTGATCGACCAGTTCGGACAGGTGAACGTCCTGGTCAACAATGCGGGCGTGTCCCTGTCGGCGACCGTCGAGGACATGTCCTGGGACGACTTCGAGTGGTTGTTCAACATCGACTTCTGGGGTGTGGCGAACGGCACCAAGGCCTTCCTGCCGCACCTCATCGCCTCGGGTGAGGGCCACATCGCGAACGTGTCGTCGGTGTTCGGCCTGATGGGCATCCCGAGTCAGAGCGCCTACAACGCGGCCAAGTTCGCCGTGCGCGGCTTCACCGAGTCGCTGCGCCAGGAAATGCTCATCGCCGGTCACAAGGTCGGGGTGACGTGTGTCCACCCGGGCGGCATCAAGACCAACATCGTCGTGAACGGTCGGGGCGCCGGGGACACCCCGGAGGAGATCGCCAAGGCGGGCGCGCAGTTCGACAAGATCGCGGTCACCTCGCCCGAGGGTGCGGCGAAGGCGATCGTGCGGGGGATCCGGCGCAACGCGCCGCGCGTACTCATCGGACCGGATGCCCGCTTCTTCGACGCGGTTCCGCGCGTCATCGGTCCCCGCTACGAGGACGTCGTCGGGCGTCTGGGCAAGCTGGGCGGGGTCGCCGACCGCCTCTGAAGGCACGGTCGACGAGAATGTGGGCACGGTCGACGAAAATGTGGGCACGGTCGACGCCGAGCGTGCCCAGAAATTCGCCGAGCGTGCCCAGAAACTCGCCGAGCGTGCCCAGAAATTCGCCGAGCGTGCCCAGAATTCCGTCGAGTGGGCGCTACTGACCGGTGAAGACCGGCTTCTCCTTGTTGGCGAAGGCGCGCGGGCCGATCTTGGCGTCGGCGGACTTGAAGACGCCCAGGCCGACCTTGCCGTCGGCCTCGAAGGCGTCCTCCTCGTGCAGGCCCTCCGAGTCGCGCATCGTCTTGAGGATCGCCTGCACCGCGAGCGGTCCGTTGGCGGCGATCTTCTCGGCGATCTCCATCGCCTTGTCCAGTGCGGATCCATCCGGCACGACGTAACCGATGAGGCCGTATTCCTTGGCCTCCTCGGCGGTGATGTGCCGTCCGGTCAGCAGCAGGTCGGCGGCGATCGTGTACGGGATCTGGCGCGGCAGTCGAACCGCGCTGCCGCCGAGCGGGTACAGACCCCAGCGCGCCTCGGCGACCCCGAACTTGGCGCTCTGACCCGCGACGCGGATGTCGGTGCCCTGCAGGATCTCGGTGCCGCCGGCGATGGCCGGGCCCTCGACCGCCGCGATGAGCGGCTTGCTCAGCCGGCGCCCCTTGAGCAGCGCGGGGAGCTTGGCCGGGTTCCAGGCGCCGCTGTCGGCGGTGTCGCCCGGCGAGTTCTTGTTCATGGCCTTGAGGTCCATGCCGGCGCAGAACGCGCCGCCCGCGCCGGTCAGCACGCAGACGCGGATGTCCGGATCGTCGTCGACCCGATCCCAGGACTCCTCCATGATGCGCATCATCTCGGTGGACAGGGCGTTGCGGGCCTCCGGGCGGTTCATGGTGACCACCAGGACGTGGCCGCGCTTCTCGACCAGGCAATCAGGTGTCGTGTCGGCCATCGTGGTCCTCCCTCGGGCATACGCTTGTGGAAAACAGTAACACGTTCTAGTTTCTAGAAATGGCCTACACGATTGCCGACCTGATCGAGCACGCCGTCGACCTCATGCCCGAGCGCACGGCGCTCGAGTCCGGCGATGTCTCGCGCACGTACGCCGAGCTCGAGGAGCGGTCGAACAAGCTCGCCCACGTGCTCATCGACGCCGGCATCCAGCCGGGCGACGCGGTGGGTCTGTACAGCAGAAACACGATCGAGGCCGTCGAGGCGATGCTGGCCATCTTCAAGGCCCGCGCGGTCATGGTCAACGTCAACTACCGCTACGTCGAGGCCGAGCTCGAGCACATCTTCACCGACTCCGGGATGAAGGTGCTGATCCACGAGGGCCGCTACACCGACCGGGTGTGTAACACGTTGCAGAACTGCGACACCGCCGTCACCGAGCGGATCGTCATCGCCGACCCCGGCGACGACGAGCCCGCCGGTACGGACGTCGAGGGCGTCACGGTCGTCGACTTCGAGCAGGCCATCGCCGGCGCCTCGGGTGCGCGTGACTTCTCCGAGCGCACCGACGACGACCTCTACATGCTCTACACCGGCGGCACGACCGGTAAGCCCAAGGGCGTCGTGTGGCGCCAGGAGGACGTCTGGCGCGTGCTCGGCGGCGGCATCGACTGGTACTCGGGCCAGCCGATCGCCGACGAGTGGGAGATGGCCAAGACCGGCGCGGCCGGCGGCCAGTTGGTGCGCTTCCCGATCCCGCCGTTCATCCACGGCGGCTCGCAGTGGGCGATCTTCCAGTCGCTGTTCGCCGGCGGCAAGGCCGTGGTCTATCCGGACTTCGACGCGCAGGAGGCGTGGAAGGTCATCGAGCGCCACGGCGTGAACGTCGTCTTCATCACCGGTGACGCGATGGGCCGCCCGATGATCGAGGCCTACGAGGCCGGCGACTACGACACCTCGACGCTGGTCTCCATCGCCTCGTCGGCGGCGCTGTTCTCCCCGGCCATCAAGGACCGCTACGTCGCCGCCTTCCCGAACGCCGTCGTCATCGACGCCATCGGCTCGTCGGAGACCGGCTTCGGCGGCATGAGCGTCGTCGTCAAGGGCGAGAGCCACGTCGGCGCACCGAAGGTGAAGGCCGACCCGGAGACGCACGTGCTCCGCGAGGACGGCACCCCGGTCGAGGCGGGCAGCGGGGAGGTCGGCGTGCTGGCGCGCTCGGGCCACGTCCCGCTGCGCTACCACAACGACCCGGAGAAGTCGGCCAAGACCTTCGTCGTCTACGACGGCGTGCGCTACTCGCTGCCCGGCGACTTCGCGACCCTCGAGACCGACGGCACCATCACGATGCTCGGCCGCGGCTCGGTGTCCATCAACACCGGCGGCGAGAAGGTCTTCCCCGAGGAGGTCGAGGCCGCCCTCAAGGCGCACCCCGACGTCTTCGACGTCTCCGTCGTCGGCGTCCCCGACGAGCGCTTCGGCCAGCGCGTGGCCGCCGTCGTCGCCACCCGCGACGGCGCCCGCCCGCCGCTCTCCTCGCTCGGCGAGGCGGCCCGCGCCGAGCTCGCCGGCTACAAGGTGCCGCGCAGCGTGTGGTTCGTCGACGAGATCAAGCGCTCCCCGGCCGGCAAGCCCGACTACCGCTGGGCGCAGTCGGTGGCCGAGTCGCGGCCCGCCGACGAAGCCGAATAGCCCCTCCCCAGACCACCGCAACAACCGTCAGGATCACCATGAAAACCCAGCTCAGCGAAAAGTTCGGAATCGAGTACCCGATCTTCGGCTTCACCCCGAGCGAGGACGTCGCGGCGGCCATCAGCCGCGCCGGCGGCCTCGGCGTGCTCGGCTGCGTGCGGTTCAACGAGGCACAGGAGCTCGACGAGGTGCTCGAGCGGATGCACGACCTCACCGAGGGCAAGCCGTTCGGCGTCGACGTCGTGATGCCGGCCAAGATCCCGACCGAGGGCTCCAAGGTCGACCTCGACGCGATGATCCCGCCCGAGCACCGCGCCTTCGTCGAGCGCACCCTCGCCGACCTCGGCGTGCCGGAGCTGCCCGGCGGCAGCCGCATCAACACCGGTGTGCTCGGCTGGCTGCACTCGGTGGCCCGCTCGCACGTCGACGTCGCGATGGAGCACGCCCGCAAGTACGGCCAGATCAAACTGATCGCCAACGCGCTCGGCTCGCCGCCCGACGACGTGATCGCGCTCGCCCACGAGAACGGCGTCGCGGTGGCGGCCCTGGCCGGCGCCAGGGAACACGCGCTCAACCACGTGCAGGCGGGCGTGGACATCGTCATCGCCCAGGGCTACGAGGGCGGCGGCCACACCGGCGAGGTCACCTCGATGGTGCTGTGGCCCGAGATCGTCGATGCCATGGGCGACGCCGCGCCCGTGCTGGCGGCCGGCGGCGTCGGCAGCGGTCGGCAGATCGCCGCGGCGATCGCGCTCGGCGCGCAGGGCGTGTGGATGGGCACCTACTGGCTGACCGCCGCCGAGTACAAGCTCGGCGCCACCGGCGACGGCCCGTCGACGGTGCAGGAGGCGCTGCTGAAGGCGACCTCCCGCGACACCGTCCGGCGTCGCATCTACTCCGGCAAGCCGGCGCGCCTGCTCAAGACGAAGTGGACCGACGCGTGGGATGCGGAGAACGCGCCCGAGCCGCTGCCGATGCCGTTGCAGAACCTGCTCGTCGGGGAGGCGCACGCCCGGATCTCCGCGTCGGACGACCCGGACGTCATCGCGATGCCGGCCGGCCAGATCGTCGGCCGGATGAACGCCATCACCCCGGTCGCCGACCTGATCGCGGATCTCGTGAGCGAGTACAACATCGCGGTGGGGCGGTTGAACGCCACGATGTAGTGGTCGAGTACCCGGAGTACAAGGCAATGACGGCCGCATTGCAAGGAGAAAGTGCAACGCGGCCGTGATGCTCTCACTCAGGCTGACACCGCGGCGGCCGCCTTTCTCGGTCGCCCTCTGCCGGCCGAAGCCAACCCGACTGCAATGTGGGTGCGAAGGTCGTCAATTGACTTGAGTCTGGGGTCGGCTTTGGCGATTGTCCTGAGGACCTTCCTCGCAGCCTCCTGGTACATGTCGCGACGTGCGCCGGCTGTTCCGGCAATCCATTCGCCGCTCTTAGCCTGAGCGGTCTTTACGAGAGTCCCTTCAAAGAAGGTGTGGACCTGAATTGGAAGTCCGTTGCCGTCCTTCCCGGCGCGGAGCGAATCGCGCCGCCAAGGCACCTCTCTCGCCATCGCATCTACCGCCAGCTGCGGAGACAAGCCAGCAACTTTTGCCGCAGCGATGACGGTTGCGATCGTGTACAGGCCGGCGGCGGTACCGTGCACGTACTGGTTCTTGAACTCGGTGACCGAATAGTCCTCTGGACGTTTCGCCAGTTCCCGCCATCCTGGGATGGTTCTGTACGCGTAGTCGATCTCCGCTGCGAGGGCCGTCGCGAGCTTGTCGATCACACCGTCCTGGCCCATGCCCTCGATCTGCATCTGTTCCCGGACGATCGCCTCAAGAATATCTTCACGCTTCTTGGGAGAACGATCCCGCACACCGACGCCCGCGATGTTGGCGGCAGCGTTTCGGACAGCGTCGGCTGAGTAGAGCGGTTCGTACTTCCGCCCCTGTGTCTCAGCCAACTCACGACTTGCCTTTGCGCCCAGGTAGGTGGTGCGGTTGTGGAACAGTTCCGACTTCCGCATTACCTTCGCACCTAGACGGTTCTGGATCGTGCTGAGGTCCATTACTGCCACGAGTGCCGGCGGGATCGGCTTCGTACTGCCCATCCGGACGAAGATTGTCGAAAGGACGTCTCGTTCGTGTTCGAAAAGCATCTCAACGGTTACGCCAGCTGAAGCAAGCCGATCACGCACCGCGATTTCTTCCGCGGTGGCTGTCTTTTCGTCGATATCCTTGACTTGATTCCAGGCGTGGATCACGCCCCTGTTGCGATGCTGACCGTCCTCCAGAATCGGCTTCTCGGCACCTGTGTAGATCGTCAGCTTGGCCAACTCAACATGTTCTCCTGCTGATCCGAGCGGCTCAAGCTCGACCTGGTCCCTCCGCATCGCAACAGTGATGGTGCCAAGGAAAGGGCGCTCATCTTCGAGCAGGTAGTCGCTGATATCCTGCCAGTGCTTGTCGGTGATGTCGCGGTTACCTGGCTGGTCACTGTCGATATCGAATACGTGGCGGGAGAGTAGCCGATCAAAGTTGAATCGTTCGGCGATTTCTTTGATGGTCGCAGTGAAAGTGATCTTCTCCATCTTGCCTGCTTTGGTGAGAAGCCCGACCTTCTGCAGGTCGATTGGCCGGGTGACGTTGGTCCGCAGTTCCTCAAGTGCTGCCTCTGACACTGTCGCTGCGGGTGGCGTCGGCGAGTTACTATTCATCTGGGTGGATTCCATTCCATCGGAGTGAGGTCGGTTTCGTTTCCAGCGGGGCCGACCTCGCTTTGTGATCAGGTGTTCCTGATCACAGTCAGAATAAAGCGCCGGCCCTTTTCTGTCAACATTTTTTTATTCAATTGAATTGCGCCGGCCCCGCTTGGTGTGACTGGTGTCCGACCGTCATTGATCCGGCGCCCCGTCCGAGTGTCCGATGTGGTCGAATGACCTCATGGGAACTTCATGGTCGACTGACGACATCGACGATCAGAGCGGCAAGACGGTGGTCATCACCGGTGCCAACGGAGGGCTGGGCGAGGTCGCGACCCGCGTCTTGGCCGAGCGGGGCGCGACGGTGATCATGGCGTGCCGCGACACGAAGAAGGCCGAGCTGATCGCCGAGGGCATCTCCGGCGACGTGCGGGTCAAACCGCTCGACCTGGCCAGCCTCGCATCGGTCCGCGACTTCGCCGCGCGGATGGGCGAGTTCGACGTGCTGATCAACAACGCCGGGCTGATGAACCTGCCGCTCAAGCGGACCGCCGACGGCTTCGAGATGCAGTTCGGGGTGAACCACCTCGGCCACTTCGCGCTGACCGGGCTGCTGCTGAACCAGATCAACGACCGGGTCGTGACGGTCGCAAGCATCGCGCACCGGCAGACGCCGAAACTGTGGATCGACGACCTCAACTACGACCACCGCCGCTACCAGCGGAACCTGGCCTACGCGCAGGCGAAGCTGGCGAACCTGATGTTCGCGCGCGAACTGCAGCGACGGCTCGACGACGCCGGGTCGCCGCTGCGCTCGATCGCCGTCCACCCCGGCGTCTCCGGGACGGACCTGTTCACCAAGACCGAAACGCCCGTCGACCTCGTCGGCAAGGGTTTCGCCGCGGTGTGGGGACACGCGCCGCGCAAGGCCGCCGAGTCGATCCTGTTCGGCGCCACCGAGCCCGACATCGACCCGCACAAATACTGGGGCCCGACCGGCGGCATCGGCCAGTCGCGCGGCCCGGTCCGGTCGGCGCCGTCGTCGAAGCTCTCCCAGGACCGCAGGATGTGGCGCCGGCTGTGGGAGGAGTCCGAGCGGATGACCGGGGTGACCTACCGGTTGCCGCGGCCCGTCGACGAGGTCGCGCACTGAGCATGGGCCCGCTGCAGATCGCTACCGCCGGACACGTCCAGATCTGGACGCTCGACCAACCGGAGATCGGCAACGCGATCACGGGCGTGGAGGTGATCGACGCCCTCGATGCCGCGGTCGACGCGGCGAACGCCGACCCCGAGATCCGGGTGATCATCCTGACCGGCGCGGGGAAGATCTTCTCCGCCGGCGGCAACGTCAAGGAGATGGCCGACCGGCAGGGGATGTTCGGCGTCGACGAGCGGGCCAAGCGGCGCGCCTACACCGCCGGCATCCAACGCATCCCGCGGGCGCTGCAGCGCCTGGAGGTGCCGATCATCGCGGCCGTCAACGGCGCGGCCGTCGGAGCCGGCTGCGACCTGGCGACGATGTGTGACATCCGCATCGCCTCCGACCGGGCCTCCTTCGCCGAGAGCTTCGTGTCCATCGGCCTGATCCCGGGCGACGGCGGCACCTGGTTCCTGCCCCGGGCGATCGGGTGGGAGCAGGCTGCGGAGATGACCTTCACCGGCGACCGGATCGACGCCGCGACCGCGCTCGAATGGGGGTTGGTCAGCCGCGTCGTGCCCCACGACAATCTGCTCGCCGAGGCGGATCGGTTGGCCGAGCGGATCGCCAAGAACCCCGGTGAGGCGCTGCGGATGGCCAAGCGGCTGCTGCAGGAATCACGGAACGGCTCGCTCGAATCCGTGTTGGGCATGGCCGCGGCCATGCAGCCGCTCGCCCATCTCGACCCCGAGCACGAGGCGCGCATCGCCAAGTGGCGCACCGATTAGGGCACGCTCGGCGAGATTCTGGGCACGCTCGGCGAAAAACTGGGCACGCTCGGCGGGTCAGCGGTAGCGGCCGTCGGTGCGCGACCGCGACCAGTCGGGAGCCGCACGGGTTCCGCGCAGGTCGGCGCGCACGGTCTTGAAGGTCGCGGTCTGCGGGAGTTCGTCGACGAGCCGGACGTGCGAGGGCCACTGTTTGGGGCCCAGGTCCGACTGGTCGGCGAGGAAGTCGGTGAGGTCGTCGGGCGTCAACCCCGGCGCCACCAGGGCGGCCCACAATTCGTCGCCGATCTCCACCGGGACCCCGTAGACGGCGGCCTGGACTATCGCCGGGTGCCGCAGCAGGATCTGCTCGATCGGTGCGGTGCCCAGGTTCTCCCCGTCGACGCGCGCCCAGTCGCCGAGGCGGCCGGCGAAGTGGATGTAGCCGCCGTCGTCGACCCAGCCGAGGTCGCCGGTGCGGTACATGCCGCCGCGCAGCCGTTGCGCCGTCGACTCCTCGTCGCCCCAATAGCCGTCGAACAGGCCGGGCCCCGCCGAGTTCACGATCTCGCCGACCTCGCCGACGGGCACCGGTTCTGCGGTCTGCGGGTCGACGACGGCCACCGGCGGTCGCAGCGGGCCGAGTGCGTCGGGCGGGGTGTCGGGGGTGCGCGAGATGGAGACGCCGCCCTCGGTGGAGCCGAAGCCGTCGACCACGGTGCAGTCGAAGCGCCGGGCGAACTCGGCGCGGTCGGCGGCGCTGGCCTCGTTGCCGTACATGATGCGCAGCCGAACCTCGGCGTCGTCGGGTTGTTCGGGCACGGCGAGGATGTAGTGCAGCGGCTTGCCCACGTAGTTCGCGTAGGTGACGCCGTAGCGGTGGACGTCCTCGATGAACCCGCGTGCGGAGAACGCGGGGCGCAGCACGAGCGACGAGCCGGCCGCCAGCGCCACCGCCCACCCGGCGACCATCGCGTTGGAGTGGAACAGCGGCATCGACACGTACACGACGTCCTCGGGCCCGAGCCCGAAGCGCTCGGCGAGCATGACCCCCGGTGCGGCGAACTTGCGCATGCTGCAGCGCACCGCCTTCGGCTCACCGGTGGTGCCGGAGGTGAAGATCAGCATCACGAGGTCGTCGGGGGAGCGGTCGGGCACGACGACCCGCTCCGGCGGTGCCACGGCGTCGACGAGCTCGCGGAAGGGTCGGTCGTGCACGACGAGTTCGGGCACGTCGAGCGCCCGAAACAGCTCGGTGGTCGCCGAGTCGGTCAGCACGAACTGGCAGTCCGCGGTCGCCACGTCGCGGGCCAGGGCCTCCCCGCGCCGGGTGGTGTTGATGCCGACGACGACGAAGCCCTCCAGGACCGCTGCCGCCAGGAAGACGCAGTAGTCCACCGGCATGGTGAGTGCGACGCCGACGTGCGGCGGACGGTCGGGGTCGAGGCGGGCGCGCACCGCCTTGCCGATGTGCGTCGCCTGCCGCAGGTGGTCGTGCCAGGAGACGTAGATCTCCCCGTGGTGCAGCCCGCGGTCGGTGACGTCGACGAGCGGCGCCAACAGGTCCGACAGCGAGCGCGCGTCGGTGACCGCGGACATGGGTCCGAGCTGGTCAGGCGGGGTCGGCGGCGATGCGGTCGCCGAGCCGGGCCAGCACGGCGGGCTCGCCGGCCAGGGAGTACTCGTTCTGCTTGGCCCGCAGGAAGTAGCGGTGCGTCGGATGGCTGGTGTCCAGGCCGACGCCGCCGTGCACGTGGACGGCGGTGTGGCCCACGCGGTGACCGGCCTGCCCGGCCCAGAACTTGGCGGTGTCGATCGCCTCGGCGGCGTCGATGCCCTCCGACAGCTGCCAGGCGGCCTGTGTCGTGGTGAGCTGCAGGCCCTGCACGTCGATGTAGCCGTCGGCCAGTCGCTGCGCGACCGCCTGGAAGGAGCCGATCTTGCGGTCGAACTGTTCGCGGTCGGCGGCGTACTCCGCGGTGCGGCGAAGCGCTTCGTCGACGACCCCGCACTGCTCGGCGCAGGCCGCCAGGTTCATCCGATCCACCAGTGCCGCAACGGCTTCGGCGCCGTCGGCCACCACGTCCCCGTCGGCGACGGCGACCTCGGCGAAGTCGACCTGGGCGGTCGGCAGCAGGCCGGTGGACGGTGCCGCGGTGATGGTGACGCCGGTGGCGCCGGTGTCGACGAGCACGGCGATCGGGCCCTTCTCGCCGTCGGCGGTCACCAGGAGCGCGTGCGCGGCGCCGGCGAAGGCGACGTTCACCTTGGTGCCCGAAAGCTTGCCCTTGGACACCTTGACGGCGGCCGGGGCGAACGGGTCGTAGACGGTGTCCTCGTCGACGGCGGCGGCGATGACCGCCTCGCCGCCGGCGACCTTGGCGAGCAGCTCGTCGCGCTTGGCGCCGGACCAGCCGGCCAGCGTCGGCAGGACGGCGATCGCGGTCGTCGCATAGGGCACCACGCCCAGGGCGCGGCCGACCTCGGTGGCCACGGCCACGGTGTCGACGGTGGTGCGGCCCCCGCCGACCCCGGCGAGGTCCTCGGGCAGTTCCAGGCCGATCAGGCCGGCCGAGCCGAGCTCTCGCCACAGCGTCTCGTCGAGCGGAGCGGTCTTCTCCTCCAGCTCGGCGACGCGCTCGGGCGTCGAGATCTTCGTGGCGATGTCGCGGGCGAGCTTGACCAGCTCGCCGGTGGTCTCATCGGTGCGGAAGTCCATTGCGAAGTCTCCTTATCGCCGCTGGTGCGGCTGGCCGAGGGCGAGCATGGCGATGATGTCGCGCTGGACCTCGTTGGTCCCGCCGCCGAACGTGAGGATCAGCGATGAGCGCTGGAAGCGCTCCAGGCGGCCGAGCAGGTGGGCGCCGGTCGAACCCTGGCGCAGCGTCGCCGCCGGGCCCACGACCTGCAGCAGCAGGCGGTAGGCCTCGGTGGCGAACTCGGTGCCGTACACCTTGGTCGCCGACGCATCGGCCGGGCTGGGCGCCTCGCCGGAACCCGCCTGCGAGGCGATCTTCCAGTTGATGAGCTTGAGGAACTCGACCCCCGCGTGCACCCGCGCCAGGTTCGAGCGCACCCACGGGGTGTCGATGACGCGGTCGCCGGTGGGGGTCTTGGTCTGCTGCGCCCACTGGGTGGTTTCGCGCAGCGCGGTCTGGATCGGCGCGGCGCTGCACAGCGCGACGCGCTCGTTGTTGAGCTGGTTGGTGACCAGCGGCCAACCGCCGCCCAACTCGCCGACCAGCGCCGACTTGGGGACGCGCACGTCCTGGTAGTAGGTGGCCGAGGTGTCCACGCCGCCCATGGTGTGGACCGTCGTGTAGGAGAAGCCCTCGGCGGTCGTCGGCACGATGAGCATCGAGATGCCCTTGTGCTTCTTGGCCTCCGGGTCGGTCCGGACGGCCAGCCACACGTAGTCGGCGTAGGGGATGAGGCTGGTCCACATCTTCTGGCCGTTGATGACGAACTCGTCGCCGTCCTCGACCGCGGTGGTGCGCAACGAGGCGAGGTCGGTGCCGGCGCCCGGCTCGGAGTAGCCGATCGAGAAGTGCAGGTCACCGGCGGCGATCTTGGGCAGGAAGAACCTCTTCTGCTCCTCGGTGCCGAAGTGCATGATCGTCGGCGCGACCGAGTTGATCGTCAGGAACGGCACCGGCGCACCGGCGATGGCGGCCTCGTCGGTGAAGATCAGCTGATCCATCATCGAGCGGTTCTGACCGCCGAACTCCTCGGGCCACCCGAGGGCCAGCCAGCCGTCCTTGCCCATCTGGCGCACGACGTCGCGGTACGCGTCGCCCTCGCCCATCTCGCCGTCGGTCGAGGTGAGCGCCGCGCGGCGCTCGGGGGTCATGAGCTTCTCGAAGTACGCGCGCAGCTCCCGGCGCAGCGCCTCCTGCTCTTCGGAATAGGCGATGCGCATCGCGATCCAGCTTTCGTTTCGGGGGTTTGCTCGCTTGTTTCTGTAACACGTTCTAACCTGAAACGAGCGGGTTCGTCAACCGAGGCGAACCTCAAGGAGAGGAGTTGCGCGATGCGCATCAGTTGTGACTTCGACCTGTGCGAGTCGAACGCGATCTGTGTGGGAATGGCGCCGGACGTATTCGAGCTGGATGACGACGATTACTTGGTTATCCTGCAAGAAGACGTTTCGGCCGACCGGGCCGAGGAGATGCGGCAGGTGGTGGCCAGCTGCCCGAAGTCCGCTCTGACCCTGCACGAATAAACAGCCCAGGAATTTCCCGGGGTGTCAGCCCACATCCCGTTGCGAGCCTGTATGGTGCCTGAAACAGGTTCTAGTTTTTGTCGGTGCCGCCGCCACAGCCAGCGGACCGAACGGACATCGCCGGAGGACAAGCGTGAGTGAATCGTTGAGTGGTCGCGTGGCCGTGGTGACCGGTGCCGGAGCCGGCCTGGGCCGTGCCGAGGCCATCGGCCTGGCCCGCGCCGGAGCGACCGTCATCGTCAACGACCTCGCGTCGGCCCTGGACTCCAGCGACGTGCTCGACGAGATCGCCGCCGCCGGTTCGCGCGGCGTCTCGGTGGCGGGCGACATCTCCGAGTCGGACACGGCGAAAGAGATCATGCGCACCGCCACCGAGGATCTCGGCGGACTGCACATCGTCGTCAACAACGCCGGCGTCGTGCGCGACACGATGCTGTTCAACATGACCGACGACGAGTGGGACCTGGTGCAGCGCGTCCACCTGCGCGGCCACTTCCTGCTCAACCGCAACGCCGCCGCCCACTGGCGCGCCGCCGCCAAGGCCGGCGACGGCACGACCTACGGCCGCCTGATCAACACCTCGTCGGAAGCCGGTCTGTTCGGGCCGCCCGGACAGGCCAACTACGCCGCCGCCAAGGCCGGGATCACCGCGCTGACCCTGTCGGCGTCGCGCGCGCTGGGCCGCTACGGCGTCACCGCCAACGCGATCTGCCCGCGCGCCCGCACCGCGATGACCGCCGACGTGTTCGGCGACGCACCCGAGGGCGGCGTCGATCCGCTGTCGCCCGAGCACGTCGTCAAACTCGTCACCTACCTGGCCGGACCGTCGGCTTCGGCGGTGAACGGCCAGCTCTTCGTCGTCTACGGACCGAAGGTCACCCTGATGGCCGCGCCGGAGATCGCCGAGGTCTTCGCGGCCGACGGCGACGACTGGTCGACCGACGAGCTCGACAAGACACTGACCAGCTACTTCGAGGCCCGCGATCCGAAGGTCACCTTCGCCGCCAGCTCCTTGAACGGCTGACCAGGACAACTGACCACGATCCGCTACTACGCATGGTAGGTTCTCGAAAGTCACGGGGGAAGGAGTGACGGTGCTCACGAAGCTTGCGACGCCGTTCGCTGCCTTTGGCGACTTTTTCGCGCTGACCACCGAGACCGCACGGGAGTTGTTCCGGCGGCCGTTCCAGTGGCGCGAGACCATCGAGTGCTCCTGGGCCATCGCGCGCGTCTCCATGGTGCCGACGCTGCTGGTGGCCATCCCGTTCACCGTCCTGGTCAGCTTCACCCTGAACATCCTGCTGCGCGAGATCGGTGCGCAGGACCTCTCCGGCGCCGGAGCCGCGCTCGGCACGATCACCCAGATCGGTCCGATCGTGACCGTGCTGATCGTCGCCGGTGCCGGCGCGACCGCCATCTGCGCCGACCTGGGCGCCCGCACCATCCGCGAGGAGATCGACGCGATGAAGGTGCTGGGCATCAACCCCATCCACCGACTCGTCGTCCCGCGCGTGATCGCCTCCACCGGCGTCGCACTGCTGCTCAACAGCCTGGTCTGCACCATCGGCATCGGCGGCGGCTTCGTCTTCTCGGTCTACCTGCAGGACGTCAACCCCGGTGCCTTCCTGGCCAACCTCACGCTGCTGACCGGGCTGGGCGAGCTGATCATCTCGATGATCAAGGCGGCACTCTTCGGGCTCTTCGCCGGGCTCGTCGCGTGCTACCAGGGTTTGAACGTCTCCGGCGGCGCCAAGGGCGTCGGCGACGCCGTCAACGAGACGGTCGTCTACTCATTCATGGCACTGTTCGTCGTCAACATCGTGGTGACGGCGGTCGGACTGACGGCGACGGGGAGCTGAGATGGTTTTGCCCCACACGACCAGTCTTCGGCGCGCGCGCGTCGCGATCAAGCGCTCCGGCGATCGATGGGCCAACCTGGGCGACCAGGCGCTGTTCTACTGGGACAGCATCGTCTCCATCCCGCGAGCGCTGAAGAGCTACAAGAAGGAGACCCTGCGGCTGATCGCGGAGATCTCGATGGGCACCGGCGCGCTGGCGATGATCGGCGGCACCGTGGTGGTCGTCGGGTTCCTGACGCTGTTCACCGGCGGCACCATCGCCGTGCAGGGCTACAACTCGTTGGCCAACATCGGCGTCGAGGCCCTGACCGGCTTCTTCTCGGCCTTCATCAACGTGCGTATCGCGGTCCCGGTCATCGCCGGCATCGCCCTGGCCGCGACGATCGGCGCCGGCGCGACGGCACAGCTGGGCGCCATGCGCGTCAGCGAGGAGATCGACGCGCTCGAGACGATGGCCATCCACTCGGTCCCGTACCTGGTGTCCACGCGCATCATCGCCGGGCTCGCCGCGATCATCCCGCTCTATGCGCTGGCCGCGCTGGCGTCCTTCCTGGCCAGCCGCATGGCGACCGTGTTCCTCTACGGCCAGTCGCCGGGCGTCTACGACCACTACTTCCGGACGTTCCTCATCCCGTCGGACATCCTGTGGTCCTTCGCCCAGGCCATCTGCATGGCCGTGGCCGTGATGATGATCCACACCTACTACGGCTACACCGCTTCGGGTGGCCCGGTCGGCGTCGGCGTCGCGGTCGGCAACGCGGTCCGCACGTCGCTGGTCGTGGTCGTCGTCATCACCCTGCTCACCTCCCTCGCCATCTACGGCGCCGACGGCAAGTTCAACCTGGCGGGGTAGGGGACATGCTCGAACGGGACGAACGCAGCCCCGCGGTCCGACGGACCGCGGCCGTCATCATGGTCACGGTGCTCGCGCTGCTCATCGGCGGCGCGGCCGGCCAGTTCCTCGGATGGTTCTCCTCGACCGCCCCGGTCACCGTCGTCGCCCCGCGCGCCGGCCTGGTCATGAACCCGGATGCCAAGGTGAAGCTGCGCGGCGTCGAGGTGGGGCGCGTCCGGTCGATCAGCGAACGGGACGGCCAGGCCGTGTTGTCGCTCAAGATCAACCGCAAGCAGCTGGCCGAGATCCCGGGCAACGTCCACGCCGACATCAAGTCGAACACCATCTTCGGCGCCAAGGCGGTCACGCTGGTGCCGCAGCCGGAGACGGTCGCCTACACGCTGCAGCCCGGTGCGGAGATCAAGGCCGACAACGTCACCGTCGAGCTCAACACCGTCTACCAGCGGCTGGTCAGCGTCCTGGCCGAGCTGCAGCCGGACAAGCTGAACGCCGCGATCGGTGCGATCACCACCGCGCTGGACGGCAACGGGGAATCCATCGGCAAGGGCATCGACTCGATGTCCAAGCTGCTCGGCAAGACTAATCCGCACCTCGGTGAGCTGACGAATCTGATCAACCAGACGTCGACGACGATGAACCTCTACGCCGAGGCGATGCCCGACCTGATGAAGACCGTCGACAACTCGGTCTTCCTGGGCAACACCTTCCTGGACAACGCGTCGAACCTTGACGCGCTCCTGGCCAACACCACCGGGATGGCGTCGACGGCCAACGGGATCATCGAGCCGAAGAAGGCGCAGATCATCTCGATGCTCAACGACTCGAACGTGACGATGGCCCTGCTCGGGTACAACGCGCCGGGCATCGCCTGCTTCATCCGCACCGCCGCCGTCGGCCACGAGATCGGCGCCCCGATCTTCGGCCTCAACGACGGCGTCCTCAAGCTCAACGCCGGCCTGCTGCCGGGCAAGGACCCGTACGAGTACCCCGAGGACCTGCCGTGGAACCGCGGTGCGGCCCCGCCGACCTGTGAGAACGGCCTGTCCAACCCGCGCACGACGAAGAAGGCCGACTTCCTCGTCATCGACAACGGGCCGAACCCGTACCAGCCCCGCACCAAGTCCAAGGTGAGTACGACCAAGGTCTTCCAACTGCTATTCGGAGCGCCGCCCCGTGGATAATCGCGCACGCCAATTCCGGGCGACCTGTATCAAGCTGGGCGCCTTCGCCATGGCCATGCTCCTGGTGTTCGTCGGCCTCGTCGCCGTGTTCAGCCGCTTCCAGGGCACCCGCACCAACACCTTCAACGGCCTGTTCACCAGTGCGTCGGCGATCAAGCCGGGCGCGAAGGTGAAGATCGCCGGCGTCGACGTGGGCGCCGTCCGCGACGTCAGCCTGACCGACGACAACATCGCCAAGATCAGCTTCTCGGTCGACCGCAAGTACCCGCTGCCCAAGTCGGCGCAGGCCCTCATCCGCTACGAGAACCTGACCGGCGACCGCTTCCTGGAGCTGCGCCGCGGCGCCGGCAACGTCGGTGACACGCTGTCGCCGGGCTCGACGCTGCCGACGTCGCAGACCGAGCCCGCCCTCGACCTGGACAAGCTGCTCGGCGGCTTCAAGCCGCTGTTCCGGACCCTGGACGGCAAGCAGGTCAACGAGCTCTCCACCAGCCTCGTCCGCGTGTTCCAGGACGAGAACATGGGCCCGTCGCTCAACCACCTGCTCCGGATGACCTCGCAGCTGACCGAGGCCCTGGCCGACCGCGACGAGCTCATCGGCTCGGTCATCGACAACCTGAACTCGACCCTGGCCACCCTCGATGCGGACCGCACCGGCGTCATCGACAGCATCGACCGCCTCGAGACCCTGATGACCGGCCTCGCCGGCCAGAAGGAGACGATCGGCTCGTCGCTGACCTCGACCGCCGCCGTTGCGACGGACATGGCCAAGCTGCTCGGCGACACCCGGCCCGGGCTGCAGAGCATGTTCAACAACCTGAGCCGCACCAGCGAGGAGCTGCTGCGCGGCGAGGCCGACCTGCGACCGCTGCTCTCGCGCCTGCCCGGCGACTTCAAGAAGCTGTCCAACCTGGGCAGCTACGGCGCCTGGCTGCAGATCTGGATCTGCCGTCAGCGACTGATCTTCGGCGCCCCGGGAACCCCGCAGCTGATCATCCCGACCATCGACGCCTTCGGTAACACGCAGATGGCCGGCGGGAGGTGTCAGCACCCATGAGCCCGATGTTCGGATCCACCCAGCGCGCCGGCTCCAACGCCGCCGACGTCGAGCGCGACGCCGCCCGCGGCCAGCGCAGCCGTGCCGCGACCGGCATCATCGGCTTCGTCGTGACCGGCCTGGTCGTCGTGACGGCGCTCCAGATGAACAGCCTGCCGTTCCTGTCGCCGGTGAGCACGTACAAGGCCTACTTCGACGACGCGGGCGGCCTGGTCCCCGGCGACGTCGTCTCGGTGTCCGGCGTCAACGTCGGCAGCGTCGAGAAGATCTCCCTCGCCGACACCAAGGGCGGCAAGAAGGCCGCGGTCAAGTTCCGCCTGAAGGACAAGGTCAACCTCGGCACCGACACGCAGGCCGCGATCAAGACCGAGACCGTCCTGGGCCGGCGCAACCTCACGCTGATCCCGCACGGCCCCGGCCGCATCCTGCCCGGCGGCGAGATCGGCAACGAGAACACCGTCTCGCCGTATTCGCTGACCGACGCGCTCGACAACGCGACCGGCACGCTGCAGGAGACGAACACCGATCAGCTGCGCACCGCCATCGACGCGATGAGCAAGACCTTCGCCGCGACCCCCGCCTCGGTGCGCGGAGCCGTCGACGGCGTGGCCCGCCTCTCGCAGGCCATCGCCGAGCGGGACAAGTCGCTGCGCGAGCTCCTCGGTCGCGCCAACAGCATCAGCGCTGCGGTCGGCGACCGGAACGAGCAGGTCAACCGGCTGCTGGTCAGCGCCAACGCGCTGCTCGGCGAGCTGCAGACCCGGTCCGAGGCCCTCGACCAGATCATCTCCGGAACCCGTGACGTCACCACCCAGATCAAGGGCTTCATCAAGGAGAACAACGCGCAGTTCACGCCGATGTTGAGCCGCCTGGACCGCGTGATGCAGATCCTCATCGACAAGAAGGCCGACCTCGAGCAGGCCGTCGACCGACTCGGTCCGTACGCGAACCTGCTCGGCGAGGCCGTCTCCTCCGGCCCGTACTTCTCGTCGCTGGTCGGCGTGCCGACCTTCGGTGACTACACCGCGGTCTTCATGAAGGCCCTGCAGCGCAAGTACCCGGAGATCTGGCAGGCCTACGACTACACGAACTCCACGTTCCTGCCGAACAAGTGGTACACCGCGCCGGAGTACGACCCGCGCAAGCCGAAGAAGCCGGCGCCCAAGGTCGAGTACCCGCGGAACGGCCAGGGGGGCTGACGATGCTGACAGGCAAGAAGATGTGGATGTCGGCGGCCGCCGTGTTGACGGCGCTGCTGCTCGTGGTCGCCGGGTACTTCGGCTACCAGAAGGCCACCACGGACACCGTCAACGCCTACTTCCGCTCGGCCACCGGGCTGTTCGCCGGCGACCCGGTGCGCGTGCTGGGCGTCAACGTCGGCCGCGTCGTCGCCGTCCAGCCGCAGCCCGACGGCGTCCGGGTCAAGATGCGCCTGGACAAGTCGGTGGACATCCCCGCCGACGCCCGCGCCGTGATCGTCGCCCAATCGCTCGTGTCGGGTCGGTTCGTGCAGATGGCGCCCGTCTACACGCAGGGTCCGAAGCTCGTCGGCGGGGACGACATCCCGATGGAGCGCACCGCCGTCCCGATGGAGTGGGACGACCTCAAGAAGCAGCTCACCAAGTTCACCGAGGCCATCGGCCCCGGCGAGGACGGCAACAGCCCGGCCACCCGTGCACTCGGCGTCGCCGACAAGAACCTCGACGGCAACGGCGAGGCCATCAACCAGTCGCTGCGCCAGATGTCGAAGGTCACCGGCACGCTGGCTGCGGGCCGCGACGACCTGTTCTCGACGGTGCGCAGCCTGCAGAAGCTCACCGATCAGCTGTCCTCCAGCCATGAGCAGCTCGTCCAGTTCAACGGCCGGATCGCGAGCGTCTCGACCGTGCTGTCCGACACCGCCGAGCTGAACGACGCACTCGTCGGGCTGGACTCGGCGATGGTCGACATCAAGAAGTTCCTCGACACCAACGGCACCGCGCTGACCCACTCACTGCAGCAGGTCGCGACCGCGACGAACATCATCCGCGAGAAGGACGCCAAGCTGCGCGGCCTGCTCCACTCGGCGCCGACGCAGCTGTCGAACTTCTACAACATCTACAACCCGATGACCGGTTCACTGGGCGGCATCTTCGGCCTGGGCATGGGCACCAACCTCATCACGCTGCTGTGCGGCACGATGCAGGCCAACAACCGCCCGGGTCAGAGTCAGGCCGAGGTCGACAAGTGCGTCGATGTGCTGGCGCCGGTGATGAAGGCGATGGTCGTGAACTACCCGCCGTTCCTGTTCAACCCGGTCCAGGGCCAGGTCGCGCTGCCGCAGCAGATCCACTACCAGAACGCCGATGTGGAGGCGCGCGCCCAGAACCGCATCCGCCAGCTGGATGCGAACACGCGGCGCGCGAACAACATGCCCAGCCCGCTGGGCAACCTGCTGGTGCCGTTCGGGGCGGAGAACTGATGATGAGCAGACTCTCGCAGCAGACGGCCCGCCGCTCGCTGGCCGCGGTGTCGGTCGGCACGGCGATGACGGTCGGCCTGGTCGGCTGCGGTTTCGGCGGCGCCAACACGCTGCCGGTGCCGGGCGCCCCGGGCACCGGCGACGGCTCCTACCGGGTCAGCGCGATCATCCCCACCGCCGCCGGCCTGGTCACCAACGCGCCGATCATGCTCGACGACGCGACCATCGGCTCCATCGGCAAGATCAGCGTCGACGACTGGAACGCCCGCGTCGAGATGCGCATGAACAAGGGGGCGCAGATCCCCGAGGGCTCGCACGTCATGATCGGTATGACGAGCGTCCTGGGTTCCTCGCACCTGCAGATCCTGCAGCCCGACAGCCCGACCAGCTCGATGATGAAGGCCGGGGAGACCATCCCGCTGGCCAAGTGTCCCGAGCAGCAGAACCTGGCGCCCACCACCGACAAGGCGAAGGCGATCCCCGACGTCAGCGTCGCGCAGCAGATCTCCGCCTGTGCCTTCCCGACGACCGAGCAGGTGCTCAGCTCCCTGTCGGTGGTCCTCAACGGCGGCGGCCTCTCGCAGTTCGGCAGCGTCGTCACCGAGGTCAACAAGGTCTTCGACGGCCGCCAGGAGACCATCGCGCAGCTGGTGCCGCGCCTGGACCAACTGGTCGGGTCGCTCAACGCCCAGCGCGGTGACATCGTCAAGGCCATCGACGGCCTCGACCGCCTGACCGCGACGATGAACGAGCAGCAGCCGACGATCCAGAAGGCGCTCGCCGACGGCCCCAAGATCCTGCAGCTGTTCGTTGACCAGCGCCAGCAGCTCGTCGACGCGCTCGGCGCGATCGGCAAGCTGTCCGACACCGCCGACGACATCCTCAAGGCCAACGGCGACGACATCCGTCTCGCGGTGAAGTCGCTCGACGCGACGCTCAAGCAACTGCAGTCGGCCGGACCGTCGTTGAACAAGTCGCTGGGCGTGCTGCTGAGCTTCCCGTTCCCGGAGAAGGCGATCAGCAGCGTGGTCAAGGGCGACTACGTCAACACCGACCTCAACCTGGATCTGACCTTCTACCGCCTGGGCCACACCCTGTTCCCGTCGGTGCTCGGCAGCCGCATCCTCGGCCCCGAGGCGCTCGCCGGGAGTCCGGCCGGGGCGGCCAAGCGCGGCCTCAACCCGTTCCAGTCGCCGCTGCAGCGCGAGGGTGACGGGGACGCCGACCAGTCCGGCGCCCCGCGACGCCCGAGCCGGTCGCCCGGAGCGGCCAAGAAGCCCAAGCCGCGCATGTCTCAGGGGGGTGCACCTCGATGAAGATCTCCAGTTTCCAGCGCGCCCAGCTGATCATCTTCGCGATCGTCGCGGTGATCGCCGTGCTCGCGATGGGCATCTTCTACATCCGGATCCCGCAGATGCTCGGCCTCGGTGTCTACCGGGTCAACCTCGACCTGCCGACCACCGGCGGCCTCTACGAGAACGCGAACGTCAGCTACCGCGGTGTGAACGTCGGCAAGGTCGACTCGGTGAACCTGACCAACGACGGTGTGCGCGCGCGCCTGACCATCGACTCGAATTCGAAGATCCCGCAGAACTCGCAGGCCTCGATCCGGTCGGTGTCGGCGATCGGTGAGCAGTTCGTCGAGTTCACGCCGCCGGACCAGCCGTCGTCGGCGCCGATGCACAACAACCAGACGGTCAAGAGCGAGGACGTCCCGGTCGAGATCTCCTCGATGCTCGACCAGGCCGACAACCTGCTCACCAACGTCGGCGATTCCAAGCTCCGCGAGGTGATGGACGAGGTCTTCCAGGCCTTCAACGGCACCGGCGAGGACCTGCAGCGCCTGCTCGACTCGATGACGCTGCTGACCAACGACGCCTACAAGAACTCCGACGCGATGATCGCGCTGGTGCAGCAGGCCGGTGACGTGCTGTCCACGCAGAGCCAGACCGCCGACAAGGTGCGGACCTGGACGTCGAACCTGACCAAGGTGACCGACCAGCTGCGCGCCAACAAGCCGGAGATCTCCGGCATCCTCGACAAGGGGCCGGCGGTCACCCGTCAGGCCGGCGACATGTTCGACGGGATGCAGACCTCGCTGCCCATGCTGGTGGACAACCTGGGCACCTCGATGAAGACCCTCGCGGTCTACCACGCCAACATGCGCCAGATCCTCGTGCTCTACCCGCGCTTGCTCGACGTCCTCATCACGGCCGTCAACACCGGCGACGTGGAGCGCTACGGCGCGAACGCCGACTTCGCCCTCGGCTTCCAGGACCCGGGCACCTGCACCGTCGGCTTCCTCCCGGCGAGCGCCTGGCGCTCGGGCTCGGCGACCGAGGCCCGCGACCTGCCGCCGGGCATGCTGTGCCGCGTGCCGCAGGACCAGAACCTGGCCGTGCGCGGTGCCCGCAACTTCCCCTGCGTGGAGTTCCCCGGCCGTCGCGCCTCCACCCCGGAGGAGTGCCGCACCGGTTACAAGCCGCTGGCCAAGCAGAACGTGCCGTTCCCGAACGGCCTGCCCTACGGCCTCAAGTGGCAGGGCCCCGGTCAGGGACCCGGCGCGGTGGCCCCGGCCAGCCATGACGGATCCACCGGTACGGTGGTACCGGGCACGCCCAGCCAGTTCCGCAAGGACGGCAACCAACCCGCCGTGTACGCGACCACGTACGACCCCAAGACCGGGGACTACATCGGTCCGGACGGCAAGACGTACAACGCGGGTCTCGGCAAGGACTCGCGAGGGAAAACGACCAAATGGCAGCAGATGATCAATCCGGGCACTCGGTGAGCGAACCCGACTCAGAGCCGACGCAGGACTCCGCCGACCAGCCTGAGAAGGCCGAGGAGAAGGCCGCCCCCAAGCGCGCCCGCTCGTCCGCCCAGCCCGTCCGCGTCGCCCCGCTCAAGCGGCGGCCCAAGGCTCGCACGAAAGCTCGGCCGGAGGCTGAGGCAGACGCTGAGTCGCCGGTGGCGGACGTCGCGGAGGCCGCGTCGGCTGACGACGCCAAGGCTGCGGCGAAGGATGTCAAGGCCAAGGACTCCGACGCCAAGTCCAAGCCGGTCGAGTCGTCGCCGTTCGTGACGGTGGACCGGGTCGACCCGCGCACGGCCATGCTCGGCGTCGGCGCCCTGCTCCTCGCGCTGGTGTTGATCGTCGCCTCGACGCTGCTGGGGGTGGGCGCCTACCGCATCAAGCAGCGCAACGACCTGCGCGCCGAGTACGACGCCTTCGCCCAACAGGTGACCGTCAACCTGACGTCGCTGAACAAGACGAACGTCGACGAGATCCGCAAGACCCTGGTCGACAAGACCAGCGGCACGGCCTACGAGACGCTCAACACGGTGACGCAGCAGATCACGACGATGGTCGAGCAGTACGACGTGCAGACCAACGGCGAGGTCCTCTCGCGCGCGGTGACCCAGGCCGACCCGGACTACGGCCGCGTCCTGATGGTCCTCGGCTGGACCCAGCGGTTGAGCAACAAGAAGGCCGACGTCGAGCGCCAGGTGTTCCGCTGGCGAGTCGACATGCGCCGGATCAACGGCGAGCTGAAGCTGACGAAATTCGATTGGGTGTACTGACGGTGGCGAAGTCGACGGACACGAAGTCGAAGAACACGAAGACCAGCGGCAAGGAGGCCGTGAGCGCGTCGAACATCCCGCGCTCCTGGCTGGTCGTCGCCGCGGTCCTGGCCGCCCTCGTGGTGCTGACCGGTGCGCTGGCCATCACCTTCTACCGGCTGCAGTCGGTGGAGTCGGCGCGCAACTCGTCGCTGAGCGCCGCCCGCGGCTACGCGCAGACGATGCTCAGCTACGACCCCGACACCGTCGACGGCAAGATCAACCAGGCCAAGGGATTCCTCATCGACGAGGCTGCGAAGGAGTTCCAGGAGCAGATCACCGACTTCAAGATGGCCGAGGGCGTCAAGAAGCGCAAGATCATCTCCAAGCTCGACATCCGCGACGCGGGCGTCGTCACCAACACGCGCAGCACCTCGACGGTCCTGCTGTTCCTCAACCAGTCGGTGACCAGCGCCGACGAGCCGAAGGTCCGGATCGACCCGAGCCGCGTGCAGTTCACGATGGTCCGCAAGGGCCTCACCTGGAAGATCAACTCGATCCAGATCTTCACCGACGACTCGCTCCGCAACGTCGTGCAGCGCCAGGCCGGCGAGCTCGCCCCTCCGGCCGGCCCGCCCCGCTAGCGAACCGGCGGCCCAAGGGCCGACGCCCGACCCCTCGCCGAGTGGGCGGTAGATCCCGCCGAGTGGGCGCAAAAAACCGCCGACCGTGCCCGGTGGACGACGGTCGGCGGTTGATTGCTGTGGTCAGCCCTGCGACGAGTAGCCCATCGGCATCAGGATGGCCTTGTGCTCGAGGTAGGACTCGAGGCCCTCGCGGCCGTTCTCCCGGCCGATGCCCGACGTCTTGTAGCCGCCGAACGGCGAGGCCGGGTCGATGGCGTACCAGTTGATGCCGTAGGTGCCGGTGCGCACCTGCTTGGCGATCTCGACGCCCTTGTCGATGTCCGAGGTCCACACCGAGCCGGCGAGTCCGTAGTCGGAGTCGTTGGCGATGGCGATGGCCTCTTCGACGGTGTCGTAGGGGATCACCGAGATGACCGGGCCGAAGATCTCCTCGCGCGCGATCGTCATGTCGTTGGTGACGCCCGTGAAGATCGTCGGGGCGACGAAGTGGCCGGAGTCCAGCCCCTCGGGGCGACCGCCGTCGAGCACCGCCGTGGCGCCCTCGTCCTTGCCCTTCTTGATGTAGCCCTCGACCTTGTCGCGCTGCTTCTCGGTGATGATCGGGCCGAGCTTGGCCTCCGGGTCGCTGGGCACGCCGGGGGTGAAGGTCTTCGCGGTCTCGACCATCGCCTCGACGATCTCGTCGTGGCGCGAGCGCGGAACCAGCACGCGGGTCTGCGCGACGCAGGCCTGGCCGTTGTTCAGCAGGCCGGAGAACACCAGCATGTGCACGCTCGACGGCAGGTCGACGTCCTCGAGGACGATGGCCGCCGACTTGCCGCCCATCTCCAGCGAGTAGCGCTTGAGCAGCTCGCCGCAGCGCGACGCGATGATCTTGCCGGCGGCGGTGGAGCCGGTGAAGGTGATCTTGTCGACGTCGGGGTGCTCGACGAGCGCCTGCCCGGCCTCCAGGCCGCCGGTGACGACGGAGACGACGCCCTCGGGCACGCCCGCGTCGGTGAAGATCTCGGCGATGAGGTTCGCGTCGAGGGGGGTCTCCGGGGCGGGCTTCAACACGATCGAGCAGCCGGCCGCCAGCGCGGGACCGAGCTTGTTGCAGACCAGGAACAGCGGCACGTTCCACGCGGTGATCGCGCCGACGACGCCGACCGGCTCGCGCACGACGATGGTCTCGCCGAACAGGCCGGTGCGCTTCTCCTCCCACTGGTAGGCGTCCGAGGCATCGGCATAGGAGTTCAGCACGCCGGTGCCCGGCAGCATCTGCAGCGTCGCGACGTCGGCGGCGGAGGCGCCCATCTCGGCGGAGATGAGGGCGGTGACGTCGGCCTGGCGCTCGTTGAGCAGCTCGGCGGCCTTGCGGAGCACCGCGGCGCGCTCGGCCGGCGACTTGGAGCGCCACACGCCCGAGTCGAAGGCGGCCTTGGCGGCCTTCACGGCGGTGTCGACGTCGGTGGCGTCGCCGTCGGGGGCGGACCCGACCTTCTGACCGGTCGCCGGCGAGACGACCTCGAGGCGCTTGGTCGAGTGCGGCGCAACCCACTTGCCGCCGATGTAGAGGTTGGGCTGGTCGCCCCCACCGACGAGGGTGTCGGGGGCGGTCGCGGTCTCGGTCATGAATGCTCCAAGGTTGGTGATCTGGTTCACCCTCGATACTAGAACACGTTCTAGTTATCGACCAGGGGTTGGCCGATCCGAATGGAGCTGTGAAGAACTAGGCGTTCGACGGCTTGGCGTCGATGACCACCTCGAACTCGAGGAGGTTCGCACCCGAGGCGACGGTGTTTCCCTTGCGCTCGCCGGCGTGCGCCTTGCGGGCATCGCCGTTGGCCCAGTTCTGGTAGTCCTCCTCGGACTCCCACTCGGTGTAGACGAAGTACCGGTCCTCGCCGGCCGTGGGGCGCAGCAGCTGGAAGCCGAGGAAGCCCGGCGACGAGTCGACGGTGTGGGCGCGGTTGGCGAAGCGCTTCTCGAGCTCGGGTCCGGCGCCTTCGGGGATGCTGATCGCGTTGATCTTCACTACTGACATGGCCCCAGCCTATCCACGCGCGCGGCGCCCCGGTAGGGACCAACCGCCCGATACAGTCGAGCGGTGACCGACCTGGACGCGCTGACCGATCACGGGGGACAGGGCCCGCCGATCCTGCTGCTGCACGGCTTGATGGGGCGCGGTCGCACCTGGGTCCGGCAGCTCGACTGGCTGCGCCGCTACGGGCGCGTGTTCACCGTCGACGCGGCCTGGCACACCGGCCCGATCATCAAACCCTGGACGATCCCGCCCGACGGCATCGCCACCGAGCGCTTCGTCGACGACATCGCCGACGTCCTGCGACGCATCGCCGAACTGACCGGCGACGATGTTCCGGCGGTCCTGATCGGCCACTCGATGGGCGGGCTCCACGCGTGGTGCGCCGCCGCCGCGCACCCCGACCTGGTGCGCGGGCTGGTCGTCGAGGACATGGCGCCGGACTTCCGCGGCCAGACGACGCGCAACTGGACCCCGTGGTTCGAGACCTGGCCGGAGCGCTTCTCCTCGCTCGAGCAGGCGCAGGAGATGTTCGGCGCGGTGGCGGGCCGCTACTTCTACGAGGCCTTCGACGACGGTCGCCTGCACGGCGACCTCGGGGTGTTCGTCGCGATCGCCGACCAGTGGGGCAGGCGCGACTATTGGGCCCAGTGGGAGGCGGTGCGCGTCCCGACGCTGCTGGTCGAGGCCGGGTTCACCGTCACCCCGCCGGGACAGATGGCGCAGATGGCCCAGCGCAACCCCGTGGCGCAGCACGTCGTCGCCGACGGTGCCGGACACCTGGTCCACGACGATGCGCCGGAGTTCTTCCGCGGGGCCCTCGAGGCGTTCTTGTCCGCGCTCGAGCCGCCGATCAGCCACCCAGGCGGAACAGCCCCTCGTCGGTGACCTCCACCAACCCGTCGACCAGCAGCGAGTCCAGCGCCCGCGCGCGTTGGCCGGGATCGACCGTCCACGCCTGGTCGAGCCGGGCCCGCTCGACCGGGCCGTGTGTCTCGCGCAGCACGTCCAACAACCGCCCGCGCACTTGGCGGTCGGTGCCTTCGTAGCGCTGCGTCCGCTTCGGCGGACCGTCGAGCACGGGTCGACCGGCCGCCACCCAGGCGCAGGACTCAACGATCGGGCACTGCCGGCAGCGCGGGTTGCGCGCAGTACAGACCAGGGCGCCCAGCTCCATCAGGGCGGCCGAGAACCGCGGGGCGGTGGTGGCGAACCCGCCGTCGTCGGTACGCGGGGCCAGCGCAGCGGCGTCGTCGAGGTCCGACCGCCGCGGCCGGGGCGCGTCGGCGAGGCCGTGACAGGCGCGCGCGATCACCCGCCGCACGTTGGTGTCGACGACGGGCACGGGGAGTCCGTAGGCGAAACAGGCGATCGCGCGGGCCGTGTACTCGCCGATGCCGGGCAGCCCCAACAGCACCTCGACGTCGTCGGGGACGATGTTGCCGTGCTCGTCGGCGATGGCCCGGGCGCAGGCGTGCAGCCGCTGCGCGCGCCGCGGATAGCCGAGCTTTCCCCACGCCCGCAGCACGTCGGCACCGCTCGCCGCAGCCATGTCGGCCGGGGTCGGCCAGCGCGCGACCCACTCGCGCCACGGCACCAGGACACGTGCGACGGGAGTCTGCTGCAACATGAACTCACTGATGAGGATGTGCCAGGCGGTGGCCTCGTCGCGACGCCACGGGAGGTCGCGCTCATTCTCGTCGAACCAGGCCAACACCGGGCCGACTGGCATACTCGGAACCATGTCAGCAGCCTCAGATCGAGAACGAATGACGCCGGCCCAGGCCTGGGCGAACCTCAAGGCCGGGAACGAACGCTTTGTCGAAGGGAAGCCCGAACATCCCAACCAGGGTATCGACCGCCGCGAGTCGTTGGCGGGCGGACAGGCCCCCAACGTGGTCCTGTTCGGCTGCTCGGACTCGCGGGTGGCCGCCGAGATGATCTTCGACCAGGGCCTGGGCGACATGTTCGTCGTGCGCACCGCCGGTCACATCATCGACTCCTCGGTCCTGGGGTCCCTCGAGTTCGCCACCGAACTGCTCGACGTGCCGTTGATCGCAATCCTCGGCCACGACTCGTGCGGCGCCGTCGGCTCGACGGTGGAGTCGCTCAACGGCCTCACCATCCCCGGCGGCTACATCCGCGACATCGTCGAGCGCGTCGGACCGAGCATCCTGGCGGCCCGCGCCAAGGGCAAGACACGCCTGGACGAGTTCGAGGCCGAGCACGTCGTCGAGACCGGGCGGCTGCTGATGCAGCGCAGCCTGTTGATCAAGGAGCGGGTCGATCGCGGCGAGGTCGCGATCGTCGGCCTGACCTATCACCTCGCCGACGGTCGGGTCTCGCTGCGCGACGCCCTCGGCGAGATCGGCGAGGCGTCGGCGGAGTCGATCGACGGCTGACCCGCCCGCCGGGCACGGGAATCGGCATCCGGTGTGATCAGCGCCCTATTCGCGACACGCCGGATAGCCTCATCGGTCCCATCGTCGCTGGCAGTTAGCGTGAAAGGCGTGATCGAACCGCAAGGCCCGCTGCCCCAGGAGATTTACTGGCGCCGACGCATTGTCGCCGGCGGCGGGGCTGTCGCGTTCGTCGGTTTGGTGATCGCACTCATCCTCTCCGCGCTCCCGTCGCAGGGCGACGGCAAGCAGGTCGCCGCCACCAATTCGACGACGCCCGCCGCACCGGCGCCACCGAAGAACCCGCAGCCCGCTCCGCAGGGCGATGCGCAGGCCGGCGGCCAGCAGGGTGAGAACCAGGCCGCGCCGCAGGGCGACGGTTCCGCCGCGCCGCAGGGCGAGCAGGCGTCGAAGGCCCCCGAGGGCCAGGCGGCCGCCGCGCAGGGCGACCAGGGTGCGCAGAACAACGCCGCCGGCGAGCCCGTCCCGGCCCAGAACCTCTGCACCGACCAGAGCCTGTCGGTGGTGCTGTACACCGACAAGCCCACCTACAAGGTCGGCGACCAGCCGGTGTTCACCCTCGCCGTGACCAACGGCGGCCTGACCGCCTGCACCCGCGACATCGGCAAGTCGGTGCAGAACGTCGTGGTCCGCTCGCTCGACGGCACCCGCACGCTGTGGAGCGCGCGCGACTGCTCGCCGCTGCGCTCGGTGAACAACGTCGAGTTCCAGCCGGGTCAGCAGGAGCGCGACACGATCAACTGGTCGGGCACCACCAGCAAGCCGGGTTGCAAGACCCCGCGCGAGCCGATCCCGCCGGGGGCCTACCGGGCGATCGGCAAGATCGGTGAGCGCGAGTCCGCGCCGATCACCTTCAACGTCGTCGCACCCGCACAGCAGCCCTAGCCCGCGGGATTCGGCTAGAACCGGTCGAGGCTCGTCTCGGCCAGCCGGGACAGTCCTTCGCGGATGTGGCGGGCCCAGATGCTCCCGATCCCGTCCACGCCCTGCAGGTCCGCGGCGCTCGTCGCCAGCAACGACTGCAGCGACCCGAAGCTCGCGACCAGCCGTTCGATGTGGCCGAACTGCAGCCGCGAGATCCGGGAGAGCAACCGGTAGCCGCGCGGCGTCATCGCCGTGTCCAGGGCCTCGACGGTGGTCGGGTAGCCGAAGCAGCGCCCGATGAGCGACAGGTCGAGCAGGTCGGCGTCCGACAGTTCGCCGATCGCGTCGAGCGCACCCGTCAGCTCGGCGGAGGTGGGCGGCTCGGGTGAGGCGTAGTAGTCGCGGACCAACAGCTCGCGGATGGCGTCGTTGTCGCTGATCAGCTCCTCGCGCTGCAGGCGGACCTGGCGGCCGTTGGTGCCCAGTTCGAGGATGTACAGGTCGATCTCGTCGGCGACCCGGCGCACCATCTCCATCCGCTGCGCCACGCTCATCACGTCGCGCAGGGTCACGTCGTCCTCGATCTCCGACCGGGACAGCTGACCGAGCACCTCGTCGAGCCGGGAGCGGTAGCGCTCCAGCGTGGCCAGGGCGACGTTGGCGCGCGAGAGGATCGGGTCCGGGCTCTCGACGATGCGGCGGGCGCCGTCGACGTAGATGCTCACGATCGACATCGAGGCGCTGACCGAGATCACCGGGTAGCCGGTCTGGATCGCAGTGCGCTCGGCGGCGCGGTGGCGGGTGCCGGACTCGTTGGTCGCGATCGTCGGGTCGGGCATGAGCTGCACGTTCGCCCGCAGGATCCGGGAGCCGTCGGTGGACAGCACCAGGGCGCCGTCCATCTTGGCGAGCTCGCGCAGCCGCGTCGGGGCGAAATCGACGTCCAGGTGGAACCCGCCGTCGCAGAGCTTCTCGACGTCGGCGTCGTGGCCCAGCACGATCAGGGCGCCGGTGCCACCGCGCAGGATCCGCTCGAGACCGTCGCGCAGCCCGGTGCCCGGCGCGACGCGCGCGATGGTCTCGCGGGTCAGGTCGGACATGGGCGCGGTCATGGGTGCTCCAGCGGTCGAGGGGGACGGTCAAACTAGAGTATCGGTCTGTGAGAGGCAGTTTCGCAGTACCCGACGACCTGGAGCCGTTGACCCGCCATCCCAAGGCCACCGCGCCGGGTGAGGCGATGAGGTTTCACCACGCCCTCTGCTACGGCTGCGGCGACGACGCCCTCAACGGGTTGCACGTGACGGTCGTCGCCGGGGAGGGGCTCGACTCGACCGCGACGATGGTCGTCCGCCCCTGGATGGAGGGCGGTCCCGGGGTCATCCACGGCGGGGTGCTGTCGGCCGCCTTCGACGAGGTGATGGGCACGACGGCGCTGCTCATCGGCGTCCCCGTCGTGACCGGTCACCTGGAGATCGACTTCGCCCGACCCATCCCGATCGACTCGTCGCTGCGCTTCACCGCCGAGATCCTGGGCAAGCAGCGGCGCAAGGTCTACACCCGCGCGACGGCCTACCTGGACGGTCCGGACGCACCCCCCGAGCCGGTGGCGGGCAGCCAGGCGCTGTTCATCGGGATCGATCCGCGCGACCACTTCGCCGAACACGTGGCCAACTCCCAGCGGCCCGACGAGCACCAGCGGTGGACCAAGTACTCCAGTCCGTAGCGCTCAGAAGTCGTAGGACGCGGCCCCGCGGGACAGGCAGGCCTGCACCGCCTCGGCGAGGTTTGCGACGCGGCTGATCCGGATCCCCTTGGGCAGGTCCTCCCGGTCGGCGCCGGCCGCGGGGATCACCGCGTGCCGGAAGCCGAGCCGTTTCGCCTCGGCGACCCGCCGCGTCAGCGAACTCACCGGGCGCACCTCGCCGGCCAGCCCGACCTCGCCGATGACCACGGTGTCGAAGGGGATCGCGACGTCCTTGACGACCGAACCGACCGCCATCGCGATCGCGAGGTCGGCGGCGGGCTCGGTCACCTTCATGCCGCCGACGGTCGACGCGTAGACCTCGGACTTGCCGATCCCGGTCAAGCCCAGCCGGGATTGCAGCACGGCCAGCACCATCGCGACCCGCGCACTGTCGAGACCGGAGACGGCGCGGCGCGGATTGTTCATCTCGGTCGCATTCGCCAGCGCCTGCACCTCGCCGACCAAGGCGCGCTTGCCGTCCATCGTCACCAGCACCGCCGAGCCGGTCACGTCGCCCTGGCGTTCGTGCCAGAAGATGCCCGACGGGTCGGTGACCTGGTGGATCCCGTTGTCGCGCTGCTCGAAGCAGCCCACCTCGTCGGCGGCGCCGAAGCGGTTCTTGATGCCGCGCACCATCCGCAGCGGGGAGTGTCGATCGCCCTCGAAGCCGAGCACCACGTCGACCAGGTGCTCGAGCGAGCGGGGACCGGCCACCGCGCCGTCCTTGGTGACGTGGCCGACGAGGATGACCGCGACGCCGCTGTTCTTCGCCAGTGAGACCAGGGCGGTGGTCACGGCGCGGATCTGGGTGACGCCGCCGTGCACGCCGTCGGAATCGGTGGCCACCATGGTCTGCACCGAGTCGACGATCAGCAGCGTCGGGTCGACTTCGGCGACGTGGCCCAGCACCGTCGCCAGGTCGGACTCGGCGGCGAGGTAGACGTTCTCGTGGACCGCGTCGGTCCGCTCGGCGCGCAGACGGACCTGGCCGGCCGACTCCTCGCCGGTGACGTAGAGGGCCGTGCGGCCGCCACGGGCCCAGTGTTTGGCCGCCTCCAGCAGCAGCGTCGACTTGCCGACGCCGGGCTCGCCGGCCAGCAGGATCACCGAGCCGGGGACGACGCCGCGGCCCAGGACGCGGTCGAATTCGTCGATGCCGGTGGGGATGACGGTCGCGGACTCGGAGTCGACGTCGGTCAGGCGCCGGGCGGGGCTGCTCGGGGTGACGCCGGCGGTGCCGCGGGCCTTGGCCGCCGCGGCGGGCGCCGACTCGTCGACGGTGCCCCACTCGCCGCACTCGGGGCAGCGGCCGACCCATTTGGCGGGCTGGTGCCCGCAGGCACTGCAGCGGAAAACGGCACGGGTCTTGGCTGGCACGCGGTCAGCCTAGATCCCGGGTCGGACAGCGCAGGTCAGTGGTGACCGCTCTCGATGTCGTCCGACGGGTCCTTGTCCTTGCGCTCGGCGAGCGAGCCGACGTCGACCGGGGTCTCGACCTTGATGTTGGTGGTCTTGCCGGCGGTGTCGAAGGTGAAGGTCAGCGGCACGGTGAGGCCCGGGGCGACGGTCTTGCCGGTGTTGCTGAAGGTGATGTCGACGGACTTGGCGCCCTCGGCCGAGATCATCCCGGCCGGCTTCCCCGCGCGCAGGGCCGAACCGGGCTTCACGACTGCGTCGCCGGGCACGGCGACGGTGCCGGTCGGAGCGGTGATCGAGACGAGCTTGGCGTCGTTGACCGGGTCGTCGTTGGTCGCGACGAAGGCCAGCTTGAAGGGGCCGCCGGCGGCGAAGACTGCGGCCGAATCACCCTCCGGGTACACGATCTGGACGTCGTTGACGGCCAGGCCGCCGTCGCGGACGGTCGCGCCGTTCACGGCGGGCGCCTGAGTCGCGGTCTGGGAAACCTGTCCGGAGCCGCAGGCGGACGCCGCCAGAACGACGCCGGCGCCGATGGTGACGGCGAGCGCGGACTTGACGAGCGCGGACTGGGAGAGCAGAGACACCGTAATCCTCCAGCTGGTGGTATTCGTCGCGTTCGGCCGGCGGCCGGCGAAACGCTCACTACGCAGCGTAGTGGGCGGGACCCGGTTCCGTCCGCCGGGGTGGCGAGATTCGTCGAAAAATCACCGCGGCGCCGGCTCGTCGCAGTCCACATCCGATTCGCGGTGTGGGCGCTACCACAGTGCGTAGTAAGCGACCGATAGTCGCCCTGGCCAGCGCAAAGGGTGCTGATCACCCCGTTGACCTGCACCGACGTGAAAGGGGTGTCCGGGCCGCGTGTTAGACTTGCCTCAGTTGAAAGGGGCGCTACGTTCATGAATTTCAAAGTCGGCGACACCGTTGTCTACCCCCACCACGGTGCCGCGAGGGTTGAGGACATCGTCACCCGCACCATCAAGGGTGAGCCGGTCGAATACCTCGTACTGAAGGTGACCGACGGTGACATGACCGTCCAGATCCCTTCGTCCAAGCTCGAGTACGTCGGGGTCCGCGATGTGGTCGGTGAGGAGGGTCTGGACCAGGTGTTCCAGGTGCTTCGCGCGCCGCACACCGAGGAGCCGACCAACTGGGCCCGCCGCTTCAAGGCGAACCAGGAGAAGCTGATCTCCGGCGACATCATCAAGGTCGCCGAGATCGTCCGCGACCTCTGGCGCCGCGAGCAGGACCGCGGACTGTCGGCCGGTGAGAAGCGCATGCTGACCCGTGCCCGCCGCGTCCTGGTCGACGAGCTCTCCCTCGCACAGAACACCGACGACGAGAAGGCCTCCAGCATTCTCGACGAGGTGCTGGCCGCCGCCTCCTAGGCGCACTTGTCCACCTCGGTCATCGTCCCGGCCGCCGGGTCGGGGACCCGACTGGGCGAGAACACGCCGAAGGCCTTCGTCGACCTCGCCGGTCGGACCATCCTGGCGCGCACCGTCGACGCGGTGCAGTCGTCGGACCGGATCGACCTCGACCGCATAGTGGTCGTCGTTCCCGACGAGCTGACCGAACGCACCCGTGCCGAGCTGAGCGGATCGGCCTGCCCGATCGACGTCATCGTCGGCGGTGCCGAGCGGACCGATTCGGTCCGCGCCGGGCTGGCCCGCGCCACCGGCGAGTACGTCCTCGTCCATGACGCCGCGCGCCCCTTCACCCCGGCCGCCGTCTTCGAGCGGGTGGTCGGGGCGTTGCGCGCCGGTCACCGTGCCGTGGTCCCGGGGCTGCCGGTCGTCGACACCCTCAAGCGCGTCGACGGGGACCGGCGGGTTCTCCAGACCGTCGACCGCTCCGTCCTGCGGGCGATCCAGACCCCGCAGGGCTTCCACGCCGACGCCCTCGCCCAGGCGTATGCCGCCACCGACGACGTCGCGACCGACGATGCCGGACTGGCCGAGCGCGCGGGGATCGACGTCCACGTCGTCGACGGCGATCCGGACGCCTTCAAGATCACGACTCCGTGGGATCTGCGACTGGCGCGCGCCATCGCGAAAGGGTGGGACTGATGCGGGTGGGAATCGGCAGAGGGTGGGACTGATGCGG
>NZ_JASGER010000068.1:0-30882 GCF_047606305.1 Gordonia sp. (in: high G+C Gram-positive bacteria) | reverse complement strand
TCCAGCGGCGCCAGCCCGTCGCGCAGGCCGTCGCCGATGGCGGCGACCCGCCGGCGCCACGGGCCGTCGAGCAGGAGGTTCGTCGAGGCGAGGGCGATCGCGCAGGCCAGCGGGTTGGCCATGAACGTGGGCCCGTGCGCGAGGCCGCCGGCCTCCCCGGCGCTGATGACGGCCGCGATGTGGGCGGTGCACAGCGTCGCCGCGAGGGTCAGGTATCCGCCGGTCAGCGCCTTGCCGAGGCACATGATGTCCGGCGCGACGGCGGCGTGGTCGGCGGCGAACAACTCGCCGGTCCGGCCGAAGCCGGTGGCGATCTCGTCGAAGATCAACAGGACCCCGTTGTCGTCGCAGGCACTGCGCAACACCCGCAGGTATTCCGGGTCGTGGAATCGCATGCCACCGGCCCCCTGCACGACCGGTTCGACGATCACCGCCGCCAACTCGTCGGCGTGCTCGGCGATCGCCTCCCGCAGGCGCCGCGCGTAGGCCTCGTCGAACTCGCGCGGCGGCGCCGGGACGAAGACCTGGTCCGCCAGCACGTCGGTCCACAGGGCGTGCATGCCGCCCTCCGGGTCGCACACGCTCATCGGGGTGAACGTGTCGCCGTGGTAGCCGCCCCGCCAGGTGAGCAGCCTGGTCTTGCCGGCTCGGCCCGCCGATCGCCAGTACTGCAGGGCCATCTTGACGGCGACTTCGACCGACACCGATCCCGAGTCGCTGAAGAAGACGCGGTCGAGGCCGTCGGGGGTGATCTCGACCAGCCGGGTGGCCAGCTCGACGGCGGGCCGGTGCGTCAGCCCGCCGAACATGACGTGGCTCATCGCCCGCAATTGGTCGGCGGCCGCGGCGTCGAGCACCGGGTGCCGGTAGCCGTGGATCGCGGCCCACCACGAGCTCATCCCGTCGACGAGGCGCCCGGCCTCGGTCTCCAGGTGCACGCCGTCGGCGGAGTGGACCAGCAGCGCGGGGACCGCCGCCGGCAACGCCCCGTAGGGGTGCCAGACGTACTCGGCGTCGGCCTGCGCGAGGGAGGTCGGCGACGACGGTGCGGCCATGACTCCTCCTTCGGGCGCGGCGCTGGTGCCGGTCAGCGGTCCTGTACACCGTACAGGGCCGGTGGGAGGCGCCGATCACACGCCCGCTACCGTGGTGCCGTGGCGATCAACCGGGACGACGTGCTGGACGCGGCGCGCGACATCCTGTGCCGACACAGCCTGGCCGACCTGTCGATGCGGCGCCTGGCGACCGAACTCGGCGTCTCCCCCAACGCCCTCTACTGGCACTACCCGAACAAGCAGACGCTGCTCGCCGCCCTCGGCGACGACATCCTGGCCGCGGTCGCCCCGCCCGCCGACGACCTGCCGTGGGACGAGCGCCTGCAGATCCTCGCCCGGGCGATGCGCGCCAGCCTGTGCGCGGTGCCCGACAGTGCCGAACTCGTGTCGTCGTCGTGGTCCAGCGGCTTGTCGTCGATGACGGTGCTCGGCCATCTCACCGAGGCGGCCCGCGCCGGGGGGCTCGACGAGCGCGAGCAGCGCGGCCTGGTCACCGCGCTCGCCCAATTGGTGATCGGACTGACCCTCGAGGAACAGACCCGACGGCAGATGACCCGGCTGCAGGTGATCGATCCTGGCGACCGCGATTTCGACGCCGAATTCGACGACGCACTCGCGATCGTGCTCGCCGGCGCCCGGCAAATCGTCGGTGGCCCGCCGCGTTCGGCCGATACCTCCGATACCCGACAAAACGGCGCCGCAAACGCCCTGGCCTGAGCTTTCTCTCAGGTCGGCCGTGGTATCTTCGCTCACCGATGACCGCCCCCCGAAACAGGCCCGCCAGCAAGCCGCGAAGCAAGCCCCGCGGCACGCTCAGCAGTAGCCGCAGCGGCAAGTCCGCCACCGCCTCCGGCGCCCCCTCGTCGGCGCCCGCCTACCGCAACGACCTCGACGGTCTGCGCGGCGTGGCCATCCTGCTGGTGGCGTGTTTCCACGTGTGGTTCGGTCGCGTCTCCGGCGGCGTCGACGTGTTCCTGGCCCTGTCCGGCTACTTCTTCATCGGGTCCCTGCTGCGCCACGCCCAGGCCGCCCAGTCGCCGACCATGTCCTTCCGCGACGCGGCGAACCCGTGGCCCCGCCTCAAGCGGCTCCTCAAGCGCCTGCTGCCGGCGCTGTACACGGTCCTGATCGCCATCGCGATCCTCACCGTCCTGGTCATCTCGCAGAGCCGGTGGATCGACATCGGCAAGCAGATCATCGCCTCGGCGCTGTACTACCAGAACTGGTTCCTGGCCGAGAACTCCCGCGACTACCTCGCCGCCAGCGCCGCGAACAGCCCGATGCAGCACATCTGGTCGATGTCGGTGCAGGGCCAATTCTTCGTCGGGGTGCTGCTCCTGGCGCTGCTGGCGACGGTCCTGCTCAAGCTCGCCGCCAAGCCCCTCGCCCGCTTCGGCACCGAGCGGGCCGTGCGGTCGATCGTCGGCATCCTCGTCCTCGGCCTGGCGTCGATGTCGTTCTACTGGGCGAACATGCGCCACGGCGTCGACCAACCGTTCAACTACTACGACACCTTCGCCCGCATCTGGGAGCCGCTCGCGGGCGGCCTGCTGGCCATCTGGATGCCCAAGCGGTTCGTGCCGACCTGGATCCGCAACGCCGTCGGCGTCATCGCCCTGCTGCTGATCCTGACCTGCGGCTGGTGGATCAACGGCGTCGGCCAGTACCCCGGTCCGCTGGCCCTCGTGCCGGTCGGTGCGACGGTGGCCCTCATCTGGGTGGGCGCGACGGCCCTGTCCGCGCCCGGGCCCGACGGAAAGGCACCGGCGCAGCCCGAGGTGTCACAGCTCCTGGCCCGCCCGCAGGGCATCTGGCTGGGCAACATCGCCTACGCGCTCTACCTGATCCACTGGCCGCTGCTGATCTTCTACCTGGTCTGGCGCGACAAGGACCATGCGAACTTCTTCGAGGGCTCGGCGATCCTGCTCCTCTCGGTCGCGCTCGCCTGGCTGTGCAAGCGCTACGTCGAGGACCCGGTCCGCTACTCCCGCGCCCCCGAACCGCTGCGCAAATCCGCACCCGAGCACGTCGACGCCCACCGGAGCGGCCGCCGACGCCCGTCCTACGCCGCATCGGTGATCGCCGTGCTGCTGGTCGGCATGGTCGCCGTGGGCGCCGGCACCAGGGCGTGGACCTGGTACGTCATGTCCCAGCGCGTCGACACGACGACCCTGAACCCGCACGACTACCCGGGCGCGCGCGCCCTGCTCAACGGGTGGCCGGTCCCGGACAAGCCGCCGCGCCCGGCACCGAACGTCGCCGAGTTCGACTACCCGGAGACCAGTAAAGACGGCTTCATGTCGAACTTCCTGGACAACGACATCCACGTCGGCGTCTACGGGGACACGACCGCCACGCGCACCATCGCGCTGGCCGGCGGCTCGCACGCGGAGTTCTGGATCACCGCGATGAACATCCTCGGCAAGCGCTACCACTTCAAGGTCACGACCTACCTCAAGATGGGTTGTGCGCTGACCACCGAGCGAGTGCCCAAGAAGTCCGGCACCGACAACCCGTATCCGGAGTGCTACGACTGGAGCCAGCGGGTGGTCCGCAAGATCATCGCCGAGAAGGAGGCGGGCCGCCTCGACGCGGTGATGACCAACACCACCCGACCGCGCGACCACCAGCCCGGCGACTGGATGCCCGACGCCTACAAGCCGATCTTCGAGGACTTCATGGACGCCGGCCTGCCCGTCATCGGTGTCCGGGACACCCCGTGGCCGCGGGACAAGCGCGGCGAGGGCTTCCTGACCCCCGAGTGTCTGGCCGCCGGCGGGGATGCCGAGAGCTGCGGCACGCGTCGAGCGTCGGCGCTGTCGCCGACCGACCCCGCGATCCCCTACGCCGAGAAGCACAAGGACCTGTTCCACCGCATCGACATGACCAACGGCGTGTGCACCGCGGACTTCTGCCCGGCGATTATCGGCAACATCGTCGTGTACAAGGACTACCACCACCTGTCGGCCACCTACGTGCGCAGCCTGACCGATGAGTTGGGCCGCCAACTCACCGCGCAGATCGCCTGGATCGGCAACCCCTGACCGGTAAGGTTGCCAGCGTGGCGAAACACGTTGCGCCCGTTGCGACCTATCGCGTCCAGCTAAGTCCTGACTTCGGGTTCTCCGACCTGCGCAAGGCGCTCAAACCCATCGCTGCGCTGGGCGTCAGCCACCTGTACCTCTCCCCCGTCCTGGCCGCGATGCCGGGATCGACACACGGCTACGACTGGTCGCCGCCCGCGCGGATCAACCCGGCACTCGGTGGTCGGGAGGGCCTGGTCGAACTGCGCGAGGCGGCGGCGCGGCGCAAACTCGGCCTCATCCTCGACATCGTCCCGCAGCACGTCGGCATCGCCGACCCCGCGGCCAACCCCTGGTGGTCGGACGTGCTGATGCACGGGCTGGACTCGGAGTACGCGTCCTGGTTCGACCTCCTGCCGTCGCCCGACGGCACCATCGACCTGCCGATCCTCGGCGCCGACGGGATGGCGGCCGTCCGACTCGACGACGCCGGACGACTCGTCTACCACGACCGCGTGCTGCCCACCGCCCCGGGCACGGTGGGCCCCGGTGACGAGCCGCGCGACGTCGCGGCGCGACAGCACTATCGGCTCGTGCCGCATGCGAGCGGCCGGTACGGGTATCGCCGCTTCACCGATGTCACGGACCTGGCCGCGCTGCGCGTGGAGATCCCGGAGGTCTACGAGGCCACGCACGGGTGGCTGCGCGACCTGATCGCCGACGACCTCGTGGACGGGGTCCGGGTCGACCACCTCGACGGCTTCGCCTACCCCGACGAGTACCTGCGCCGACTGCGCGAGGACCTCGGCCCCGACCGGCTGATCTACGTGGAGAAGACACTCGGGGCCCTCGAGCACCTCAACGCGACCTACCCCGTGCAGGGCACCACCGGATACGACCAGCTGACCGTCGTCGGCACCCCCTTCACGTCGGCCGCCGGGCTGCGCGAACTCACCGAGCTGAGCGAGTTCTCCACCGGAATCCCCGGCGACGGGACCTGGACGATGCTCGAGCAGCAGAACCTCCGGCGCGAGGTGCTCGGCACGCGCTACGCCGCCGAACACGCCCGGCTGGCCGTCACCCTCGCCCGGATCGCCGGGGTCGACGCCCCGACGATCGACGAGCTCTGCGCGGTCACGGCCGAAATGATCGTGCTCATGCCCGTCACCCGCCCCGACCAGCAGGAACACCCCGGGTTGATCGGCGAGATCGCCGACGTCGTGGCCGAGAGCCACCCCGTCCTGCGCGAGCTCGTCCCCGACGTCGCACGCGCCCTCGAGTCGACCCCCGCGGCCGCGGCCCAGCTCGGTCAGCTGTGCGCGGCGGTGTACACCAGCGCCGTGGAGAACATCCTCTTCTACCGCAACCCCCGCCTGGTGTCGCTCAACGAGCTCGGCGGCCAGGCCTGGCTCGGACTGCCCGAGCTGGCGCACTTCCACGCCGTGAACACCCGCCGCGCCCACGACACCCCGTTGACGATGACCACCATGACCACCCACGACACCAAGCGCAGCGAGGACGTGCGGGCGCGCATCAGCCTCCTGTCCCAGGTGCCCCAGCGCTGGTCGCTGGTGGCCACCCAGCTCGGTCGCACGGCACCACCGCCGGACCGGGCCACCGGCATGTTCCTGCTGCAGAACCTGTTCGGGTCCTGGCCGGTCGACGACACGGGCCCGGTCCAGCCCGACGAGCAGTGGCGCGAGCGGATGCGCGCCTACGCGGTGAAGGCGGTCCGCGAGGCCGGAGTCCTGTCGTCGTGGGAGGACCCCGACGTCGGGTTCGAGACGAGCGTGACCGACTGGGTGGACACGGTCACCGGCGACGGGGTGAACGCGCCGATGATGGAGTTGGTGCAGTCCACCTTCGACGCCTGGCGGGCCGACGCGACTGCCCGCAAGGTCGTCAGCCTGCTGTGTCCGGGCGTCGGCGATCTCTATCAGGGTTCGCAGTGGTGGACCGACTCGCTCGTCGACCCGGACAACCGCCGCCCCGTCGACTACCGCCGCAGCCTGGACCATCCCAAGACGCAGGCGATCATCGACGCACTCGCGGTGCGACGGCGCCACCCCCGCTCATTCGGCCCCGGCAGCACCTATGTGCCGCTGGCCGCGACCGGCGAGGCGGCCGAGCGCATCCTCGCCTTCGGCCGCGCCGAGGGGCGGGACCAGGTGCCGACGGTCATCGTGGCCTGCGCCCGGCACACCTACAGCTTCGCCGGGGAACCGAAAGAATCGACCTACCTCGAGTTGCCCGCCGGGTCCTGGCACGACCGTGCCGGCAGCCGCCGGTTCAGCGGAACGGTGGTGATCGCCGACCTGATCGACGACCGCCACCCCGTCGTCGTGCTGGAACGCAGATAGCGCCTCAGTTGCCGCCGGAGGGGGACCCCTGGCCGCCGCCACCGGGCATCCCCGGCGGCAGTGCACCCTGCTGACCGCCGGCACCCTCGGGACTGATGACCGCCGAACCCACCAGGTCGGCCTTCGAGACGAGCCACTTGCCGCCCTCGTGCTGCATGTCCAGGCGCATCACGACGCGGTTGGTCGACTTGGCCGGTGCCATGGCGCCGCTGGCCTCGATGCTGGCGATGACGAGCGCCGAGCTGGTGTCGCCGGAGATCTTCTCGACCCCGGCGTGCTCGATCTTCGACGTCGCCTTCACGTCGAGCTGCTTGGTCTGCTGGGTGTGCTTGTCGCGCTGCTGGCTCAGCGTCTCACGGAGCTTGCCGGTCGACAGCGGACCCAGGATCTCCTTGGCCTTGGCCGCCTCGTCGGCATTGCTGACGGTCACCATCGCGGTGACGAACCGGGAGGCGGCGGACTGGACGTCGTTGAACGTGCGGACCTGCTGGCGCGCGCTGTGCCACTGCCACGCCCCCAGGGCGAGCAGCGCCACCAGAATGGCGGCGCCGGCGGCGATCGCGATCGTGCGCGGGTCGAAGGTCAGCGAGATCTCCCGCTTGCCCGACGTCTTCGCCGACTTCTCGGTGTCCGTCTCGACTGCGGCGTCCTCCCCCGCCTTCGCCGTGTCCGCCTTCGAGGTGTCCGCCTTTGCGTCGGCGGTCTTGGCGGCAGCGGTGGCCGTCTTCGGCGCCGCCTTCTTGGCCGGGGTCTTGCGGGCGGTGCCGGACGCGGCCCGCGTGCGGGGCTTGCGCTTCACCGTCGCGAGGTTCTCGTCGCCGGTCTCGACGGCGTCGGTGTCCTCACGGTCGGAATCGTCGTTGCGGGGGGCAGACTTCGCCATGCGTCCTTCTTCTGGTCTTCGGTCATCACGCCGACCCCGCCCCGCGCGAGCGGGACGGGTCGACTGGGTCACGCTATCGGTCCAGCGGGACGGTCCGCGCGTTGGGATCGAAATTCGGCGGTGGCCCGGCGGTGTCGTCCCCCTCGGGCCGCGGGGCGTTGGCCGCACCGCGGATCTGCTGGTTCGGATCCTCGGTGACGCAGTACAGGTTGTACGGAATCGTCAGCTCGAGCAACTGCGTCGGGCGCGACGGCGTGACCGGGTAGTTGCACGACGGCCGCGGGTAGAGCGACGCCATCGCCCACCACGCGCCGTGGTGGAACATCGCCATCGACTTGGCCGAGCCGTCACGCACCGCGGGGAGCAGCGCGGCGATCGCCGGTGCCCGGATGGCGCCCTGACGCGCCACCTCGCGGAACTGCTTGAGCACGTCGGTGACCGGGTCACGGATCTCGTTCAACGAACCGGTCAGGCTGCTGACCTGGGCGGGCCCGTCGCCGAGCAGCGTGCGCAGCTCCTTGTCGGAGGCCATCGCCGCGTTGATCACCGAGCTGCCGCCGCTGACCAACCGCTGCAGGTCGGGCTGGATGCCGCTGGTGGTGTTCAAGATCGCACCGGCGTTGTCGATCAGGTTCTGCGTTTGCGGCAGCACCTTGTACAGGTCGGTGAAGATGGTGCCGGCCGAGTCCAGCAGCAGGCGCAGGTCGTTGTTCTGGCGGTTGCTGAGGCCGATGTCGAGCTGCTCGAAGGTCGAGGCCAACTTCTGTGGGTCGACCTGGTCGACCACGTCCAGGGTCGTCTCCAGCATCTTCGGGAACGGCACCGCCACCGACGTCTGCGACGCCCGGATGGTGTCGCCGTTCTTGAAGTACGGTCCGTCGGTCGTCGCCGGCAGGAAGTCCACGAACTGCTCACCGGCGGCGGACAGTCCGCTGGCGCGCACGATCGCGTTGTGGTTGATCTTCACGCCGTTCTTGACCTTGACGCGGACCTCGACCATGTCGGGCTTGACCTGGATGTCCTCGATGTCGCCGATCCGCGCACCGCGCAGATTGACGTCGGAGGTCTTCTGCAGGCCGCCCGAGGTCGGGAACTGCACGTTCAGCGAATACGTGTCGGCGAACGGGCGCCAGCGCAGCGAACCGAACGACAGGTAGGCCAGACCGACGAGCATCACCAGGACCAGGGCGATGTTGCCGGCCAGGATCTTGTGCTTCTTGAGCGTGTCGATCATCCGCAGCACCCCTTCGTCGCGGTCAGCTGGGCGATGATGCGCGTCAGCGTCTGCTGCAGCGCGGCGGTGCCCTCGTCGAGGTCCTTCAGCTCCGGGAAGCGCGACGCGGCGTCGAAGCCGGTGCCCGGCGTCAGGTAGTAGACGCGCGTGCCGACGGTGGCCGCCGACGTCTTGGTCGTCTTGGCCCACTTCGGCAGCAGCAGGTGCAGGTTGTCCACGAGCGGACCGACGGTGTTGGTCGCCTCGTTGAGCCCCGACAGCGCGGTCGACAGCGAGTTCAGCAGGTCGAGGGTCTCGCCCTTGGTCGTGCCGAGGAAGTCGTTCGTCGCGGCGGTGACGCGGTTGGTCTTCTCCACCGTCGACAGGATCATCGACATCTGCGAGTTCACCGCGTTCACCGCGGCGGGCAACTTGGCGATCGCGGCCTGGATCTGCGGGCGGCCCGCGGCGATCTGCGCGGTGAGCCCGTCGGTCAGCTGCATCGACTTGTCGACCTGCGCCGCATTGACGTTGAGCCGCGTGATGGCCGTGGTGAAGCCACGGATCACACCGGCGAGGTCGTCGTGGTCCTGCGGGGTGGTGCCGACGGCCGCCGCCAGCTCGGTGACGATCGTCTGCAGCGAGCCGAGCGAGCCGCCGTCGACGGTCGCCGCGGCGGTCACGAGCAGGTCCTCGACCGTGGCGGCCGCACTCGTCTTGCCGCTGAGCTCGCCGCCGTCGGCGACCTGGGCACCGGCACCGGAGGTCGGCGGCTGCAGGGCGATGAACACGTCGCCCAGCGGGGTGGCCTGACGGAGCTCGGCACCGGTGTTGACCGGCAGCTTGGCGTTCTTGGCGACGGCCATCGTCACGATGGCGTGGTAGTCCTTCGCCTCGATGTTCGTCACCATGCCGACATCGGTGCCGTAGAGCCGGACCTTGGCGCGGGCCGGCAGGTTCAGCGCATTGTCGAAGGTCGTCTTGACCTTGATCGAGTCGCCGATGCCGCCGGGCACCGGCAGCGGGATCTGCTCGACGGTGAGGCCGGGCAGCCGACTGCAGCCGGACAGGGCCAACGTGGCGGTCACACCGACGATCGCCGCGGCACGCACGGATTTACGCGGGGTCATTTCATGAGCTCCAGGATCGCCGAGAAGATACCGAGGTCGGGACCGAAATCCTTCAGCTGACCGGTGCGGCAGCCGTTCTTCTGGAGGTTGATCGCCTCGCAGAAGCGGCTGAGCATCTGGTTGTCGACCAGCGACTTGTCCAGGAACACCTGGGCGCGCCAGGCGCCCTGCTCCTCGGAGATCGAGTTCGACAGGTTCTGGAACAGCAGCGGGCCGAGGTCGACCGTCTCCACGACCTGGCGCGAGTAGTCGCCGAGGTTCTCCGCGAGTGCCGCGAGCTTGGCGGTCGAAACGCTGATGTTCCCCGAGTTGTTCGCCAGCATCTCGGTGGTGTTGCGGAGCATCTGGTTGAGGTCGCCCATCGCGGCCACCAGACCCGGGGACTGGCGGTCGAGGGTGGCGGCCACGTCGGTCACCGAGCTGGAGAACTTGCGCATCTTCGGGTAGTTCGAGACCAGCTTCGTCGACAGCTCGTTGATCATCTTGATCAACTGGACCAGGGAGTCACCGTTGTCGGAGGCCAGCTTGCCGGCCTTGCTCATCTGCGTGACGGCCTCGGCGAAGCGCTGGCCGTTGTCGGCGGTGATGCCGTCGGCGAGTCCGAGGAACTCCGACAGCGGGCCCGAGCCCTTGCTGTCGCCGCCGAAGGCGTTCATCAGCTTGTCGACCGAGTCGAACAGCTCGGCGATCTCGACCGGCGCCTTGGTGTTCTTCACCGTGTCGCCGCCCTTGAGCTTCTCGCCCTCGGAGTACGCCGGGGAGAGCTCGATGTGGCGGGTCGTGACGATGGACGTGTTCACGATGGCGGCGGTCGCGTCCTTCGGGATCGCGATGCCCTTGTCCACCGTGAAGCGCACCTTGACGCGCTTGCCCTCCGGCTCGATCTTGGTGATCCGACCGACCGGCATGCCCAGCACCGCGACGTCGTTGCCGTGGTACAGACCGGCGACGCTGTCGAAGTACGCGGTCAGCTCGTAGGCCTGCCCGAACGTCGTCTGCAGGCCCTTGGGCATCATCGAGCACGACGTGGTGCCCAGCGCCGCGGCGAGCACCAGTGCCGCACCGGCGGTCGACCGGCGCCACTTGGCGCCGCCGTTGGTCTTTGCCTTCATCGTCAGCATCCGTCCACCACCCGGGCCGTGCACAGCCAGTTGTCCGGGAACAGGCCCCACGGCAGATAGCCGTTCGCGTAGGGACCGTCACCGGTGATGTTGACCGTCGCGCGCGCCGTGATCGGGAGGATCTCCAGCATCTTGCGCAGATTCGCGCGGTTCTTCTCCAGGCCCTGCGAGATGGTCTGGATGTTCGCCAGCATCGGCGCCAGCTGTCCGGCGTTCTGCTCGCCGATCGCCTGGGCCTCGCGCGTCAACGTCGCGATGCCGTCCAGCAGGCGGGTGACCAGGGCCTCGCGCGTCACGATCTTGTTGGCGAGCTGTTGGCCCTGGCCGATGATCGTGGCCAGCTGGACCTGGTTGTCGTCGACGATCGAGGTCACCTGCTTGGTGTCCTTGATCAGCTGGTTGATCTGGTCCTTGCGGCTGGTGATCACCTCCGACATGCGGGCCAGGCCGTCGATGGTCGGCCGGGCCAGCGCCGGGGTGCCGGAGAGCTGCTTGTTCAGGTCGGTCAGGCTCGACGACAGGTCGTCGGGGTCGACGCCCGCCAGGATCGGCGTGCCCGCCTCGATGGTCTTCTGCAGGTCGTAGGGCACGCGGGTGAAGCCGAGGGCGAAGTGGCCGTCCTTCAGCTTGTCCCCGGTGTCCCCCAGCGAGATGTCGACGTACCGCTGCCCGAGCAGCGTGGACATCTTGATCTCGGCGGAGCCGTTCGACTTGATGTCGACGTCCTTGTCGACCTTCATCGAGACGTTGACGTGCGCGGGGGTGTCGCCGTTGACGGGCACCAGCTTGGTGCCGGTGACCTCGCCGACGTCGATGCCGGCCACGCGGACCTTGTCCCCCGACCGGATGCCGCCCGCCTGCTCGAAGTCGCCGTCGACGGACTTCTTGCCGATGTGCGCGCCGGCGACCACGAAGACCGCGACCAGGGCCAGCACCAGCGCGAGAGCGCCGATGAGGCCGGTGAACAGTTGCGGCTTCTCGCGATACCTGGACTTGAAGCTCATCGGCATGCCTCCGAGTGGGCGGTTCCACCGAGTTTGTTCAAGATTCCCGGCGGAAGCAGGACGTCGCCGAACGTGATGTCGAGATCACAGGCGTAGATGTTCAGGTGGGCTCCCTGGCCCATGACCATCGGGAAGTGGCCGAGGAAGACCGGCAGCTCGACGGCGGCGCGATCCAGCTTCGAACCGAGTTGGATCAGCCGGTTCGTCGCGAGTGTCGCATCCTGGCCCGCCGACACGAGCGAGTCGTTGCCCTTGGCCAGGATGTCGCCGAAGCCGGCGGCGGTCTGCCCGACCTGGCTGACCACCTTGCCGAACGCGGCCGAATTGGAGTTCAGGCTCGCGATCAGATCGCCCAGACCCTTGGTGAGGTCCGACATCTGGCCGCCCTGCTTGGCCAGGTCGCTCATCACGCCGGACAGGTGCGCGACGATCGAACCGATCACCTGGTCGCGGTCGGCCATGTCGTTGGCCAGGTCGGAGATCTGACGGGTGGTGCTGGTCAGCGACACCTTGTCGCCCTGGAACACCGAGATCAGGCCGCTCGAGAGGCTGTTGATCTGCTCGGAGGTCAGGGTGTCGAAGAGCGGCTGGAACCCGGCCAGCAGGCGGGTGACGTCGAAGGAGTCCTCCGACTCCTGCCGCAGCGTCTGTCCCGACGGCAGCAGCGTGCGCGGCTGGCCGTCCACGAGGCTCAACTGGATGTACCGCTGGCCGATCAGGTTCTGGTACCGGATTGCAGCCTTGGTGGCGGCGTAGATCGGCTGGTTGCGGTCGACGGTGAAATCGACACGGGCCTGACCGTCGTCCAACTTGACCTTGCTGACGCGACCGACGCGGACGCCGGCCATGCGGACGTCGTCACCGTCGGCCAGCCCGGAGGCGTCGTGGAACACGGCGCTGTAGGAGTTGGTGCGGGTGGGTCCGGACCGCTGCAACGTCGACCAGATGGTGTAGGTCAGCAGCAGTGCGAAGACCGCGAACAGGGAGAAGCCGATCAGCGGCTTGCGGATGCTCATCGTCCTCCTTCCGATCCTTGCTGGTTACGGGTACCCGGCTTGCGGGTCGAGGGCTTGCCGGGGCGGTCGCCGCGGGCGGGCTTGTCGCCCGGCTGCAGCAAACCGCTCGGCTTGGCCTGGCCCGGCTTGCGACCGGGCTTGGGGCCGACCGAGTCGACCAGCGGGCCGAGCATGAGGATCTCGGCCGGCGACGGGTCGCGGCCCAGCATGGCGCGCAGCGTGGCGATGTCGGTGCCGGTGGTCACCGAACCCGCGGCGGCCATGCGCCGCATGCTCGGCGGGTAGATGGCCAGCGGACCCGAGCTCGTCGGGCCGGTGCCGGTGCCCGGGCCCACACAGCCGGGGCCGCGCAGCTGGCCGTACTTGCCGCCGTTGTACACCGGGCAGTTCTGGCGCGTGTAGCGCACGAAGGCGCTGAAGCTGATGCCCAGGTTCAGGCGCGCGTGGCCGTTGGCGCCGGTGAACACCGTCTGCACGCGTGCCGCCAGGCGGTTGAGCGCGACGACCGCGTCCGGCAGCGCGCGCGGCTCGAGGACCGCCGCACCGACGACCTGGCTCAGGTCGCTGACGAGGGTCTTGCCGACGTCGCCGTTGGCCGCGAACAGGGCCTGTGCCTCATCGGTGACGCCCTGCGCCGCCGACAGCATCGCGGCGATGTTGTTCTGGTTCTCGGCGACGGTCGCGGCCGGCACCACACTCTTGCCGAGCGCGTCCAGCAGCTGGGGAGCCGACTTGGACAGGCCCGCGACCGTCCGGTTGAAGTCGTCGAATCCCGGCGGGGCGCCCGTCGGGAACAGGGCGTTGAGCTGCTCGAAGTACTCGCGCAGCGACTCGGAGAACATGGCGAAGGTCGTGCCGCCGCCGCGCATCGCGTCGGCGATCGAGCCCAGCACCGAGGCCAGCTGCTCGGGCGGGACCGACCGCATGATGTCGCGCAGCTGGTTCTGCGCGTCCTGCAGCGCCAACGTCTCCTTCGACGTGTCCTCGTCGATCGTGGCGTCGGCCTTGATCGCCTGGACGGTCTGGGTGTCCGACGGCGGGGTGAGCTCCACCGAGTTCACGCCGAACAGGTTCGACGGCACGGTGCGCGCCTTGACGTTGCCGGGGATCCCGGCTGCCTGCTTGGGGTCGAGGTTGATCTTCACCAGGCGCAGGTCCTCGCCGGAGTCCCCGTCGACCGGCGTGACGCCCTTGACCTGGCCGACGATGAAGCCGTTGTAGCGCACGTCCGCGGCGCTGACCAGGCCGTCTCCGACGTCCTTGAGTTTGGCGGTGACCGGCACGACCTTGTCGAACTTGCCCTCGTACCGCAGCGCCAGCACGGTGAAGAGCAGCGCCAAGATGGCGAGGAAGGCCGCACCGCGCAGCACGTAGCTGCTCAGCGAGGGGTTGCGCCCCGACGTATCGATGAATGGCATCTGTTACCCCGAAATCCTGATTCCGGCCGACGTGCCCCAGAAGACCAGGGTCATCACCAGGTTCGCGAACACGATCACGATGATCGCCAAGCGGATCGCGTGGCCGGCGGCCACGCCGACGCCCTCGGGGCCGCCGCTGGCGAAGTAGCCGTAGTAGCACTGGATGAAGGTCGTGAGGAGGACGAACACGACGACCTTGATGAAGGACTTCACCATGTCGCCGGACAGCAGGAACTGCTGGAAGTAGTACAGGTAGGTGCCGTCGCCCTGCCCGCTCTGCAGCTGGAACATCAGCTGTGCGGCGAGGTAGTTGGCCGCCAGCGCGACCGCGTACAGCGGGATGATCGACAGGACCGCCGCCATCATGCGCGTGGTGACCAGGTACGGCATCGGCCGGATGGCGATGGCCTCGAGCGCGTCGATCTCCTCGCTGATGCGCATCGAACCCAGCTGGGCGGTGAACCGACAGCCCGCCTGGGCCGTGAACGCGGTCGCCGCCAGCAGGGGCGCGATCTCACGGGTGGTCGCGAACGACGAGATGGCACCGACCACCGGGTCCATGCCCAGCAGGTGCAGGGCCGTGTAGCCCTCGATGCCGACGGTCGCACCGCCCATGATGCCCAGGATCAGCATCACTCCGACGGTGCCGCCGCCGACCACGATCGCACCGTTGCCCCAGGCGATGTCGGCGAGCAACCGCCAGACCTCTTTGGAGTAGTGCTTGAAGGTCAGCGGCACCGCGCCGAGCGACTTCAACAGGAAGGTCAGCTGGTGGCCCATGCGCGCGAGCGCGTCGCGCGGACCGCGATAGGCGCCCTTCGCGATCTCGACCGGCCGGAGGACCGGCGGGGTATACCGGGAAGCGGTCACGTCACACCACCTTCGCCGGGACGATCAACGCGAACACCTGCGTGAGGGCGACGTTGATGGTGAACAGGAGGATGACCGAGTTGACCACCGCGGCGTTCACCGAGTCGGCGACGCCCGCCGGACCGCCGCGGGTCGTCAGGCCGCGATCACAGGCGACGATGGCCACGATCGCACCGAAGATGACGGCCTTGATCAGCGCGAACCACAGGTCGGCCGGTCCGGCGAAGGACGCGAAGGAGCCCGTGTAGGAGCCGGGCGTGCCGCCCTGCATGTAGACGTTGAAGACGTAGCCGGTGATGAAGCCGACGAAGCAGACGAAGCCGCAGAGGAGGAAGCTGACGACCATCGTCGCCAGCAGGCGCGGCGAGATCAGGCGCTGGATGGGGTTGACGCCCATCACCTTCATCGCGTCGATCTCCTCGCGGATGGTGCGGGAACCGAGATCGGCGGCGATGGCCGAACCGATGGCGCCGGCCATGATGAGCGCGGTGACCAGCGGCGCACCCTGGCGGATGACGCCGAGGCCGGTGGCCGCGCCGGCGAACGCGTTCGCACCGATCTGTCCGGCGATGTTGGAAACCTGAATCGACACGATGACGCCGATCGGGATGGCGACCAACAGCGTCGGGAACACCGAGGTGCTCGTCATGAAGGCACACTGCTTGATGAACTCGCCGAACGGGAACTGCCGCTTGGCGATATCGGTGAACAGCGTGCGGAACACCTCGACAAACATGCCGAGCTGTCGCCCAAAGGTGTCGAAAGAGGCGACGATGTGACCGTCCCACCACTTCCGCACCGCTGAGGCCCGCGGCGCGGGCTTCACCGGTGTCTCGGTATCCGGAGTACTTGTGACCACTCCCCTGCCTTCACTAGTGCTCGGTTCCGACACCCCCCAGGGCGCCGCGTGAGGCTCCTCCAGACATGCCTGGGCGGAGCCGACTCGTGAGTAATATACCGTGCCCGTCGACCATCATTGCGATTTGGGTCACATGTCCGGGTGTACTCAGGTCAGATAGCGGTACTCCGGCGAGTCGGGATCGAGTCGCTGACAGTGCAATCGCGACTGCTCCATCCGCTCGACGAGCGGCCCGAGGCCCTCCGGCGAGCCGAGTTCGACGCCCACCAGCGCCGCCCCGGTCTCCCGGTTGTTGCGCTTGACGTACTCGAACAGGGTGATGTCGTCGTCGGGGCCGAGTACCTCGTCGAGGAAGCGTCGCAGCGCCCCCGGCTCCTGCGGGAAGTCGACGAGGAAGTAATGCTTGATGCCGCGGTGGACCAGCGAGCGCTCGATGACCTCGCCGTAGCGGGACACGTCGTTGTTGCCGCCCGAGACCAGCACGACCACCGATGAGTCGGGGCCCAGGCCCGAGGCCGCGAAGTCGATCTCGTCCAGCGCGGTCGCCGCCAGGGCGCCCGCCGGCTCGGCGATGAGGCCCTCGTTCTGGTAGAGCTCCAGCATCGTCGAGCAGATGGCGCCCTCGTCGACCTGGGTGACGCGCAGCTCCCCGGCGGCCAGCGGCGCGCCCGGTGCGACCGTCCTGACCCGCGGGTCCGACGAGGCTTCAACCGCCCCGCCGGGGCGGCGGACCACCGACGGCGATTGCCCCGCGACCGCGGCGTGGCCCAGCGCGCCGATCCGGCGCACCGCGGCGCCGTCGACGAAGGAATCGATGTGGTCGAGGGTCACCGGCCGGCCGGCGAGCAGCGCGGCGGCCAGCGACGGCGCACCGGCCGGCTCGACGCCCAGGATCCGGGTGTCCGGATCGGTGGCGCGCAGATACGTCAGGACGCCGGTGATACAGCCGCCGCCGCCGACCGGGACGAGTGTCAGGTCGGGGGCGCCGCCCAATTGGTCGACGATCTCCCGACCGATGGTGCCCTGACCGGCCGCGGTGCGCGGGTCGTCGAACGGGTGGATCCACGCCGCGCCGGACTCGGCCGCCTCCGCCAGCGCGGCGGCCTGCGCCGCGTCGTAGGTGTCGCCGACCTTGACCAGTTCGACAAAGTCGCCGCCGTGCCAGACGATCCGGTCGCACTTCTGCTTCGGCGTGGTCGTGGGGACGTAGATGCGGCCCCGCACCCCCATGGTGCGACAGGCGAAGGCGACGCCCTGCGCATGGTTTCCGGCGCTGGCCGCCACCACGCCGCGCTCGAGGTCGGCCGCCTCGAGCTGGGCCATCACGTTGTACGCGCCGCGGATCTTGTACGACCGCACCGGCTGCAGGTCCTCGCGCTTGAGGTACACCGAAACGCCGTGGCGGACCGACAACCGCGAGCAGTACTCCAGCGGCGACACGATCGCGACGTCGGCCAGCCGGTCGGCCGCCGCGGCGATGTCCGCGACGGTCGGCAGGACGGGCTGCGGCGGGGTGTCGGGGCGGGTCGTCGGTGCGTCGGTCACGACGCCAATCGTCTCACGCGCCCAGGCAGGACGGGCCCAGCAGTGCCTTCAGGTCGCCCATGAGCGCCGACGACGGCGTCACGCGCAACCCCTCCGTCAGCCGCAGCACGGTCGAGCGCTGCTCGCTGACGAGGGTCACGTGGACGTCGGACGGCCCCGGATGGCGGCGCAGGACCTGTTTCAAGTCGCTGACACGGTCGGGCGTGCACATGCGCGCGCTGAGGGTCAGCGCCACCGGCCGGCTCCCGCCGGCGGCCTGCAGGTCGGGCACGGCGAGGTCGTTGGCCGCGATCATCAGCCCGTCGTCGCGCTGGGTCACGCTCGCGCGCACCAGCACGATGTTGTCCTGGGCGATGTCCATGCCGTAGGCGGCGTAGGCGCGCGGGAAGAAGTAGACCTCCACCCCACCGACGAGGTCCTCGATCGTCACCGCGGCGAAGGACTCGCCCTTCTTGGTGACGCGGCGGTTGACGCTGGAGATGATGCCGCCGATGGTGATCTGCGAGCCCGGCGCCACCTCGCCCTCGAGGATGCTGGTGATCGAGGTGTCGGTCTCGGCGGCGATGGCATGTTCGAGCCCGGCCAGCGGGTGCCCGGAGACGTAGAGCCCGAGCATCTCGCGCTCGAGCGCCAGCTTGTGCTTGGTCTCCCACTCCTCGTCGGGAACCTTCACCGCGAACACCTCGGCCACCGACTCGCCGCCGCCCATGTCGCCGAAGAGGTCGAACTGCCCCATCGCCTCGGCCTTCTTCGTGCCCAGCACCGAGTCGACGGCATCGGCGTGCACCAGGAACAGGCCCTTGCGCGGGTGGTCGAGCGAGTCGAAGGCACCGGCCTTGACCAGCGACTCGGTGACCTTCTTGTTGCAGGCCCCCACGTCGATCTTCGCCAGGTAGTCCGAGAAGCTGGTGAACTTCCCCTTCTCGGTGCGCGAGGCGATGATCGAGTCGACGACGCCGGCGCCGACGTTGCGGATCGCGGCCAGGCCGAAGCGGATGTCGGTGCCCACGGCCGCGAAGTTCGGTTGCGACTCGTTGACGTCCGGTGGCAGGACGGTGATGCCCATCTTGCGGCAGTCGGCCAGGTAGATCGCCGACTTGTCCTTGTCGTCGCCGACGGACGTGAGCAGACCGGCCATGTACTCGGCCGGATAGTTCGCCTTCAGGTAGGCCGTCCAGTACGAGACCAGGCCGTAGGCCGCCGCGTGCGACTTGTTGAAGGCGTAGCCGGCGAAGGGCAGGACCGTGTCCCACAGCGCCTTGATCGCGCCCTTGGAGAAGCCGTTCTCCTCCATCCCCTTGGCGAAGCCGTCGTAGGCCTCGTCGAGGACTTCCTTCTTCTTCTTACCCATGGCGCGGCGCAGGTTGTCGGCCTGCCCCATCGAGTAGCCGGCGACCTTCTGGGCGATCTGCATGATCTGCTCTTGGTAGACGATCAGGCCGAAGGTCTCGGCCAGGATCTCCCGCAGCGGCTCCTCCAGCTCGGGGTGGATCGGCTTGATCTCCTGGCGGCCGTTCTTGCGGTCGGCGTAGTCGTTGTGCGCGTTCATGCCCATCGGGCCGGGGCGGTAGAGCGCGCCGACGGCGATGATGTCCTCGAACGCGGTCGGCTGCATTCGGCGCAGCAGGTCGCGCATCGGCCCGCCGTCGAGCTGGAACACGCCCAATGTCTGGCCCCGCGCGAGCAGGTCGTAGGTCGCCGGGTCGTCCAGCGGCAACGCGTCCATGTTCAGGTCCATGCCGCGGTTGAGCTTGATGTTCTCCAGCGCGTCGTTGATGACGGTGAGGTTGCGCAGGCCCAGGAAGTCCATCTTCAGCAGGCCGATGGCCTCGCAGGACGGGTAGTCCCAACCGGTGATGATGGCGCCGTCCTGGGCGCGCTTCCACACCGGGATGGCGTCGGTCAGCGGGTCCTTGGACATGATGACCGCACACGCGTGGACGCCCGCGTTGCGGATCAGGCCCTCCAGGCCCAGGGCGGTGTCGTAGATCTTCTTGACGTCGGGGTCGGAGTCGATGAGGGCGCGCACCTCGGACGCCTCGCCGTACCGCTCGTTCTCCGGGTCCGTGATGCCGGCGACGGAAATGTCCTTGGCCATGATCGGCGGCGGCAGCGCCTTGGTGATCCGATCGGCGATGTTGTAGCCGGGCTGGCCGAATTGGACGCGCGCGGAGTCCTTGAGCGCGGCCTTGGTCTTGATGGTGCCGAAGGTGATGACCTGGGCGACCTTGTCCTCGCCCCACTTCTCGGTGGCGTAGCGCACCATCTCCCCGCGGCGGCGATCATCGAAGTCGATGTCGATGTCGGGCATCGACACGCGCTCGGGGTTGAGGAAACGCTCGAACAGCAACCCGTACGGCAACGGGTCGATGTTGGTGATGCCCAGCGCCCAGGCGACGATCGAACCGGCCGCCGAACCACGGCCGGGGCCGACGCGGATGCCCACCTCGTGGGCGTGGGCGATGAGGTCGCCGACCACCAGGAAGTAGGCCGGGAAGCCCATCTGGATGATGACGTCGAGCTCGTGGTTGGCGCGCTCGAGGTATTCCTGCGGCACGTCGCCGTCGGGGAACCGCCGCTCGCGCAGGCCGCTCAGGACCTCCTTGCGCAGGAAGGTCGCCTCGCTCTCCCCCTCCGGCACCGGGAACACCGGCATGCGGTCGCGGTGGGTGAACACGTCCTCGTACGAGCCGACGCGCTCGGCGATCTCCAGCGTCGAGTCGCAGGCGCCGGGCACCTGCGCGTCCCACAGGTCGCGCATGTCCTTGGCGGACTTGAGGTAGTAGCCGTCGCCGTCGAACTTGAAACGGGTCGGGTCGGAGAGCGTCTTGCCGGTCTGCACGCACAGCAGCGCCTCGTGGGCGCCGGCGTCGGTCTGGGTGACGTAGTGGCAGTCGTTGGTGGCCAGCGGCTTGATACCCAGCTGGCGGCCGATCGCGAGCAGGCCGTCGCGCACCCGGCTCTCGATCTCGATGCCGTGCTCCATCACCTCGAGGTAGAAGTTGTCCGGTCCGAAGATGTCGCGCCACTTGGCGGCCGCCTCCAGCGCCTCGCGCTCCTGCCCCAGGCGCAGCCGCGTCTGGACCTCGCCAGACGGGCAGCCGGTGGTCGCGATGATCCCCGACGAGTACTCGGCGATCAGCTCGGCATCCATGCGCGCCCACTTGCCGAGCTGGCCCTCGATCGAGGCGAGCGACGACAGCTTGAACAGGTTGCGCAGGCCGGTGACGTTCTCGGCGACCATCGTCATGTGCGTGTACGAACCACTGCCGGCCACGTCGTCCGAGCGCTGGTCGCGCGTGCCCCACTGCACGCGCTTGGTGCTGAACCGCGACTCGGGCGCGATGTAGGCCTCGATGCCGATGATCGGCTTGATGTCGTGCTTGACCGCGACGTTGTAGAACTCGCTGGCCCCGAACATGTTTCCGTGGTCGGTCATGCCGAGCGCACTCATCCCGAGTCGCTGCGCCTCGGCAAACAGCGGACCGACCTTCGCCGCACCGTCGAGCATCGAATACTCGGTGTGGTTGTGCAGGTGGACGAAGGAGGAGGAGTCGGTCACGGCGTCCACTTTAGGACCCCGGTCCGACACCGGTCGGGCGCCACGCCAAGGCGTGATTCATGAGGCTGGAGTGACAGCGGCGAGCACCGCCGACGACCGTCGTCAGCCCTCCCGCAACACGTCCAGCGCGTGCTGCAGATCGTCCGGGTAGTCACTGACGAAGCGCACCTCGCGGCCGTCGGCGGGATGGGCGAAGGCCAACTCCCGCGCGTGCAACCACTGGCGGTCCAGGCCGAGCCTGGTGGCGAGCACCGGGTCGGCTCCGTAGGTCGGATCACCGCAGCAGGGATGGTGCAGCGCGGAGAAGTGCACGCGGATCTGATGGGTGCGCCCCGTCTCCAGGTGCACGTCCAACAGCGAGGCGGCGGCGAACATCTCCACCGTGTCGTAGTGGGTGACCGACGGCTTGCCGTGCGCGGTCACCGCGAACCGCCAGTCGCTGCCGGGGTGCCGCCCGATCGGCGCGTCGATCGTGCCCGACGGCGGATCGAGGTGGCCCTGCACCAGCGCGTGGTAGCGCTTCTCGACGGTTCGATCCCGGAAGGCGCGCTTGAGGACGGTGTAGGCGTGCTCGGAGACGGCGACGACCATCAGCCCCGACGTCCCGACGTCGAGCCGTTGGACCACACCCTGGCGCTCGGCGGCGCCGGAGGTGGATATCCGGAATCCGGCGGCGTCGAGCGCGCCGACCACCGTCGGGCCGGTCCAGCCCTGGGACGGGTGCGCGGCGACGCCGACCGGCTTGTCGACCACGATGATGTCCGAGTCGTGGTACACGACGGTCAGGTCCTCGACCGGCGTCGGCTCGACCCTGAGTTCCTGTGCGGGGGCCGGCAGCAGCACGTCGAGCATCGCCCCGGCGGGAAGCTTGTCGGACTTGCCGACCGCCACCCCGTCGACGGTGATGTCGCCGGCCGCGGCGAGCTCGGCGGCGACGGTCCGGGAGATCCCGAGGATCCGCGCCACCCCCGCGTCGACCCTCATCTGCGCCACCCCGTCGGGCACGGGCAGCGTGCGCGACTCACGCACGGGCGTCGCCGGCCTCGTCGGACGTCTCGATTCCCGCCCGCCGGGCGGCCCATCCGCTGCGCCCGCCGTCGTAGTCATAGCCCGCGACGGTGAGCAACACGAGCAGCACCGCACCGCAAACGACCGCCGAGTCGGCCACGTTGAACACGGGCCACCAGCCGATCGCGATGAAGTCGACGACGTGTCCGTGCAGCGGTCCGGGCGAGCGGAACACCCGGTCGGTGAGGTTGCCCAGCGCACCGCCGAGGACCAGGCCCAGACCCAGGATCCACCAGGCCGAGCGCAACCGGCCGGACAGCCGCACGATCACGACGACCACCACGATCGCGACGATGGTCAGCACCCAGGTGTAGCCGGTGGCCATGGAGAACGCCGCCCCGCTGTTGCGCAGCAGGAGCAGCCGCGCCCAGTCGGTGTGGAAGAGGTGCACCGGATCGCGCCCCTCCAGCGCCGACACCGCCCACGTCTTCGTGAGGACGTCGACCACCCAGACCGCGACGGCGGTCCCCAGGACGGCCAGCGTCGTCACCTTTCGTTTCTGCACGTCGACCAGCGTACTGGGCGCCGGGCCGCCGTCCGATCCGCCCTGCCGGGGCCCGCCGCGCCCCCAGTACGCTGGGCCCGTGCCCGCCCTGATCCCCTCCCGCGCCGTCGTGGTGCCGCTCGTCGGGGTGCTCGCCCTGTCTCTCGCGGCCTGCGGTGGCGACGGCCCGCGCGACGACGGGCCGTGTGCCACCGCGCTCAGCACCGCCGACGCGACGGCGCGACCGATCCCGCTCGCCCAGGCGACCGTCGAACTGCTCTCCGGCGGCGACGCCCCGCAATCGCCGCTGCGCGCCGCCCCCGACCGCACCTCCCCGCAGCGGGTGCGCGCCACCGCCACGACCACGGTGCTCTCCCGCGTGGCCGGGCAGACCGACGACGAGGCCGCCTCGCGCGAGGACCAATCGGTGACCCTCGCGCTGACCGCGCGCCGGCACTGCACCGACGAGAAGGACGCCGCGCTGCGCCTCGACGAGGTGTCCTCCACCGACGCCGCGCTCTCGGGCGACCTCGGCAAGGATTCCGGTTCGCGCGGCGGCCTGACCCTGGGCGACGGGCACGTCCCGGTGTCGCTGCGACTGTGGCCGAACCGCGATGCGTCGACGACCGCACGCGCCGTCGTGGAGAACACGTTGGCGACCGCACTGCAGAACATCGTCGCGCTGCCCGACCAGCCGGTCGGTCCGGGGGCCACCTGGCGGGTGACCCGCACGGTGCTCGGCGCGACGACGCTGCACCAGACCGTCACCGCCGTCCTGACATCGCGTTCCGGGGACGTCGCCGACATCGACGTCACCGTCGACGAATCACCCACCGGGTCGGACTACACCGTGCCGGGCACTGCCAAGACTCTGCAGATCGCGCGGTACAGCGCCCTGGGCCGCGGCAGCGTCCGCCTCGACCTGCGCCGCGTCCTGCCGATCGACGGCTCACTGGACGTGCGCGGCGCCCGCGAGTTGGTGGGCGCCGACGCCGCCAAGCCCCTGGTGCAACAAACCCGCTACCAGCTCTCCTGGAGCCGGTAGCGGGTTCGTCGTGCTGCGGTCGGGGATCAGCCGGCCGGGACCGGGCGCGGCCGCGGCTTGTGCGGGGTCGCCGGGGCCGGGCACATCGCCGTGCGGACGTTGTTGCCGGTGACCAGCGGACACACGGTGCTGCGGGCCAGCTTCCAGCGGCCGCCGACGAAGACGATGCCCGCCTCGGCCTTGGCCGGCGGATTGTCGCCGATCTTCACCTGGACCTTGACCGTGGCCTTGCGCGGCCCGGCCGGGATCACCGGCGGGAAGATCTTGTAGGTGGCGTCCGGGTTCTCCTTGCGGGCCTGGACCAGCTTGTCGAAGACGCCGGGGTCGCGCTCGGAGCCCTCGACCAGCTTGGTCTTCTCCGAGTTCGGCACCGACGGGTCGAGCGCCATCTGGAGCATCTCGTTGAGCACGGCGATCTTCGGCGGGCGCTTCGGATCGGTCACGCCCGTCAGGTGGTAGTTGCCGGCGGCCGCGGGGGCCGGGGCCGACGACTCGACCGAGCTGCTCAGCGGCGGCAACTCCGGGGCGTCCGAATCCCCGCCACCACAGGCGGCGACGGACAGCGCCATGCCGGCGATCACTGCACCGGCGACAATCTTCGGAAGTTTCACAGTTCCCATTCCTTTTCTGCGTAACGGCACCCATGCGTGCGCCACTATCTCAAAGCCCGCAACGAGGCTAGTCCACACGACCCGGGTATTCGGCGATCGCACAGTCAACACGCCGTCAACGCTTGACCACGACGGTTGGTTCCCACACGCTAGACCAATGGGGCGCAAACGGGTGGTGCTCATCACCACCGGCGGCACGATCGCCGCCCACCAGACGGTCGGCGGTGCCGTTCCGGTGCTGCACTCCGACGATCTCGTGGACCTGGTCCGAGGACGGTTTGACCAGGTCAGCGGCATCGAGCCCCCGGAGATCACGACCGTCGACCTCATGACGAGGGATTCCTCGGCGTTGCGCACGAGTGATCAATTCATCATCGCGACGGCCGTTGTGGGCGCCCTGGCCGACTCGGAGGTCGACGCCGTCGTTGTGACACACGGCACCGACACCATGGAGGAGACCGCCTTCCTCGTCGACCTCTATGCGCACGATCGGCGACCGGTCGTGTTCACCGGCGCCCAGCTGCCCAGCGACGACCCGGAGGCCGACGGGCCGGCCAACATCGCCGCCGCCCTCGCCTGTGCCGTCGACCCGGACTCCGCCGGGCGCGGTGTGCAGGTCGTCGTCGGCGGGGGGCGCCAGCCGGTGCGCGGGCTGTTCAAGGCCAGCACCGAGGCCCTGGCGGCCTACGACGTGGTGCACCCGGGGATGGGGCGTCCGCTGGTCGACCTGCCGGTCCCGTCGGGCCGCACGTCGCGCGTCGACACCATCGCCCTCTACCCCGGCGTGAGCCCGGGCACCATCGCGGCCGCGGTCGCCCAGAACGCCGCGGGCATCGTGCTGTCGGCCACCGGGTCGGGCAACACCCACCCGGACATCACCGCGCAGGTGTCCCTCGCGGTCCAACAGGGGGTGACGGTCGTGGTCAGCACGCGTGTCCCCTACGGCCGGGTGACGGCCCGCTACGGCGGTGGCGGCGGTGCCGTGGACCTCGCCGCGGCCGGGGCGATCGTCTCCGAGTGGCTGCGCGCACCGCAAGCCCGGATGGCGCTGATCGCGCTGCTCACCGCGGGTGCGACCCGCGACGAGATCACCGACTTCTTCACCCGCTCCGGTCCCGCCTGAGCGCCGGGCTCACCCCTCCCAGGCGAGCGAGTCGAGCGGGTCCGCCGGACGAAGGCGCTCGTCGGGCAGGGTGAACGTCCGCGCCGGCCCCGGACCGGTGACGCGGGTCTCGAACCGCACCGTGACGACGCCGTGGCCGGTCCCCTGCACCCAGCCGTGCCCGTACTCGTCGTGGTGGACGTCGGAGCCGGTCGCGAACGGCTCGGTCTGCTCGGGCCCGGTGGTCTCGTCCGACCCGGTCGGCGGTTCGTCGGCGTCACCGGCGCGCACGAGTACCCCAGCGCCGTCGAAGGCACTGTCGAAATCCTCTTCGGCCGGGTCGGGGGTGGTCGGCGCAGCCCCGTCCGGGCTGTCGAAGAGGGTGAACTGCTCGGCCACGGTCAGGCCCGAGTAGCCGACCCCGACGAGTCGGATCGGACCGATCTCCAGGGGGTCGAGGGCGAGGCGCTGGGCCGCCGAGGTCAGGTCCTCGAGGTCGGTGGTCCCGACCGCCAGGGTGACCGATCGAGTCAACACCGACATGTCGGACCGCTTGAGTTTGAGCACCACCGTCCGCGCCATCCGCCCATCGGCCACCAGTCGCCGATGCGCATCGGCGGCGGCCCGGGAGATCTCGGCGCGCAGCGCGTCCAGCGCGACGAGGTCGACCGCCAGGGTCGTCTCCGAGCTGATCTGTTTGGCCTCGGCGCGCTCGTGAACGGGACGGTCGTCGACGCCGCGGGCGAGCGCGTGCAGCGCGAGCCCGACCTTCGACCCCAGCACGGACGCGGCCTCACTCGGTGCGAGTGCCGCGAAGTCCCCGATCGTCTCGATGCCGAGGCGGGCGAGCTTGTCACCGGAGACCGGGCCGATCCCCCACAGCTTGCGCACCGGCAGTCCGTGCAGGTACTTCAGCTCCCGCGACGGCTCGATGGCCAGCACCCCGTCGGGTTTGGCGCCGCCCGAGGCGATCTTGGCGATCTGCTTCCCGCTGCCCAGCCCGACCGAGGCCGTGAGACCGGTGCTCTCCCGGATCCTCGCGCGCAGGTCCTCGGCGAAGGCCACGGCATCCGCGACACCCGCACCGACCAGCTCGACCGGCTCGCCGAAGGCCTCGTCGAAGGAGAGCATCTCGATCACCGGGATCGCCTCGCGCACGGTGTCGAAGACCCGCCCGCTGGCGACGCGGTACACCGCACCGCGCGGCGGCACGACGACCGCGGTGGCCCCGATGAGCCGGCGCGCCTGGTGCATGGGCATCGCCGAGCGCGCGCCGTACGCGCGGGCCTCGTAACTGGCACCGGCGACCACCCCTCGACCTCCCCGTCCACCGACGAGGACCGGCCGACCGCGCAGCGTCGGACGGGTGAGCTGCTCCACCGACGCGAAGAACGCATCCATGTCCAGGTGCAGCACCCACCGGGCGCTGGTCTCCGATCCGCCGTCGGCGGTCGCGCGGTCGCCCACCGGCGGCTAGGCCTTGCGGATGTCCGCGGTCACGCCGTCGCCCAATTCGATGGCCCCGCCGCCGCCGTCGCGGTCCACCTCGAACTCGACGGCGAGCACCTCGTCGGCGATCAGCGCGGCGTGCTCGCGAGCGGTGTCCACCCGATCGGCGGGCACGACTAGGCGCACCACGATCCGGTCGGAGATGTCCAGGTCCAGCTCGCGGCGGGCCTCCTGCAGCTCGCGGACGCGGTCCTTGGCCCAGCCCTCGGCCTCCAACTCCGGGGTGACCGTCGTGTCCAGGACCACCAGGCCGGTGCCGCCGGGGAGCTCGGCGGTCGAGTCCGGCGCGGTGGCGACCAGCTTGCGCGTGTACTCGCCGTCCTGCAGCTCGATGCCGTCGGCGACGACGACGTCGGTGCCGTCCGCGCCGGGCACGACCTCCCAGTCACCCGACTTGACCGCCTTGATCACCCGCTGGACGTCCTTGCCCAGCCGGGGGCCGGCGGCGCGCGCGTTGACGACGACCTCGCTGCGGCCGAATTGCGCCGGATCGTCGTGCAGGACAACCGATTTCACGTTCATCTCGTCGGCGATCAGGTCGGTGTACGGCGCCAGCCGCTCGGCGGTCGGGGCGGCGATCGTCAGCTGCGGCAGCGGCAGGCGCACGCGCAGCTTGTTCGCCTTGCGCACGCTCGAGGTCACCGAGCACACCGCCCGCACGTCGTCCATCGCGGCCACCAGGTCGGTGTCACGCGGCAGCTCGTCGGCGCTCGGCCAGTCGGTCAGGTGGACCGACCGCTCGCCGGTCAGGCCCCGCCAGATCGCCTCGGTGGCCAACGGCAACAGCGGCGCGGCGAGCCGGCTCGCGACCTCCAGCACCGTGTAGAGCGTGTCGAACGCGGCCGGGTCCTCGTCCTGGCCCGCCCAGAACCGCGCCCGCGACCGACGGACGTACCAGTTGGTCAGCGATTCGCAGAACTCGCGGAAGGAATCGCACGCCCCGGAGATGTCATAGGTCGCCAGCGCCTCGGTGATCTCGTCACGGGTCTGCGCCAGCTTCGCCAGGATGTAGCGGTCCAACACGTTGTCGGAGTCGGTGCGCCACGTGGCGGACCGCTCGGCGTAGAGCTGCAGGAAGCTGTAGGCGTTCCACAGCGGCAGCAGCGCCTGGCGCACCCCCTCCCGGATGCCCTGCTCGGTGACGACGAGGTTGCCGCCGCGCAGGATCGGGCTGGCCATCAGGAACCAGCGCATCGCGTCCGAGCCGTCGCGGTCGAAGACCTCGTTGACGTCGGGGTAGTTGCGCTTGGACTTGCTCATCTTCTGGCCGTCGTTGCCCAGCACGATGCCGTGCGCGGAGACGTTGCGGAAGGCGGGCCGGTCGAAGAGCGCGGTGGCCAGCACGTGCAGGTTGTAGAACCAGCCGCGGGTCTGCCCGTTGTACTCGACGATGAAATCGCCCGGGTTGTGCGCGATTTCACCAGTGGTCGGGTCGCCGTCGAACCAGTCCCGGTTCTCGAACGGGTAGTGCACCTGGGCGTACGGCATCGAGCCGGACTCGAACCAGCAGTCGAGCACCTCGGGGACGCGGCGCATCGTGGACTTGCCGGTCGGGTCGTCCGGGTTCGGCCGCGTGAGCTCGTCGATGTGCGGCCGGTGCAGGTTGTCCGGGCGCACCCCGAAATCGCGCTCCAGCTCGTCCAGCGAGCCGTAGACGTCGACGCGCGGGTGCTCCGGGTCGTCAGACACCCACACCGGGATGGGCGCGCCCCAGTAACGGTTGCGGCTGATGTTCCAGTCGCGGGCACCCTCGAGCCATTTGCCGAATTGGCCGTCGCGGATGTGCGCGGGAGTCCAGTTGATCTCCTGGTTCAGCTCGACCATCCGGTCGCGGATCTTGGTCACCGCGACGAACCAGCTGGGGACCGCCATGTAGATCAGCGGCTGACCCGAGCGCCAGGAGTGCGGGTAGGAGTGCTCGATCGTCTCGTGCCGCAGCACCCGGCCGGCCGCCTTGAGGTCCTTGATGATCGCCGGATTCGCGTCGAAGACCATCTGCCCCTCGTAGGGCGGCACCTCGGCGGTGAACCGGGCCCCCTCGTCGAGCGGGCGCACGACCTCGATGCCGTTGGCCGTCGCGACGTCCATGTCCTCCTCGCCGAAGGCCGGCGCGAGGTGGACGATGCCGGTGCCCGAGTCGGTGGTGACGTAGTCGGCCAGCAGCACGCGAAAGCGTCGGGATGAACCGTGGCCATTCGACCCGCTCGCCTCGCTCCCGGCGTCGGTGAAGAAGTCGAACGGCGGCGTGTACGACAGCCCCGCGAGCTTCTCACCGCGGTAGGTGCCGAGCGTCTCGGTCTCCCCCAGCTCGGCGCCGTAGCCGCCGAGCAGCGGCGTGGCCAGGAGGTACTCCTCGCCGTTCTCGGCGCGCACGTGGCTGTACTCGACATCCGGGTGCACGGCGATCGCCAGGTTCGACGGCAGCGTCCACGGCGTCGTCGTCCAGATGAGGGCGTTCACGCCGTTCAACGCGGCGAGGTCGCCGGTGGCGGAGAGCGGCATCGTCACGGTGAGCGCGGGGTCCTGGCGCATCTTGTAGGCGTCGTCGAGCTTGGACTCCTGGTTGCTCAGCGGGGTCTGCTCGTACCAGGAGTACGGCAGCACCCGGTAGCCCTGATAGACCAGGCCCTTGTCGTAGAGCTCCTTGAACGCCCACATGACCGACTCCATGAAGTCGAGGTCGAGCGTCTTGTAGTCGTTGTCGAAGTCGACCCACCGCGCCTGCCGGTGCACGTAGGTGCGCCACTCGCCGGTGTACCGCAGCACCGAGTCGCGGCAGTACTCGTTGAACTTGTCGACGCCCATCTTCTCGATCTGGGACTTGTCGGTGATGCCGAGCTGCCGCTCGGCCTCCAACTCCGCGGGCAGGCCGTGGGTGTCCCAGCCGAAACGGCGCTCGACCCGCTTGCCCAGCATCGTCTGGAAGCGCGGCACGACGTCCTTGACGTAGCCGGTGAGCAGGTGGCCGTAATGCGGCAGGCCGTTGGCGAAGGGCGGACCGTCGTAGAAGACGAACTCGGGTGCGTCGGCGCGATTGGCGATGGAGGCGGCGAAGGTGTCGTCGGCGTCCCAGTAGTCGAGCACGGACTGCTCGATGTCGGGGAACCGCGGCGCCCGCGGGGTGCCGCCGGTCAGGTCGACAACGGGATACGGTCGGGACTGGTCGGTCGTCGCGTCGTGCGCCGCCATGGCGGGTGCCTCCGTGCTCGTCACTGCACGGGGACGGCGCCGGCTCGGTCGGCCGGTCGTCGCGGTACCACCCCGCTTGCCGATCGCCCACCCGGGACGGGGGACGATGGCCACTCGCTCATCGGGCTGTGACGGGCCCGGACCCGCTCGGTTCTACTGGGGACCGCCGGTCCCGTTCTTCCGAGTGCTCCCCGGTGATGGCCGGATCATCGCGTTGCCCAGTTTAGTCAGTCCTGCGGCGGACGCCAATTCGGATTCAGCGGGTCGCGGGGCGACTCGCCGCGCGGACGACGACGACGCGGCGGCGTGGGCGGCAGGTCGTTGACGTGGGCGATCGCCTCGCGGGACTCGTCGGTCACCAGACCGGGCGTCGGCGGGATCGACGACTCCCAGCGGATCCCCGGGGGCTCGGGCGCGTCCGCCTCGGCCGGTGTCGGCTCACCGACGACGACGGGCACCGATCCGGTGGTCTCGATTCGCGGGATGGACCCGGTCGACGTCACATAGTCGCGCAGGTCGCCGACGCGACCGGCGGCCGTCGGCTGCGGCGTCGGCGCTGCCGGGGGCGCCGGTGCTGCGGGGGTCGGAGTGGGCTCGGGCGCAGCCGGCCGGTAGGTCGACGGCGGAGTCGGCGCGGGCGGTGCCGAATAGTCCGGTGCCGGCGGGGCCGGCGGTGCATAGGTCGGCGCGCCGGCCTCGGCCGGGTCGGAGACCGTCGGCATGGTGAACGCGGCGCCGGAAACGACGCCGTCCGGCTCCCCCGCGGCGGGCTCGGCGGGCGGGGCCGGGGTGCGCCCCCGAGCCGCAGCGCACCC
>NZ_JASGER010000067.1:0-20386 GCF_047606305.1 Gordonia sp. (in: high G+C Gram-positive bacteria) | reverse complement strand
GCCTGCGGGGCGCGCTGCGGGACCGGCATCCCGGGGCCGCTGCCACCGGACTGCGGCCCGCCGGCCGTACCGCCACCGGGGGCCGCGGGAGCGGCCATGTTGCCGCCGCCCGTGCCGCCGCCGCCGATGCTGGCGGGCGCGGGGATCTGCGTGGTCGGCTCGGGTTCTTCCGTGGTCGGTGCGGGAGTGGTCGGTCCCGGGTCGGTCGTCGGGGCCGGATCGGACGTGGCGGGGGCCGAATCGGTCGGGTTGGCCGCCGAGTGGGCCGCACCCAGGACCAGTGGGGTGGTCAAGCCGATGAATCCGGCGGCCGCGCAGGCGACGACGAATCGGATCGCCAAACGGCGGCGACCAATCGTGGCGGCGGACGGCATGGTGGCGGCTTCTCCGGTCTGACGTGGGCGGATGCGGATTCCACGAGGATACCCCGCGCCCTTCGGGGTGTCGGAACGAAGTCACGATAGCGAACGTCGGTAGAAGCGGCGGTCAGGCCTATTCCGCACGACTCGCCCAATCGTCGTGAGGTAACACCGTGAAACCCCGCTGAATATGGGGTATTCTAAAGAAGATTTCCAATCCCTCGATTTAGGGTGATTCCCTGTAAATCGGGTCAAGTGTCCAAGACGAACGACCATATTTGGAGCAGCGATGACAAGCGAGAACTTCGAGCCCGCCGATATCGAGACCGGCTTGTTCGCCCGCCGCTTGGAGGAACTGTTCCGAACGGTCCCCGGTCCCAACGGCCGCGCCTACAGCGCCAAGGCCATCGCCCGACGGTCCACCGACGCCGGCTTCCGACTGGGCGAGTCCTACCTGAGCCAGCTGCGCTCGGGCAAGGCCAAGTCCCCGTCGTTCCGCACGGTCGAGGGCATCGCCGCCGCTTTCGGCGTCGACGTGCACTACTTCCTCGAGGATCGGGCCGCCCAGCGCACCCGCGAGGAGCTCGACAAGCTGCGGATGCAGGCCGACGCCGACATCCAGCTCGCCGCCTTCCGCCTCGCCGGCCTGTCCAGCGACAAGGTGTCGGTGGTCAACGAGCTCATCAAGGTGCTGCGCCAGCAGCAGGGCCTCCCGCAGGATCCGCCGGAGATCTCCGGCACTGACGCCTCGACCGGCGCCAAGTAAGATCGTCGGTCTGCGGCGACCGCCGCGGGCCGATCGACCGGGAGTGGCGGATGCGAAGCGAACGTGCGTTGCGCGCGTTGTGCCGCAAAGAGCTGCGGGGCCTGGACCTCGACCTTCCGCTCGACGCCGAACAGCTGTGCCGCCGCTACGGTGAGCGACGCGGACGCCCGATCAACGTCATGCCCTATCCGCTCCCGTCGGGCATGCCGAACGGCGTGTGGCTCGCGGCCGGCGACGGCGACTACTTCTTCTGCCAGTCCAACACCACGCCGCTGCACCGCAACCAGATCATCGTGCACGAGTTCGGTCACCTGATCGCCGGTCACCAGATGCTCGGTCAGCTCGACGCGACGGCGCTGCTCGCGCCCGACCCGGACGACGCCGACGCCGCACTGGCCCGCACCTGCTACTCCGACGAGCGCGAGTGGGAGGCCGAGATGCTCGCCTCGATCATCGTCGGATGGGCCGCGGAGGCCGGCGGGGCGGTCGATCGCACCGTCGACGATGAGGGACTGCGGCGAATCCAGCGCCTTCTGGGCGGTCATGGCGGTTGGATGTAACCGTGACCGGGATTCTCAGCGCCGACGTCGTCAACTTCGTCGCCCTTCTCATCTTCACCGTCGCGGTGATCTGGCGGATGGACCAGATCCGCCGCTACGGCGGTGGCCTGCAGGCCGCCGCGATGACCGCGAGCATCGTCGCCTTCACCCTCGCTTTCGTCGCGGCGAACCCTGCCGTCGCACGCCGCCTCAACGACGGCGTCTTCGACGGCTTCGCGCGCGTGGTGCTGTGGTGCATGCTGGCGGTGGGCGTCGCGGCCCTGATCGTCGTCTTCTACTACGACCCGGCCACATCGGCGCGCGCCCGTCGGGCCGGCATCGAGGCGATCCCGCTGGTCATCGCGGCGGTCGGCCTGCAGGTCGCCATGTCGATGATCCCGCACGAGCTGCGGCTCGACGACCTCAACGGCTCCACGGCCAAGGACTGGGCGTTCGCGACCTTCTTCCTCATCGGCAGCATCTATCTGACCTACGGTTTCGCGTCCTGCGTCCGGAGCATCCGACAGTTCCTCCCCGCCGCGGCCGGCTACCTGCGGACGTCGCTGGTGCTGCTGATCCTCGGGTTGCTGGCGCTGGCCGCCGCGGCCTTCCTGCAGATCGTGTTCATCCTCGGCGTGATGACGCACTGGTTCGTGGCGCCCGCATTGCTCACCGCGACGCACGTGCTGGTGCTGATCGGCATGGTGGGATTCCTGCTCGGCATCTCCTATCCGCTCATCCACTCGCGGGTGCGCTGGGTGCGGGCCCGGTTGACGCTGCGCCAGCAGTACCGCGACCTGGAGCCGCTGTGGGAGGTCGTCACGACCGCGGTGCCCGGCGTCGTGCTGCCCGGCAAGGACGGGGCCGAGCTCGATGCGTCGACGATGGTCATGTTCAACCGGCGCGTCGTCGAGATTCGCGACGCGCTCACCCAGCTGAGCCCGCTGGTGCCCGAGGACTTCGCCGATTCCTCGCCCGAGCGCCAGGGCCGGCTGATCACCGCCGCCGCGCGCAAGTACGCCCGCAAGGGCGAGGCGCCCGGTCAGGTCCGCGACCTGCTGCCGGCGGGGGCCGCCACCCTCATCGGCGACGCCGAGCCGCTGCGCGAGGTGTCGCTGACGCTCACCCGCGGCGCCCGCTGGGTGAAGTCGTAGCCGCCTCTGCCGCCGATCCCCGCGATTTCGTCCCGTAGGCGGCGAGGAACACGTGCACCGCCTCGGCGACGATCTCCTGTTTGCGCTTGGCGTCGGGGGACGCGGCCTCGGCGCGGAACATCGCCTCGTTGATCGGGCCCGCCATCAGCAGCCAGTTGAAGGTCGTCGCAGCGGTGCGGGTATCGGGCACGTCCAGTAGGCCGGCGTCGCACATCGCGGCGAATCGTTGCGCGAGATCGTCGATCGTCCGTCTGGGTCCGCCGTCCCAGAACGCTTGAGCGAGTTCGGGAAACCGACGCGACTCGGCGATGACGAGCCGCCGCAAAGCGATCAGGCGGGGCTGCAACACGGCGTCGAGCAGACGGCTGCCGAGTCGGCTCAGCCGGGCCTCCGGGTCACTCGCGTCGAGGTCGTCGAGCTCTCCCGACGCTGCGTCAAACGCGTCGGCGGTCTGTCGGCCGATCACCTCCAAGAAGAGCTTTTCCTTGTTGTGGAAGTGGGTGTAGGCGGTCTGCTTCGACACTCCCGCCCGCGCGGCGATGTCGTCCATCGACACCGCATCGAACCCATTGAGGACGAATGCGTCGGCGGCTGCCGTGAGAATCGCCTCGCGTTTGCGGAGCGAACTCGGCCTCATTGACATTGTCATACTGATGAGTCTAGTTTCTAAAAACAAGACTTGTGCGTCTAGAAAGTGGGAGGCCATGGGAGTGCTCATCGCAACCGAGAGCGTCACCATCGACGGCGTCATGCAGGGACCCGGACGCCCCGACGAGGACACCCGGGGCGGATTCGTCCACGGTGGATGGGGAGACGGATTCTCCGACGACATCATGATGGCGTTCATGGCCGAGGGGATGGCGGCAGAGGGAGTCATGTTGTTCGGCCGACGGACCTACGAGGACCTGCTCCACCACTGGACCACCGTCGCCGAGCCCAATCCGTTCACCGAGCACCTCGTCGGCGCACAGAAGTACGTGGTGTCGCGGAAGCCGGACACCGTTCTCGCCTATCCGAACTCGACCCTCGTGCCCGGTGAGGCGAGCGAGACGATCGCGACGCTGAAGGGCGAGGTGCGGGGTCGAATCGCCGTGATCGGCAGTGGTGAGCTGGTGCGATCGTTGCACCGCGTCGGCCTGGTCGACGGGTACGTATTGCTGGTCCACCCCATCGTGCTGGGGTCGGGGACAAAGCTGTTCGGCGATGGCGAGCGCTCCGACCTGGAGCTGGAACGATCGGCCACGACGACCACCGGCGTCATGATCGGCCAATACGGAGTGCGCCGCTGACCGGACCACAGCCGCAAAGCCTCAGGTGAAATTAATACGTGCCCAGGCACAATGGAGGCGATGTCCGCCAACTCCGCCGTCCCCGCCCGCGGACCGCTGCGCCCGCATGAGGTCGCGCTGGCGGCCGTGCTGGGCGGGTTGACCGTCGCGACCGTCTTCGTGGCGCAGGTGCTGCCCATCCTCACCTCGGTCGGTCTGCTGGCGCCCGTCCCGCTCGCCCTCGTCGGCCAGCGCACCCGCCCGCGCGCCCTGGTGGCCGTCGTCGTCGCCGCGGCCGGGGTCGCCTTCGCGCTGGCCGGGTTGTCCGCGGCCATCGCCGTCGTCGGTGCCGGAGTCATCGGCGGACTCGTCGGCGAGTTCAAGCGCCGCGGCCGCGGTCGGGCGTCGTTCACCGCGGCGTCGCTGCTGATCGCGCCGATCATGGGCGGGCTCACCGTCGTGGTCCTGCTCGTCCTCGCGCCGCTGCGGCGCCTGGTCCTCGAGACGCTCAAGAACACCGTCGACGGCGCGGCAAAGGCGGTCGACAGTGTCGCCGACGCCGTCGCCAAGGTCATGCCCGACAGTGTCGCTGCGGTCCACCACACCGCGGACGCGACGCGCTCGCTCAGTCACGCGTTCGTCACGTACTGGTGGGCCTTCCTCTGGGCGTCGGGGACGCTGAGCACGCTGCTGTCGCTGTTCATCGCCTGGTGGCTCGTCGGCGGGGTCATCGACCGCGTGCGCGCCATCCCGAGCGTCGACACCCTCGACGACTCCCGGCGCGACCTCACCGGCACGGCTATCGTTGGCCCGCTCCCGGTCAAACTGGACCACGTCGGATTCCGCTATCCGGGGGCGTCGGCAGCGCAGGCGCCGGCCCTCGCCGACGTGTCGCTGCGGGTCGATCCCGGCGAGTTCGTCGCGATCGTCGGGGCGAACGGGTCGGGCAAGTCGACGGTGGCCAAACTCCTGGCCGGGCGCACCCCCACGTCGGGCACGATCAACCGGCCCGGCGACCCCGGGCTCGGTCAGGCCGGCGGCACCGCCATGGTGCTGCAGCGGCCGGAGACCCAGATGCTCGGCGCCCGCGTCGCCGACGACGTCGTGTGGGGGCTGCCCGCCGACGTCGAGGTCGACGTGGACGCCCTGTTGGCCGAGGTCGGGCTCGACGGCCTGCGCGACCGCGACACCGCCGACCTCTCCGGTGGGCAGCAGCAGCGCCTCGCCCTCGCCGCGGCCCTCGCCCGCAACCCGGCGCTCCTGATCGCCGACGAGGTCACCTCGATGGTCGACCCGCAGGGGCGCACCGAACTCCTCGAGGTCCTCACCTCGCTGCCCGCGCGCCGCGGGCTGGCGGTCGTGCTCATCACCCACCGCCCCGACGAGGCCGCCGTGGCCGACCGCGTGATCCATCTGCGCGACGGCCGCGTCGACCCGCTGCCGCCGCGGTGGCTCGGCGATGCCGCCGAGCCCGACTCCGCCCCGCCCGCGCCGGTGACGGTGCCGAAGCGGACCGGGGGCGAGACCCTGATCGAACTGACCGGCGTCGGACACCGCTACCTGTCGGGGTCGCCCTGGGAGGTGACCGCGCTGCGCGACGTGACGCTGCGCGTCGGTCGTGGGGAGGGGCTGCTGATCGTCGGCGGCAACGGCTCGGGCAAGTCGACGTTGGCGTGGATCCTCGCCGGGTTGACCACGCCGACGAGCGGCACCGCGCGATACGAGGGCTCGCCGATCAACAAGCAGGTCGGCGCGGTGAAGCTGACCTTCCAGCACGCGCGGCTGCAGCTGCAGCGCCCGACCCTGGGCGAGGACGTCCAGGCCGCCGGCGGCGTCGAGGTGGGTAGTGCCGAGGTCGCGCGCCTGCTCGAGGAGGTCGGGCTGCCGCGGGAGTTCGCCGCGCGCAGCACCGATGCGCTCTCCGGCGGCCAGATGCGCCGCGGCGTGCTCGCCGGTGCGCTCGCCGGGAACCCCGACGTGATCGTCGCCGACGAACCGCTCGCCGGCTTGGACCCGCAGGCGCGCGCCGACGTCGTCGCGCTGTTCGGCCGACTGCGCGCCGCCGGACTGACCCTGATCGTCATCTCCCACGACCTCGACGAGATCGCGACGGTCTGCGACCGCCAGGTCGAGCTGGTCGACGGTGTGCTGGTCACCCAGGGCGCGCAGACGCCGAACGCGGAGGCGGTGTCGTGAACGGGCTGCCGCTGCGCGTGATCCCCGGCGACTCGGTGATCCACCGACTCTGGGCCGGAACCAAGCTGATCGGGATCGGCCTGATCGGGATCCTGCTCTGGGTGCTGCCGTCGTGGCCGGCCCTGATCGTCGTGGCGGTCGTCGTGGCGGCGGTCGCGCTGCTGGCGGGGATCCCGCTGCGCGCGGTGCCCAAGCCGCCGTGGTGGCTGTGGGCCCTGGCCGGTGCCAGTGTGGCGCTGTCGACACTGGTGGCGGGGTTCGCCGGCGGGCTCACCACCGCGCGGAGCGTCGTGCTGGGGCTGCTCGTCGTGGCGGTGTCGGTGCTCGTCGTGTGGACCACGCCGTCGTCGGAGCTGGCGCCCGCGATCGCGAAACTGATGACGCCGCTGCGGTGGCTGCGGCTGCCGGTCGACGAGTGGGCGGTCGTGATCGCGCTGTGCCTGCGGTCGTTGCCGCTGATGGTCGACGAACTGTTGACCCTGCGCGCGGTCCACCGGCTGCGCCCGCACTCCGCCCAGCACTCGGGGCACCCGTCGGCGCAGTTGACGCTCATCGACATGGTCGTCGCGGCGCTGTCGTCAGCGCTGCGCCGGGCGGCCGAGACGGGGGAGGCGATCACCGCGCGCGGCGGGATCGGACGACTCACCGCCGCGAATGCGGGTCCGCGTCGGATCGACTACGCCGCCTTTGCCGTCATGGCCGTGTTCCTGGCCGCCGCGATCGCAGGCTCCTTTGTGATCAAGGGCGCGATGTAGCCCGAACCTCGCCGAGTGGGCTCCCCAAGTGCGCCGAGTGGGCTCCCCAAGTGCGCCGAGTGGGCGGCCACGTCTCGTCGAGTGGGCGCCCCAAGTGCGCCGAGTGGGCATGAACAACGGCGGCCACCCCACGGGGTGACCGCCGTTGTCGACGAGAAATGGCTCAGGCGTTGACGACCAGGCCCTTGCCCTGCTTGACGGCGCGATCGAAGCGCTCGCCTGCGTCGGCCCAGTTGACGACGTTCCACCACGCTTTGACGTAGTCCGGCTTCACGTTCTGGTAGTCGAGGTAGAAGGCGTGCTCCCACATGTCGAGCATCACGACGGGGATCAGCGCGGCGGAGGTGTTGCCGCTCTGGTCGGTCAGCTGCTCGATGACCAGGCGCTGGCCGATGGTGTCGTAGCCCAGGATCGCCCAGCCCGAACCCTGCAGGGTCGTGGCGGCGGCGGTGAAGTGTGCCTGGAACTTGTCGAAGCTGCCGAAGTCGTTGGCGATCGCGTCGGCGAGGTCGCCGGTCGGCTTGTCGCCACCGTTGGGCGACAGGTTCTTCCAGAAGATCGAGTGGTTGGTGTGACCACCGAGGTGGAAGCCGAGGTTCGCCGAGAGGCCGTACACCTTCTGCGCGATGGTGCCGTCTTCGCGGGCCTCTTCCAGCTTCTCGATCGCGGTGTTGGCGCCGGCGACGTAGGTGGCGTGGTGCTTGCTGTGGTGCAGCTCCATGATGCGCCCCGAGATGTGGGGCTCGAGCGCGCCGTAGTCGTAATCGAGTTCGGGCAGGACGTACTTTTCGGCCACGAGACTTCCCTTCGCGATGTTCGTGTGTGTTCTGACGTTGACCACTCCACCGTATCCCTCCGCGAGAGCCGCGTCACACGGGCGTCGGGAGGACAGGGTCCACTCGGGGCATTTGGGGAGTCCACTCGGCGAGAAGCAGGGTCCACTCGGCGGAAAAGTGAAGAGCGCCGGAACCCTGTCGGGGCCGGCGCTCGGGAGCGTGGTCAGACGGTGCTTAGAGCGCGAGGACCAACAGCAGGAGGGCGAGGGGGACGAGGGTCAGCATCGTCCACAGGCACGAACCGGAGATGTTGTACGTCGCCGTCGTGTCCGGCGTCAGATTCGCCGTCTGGGTCGGTGCTCCCATATCCGTTTCCCCCTGTTCGTCCATTGTTCATCCGGGCGGTGAACTGCGTCACACGCTGGGTGTGACCGCCATCATAAACAGATGACCCAGTCGATCTCAAATGCGGGGTCTGCAGGCCGCCGGCAGGGGTGCGAGGGCCGCGTAGGATCGGGGTCATGTCCTGGGGTTTCTCGAAATCGAAACAGGTGATGGTCGACGCCGCCGACGCGCTGCCCGGCCGGGCGACGCCGATGCCGGTGCCCGCGGCGAACGTGGTGCTGGGGACGCCGATGGTGTCGCCGGACGGGGTCTGCGACTGGGGCCCGGGCAAGCGCGCGATCATCCTCGGTGGCGGGTGCTTCTGGGGTGTCGAGGAGATCTGCTGGCAGTTGCCGGGCGTCTACACGACCGCCGTAGGCTACGCGGGCGGCTTCACGCCCAATCCCACCTACGAGGAGGTGTGCACCGCGCGCACCGGCCACACCGAGGCGGTGCTGGTTGTGATCGACGAGGGCGAAACCGACCTCGCGACGATCCTGCGCACCTTCTTCGAGACCCACGACCCCACGCAGGACATGCGCCAGGGCAACGACGTCGGGACCCAGTACCGGTCGGCCGTCTTCACCTGCGACGAGGACGACGCCCGTCTCGCCCGCGACCTCGCCGAGAAATTCCAGCCGGCATTGACCGCCGCGGGCTATGGCCCGATCGCCACCGAGATCGGCGAACTCGCCGACGTCGGCGACGGCCACTTCTACTACGCCGAGGACTACCACCAGCAGTACCTGGCGAAGAACCCGCACGGGTATCGCTGCCACGCCGCGACCGGCGTCCAGTTCCCACGATGATCTCCCTCGAGCAGTGGAACCGCACGCTGCTGGACCGCCAGCATCTGCTCGAGCGGATCGATGAGGACGTCATCGAGGTGCTCGACCGGTGCGTCGGGCTCCAGGCGCAGGATCCGCGCACACCCTTCACGGCGCTCTGGTCGCGCATCGAGGACTTCGACCCCGCCGACTACGACGAGCTGCTGACCGAGCGGGAGGTCGTCCGTTCGGTTGTCCTGCGCGGCACACTCATGGCCCTCGACGCCCACGACGCGCGCTGGATGCGGGCTCTCGTGCAACCGCGGATCGACGGCTACACGCGCACCAACCACAAACTCCCCGACCACATCGACGTCGCGACGGTCGTCGACTTCGGCCGGGAGCAGATCGCCGGCAGCGAACTCCCCGGCAGCAGGTTGCGCGACGCCCTGGCCGCACGCTGGCCGTCGCTCCCGCCGGCCGACCTCATGGCCGTCGTGCGCGACGGCCTGCACTTGGTGCAGGTCCCGCCCCGCGGCACCTGGACCGGCACCGGTGAGCCGACCTACGCGCTGCTCGACGACTGGATCGGGCCGGGCGACCCCGCCGTCGACGGGGAGGAGGCCCGCAAGGACCTCATCCGCATGTACCTGCGCGGCTTCGGCCCGGCGACCGTCGCCGGCATCCAGACCTGGTCGGGGCTCACCGGCTTGGGCGCGCTGGTCAAGCAGATGGAGGCCGACTGGGAGCTCGCCAAGCTCGAGGGACCGGGCGGGGAGGTGCTCTACGACCTCGACGGGCTGCCCATCGTCGATGCCGACGCCCCGGCGCCCGTCCGCCTCGTCGCACCCTTCGACCACATCCTGGTCGCACAGGCGCCCGCCGACCGGATCCGCGTCGCCGATCCGGACGTGTTCGCCAAGACCGTCACCCCGAACGGGCGCAGTCCGGGGTTCGTCCTCGTCGACGGACGACTCGCCGGCACGTGGAAGAACGACGACGGGCGGGTCGTCGTCGACCATCTCGTCGACCTGCCCGCCGCGCAGCGTCGCGAGGTCGACGAGGAGGCGCAGCGCCTCGAGGCGTTCCTGGGGTAGCGAGGTCGCCTCGAGGGGTCTCGATACAAACCGCTCCTTCGTCGCGATTCACTCGACCACCATCACGGGTTGCGGCGCAGGCATGCCCTCGCTAACGTGAAGGCCATTCAGAAATAGGTAAGCCTAACTTATAGTGATCGAGGCATGAATCGATGACGACCACCGCTCCCACGACCGCCGACGAGGCTCCCACCGACGCCGCCGCGCAGGCCCGCGCCCAGCAGAAGGCCGACGCCGCCGCACTGAAACGGCTCATGCGACCGGTCGCGCCGCAACTGACGATCGGCCGCCTCCTCGCGGTCGTCTCCGGCATCCTCGCCGTCGTCCCCTATATCGCGCTGGTGCACATCGGCGACGTCCTGCTGACCGCCGCCCGGTCCGGCGCCGCCGTCGACCGCACCCAGGTCGACCACTGGATCAAAATCCTGGTCGTCACCTTCACGCTGCGGCTGGCCGTGTACTTCCTCGCGCTGAGCATCACCCACTTCGCCGACATCCGGCTCGGCCACGTGATCCGGCTCTGGATGGTCGAGCGCTTTTCGCGGGTGCCGCTCAACTGGTTCACCTCCACCAACTCCGGCCGCGTGCGCAAGTCGCTGCAGGACGACATCGGCACGATCCACCACCTGATCGCGCACCAGCCCGTCGACGGCACCCAGGCCGTCGTCATGCCGCTGGCCCTGATGGTCTACGCGTTCATCGTCGACTGGCGCCTGGGACTGCTCGCCATCGCGACCGTCCCGCTGTACCTGCTGGCCATGGGACTGTCGATGCGCGGCATGGGCGAGAAGACGGTCGAGATGGACAAGAAGCTGGGCGTGGTCTCGGCGCGCATGGTCGAGTTCGTCACCGGCATCACGGTCGTGAAGGCGTTCGGCCGCGTCGGCCGCGCGCACACCGCCTACCAGGATTCGGCGAACGAGTTCCAGGAGTTCTACTACGCGTGGGTCAAGCCGCTGCTCAAGTCGAGCTCGCTCGGCATGTCCCTGCTGTCGGTGCCGCTGATCCTGCTCGTCAACATCGGCGGCGGCACCTGGCTGGTGCACCGCGGGTACGTGTCGGCCGCCGACGTCCTCGCGACCTCGCTGATCGCGCTGCTGATCCCGTACGGCATCGAGGTCCTGATGAACTCGATGTGGTCGCAGCAGATGGCCGGCGCGTCGGCGCGACGGATCACCGACCTGCTCGACACCCCGGTCCTGGCCGACGACGGCAAGCGGGCCGCGCCGAGCGGTCACGACGTCACCTTCGAGAACGTCAGCTACTCCTACGGCGACGGGGGCGACCTCGCCCTCGACGACGTCTCCTTCGGCCTGCAGACGGGCACCGTCACCGCGCTGATCGGACCGTCGGGCTCGGGCAAGTCGACGATCGCCACGCTGCTCGCCCGGTTCGACGACCCGAAGTCCGGCGAGATCCGCCTCGGCGGGGTGCCGGTCGGTGAGATCGACGACCTCTACCGGCACGTCGGGTTCGTGCTGCAGGATCCGCAGCTGCCCGCCATCAGCATCCGCGACAACATCGCGCTGGGGCGGCCCGACGCGACCGAGGAGCAGATCCGCGACGCCGCCCGTGCGGCCCGCGTGCTCGACGAGATCGACGCGCTGCCGGCCGGTTTCGACACGGTCTACGGCTCGGACACGGGGCTGTCCGGTGGGCAGGCCCAGCGCATCGCCATCGCCCGCGCCATCCTCGTCGACGCCCCCGTGCTCATCCTCGACGAGGCCACCGCCCTCACCGACCCGGAGTCGCAGCACCAGATCCAACAGGCGCTGAGCGACCTGTCGCGCGGGAAGACGGTGCTGCTCATCGCGCACCGACCCGAGGTCATCAAGGGCGTCGACCAGATCGTGCTCGTCGACGGCGGCCGCGTCGTCGCGACCGGCACGCACGACGACCTGCTGGCCGAACCCGCCTACGCCGCCCTCTGGGAATCGGGCACGGCAACCATCCGCCCCGCCGGCTCCAGCGCCGGCGCAACGCTGGGAGGCGACCGATGAATCTCCCCCTGATCGACATCATCCCGCGCATGAAGCGCATGGTCTCCAAGCCACAGGCGTTGCGACCGGCCCTGTTCGCGGCCGCCGCCAGCGGGCTGGCCGAGGGCCTGGCCCTGGCCGCGATGCTGCCCGCCATCAGTTCGCTGGCCTCCGGCGACGCCGTGTGGGGGATGCACGTCGGCGGCTGGCTGATCGTGTTCGCGGTCCTGGCGGTCGCGAGCTTCGGCCTGATCTATCTGCAGGAGCGGCTCACCTACGACGTGGCGCTGGACTTCCTCTACTCGATCCACCGGCTGGTCGGCGACCAGGTCTCCAAGCAGCCACTCGGCTGGTTCAACCGCCCGCTCGCCGGACGCCTGTCGCGGATGGTGTCCACCGAGCTGATGCAGGCCGGGGAGATCTTCGCGCACATGATCGGGCCGCTGGTCTCGCGGATGACCTCGGCGATCGTGATCGTGATCGCCGCCTGGTTCTGGAATCCGCTCCTGGGCCTGGTGCTGACGATCGCGGCGCCGGTGTTCATGCTCATCACCCTGGCGTCGACCTCCTTCATGCGGCGGGGCGGTCGGGTCCACGAACCGCAGGAGGTGAACCTGGCCAACCGCATCGTCGAATACGCCCAGTGCCAGGGCGCCCTGCGTTCCTGCGGTCAGAGCGAGCACTTCGCCCCACTCGACGACGCCCTCGAGGACACGCGTTCCGCGCGCGTCAAGGCGATGTGGATCGAGACCGCCGGCATGGTGCTCTCGGGCATGGTGACCCAGGGCGTGGTCGTCGTGCTGATCACCGTCGCGGGGTCGCTGGCGGTGTCCGGGTCGCTCCAGCCGATCCCGGCGCTGGCCTTCATCGGCCTGGCGCTGCGCTTCACCTCGACGCTGTCGACCATCACCGAGTCGGCCATGAGCCTGGAGTCGCGCCGCCCGCTCCTCGATGCGCTCGACGAGGTGCTCACCGCCGGGCCGCTGCCCGAGCCGGCCACCCCGGCGACGCTGACGGCCCCGGGGACGGTCGAGCTGGACGGGGTCACCTTCGCCTACGACGACTCCGACCCCGTCCTGAGCGACGTCTCCCTCTCGGTGCCCGCCGGCTCGATGGTCGCCCTCGTCGGACCGTCGGGCAGCGGCAAGACGACGGTCGCCCGGTTGGTCAGCCGCTTCTACGACGCCGACTCCGGCACGGTGAAGGTCGGGGGCGTGCCGGTCACCGAGCAGACCACCGAGCAACTCATGGGCCAGCTGTCGATGGTCTTCCAGGACGTCTACCTGTTCGACGACACCCTGGAGGCGAACATCGCCGTCGGGCGCGAGGACGCGAGCCGGCAGGAGATCCGCGCCGCCGCCGACCTGGCCGGTGTCACCGAGGTCGCCAACCGGCTGCCCGACGGCTGGGAGTCACAGGTCGGGGAGGGCGGTCGGGCCCTGTCCGGCGGCGAGCGCCAGCGCGTCGCGATCGCCCGGGCGCTGCTCAAACAGTCGCCGATCGTGCTCCTCGACGAGGCCACCTCCGCGCTCGACGTGGAGAACGAGGCGAACATCGTCGCCGCCGTGGAGAAGCTGCGCGAGCAGGCGACGGTGCTGATCATCGCGCACCGCCTGGACACCATCGCGGCGGCCGACCAGATCGTCGCGCTGACCGACGACGGGCGGGTCGAGGCGCAGGGCACCCACGAGCAACTGCTGGAACAGGGCGGGACTTACGCGCGGTTCTGGGACCGGTTGCACAGCGCACAGGGATGGCGGCTGGCCGACGCGTGAGGGCGGCACACCACTAATCTGAACCGGTGCATGAATCGTCGACGGTGGGTGCGAGCACCGGGGTGACCGGCGGCCGGAAGGTCGGGCGCAAGCCCGCCTTCACCGCGGCCGACGTGGTGGCCGCCGCGATCGCCGAGGGCGTCGACCGGTTCACCCTCGCGGCCGTCGCGCAGCGCCTCGGCGTGGTCACCCCCGCGATCTACCGCCTGTTCCCCTCGCGCGACGACCTCGTCGTCGCGTGTCTGGACGCCGCGGCCGCCACGCTGCGCATCCCCTCCGTCGATGACGACTGGCGGGCCGCGCTGCGGCTGTGGGCCGACGAGTGCTGGCGCGTGTGCGAGGAGTACCCCGGGCTGAGCCGGCTGGTGTACTCCTACCCGACGGCCTTCACCCGGATCGACCACGTGCTGTCGGCCTATGCGGAGATCCTCGGACGGTCGGGCCGCACACCCGGGCAGATCATGTTCGCGCTCGACTTCATCGGCGACACCGTCTTCGCCTCGCACCTGGGCGTGGAATCGATGCGCGCCGCCGACGAGTCGGGTGCGTCCGGGCTCGACCGCGTGCGGGGTGCGCTCGACGAGGACGCCGCGCTCCAACCCGAGGACTCGTGGGCCGACCGCGGATTCGTCGATCGGAAAGTCGATTTCATCATCGCCGGGCTCGAGCGGGACTGGCCTTCGCTCTGACCTGCGACGACGTCGAAAACCCGGTTGTCCACACGTTGTCCACAAGCCTGGCGCGGATTGTGGGATCGGACAAACAACAGGTCCTTGATGTTCGCGATAGTGCTGGAAAACGCCTGGAATTCGCAGGAATGTGTGGTCGCGTTCACAATTCGGGCCGTTTGGACGCTATTCCGGTTAGTCGTTGTTCACTGTGGCGAATCGCCGGTGGTGCGCGAAATCAGTCGACTTCGCGCAGTTATGCGCCGTGACCTGTGGATATCTCTGCGGGGTCGGATTCGGCGTGAGGAGTTGCCGGTGGCCGGTTGAAGGGGCGACGTTGACACCCTCCTCCCCGCGCGGTGTGCCACGATGGAACCATGCCCGCATTCGAACAGGTGCCGGTGGCGGAATTGCCCGACGATTTCACCGGCGAGACCGACCGCATCCTGCTCGATATCCGCGAACCCGACGAGTGGGAATCGGCCCACGTCCGCGGCGCACTGCACATCCCGCTGGGTCAGGTGCCCGAGCGGATCGACGAGATCGACCCCGACGCCGAGCTGTTGGTCATCTGCCGGACCAGCGGTCGCTCGTTCCGCCTGCTCGAATACTTGGAGCACGTCGGCCGCGAGGGCGTCTGCGTCGAGGGCGGGATGGTCGCCTGGGAAGCCAGCGGCAAGCCCGTCGAGACGGGGGAATGAGGCCGCGATGACCCAGCCCCCGCCGCTCCAACCGCCGGGCATTCCGCCGGCGGCCCCGCAGAACCTGGTCGACCTGTGCCGCGTCTGCCGCATCCAAGCCCCGCACCGGGCCGGTCGCACCCGCTGCCCGCGGTGCAACGGAATCCTGGTCGTCGTGCCCGTGAACCGGGTCGCCGACGCGCTCGCCCAGCCGCGTCCGCCCGCCCCGCAGGTGCCGCAGCAGCGGGTGGCCGGCCAGCGCGGCGCCGCGGCCGGAAAGGTGAAGTGGATCGCGCAGCGACCACCCGAGGCGCGTCCGGCCCCCCGTCGCCCGCGGATCACCGCGACCCGCACGACCCCGCGTTACGACCAGATCCCGACCTGGGGCCTGCAGGACCTGCCGGGCGGCTGGCAGGAGATCCCGGTCCAGGCGCAGGCGCGGGCCGAGTCGACGACCTTCGTCGAGGCCGCGCGCCGGATGGCGATGATCCTGGCCGCCAGCGCGCTGGTCCACCTGCTGCGCTACCTGCTGGTCGTCATCGGCCGGGACCGGCTCATCCCCGCGTGGCTCGACCTGATCACCTACGCGCTCGTCGTGTTCGCCGGCTGGGCTGCCGTCGCCGCCATGGCCTACGGCCTGTACTGCTTCGGCCGGTGGATCATCGCGATGCGCGCGCTGGCCTACCGCCACGCGCATCGGCTCGAGCCGCGCCCGCGCTGGGTGCTGTGGCTGTGCGCGGTGACGCCGTTGGCGAACATCCTCAGCGCGCCCTTCCTCATCCGGGAGGCCGCGCTGGTCGACTCCCCGGTGCTGAACCTGCGGAACAAGCTCGAGATGCGCAAGATCTGGATCGCGTGGGCCCTGGTCAACGCGACGGCCCTGATGGCGATCCTCCTGCGCTGGGCGGGCAACCGCAGCGGCAGTCTGCAGATCCAGGCCGATTCGCTGGTGTGGGTCATCGGGTCGGCGGCGGTGTCCGCCGCCTTCGCGTGGTGGATGATCCCGCGCCTGGTGCGCGTCTTCGAACCGCCGCGCGCGATTGACCACGCCGCGGTCCGGCGCCGGTGGGTCAACACGTGACCGAGCAGCGGGTGTCACGGTCGGGCAAGCCCGCCGTCGTCGCGCATCGCGGGGCTTCGAGCGAGGCACCCGAGCACACCCTGGCCGCCTATGAGCTGGCCCTGCAGCAGGGTGCCGACGGACTCGAGTGCGACGTCCGCCTGACCGCCGACCATCACCTGGTGTGCATCCACGACCGCACCATCGACCGGACCTCCGACGGCTCGGGCGTGGTCAGCGAGATGACGCTGGACCAGCTGCGCGAACACGACTTCGGCAGTTGGAAGGGGGGCAAGCCGGCGTCGGTGCTCACCCTCGACGAGCTGCTGACCCTGACCCTCGACTGGCGTCGCCCGGTGCGGCTGTTCATCGAGACCAAGCACCCGGTGCGCTTCGGCAGCCTCGTCGAGGTGAAGTTGCTGGAGACCCTGCAGCGCTTCTCGGTGGCGTCGCCGCCGTCGGCCGACCACAGTCGCGCGGTCGTGATCTCCTTCTCGTCGTCGGGGGTGTGGCGCATCCGCCGGCACGCCCCGCTGCTTCCGACGATCCTCCTCGGCGACACCGCCCGCGTCCTGGGCGGCAGCGCCGCCACGGCCGTCGGTGCGACGGGGATCGGGCCGTCGGTCGAGACGCTGCGGCTGCACCCCGACCTCGTCGACCGCGCCGCCGCCGCCGGTCGGGTGACCTACTGCTGGACCGTCGACGAGGAGCCCGACGTCCGGATGTGCGCCGAGCAGGGCGTGCGCTGGATCGCCACGAACCGCCCCAAGCAGGTCCGGGAGTGGCTCGTCACGGTGTGACGCCCCTTTCCGCCGAGCGTGCCCAGATATTCGTCGAGCGTGCCCAGAATTTCGCCGAGCGTGCCCAGAATTTCGCCGACCGCGCCCAGAATTTCGCCGACCGTGCCCAGAATTTCGCCGACCGTGCCCAGTTTCTCGTCGAGTGCGCCCGCGGGCACCGATATGACAGAGTTATCCCATGGCCAAGAAGAGCAAGCGCGGCAGCGGCCCGCGCCCCGGTAGCAATCGAGCCGAGCGCGTCGCCGCGCGCAAGGAGCGCCAGGCCGCCGCGGTGGCCGGGCCCAAGCGCCCCTTCGAAGGACTTGCCGGCGAATGCGACCTCGTCGCGATGCGCGCCTTCGTCGCGTCGGCGACCGCGCGCCTGACGCTGCTCGAGCCGGGCCCGCCCGAGCCGGAGCTGACGTCGGTCGTCCCCGACGACGACCTCGGACCGTCGCTGCAGAAGGACGGGGTGCGCAACCACGTCAACGTCGCGACCGTGCTGCCCGGCGTCGTCGGCGCCATGGTGCGCGACGGCAAGGGCGCCCGCGAGGGTTTTGCCGCCCTGCAGGTCGACCAGGAGCCGACCGACCTCGCCGCGTCGTTCGCCGCCGAGATCGACTGGGCCGCCCACGCCAAGACCGATGAGCAGTACCCCGGCACCGCGACCGACAAGACGCTCGCCGACCTGCTCGACGTGAAGGCCCCCCTCGACATCACCGTCTACGAGGACTTCTCCTGGTGGTATGCGCCGGGCGCCAAGCTCGATCCCGCCGTCCAGGAAATGCTGCAGCGGGCGTCGGCGACGATCCAGCCGACCACGCGCATGAGCCCCAAGAGCGGCATCGGTGCGCCGTGGTGGGTCAACGCCGGCGACAAGGCCCACCTGCGCTGGGTGCGCCCGGAGCACGAGGACGACCTGATGACCGCGCTCGCGCGGTTGCACTCGGCCGGCCAGCTCACGCTGGGCGAGGGGTCGCGGTTCGCCGGCTCGTTCCGCACCCACGGGCTGCTGGTCCCGGTCTTCGACCTCGACGTGGAGCAGCACGCCGACCACTGGTACGACGGCCTCGACGCGTTCGACGCCCACCTGGTGGAGGCGATGGCCGACAAGTCCGAGCTCACCACCGAGCAGCGCCGGTCGCGCGCCGGCATCCGCACGCGTCAGGTGACGCTCCGCATCTAGCGCCCCGCCGCTCTGGGCACGGTCGACGAATATCTGGGCACGGTCGACGGAAAACTGGGCACGGTCGGCGGAAGACTGGGCACGGTCGGCGGAAATCTGGGCACGGTCGGCAAAGAGGGCTCGCCGAGTGTGCCCAGAATCTCGTCGAGTGTGCCCGTACGATGACCGGTATGACCGAACGGACGAAGTTTCAGCAGCTCTTGGCCGACCAGATCACCAATGAGTTCGCCGCGAGCCAGCAGTACAACGCGATCGCGGTGTACTACGACAACGAGGACATGCCGCAGCTCGCGCGCCACTTCTACGAGCAGGCGGTCGAAGAGCGCAACCACGCGATGATGATCGTGCAGTACTTCCTCGACCGCGGTCAGGCCGTCGAGATCCCCGGCGTCGACGCCCCGCGCAACCACTTCGACGACTACTCCGAGCCGATCAAGCTCGCCCTGAGTCAGGAGCAGGCCGTCACCGAGCAGATCGTCGACCTCGCCCGTGCCGCGCGCGACAACGGCGACTACCTCGGCGAGCAGTTCATGCAGTGGTTCCTCAAGGAGCAGGTCGAGGAGGTCGCCACGATGACGACGCTGCTCACCATCGCCGAGCGGTCCAAGGGCAACATCTTCGACCTGGAGACCTTCGTCGAGCGGGAGATCAACGGCAAGGCCGCCGAGGACACCAGCGCACCCGAGGCCGCCGGCGGGAACCTCTGACCCGGCCTACTTGATCGCGCCGCCGTCGTTGTCGTCGATGGAGCTGCGGTCGACGCCCTTGCCCTTGGCGATGCGCGCGAAGAAGGCCTCGGTGTCGTCGTCGACGGCCAGCGCGTCGCCGTCGTAACTCCACACCGACCCGCCCGTCGGCACGGTGACCATGAGCGGCGATCCGCGCAACGACCACGCCAGGCGCGCCAGGTCCCAGGTGTGGTCGCCCTTGTCGACGGTGAGCGCCGAGATGGTCCCGTCGATGAACGGGATCAGCCGGAACGGGTTGAGCACGACGCCCGGACTGGCCGCCTTGTCCACCAGCGCGACGAACACCTTGCGCTGATTGACCACGCGGACCAGGTCGGCGTTCGGGAAGTCGCGGCTGCGCACCAGCCCCAGCGCCTGTTTGCCGTTGACCTTCTGACAGCCCGCCTTGAGCCGCAGACCGGCCTTGCGGTCGCGCATCGACTCCTTCAGGCACACCTTGACGCCGCCGATCGAGTCGACGATGTCGGCGAAGCCGCCGAAGCCGATCTCCGCGTAGTGGTCGATGTGGATGCCGGCCACCGACTCGATGGTCTGCACGAGCAGCTTGGGCCCACCCATGCTGTAGGCCGCGTTGATCTTGTGCTGCCCGTTGCCGCCGGGGATCTCGACGAAGAGGTCGCGCGGGATGGAGATGATCGCCGTCGGCCCCTTCACGGGCTTGGCGATCAGCATGATCGTGTCGGTGCGGATGCCGCCCTCGTCGGGTCCGGTGGACAGCCGTTTGCGCTCGGCGGCGGTCATGCCCTCGCGTGAATCCGTCCCGACGACGAGCCAATTGGTGCCCGGCGTCTGCGAGATCCGGCCGGAGAAGGACAGCGCGTTCACCCGCTTCAGCTTGCCGTCGTAGTAGACCATCCCGCCGATCGCCGAGCCGACCACGACCAGCAGCAGCACCATCAGCAGGCTCGTCAGCCGGCGGAAGGTCAGTCGACGCTTCTTGGTCCGGGCGCGCTTGGGCTTCGTCTGCTTCGGCGCCGCCGGCGGCTTGGCCGGGCCGCGCCGTTTGGCGGGGGTGACGTTCGGCGACGGGCCGCGCCGCGACGGCCCCTGGGCGGGCGGAGCGACCGGACGGGCGCTTGCGCGCCGCGGGTCGACGGGGATCGGCTCGGGCGTCTGGGTCGGCGCGTACTTGCCGGTGATGAGCGGCTTCTTCGCCGGGGCGGGCGTCGGCGACGCTGGTGGGGGCGACGCGGGCGGTGGCGTCGACCGTCCGGCCGGCCGGACCGACGGCGTCGGGGAAGCGGGCTTGCCGGGGGGTGCGGCCGGAGGAGCAGCGGACCACGCCTGCGGCGGTTGATATCGCGACGGTTCCGGCGCGCGCTGCGTCGGCTCGGAGTGCTGCTCGGGCGGCGGGCCCTGGGGTGCGGGGCCCTGGGGTGCGGGGCGCGGAGGCGGCGGGATGGGCCCGGCCGGACGGCCCTGCGGCCCACCGGGGGGCGGAACCGGTTG
>NZ_JASGER010000066.1:0-12345 GCF_047606305.1 Gordonia sp. (in: high G+C Gram-positive bacteria) | reverse complement strand
GGTGCTGCAGCGCGAACCCGACGGCCTGGAGCAGCCGACCGGCGGCCAGTCCGCGGCGCTGCGCGACCGCCTGCCGCTCACCGGCGTCGCGGTGCCGCGCCTGCCGGAGTTGCCCGCCGACCCCGCCGGACTGGCGCGATGGGCCTTCCGCGTCGGCGACGACGGCCCGCTGATGGGCGCCCACGTGGACGGTCGCGCCGTCACCCTGCCGCTGCTCGGCCCGACCGACGTGGCCGGCGACGACGCACTGGTCGCGCTGGTGGTCTGCCGTTGCATCGCCGCCGGTGCCGCGATCGGCATCCACACCGCTCGACCGGCGGCGTGGGAACCGCTGCTGAACGTCGTCGGCGACCACAGCGTCCTCGCCCTCGGAGCGGTGACCGCGGGCGCGCCGACGGTGCTCGCACCGATCGATCTCGTCGACCGTTCCGACGGCGACGTGCGATCGGTTCGGCTCACCCGCGCCGGTGCACCGTCTTCGGCGACGCCCTTGTCGCGGGTCCGCGGGCGGGTCGACGGACGGATAGACGTGCGCGCCGGGTCGACCGGGCTGGAGCTGACCAACGTGGCCGGCGTCGACGAGTGTCGGCTGGTCGGCGGTCTCTAGCCCGGCGTGCCGTCGCCCAGGGGCACCCGCGCCCGGTAGAGCACCGCTTTGGCCGAGTCGGCGGCGACGATCACGTCCGGATCGGAGTCGGCCAGCCACACGGCCTGGCCCGACTTGGCGGTGATCGTCTGGCCGCCGCCGCGCACCTCGATGCGCCCCGAGGTCACCGCGAGGATCTGCGGACCGGGCATGTCGAAGGAGATGGTCGACGGCTGGTGCATCCCGGTGCCGTCGAGTTCCACCTTCGACAGGCGGAACTCGGGCGCCGGCGTGGTGTAGATCCGCTCGGCTCCGAGGGTGGAGACCACCGGCGACAGGTCCGCCGGCGAGGCGGGCGCGAAATCCAGCACGCGCAGCAGCTCGGGGACGTCGATGTGCTTGGGGGTCAGCCCGCCGCGCAGCACGTTGTCCGAGTTGGCCATGACCTCGATGCCGGTGCCGCGCAGGTAGGCGTGCAGGTTTCCCGCGGCGAGGTAGAGCGCCTGTCCCGGCTCCAGGTGGATGCGGTTGAGCAGCAGGGATGCCAGCACGCCCGGATCGCGCGGATAGGCCTCGCCCAGTTCGAGGAGCGTCTGCAACTCGGCGTCGAACTCGGTCTTGCCCGCGGCGAGTGCCGCGACCGCGGCGTCGATGACCGCGGGAACGAGGTCGGCCAGCACCGATTCGGGCAGGGTGATCCACGTCGTGAAGAGGGCGCGCAGACCGTCGCGGTCGGGTTGACCGGCGATCATCCCGAGATAGGGGTCGAGTTCGGGCAGCGAGAGCCCGCGCAGCAGGTCGACCGTGCGCGCCGGATCGCGGAAACCGGCGAGCGCGTCGAACGGGGTCATCGCGAGGATGACCTCCGGCTTGTGCCACGGGTCCCGATAGTTGCGCTCGGGGGCGTCGATGGGGATGCCGGCGGCGTTCTCCCGGGCGAATCCCTCGGCGGCCTGCTCCGAACTCGGATGGGCCTGCAACGACAGCGGTTCGTCGGCGGCCAGGACCTTCAACAGGTACGGCAGCCGCACGCCGAACCGGTCGATCACGGCCTGGCCGAGGGTTGCCTCGGGATCGGCCTCGATCACCTGCAGCAGCGTGCGATCCGGTTTGCCGTGGGCGTCCAGGCACTCGGACTGCCCGGCCGGATGCGCACCGAACCACAGCTCGGCCTCCGGGTGGGCCGACGGCGTCGGCAACCCACGGATCGAGGCGATGGCCGTCCGCGAGCCCCAGGCGTAGGGGCGCACCACGCCCTCGAGCAGCCGCACGCTACCGCGCCCCGACCAGGTCGGCGTAGACGGCGGCCATCTCCAGCCGGGTGGCCAGCACGAGGTGCGCGACCAGGCCGGCGGCACCGGAGTCCACCGGCCCCTGCCTGCCGTCCACCTCGACCGGGGGCGAATCGTCGGACTCGGCGCCGACGAGCACCTCGGCGTCGGGCAGCGCGGCGACGCGGCGGCGCGCCTGCCACTGCTGCGCCGGGGTGCTCAACACGAACAGGTGGGCGGCGGCGGGCCGCGGTCCGTCGATCTCCGGGTCGTAGAAGATCGATTCCTCCGCCGCCGGCCCGACGCGCAGCAACCGGGTCAGCGCGGCGGCGAGGTCGACCGCCGTCGCGGACACCCCGCCGATGGCGAACAGCGTGCTCGCGGTGCGCGCGGCCAGCGCATCGGCCGCCGGACTGTCGCCGCTCAACACCGGGGGCGCGGCGCGGAAACGCTCGGCCAGCGCTTTGGCGGGGGCGCCGTACACGTCCTGCGACGGATGGTTGCGCGCCGCCTCCGCGTCCAGCGCGTCGGCGAGCTGGGGAAGGTCCAGATCGCCGCCGACGTACCGGACCTGCGCCAGTCCCTGGCACACCGCGATGAGCGCGGCCACGTGGCCGACGAATCGGAATTGCTCGGGCACGACGATGCGCGGGGACAGGTCGATGCCACTGCCGGCGACGGCAGCGGCGAGCGGGCCCTCCATGGGGGCCACGACGACGAATTCGGCATGGCGGCGCGATGCGCGGGACGCCGCATCGGCCAACGCCGGGTCGCCGGCGTCGTCGCCGACGAGCACGACGACGTCGAGCGGGCCGATCCACCCCGGTAGCGCGGGTGCGGCGACGAGGGGCACGTCCAGTCGTGCGGCCGTGTGCGCGATGACGAAGCGCGCCGACTGGGCGGCGGCGACGGATGCGCCGGTGACGATCACGACGCTGCGCGGGCGCAGTCCGGCGAGTGGTTCGGTCACGCCCTCGCGCACCGCTTCGGCCACGGCCCGCACCTGGGCGCCGGCGCGTGCCGCCGCGTGCAGCAGGCCGTCGACGTCGGCGTCGATCAGGCTGCTCGGGTCGTCGAGATCGACCCCTGTGGTGCGCATGCCTCTAGAGTATCCATCCCGCCGCCGCCGTGGAGGCGGGGCGGGCGGGCCGAGTGCGTCAGTCGACGTCGGGGAGGACGCGCAGATGGCCGCGGCGACCCGGGCGGGGTCGCACGGCGGGCCCGGCCTCGCCGAGTGCGGGACCGGCGGGGCGCGGCGGCAGGTCGTCGAATCCGTCCAGGGGCTCCGAACCCACGGCCACCGATTCGCGCACGGCCTCGGCCAGCGCGGTGAGTTCCTGTTCCTCGGTCGGCGGCGCGAATCCGCTCGACGTGCGCATGATCTCCCAACCGCGCGGCACGGTGATGGTGTCGGCGTGCTCGGCGCACAGATCCCACGAATGCGGCTCGGCGATCGCGGCGAGCAGCCCCACGACCGCCGTCGAACTGGCGTAGTCGTATGTCAGCGTCGCCACGGCCGGGCGCGAGCACCCCGGGCGGGAGCACTGACGAGGTTCGGTCACGTGGGAAAGATTAGCCCTCCCCCGCAGCGCCGGGCGGCAGACACACCGACGAGGCCCCGACGGCGCGCCCCGCGGCGCCGATCGTCGGGCGCGGACCTAGACTCGACGGCATGCGACGGCAGACGATGCGCACCCGGCGGGCCCGGGATCGGCGGGCCCGCGGCCTGCGCTCGCCGCTGCTGCCGCAGACCGTGCCGGCGTGGACCTCCCGCAGTGACGAGTTCGACGCCGTGGTCATCGAGGTCCTGGCCGACATCGACGCCCGCTGGCACGACCAGCTGAGCGAACTCAACGTCGCCGTCGACGATGTGCCGCGGATGCTGCCGCGCGATCCCGCGACGGTGCAGTGGCCGGCAGAGGTGTCGGCCGATCGGGCCATTCCGTTGGCCCGGCTGATCCCGGCCGGGATCGACGTGGCCGGCAATCCCACACCGGCACAGATCGTGGTGTTCCGACGCCCCCTCGAGGTGCGCTCCTCCGGACGGGACGACCTCGCCGACCTCGTGCGCGAAGTCTTGGTCGAGCAGGTGGCGACCTACCTCGGGATCGACGAGGACACGGTCGAGAACGGCCCGTCGTAAGGCGGGTCGGACGAGGGGCGGGGCTAGATGATGCCGCGCTTGAGGCGGCGGCGCTCCCGCTCGGACAGGCCGCCCCAAATGCCGAAGCGCTCGTCGTTGTGCAGTGCGTAGTCGAGGCACTCGGCCTTGACCTCGCAGCCCGAGCAGATGCGCTTGGCCTCGCGGGTCGAGCCGCCCTTCTCCGGGAAGAAGGCCTCGGGATCGGTCTGGGCGCACAGCGCCCGGTCCTGCCACGTCTCGTCGACCTCGTCGAAGAGGGCGTCGAAATCGTCGGGCACCACGGACAGGTGCAGGCGTGCACCCGGCGAAGAGATGTTCCCGGCAGTCGGTGTCGGGATGCCGTACGCAGACGAGTCGTCGCCCAGCGGGTTATCGAATCCCATCTCAGCGTCTCCTTCTCGTTGTCTGTCTGTCAGCGTTGTCGTCCAGCGGTCCCTCGACAGCGCCGTTCAACACCCGAATGTGCTTGTCGCGTGTCCCGAAACCCCCGGCTCGCGCGCTACCCCCGCGGTCACCCGAGTCTTCGCCGGATTCGAACATACGGTCGAACACGCTGTGCCCCAAGGCAATTCGCATTCGGTCACGCCGCAATTCAAAACCGCAAATGACACTGATGTGATTAGACACGGGCAGCATCGCCCAGGTCAAGCGGAACGGCGAAATTGGCGTATACCACCGGAATAACCGAATTCACGGTCTCGACACGAACTCGAGGGATTCTGGTCCCCGACCGCCGGTTTCGGCGACCACTACAGTGGAGCCTCGTGAAGGTCACTGTACTCGTCGGCGGCGTCGGCGGCGCCCGCCTGTTGCTCGGTGCGCGCGAACTCTTCGGCCGCACCCCGTTCCCCGACTCCCCCGACGCACCGACCGGCGAGCACTCGGTCACCGCCGTGGTCAACGTCGGCGACGACGCGTGGATGCACGGCGTGCGCATCACCCCCGACCTCGACACGTGCATGTACACGCTCGGCGGCGGGATCGACGAGGAGCGCGCCTGGGGGCGACGCGACGAGACGTGGCACGCCAAGGAGGAGCTCGCCGCCTACGGCGCCGACCCGGACTGGTTCGGTCTGGGCGATCGAGACCTGGCGACCCACCTCATCCGCACCCAGATGCTCGAGGCCGGCTACCGGTTGACCGATGTCACCGCGGCGCTGTGCCGCCGCTGGGATCCGGGTGTGCGGCTGCGGCCGGCCACCGACGAGCGGCACGAGACCCACGTGGTGATCACTCCCCCGGACTCGACGGACGGCGCGCAGCGGGCGGTCCACTTCCAGGAGTGGTGGGTGCGCTACCGCGCCCAGGTGCCGACGAGCGGATTCGCGCAGGTCGGCAGTGACGACGCCACGCTGACCCCGGAGGCGGCGACGGCGATCGCCGAGGCGGACGTCATCATCTTCGCGCCGAGCAACCCGGTCGTCAGCATCGGCGCGATCCTGTCAGTGGGCGGGATGCGCGCCGCGCTGCGCACGGCCGCCGCGCCGATCGTCGGCATCAGCCCGGTGATCGACAACAAGCCGTTGCGCGGCATGGCCGACGAGTGTCTGTCGGTCATCGGCGTGGCGACCACGGCCGAGGCCATCGCCGCCCATTACGGCCCGCGCAGCGGGGCCGGCCTGCTCGACGGATGGCTGATCGCCGACGGCGACACCGCCTCGGTCGACGGGATCGCGATCGGCACCGCACCCCTGCTGATGACGGACCCGACTGCGACCGCCGAGATGATCCGCGCCGCCTGCGCACTCGTCGGCGTGGACACCCCGGCGGCCCGCGCATGACCACCGACCACCGTTCCCCCGGCCGCATCGAGGTCATCCCCCTGCCCGGGCTCCCCGAGTTCACCCCCGGGATGGACGTGGCGGCCGCCATCCTGGACGCCGCCGACCTGCGCGACGGAGACGTCGTCGTCATCACCTCGAAGGTGTTCTCCAAGACCGAGGGCCGGATGGTCGACGCGCCGCAGGACCCGCAGGAGCGCGATGCCCTGCGCCGCCGCCTGGTGGACGAGGAGTCGGTGCGGGTCGTCGCGCGCAAGAACCGCACGCTGATCACCGAGAACGCCTACGGCCTGATCCAGGCCGCCGCCGGGGTCGACGGCTCCAACGTCGCCGCCGACCAACTCGCCCTGCTGCCCCTGGACCCCGACGCCTCCGCCGCTCGCGCTCGAGCAGCCTTCGCCGCGGCCGGCCACGACGTCGCGGTCATCGTCACCGACACGATGGGCCGCGCCTGGCGCACCGGGCAGACCGACGTCGCGATCGGCGCGTCGGGATTGGCCGTCAGCCACGCCTACGAGGGCAGCCGCGACGCGCACGGCAACGAGCTCATCGTCACCGACATCGCCGTCGCCGACGAGATCGCCGCGGCCGCCGACCTGGCCAAGGGCAAGCTCGACGGCATCGCCGCGGCGATCGTGCGGGGCCTGCGCATCACCGACGACGGCAGCCGGGCCGCCGACCTGGTCCGCCCCGGCGACGAGGACCTGTTCCGCCTGGGCACCGACTTCGCGATCGCACAGGGCCGTCGGGAGGCGGTGCTCACCCGGCGCTCGGTGCGCACCTTCGCCCCCGGCCCGGTCGACGCCGACGAGATGCGCGCCGCCCTGGCCGAGGCGCTGACGGCCCCGGCGCCGCACCACACCCATCCGGTGCGGTTCGTGTGGCTGCGCGACCCCGCGCGGCGGACCGCGCTGCTCGATGCCATGGGACAGGCGTGGCGGACCGACCTGCGGGGCGACGAGAAGACCCCCGAATCGATCGTGAAACGGGTGCGCCGCGGGCAGATCCTCTACGACGCCCCCGAGGTCGTCATCCCGTTCCTCGTCCCCGACGGCGCGCACACCTACCCCGACGAACGGCGCAACGCCGCCGAGCACACCATGTTCACCGTGGCGACCGGGGCCGCGGTGGGCATGCTGCTGGTCGCCCTGTCGGCGCGCGAGATCGGCAGCTGCTGGATCGGGTCGACCATCTTCGCCCCGGCGGTGGTGCGCGAGCAGCTCGGTCTCGACGAGCACTGGGAGCCGCTCGGCGCCATCGCGATCGGCTACCTCCCCGACCGCCCCGAGGACGGGTCGAACGTGCCGCTCCGCCCGCCCGCCGACAGCGCCGGCCTCGTGGTCGAGTTGTGAGCCTGCACGCCTCCACCCGCACGGCCCTGTCGTCGTGGGAGACCGACGACCCGGCGCAGGACGGGTTGCGACACACCTACCTGGCCTTCCTGGACGCCGCCCCGCAGGGCTGTCTGCGCGCCCACGAGCCCGGCCACATCACCGCGTCGGCCCTGGTGCTCGACGCCGACGCGACGCACGCCCTGCTGACCCTGCACCCGCGGATCGGCAAATGGGTCCAGCTCGGCGGGCACTGCGAACCCGAGGACGAGAGCATCGAGGCGGCGGCGCTGCGGGAGGCCGTCGAGGAGTCGGGCATCGCCGACCTGACCCTGCTGTCCGGACCGGTGCACCTGCACACCCACGCGATCACCTGCTCGTTGGGCGTGCCGACACGTCATCTCGACATCCGCTTCGTCGCCGTCGCCCCCGCGACCGACGACGGGTCGCTGCCGGACATCGTGTGCAGCGACGAGTCGCTGGACCTGCGATGGTGGCCGGTCGAGGAGATCCCCAACGACGAACTGGTCCCGTTGGTCGAGGCCGCCGGCCGTCGACTGCGCCGGTCGACCTAGTCGACGACGACGCCCTTGCCGATGGTGACGACACCGCCGTCGCTGACCGAGTAGCGCTCGCGATCGCGATTCAGGTCGACGCCGAGCTGCGCCTCCGGTGACACGACCACGTTCTTGTCCAGGATCGCGTTGCGCACGACCGCGCCGGAGTTGATCCGCGCACCGGGCATCACGACACAGTTCTGCACGACCGCACCGGCCTCGATCACGACGTCGGTGGAGATCACCGAGCCGCTGACCGCGGTCGCCTTGACGATCGACCCGGCGCCGACCACCGAGTCCTGCACCGAGCCGCCGAGGATGAACTTGGCCGGCGGCAGGTTGGTGGTCTCGCCGCGGATCGGCCAGCGGCGGTTGTAGAGGGTGAACGCCGGATTCGGCAGCACCAGGTCCATCTGCGCGTCGTAGAAGGCGTCGATGGTCCCGACGTCGCGCCAGTAGCCGCGGTCGCGTTCGGTGGCACCGGGCACCTCGTTGTCGCGGAAGTCGTAGACGGCGGCCTCGCCCTTGGCGACGAAGGCCGGGATGATGTCGCCGCCCATGTCGTGGCCGGAGTCCTCGTTCTCCGAGTCGGCGCGCAGCGCCTCGAGGAGCGCGGAGGTGGTGAAGACGTAGTTGCCCATCGACGCGAGCGTCGTGGTCGGGTCGTCGGGGGTGGCCGGCGGGTCTGCGGGTTTCTCCACGAACCGGGTGATGCGGCCGGACTCGTCGGCGTCGATGCAGCCCAGCGAAGACGCCTCCTCCCGCGGCACGCGGATTCCGGCGACGGTGGCCGCGGCACCCGACTCGATGTGCGCCTCCACCATCTGGGAGGGGTCCATCCGGTACACGTGGTCGGCGCCGAAGACGACCAGGTAGTCGGGCTTCTCGTCGTCGACGAGGTTCCAGGACTGCAGGATCGCGTCGGCCGAACCGGTGAACCACCGCTTGCCCAGGCGCTGCTGCGCCGGCACCGAGGTGATGTACTCGCCGTGGAAGCCGCTCGACCACCAGGTCTGCGCGATGTGCCGGTCGAGCGAGTGCGACTTGTACTGCGTCAGCACGCAGATCCGCTCATAGCCGCCGTTGACGAGGTTCGACAGCACGAAGTCGATGAGCCGATAGGTGCCGCCGAAGGGGACGGCCGGCTTGGCACGGTCGGCGGTGAGCGGATAGAGGCGTTTACCCTCACCGCCGGCGAGCACGATTCCCAGGACGTGTGGTGCTGCTCTCACGCCTCAAACCTAACGCAGCGTCCGCGCCGCCGCTCAGCGGTGGGCGACGGTGATGTCGACGGCCGCGGTCACCGTCGCCGTCCCCGACGGGCCGACGAGCGCCTCGGCCCGATCGCGCAGCTGTTGCGGCTCCGAGTGAAAGGCGCTGGGGCCCATCGCCACCGCGTCGACGATCGCGGCGGCGTCCCATCGGCCGTCGAGGGTGACGGTCCGGGTCGACACCCGCCCGAAGCCCGCCTCGGCCAGGCCGCGGTCCAACCGCTCGCGCTTGTCCTCCTCGACGCCGAGCATGCCCATCGGCCCGACCAGTTCGGCGAGGTGCGCGCGGCGCGGGGTGACCACGACCAGGACGCCGTCCTCGCGCAGCACCCGGCGGGCCTGCGCGAAGCCGCGCGGCGCGAAGACGGCGAGCACGGCGCCGGCGACGCCGGCGGCCAGCGGCCAGGGCTGCCAGAGGTCGGCGACGATCCCCGCCCCGCGAGGATGCGCCTTCGCGACGGCGCGGGCGGCGTACTTGGAGAGGTCGAGTCCGACACCCAGCGCGTCGGGGCGCGCATCGAGACAGGACGCCAGGTACTGGCCGGTCCCGCAGCCGGCGTCGACAATCAGGGGCCGCTCGCCCGACAGGCCGCCGTCGACGGTCTCGGCGACCGCGGCCCGCAACCCGACGTAGGGCGGGCGGTCGAGGGCGCGGCGACGCGCGGCGATCATCTCACCGCTGTCCGAGGACAATCCGGCACTGCGGCCGGTGAGGAGCGAGACGTAGCCCTGCCGGGCGACGTCGAATCGATGCCCGGCATCGCACCCGAGGGTGCGCGGGGAGGAATCCCCGACGACGCTCGTCAGTGGGTGTGCGCACACCGGGCAGCACAAAGCGCCCAGAACGCGCTGGAGAGTGGTCGCCGTCGGCACGGTTCCCGACGGTGACTGTTCGGGGGCGGCTGGCGTCAGCCGGCGACTCCGCGGAGCTCCTCGCCGAGGGCGGCGGCCTCTTCAGCAGTCAACTCGACCACGAGGCGTCCGCCACCTTCGATCGGGATGCGCACTACGATCCCGCGGCCCTCCTTGGCTGCTTCCATCGGGCCATCTCCGGTGCGTGGCTTCATCGCCGCCATCGTTGCAACTCCCTCCGAGTTTCCAATGGGTTCAATTGTAGCTGGTCATGGCTGTGGGCCAGCGGCTGGCCCTCCACCGTCGGGCGGGGCATGCCCGGGTCCCGCGGCGGTCTCCGCGCGGTCGCGCAGGGCGTCGGTGACGCTCCGCAATTCGTCGATCTCCCGGGCGAGCTTCTCCAGCGCCCAGTCGACCTCGGACTGTCGGTAGCCGCGGAACACGAGTCCGAATCGCAGCGCTCGGACGTCTGCTCCGGTGATGCCCGCCCGCGGCAGTTCGGTGACCGTCACCTCGTCGTCGAGCGGTGCGAGGTCCTCACCGCGACCGAACACGAACCAGGCGATCAGGAACAGCAGTCCGGCCGCCACCAGGACGCCCGCGGTGTAGCTCAGGATCATCAGCATCGGTTCACTCCCGATCGTCGGTCGAGGCTCGCGAGTCGCCCAGCACCGAGTCCATCGGGGGGCGGTCGGTCAGGAACGTCTCGGTCACCTGGGTGGCGAAGGAGCCGTCGGCCGCGGCGGCGAACTGCACCAGGGGGGCCCGCGAATCGTCGATCCCGCAGCGCAACAGCAGGGTCCCGACGATCTGCCGGCTCATCACGCCCAGCTCGGTGAGCGGGCGGTGGCGGTGCATGCGCACCCCCAGGTTGACCTGGCCGATGGCCTGCGGTCCACGGGCCTCGAGGGTGTCGATCAGCAACCCGATCTCCACGCCGTACCCCGGCGCGAACGGCAGCGACGCCAGAAGCGCGCGGGTTCCGGCATACTCCCCGCCGAGCGGTTGCACGACGTGGGACAGCTCGGGTCGCAGCGCCGCCAACAGTGGGCGCGCCACGAGTTCGGTGACCCGACCGCCGCCGTCCTCGACGTGCTGCGCGGCGGTGCGCCACGGACGCCGGTAGTACCCCTTGACCAGCTCGACGCCGGGTTTGGTGAGGATCGGGCCGACCAGTTTGGGCACGAACATCGGGTCGGGCGAGACCAGGTCGGAGTCGACGAACACGAGGATGTCGGCGGTGGTCGCGGCGATGGAGCGCCACAGGACCTCCCCCTTGCCGTCGACCGGCGGCACCTGCGGGAGCGCCTCCTCGCGGCTGACCACACGGGCGCCGGCGGCCCGAGCCACCCGCGCGGTGTCGTCGGTGGAGCCGGAGTCCAGGACGATCAGGTCGTCGACGAGACCGCCGAGCAACGGCGAGATGGAGTCGACCACGCCGGCGACGGTGTCGGCCTCGTTGAGCGCCGGCAACACCACCGCGATCGTCCGACCGGCCTTGGCGGCGACGAGCTCGCGCACCGTCCACGTCGGCCGGTCCCAGGTCGCGATGGCGGCTCCCGGCGCCACCGGCGGAGATGTCGAGCGGGCCGGATCCGATCCACGCCCGGGTGCCCCGGTCATGCCAGCCCCCGCACCGCGCGCACCGGGGCGCGCTCACCGGTGATGGCGGCGACCATCTCGACGACCCGCCGGGTGGCCGCGACCTCGTGGGCGCGGAAAATGCGGGCACCATGTTCGGCGGCCAGCGCGGTGGCGGCGAGGGTGCCGTCGAGCCGCTCGTCGAGCTCGACCCCGAGAGTCTCACCGACGAAATCCTTGTTGCTCAGCGCCATGAGCACCGGATAACCGGTGTCGACCAGCCGGTCGGTGTGCCGCAACAGCGCCAATCCGTGGTGGGTGTTCTTGCCGAAGTCGTGGGTGGGGTCGACGACGATTCCGTCGGCGCGCACGCCCGCCGTTCGAGCGCCGTCGGCCGCGCGGGTCAGCTCGTCGACCACGTCGTCGACGATCGCGGTCGAATCGTCGCCGTAGCGCACGCGATGCGGCCGGGTGCGGGGCACCGCTCCCCCGGTGTGCGAGCAGACCAGACCCGCGCCCCGCCGCGCGGCCACCGTCACGAGGTCGGGGTCGGCGCCGGCCCAGGTGTCGTTGATCAGGTCGGCCCCCGCCTCGCAGGCCATCTCGGCGACCGGCGCGCGCCAGGTGTCGATGCTGATGACGACGTCGGGGAACTCGTGGCGCACCCAGGCGACGAATCCGACGACCCGGTCGGCCTCGGACCGTGCGTCGACCTCGGCGCCGGGACCCGCTTTCACGCCGCCGATGTCGACGATGTCGGCACCCTCGGCCACCACCTGGTCGACCCGGCGCTTGGCCGCGTCGTCGTCGAAGCTCGCACCGCGGTCGTAGAAGGAGTCCGGCGTGCGGTTGATGATCGCCATGACCAGGGCGCGGTCGGCGGCCACCGGGCGGCCGCACAGCGTCGTCGTCGGCGTGCTCACCTCATCCACGCTACCGGGCGCCGGCGCGGGGCCGGTCAGCCGCGGGGCG
>NZ_JASGER010000065.1:0-33972 GCF_047606305.1 Gordonia sp. (in: high G+C Gram-positive bacteria) | reverse complement strand
CTCGTCGCCGCGGCGGGCGAGGCGATACGCCCGCGCGCCGTCGACCACGGTCGCCGCGACGTCGACGGGTAGTCGCGCCACGGCGACGGCGGTCGCGATCCCAGGGTGCCACGTCGGAGCGAAGTGACCGCCGTCGTCGGCCGTGTCCCCGAAGAGCCGACGGGCGAGCGCGCTGGCCGCCGTGCCGTCGGCGAGGGCGTGGGAGATCTGCAGCACGGCGATGCGCAGCGGTCCGCTCCCCCCGACCGGATCCTCGACGCCGCCGAAAACGTGCACCCGCCAGGCCCGTTCCGTCGGATCGAGCTGGTCGCCGATCAGCTCGCCCACCGATGCGAGTAGCCCGGACCAGGAGCGGTCGACGAGCCCGCGGCGGACGACCCGGTCCCCCCGCGTCGGTGAGGCGGTCCAGTACGGGTAGTCGAGATGACCGGGAACCTCGCGCGCCACCACGCCGAGCCGCGGGATGGCTGCGGCAGCATCGCCGATCTGGGCGACCGCCCGCTCGTCGTCGCCGGTGTCGTCGAACGCGAACAGGAGGAACTGGTCGCTGCGGGCCCGCGGCGCCGCCCACAGCATCCGCGCGTCGACCGGGTGCAACCGCGTCACGGGAGTCGTTTCTCGAAGAACAGCTCCGCGTACGGGTTGTCGTTGTAGCGGTCCACCCGCCGATACCCGGCCCGCTCGTACATGGCGATCGCCTCGCCGAGGGTCGAGCTGGTGTCGAGCCGCGCGACCCGGTGTCCCAGGCGCGCGCTGCGCGCCTCGAGTTCGCGCAGCATCCGGGAGCCGAGCCCGGCTCCGCGCCAATCCTCGTGCACCCACATCCGCTTGATCTCGCCGATTCCGTCGTCAATGGTCCGCACGGCGCCGCACGCGATCGGCTCGCCGTGATCGGTGGCGAGGACGAAGCAGCCGTTCGGCGGTCGGAAGTCGTCGCCGTCGTCGGGTGCCCCGCCGTCGAAACCCGCGGGAAAGCGGCGCTCCAACTCGGCGAAGTAGGCGGTGACCGCAACGGCGACCGCGCTGCTGCCGGGATCGTGGTCGGCGAAGACGACCGACGACGCGTCCGGGCGACGCCGGTCGGCCGGGGTGGGACTCGAGGGGGTCACCCGCCGACTCTAACCCGGTACGATCGACTCATGATTCGACGCTGGTCAGCCGCCATGGTCTGTGTTCTCGCCGCCCTCACCGGAGCGGTGGTCGCCTCCGGTCCCGCCTCGGCGGCCCCCTGCTCAGACATCCACGTCGTGTGGGCCCGCGGCACCGCCGAACCCGGCGCGCCGGTCGGCTACACCGGACAGGCCTTCGTCCAGGCACTGCGCGCGCAGACGCCCGGCAAGTCGCTGCGGGCGACCGGCGTACGTTATGCGGCCGGCGACAACTTTCGCGACCGCGCCCGCTTCGCCGCGTCGGTGAACGACGGCGTGAAGGAGGCGCAACGCGAGGTGAAGGCGATCGCCGCGCGCTGCCCGCGCACGCGCATCGTGCTCGGCGGATACTCCCAGGGCGCGGTCGTCGCCGGGTACGCGCTCGTCGACAAGCTGCGGATCCCGGCGAAGTACCAGTCCTATGCGCATCTGGCCGCACCGCCGCTGCCCGCGACCATCAACCGCCATCTCGCGGCGGCCATCTTCTTCGGCGCCCCGTCGGCCCGTTTCATCCGCGATGTCGGCGCCCCGCCGATCACCATCGGCGCTCGGTTCCGCGCCAAGACGGCCAGCTACTGCGCGCCGGGCGACAGCATCTGCGACGGCGCGCCCGTCGGTGGGCCGAGCATCCAGCACGGCCTGTACCCGGTCAACGGCATGACCGGCATGGCGGCGGCCTTCGTCGTCCGCCGCCTCTGATCAGGACTTGTTCGCCAGTGCGGTCAGCGCACGATCGGCGTGCACCGACATGTCGAACTCGGAGGCGATGACGTCGGCGACGGTGCCGTCGGCACGGATCGCGAACGTGGTCCGCTTGGTCGGCATCCCGACCTTGGCCAGCAGGCCGCGGCGCACCCCGTACTCCTCGGCGACGGTGCCGTCCACGTCTGCCAGCAGCGGGTAGTCGAGGTTGTGCTCGCCGGTCCAACGCTGCTGCTTCTCGACGGCGTCGCGGCTGATGCCGACGCGCTGCACCCCGGCGGCGGCGAACTCGGCGGCCAGGTCGCGGAAGTGACAGGCCTCCTTGGTGCATCCGGGGGTGAACGCGGCCGGGTAGAAGAACAGGGCCACCGGACCGTCGGCGAGCAGTTCACTCAACCGGCGGGTGGTGCCGTTCTGGTCGGGCAGGGCGAAGTCGGGGGCTTTGTCACCGGGTTTCATGACGTCCAGTCTGCTACAGGTCGCGCTTGAGTCCCACATGGTTGGCGCTGTAGCCGTGCCGCCCGTAGAAGGCCCGTGCCCGTTCGCGCACCTCGTCTGTGGTGACCTGCGCCAAGGTCGCACCGTGGGAGCGGCCGTGCTCGTGCGCCCAGTCGAGCATCGCCCCACCCAGGCCGCGGGACCGCTCCGACCGCGCCACCCGCAAACCTTCGATCTGCAGCCGGGTGGCCCCACCGCGCGACAGGCCCGGCAACACCGTCAGCTGCATCGTCCCGACGATGCGGTCGTCGGGGTCGCGCACCACCGCCAGGTAGTGCGAACGGTCCCGCGCGACGACGTCGTAGGCGGCCTCATAGGGCGCGAACTCCTCGACCTCGCGCGCGGCACCGACCTTGTCGTCGAGCAGCAGGGCGGCGATCGCCGGCACGTCGGCGCGGGTGGCGCGCTCGATTCGATACGCGGGTCCGTCGGCGACCGGTCGCAGGACGCCGCCGACCGACGAGCGGGCACCGGCCTGCAGTCGGGCTACCAGGTTGTCCAGCCACCCGCCGACGTTCTCCCGCGCCTGCGGGGTGTCGGGATAGCGGCAGCGCAGGTGCAGCCCCGATCCGTCGAGGATGAACCAGAGCATCACCCCGTCGGTGCGGATCGCGGCGCCGACGTACTGCGCGTCCAGGCCCGCGGTGTCGACGCGCACCGGCAACCGGCGCAGGTCGAGCCAGGAGATCGCGAACATGCCGGGCGCCTCGGGCATGCCACCCCACGGTGCGAGCACGTCGTCAAGCGGCCAGGACCCGAGCCACACCGCCTCGCGGACCGCGGCGGCCGCGGCTTTGGGCTCGGCGACGTCGGACTCGAGGACCGAGTTGGTGATGAACCACCCGACCGAGTCGTGCCAGGTCTCGTCGTAGCGGCTGTGCACCGGGAACACCGCGCGCAGCGGGGCGTCCGCCAATTCGTGGGTGACCGCGGTCATTGCCGAGACGGCGAGCGCGAGCGTCGACACGCCGTCCTCGCGGGCCTGCGCCGAGAACGCCGCGCTGTCGTCGACGTCGAAGACGTCGCGCACCTCGACGCGCTCGGCCTGCGGCTCGGCGGGACCCAACGACAGCGGGAAGCACGGCATGACGCCGCCGCTGTCGGCGATGATCTCGCGCCAGCGGCGCTTCACGTCGTCGGGGGCCGGGGGCCGCTTCCGGAGCGCGCGGGTGTGCTCGACGAAGGCCGGCACCCGCTCGAGCGAGGCCCCCTCGCCGAGCGCGGCGAGGAAGTCGCGCAGGATCACCAGCATCGACCACATGTCGACGTGCGAGTGATCGGCCGCGATCACGATCGTCGGGCCAGCCGCGGTCTCGAGCACACACATGCGGTGCGCGGGCCGCGCGTATGAGGTGCACGTGCGGTCGAGCACCTCCTGCAGCGCCTCGTTGATCGCCTGTCCCGGCGCGACCGGGTGCTCCACCCACTCCCCCGGACCGATCTGCACCTCCGACAGCTGCGGCTGCCCGTCGGCGCCCGGGGTGAAGACCGTGCGCAGCGTGCCGTGGCGCGCGATGACCGACAGCCAGGCGTCGGCGAGCGCGGTGCGGCTGACCGGTTCGGTGAGGCGGAAGGACAGGGCCATCCAGGATCCCGGCCGCTCTCCCTCGCCGACATGACGCCGCTGGTCGAAGGAAACCGGCAGCGGCGCACCGGGTTCGGAGACTGTGACGTCGTAGCCCATCAACCGCCCGAACGGGAGGCGCAGGTGGGCGACGTTGGTGAGCCGCATGGCGGTACCTTAGCGCCCTTCGTACGATGGCTGCCTGACGAGAGGAACCCCCGTGACGGTCTTCGAGGTCCCCGGCGCCGCGCTCTCCACCGAGCTCAGCGACGAGGGCGGGCACCCGGTCGTGCAGTTGCACGGCCTGACGTCGAGTCGCGCGCGCGACCGCGTCCTGGACCTCGACCTGGGCCGCGGCTTGTCGGGCACGCGGTTGCTGCGCTACGACGCGCGCGGCCACGGTCGGTCGACCGGTCGCGCGGTCCCCGAGGACTACGTGTGGACCAACCTCGCCGACGACCTGCTGCGCCTGCTCGACCACCGCTTCCCCGGCGAGCGGGTCTACGGCGTCGGCACCTCGATGGGATCAGGCACGTTGATGCACGCCGCGGTCCGCGAACCCGATCGGTTCGCCGGGCTCACGATCCTGCTGCCGCCAACTGCGTGGGGCACGCGGGTGGCGCAGGCCGAGCAGTACCGGCTGACCGCCGACCTCATCGAGGCGGAGGGCGAGGGCGCCTTCCTCGCCGCCAACCGCGACGCCCCCCGGCCGCCCGCCGCGGTCGGCCATCCGGAGACGCTGCCCGAGGTCGCCGAGGCCAATCTGCCGGCGGTGTTCCGCGGCGCGGCGGCCAGTGACCTCCCCGATCCGTCGAAGCTGACCACCATCACCGCGCCGACGCGGATCCTCGCCTGGGCGGACGACCCGTCGCATCCGCTGTCCACCGCCGAAGCACTGGCCACGCTATTCCCCCGCGCCTCCCTCGTCGTCGCGCGCGATGCCGACGAGGTGGGGCGCTGGCCGGGGATGCTGCACCAGGACGTGGGGCGCATCGCGCAGACCTGACATTTTCTGCGCGATAGACAGCCCCGGATGGGATATTCCCGTCGGATGCCTCGTCAGCGGCAGAAGATGTCAGATGGGAGAGATGGAGCGCCGCTTGTTCGGCATGCGCGGCGCCCGGCGCGGTCGGACCCGACCCAACGCCTCGACCAGCAGCTCCCGCGTCGCCGACGGCAGGACGACGTCATCGATGCCGAACCCGTCGGCCGCCAGGAGTGGGTCGACGTTGGCCTGGAACAGGGTGATCAGATCCTGACGATGCTTGGCCGGGTCGTCGGCCGCCTCGTACTGGGACCGGAAGGCGAGGTCGACCGCGGACTCGATCGGGATCGCGCAGATCTCGGCGGTCGGCCACGCGAGCGACAGGTCGGCCTCGATGCTTCGTCCGCCGCCCATCACGATGTATGCGGCGCCGTAGGCCTTGCGGGTGACGATGACGAAGCGCGGGACGGTCGCGTTGCCGAGCTCGTAGCCCAGGCGCGCGCTGCGCCGGACCAGCCCGCTCTCCTCGGCGCCCGCCCCGACGAGAAAGCCGGGCAGGTCGATGAGGATCAGCAACGGCAACCCGAAGGTGTCACAGACGGCGATGAAATGCGCGGCCTTCTCACAGGCGGCAGCGTCGAGCGCGCCCGCGTGATACTTCGGCTGGTTGGCCACGACACCCATCGGACGACCACCGACGCGGACGAAGGTCGTGACGATGTTCGGCGCGTGGGTGCGCTTGATCTCGAAGATCGTGTCACGGTCGGCGATGCCCTCGATGACGTCGAGCACGTCGTAGGCGGTCCGCGTCGACGCCGGCACCAGGTCGTCGAGCCGCTGTGCGGTATCGCCGGGCTCGAACGGACCTTTGGCAAAGATCGGCGCGGCTTCGGCGTGCGACGGCAAGAAGGAAAGGTAGGCGCGGATCGAGTCGAGGACCTCGGTTTCGCTGTCGCCGACGAAGTCCACGACGCCGCGTGCGGCCTGGATGTCGGCGCCGCCGATCTCGTCGTTGGTGAGGTCCTCGCCGGTCGCGGCCTTCACCAGTGGCGCCGACGACATCCCGATCGTGCCCGTGCCGCGCACGATGGCGACGAAGTCGCAGCAGGCGGCCAGGTTCGCCGGCGCCCCGAATCCGGGGCCCATCATCGCCGACACGAGCGGGACGTGGCCGGACAGGTCGGTGAGGCGCAGCATCAGCCGAGAGCCCGGTGCGGCCAGTCTCGAGTCGAGGGCCTCCTGCATGCGATGGCCCCCGCCGTCGTGGAGCATGACGAACGGCAGTCCGTCGTTCATGGCGCGCTCGGCGCATCGGTCGAGCTTGGCCATGCCGGTGGCGCCGTTGCTGCCGCCGAGGACGGTGAAGTCGAAGGCCGCGATGACCACCGGCCGACCGTCGACGTAGCCGATGCCGGTGACCACGCCGTCGCCGGGCGCGACGAGCGGCGCCGCGCCCTGCTGCGCCGGTCCCGGTCCGGCGAGCGCACCGAATTCGTAGAAGCCGCCCGACGCCAACGCCGCGATCCGCTCGCGCGCGGTCATCTTGCCGCGCCCGTGCTGCTTGGCGACCTTCTCGGCGCGCGCCTGGTCGGTCAGCGCGTCGTAGGCCGCCGTCACTCGCGCCGCGGCGTCCCCGGAATCCTGCTCGGTCATGGTCGCGAGGCTATCGGATCGGTGCGGACTATCTTCGAGTAGATGGTCGCCCTCGCCGCCGGTCGCCGGCACTCGGTCGCGCTGCGGCGCGATGGCACGGTGCTGGCCGTCGGGGACGGTCGCGCGGGCGAGTGCGCGGTCGAGGACTGGACCGGGGTTACCGCGGTGGCCGCGGGAAACGTCCACACCGCGCCCAACACCGGGCGTTCGCACACGGTCGGGCTGTGTGCCGACCGAACCGTGGTCGCGACCGGGTGGAACGGCGACGGCCAATGCGAGGTCTCGTCGTTGCGCGACGTCGTCGCCGTGTCGGCGGGTTGGCGTCGGACGGCCGCGGTGCATGCCGACGGAACCGTCACGGCGCTCGGTCGCGGCGCCGAGGGCCAGTGCGCCGTCGACGGGTGGACCGAAATCGTGGCCACTGCGTGCGGGGATTGGCACACCGTTGGGCTCCGCGCGGACGGCACGGTGGTGGCCGTCGGAACCGACCGTCGCCGTCAATGCGCCGTGGCGTCCTGGCGGGACATCGTGTCGGTGGCGGCCGTCTATCTGCACACACTCGGGTGTCGTCGGGACGGCACCGTCATCGTCGCCGGCGAGGTATCCGGCCGAGTCGACGAGTGGTCCGGCATCACCGCGGTGGCCGCCGGCAGCTACCACTCGGTCGGGCTGCGCTCGGACGGCACGGTCCTCGCCGTCGGCGACAACAGGTTCGGGCAGTGCGACGTCGGGTCATGGCGCGACATCGTCGAGGTCGCCGCGGGTTCGACGCACACCCTCGGCCTCCGACGCGACGGGACGGTCGTGGCCGCGGGGAATGACGCCGACGGCCAGTGCTCCCTCGCCGGCGCGAACCTAAGCCGCGTAGTGACGCAGAACGCCGACCGCGGACGCCCCGTAGCCGCCGCCGAACAGGATCGCGTGCACGAGTAGCGGCGGCAGTTGGTACCAGCGGATGCGGTCGCGCCACCCGTCCGCGAGCGGATACTCCTCGTCGTAGGCGGCAAAGCACTCTGGTCCGAAGCCGCCGAACAGCATCATCATCGCGAGGTCGATCTCGCGGTGCGCCCAATGGGCGGCCGGGTCGATGAGCCAGTTGCGGCCGCCGACGCCGACCATCCGATTTCCGGCCCACAGGTCGCCGTGCACCAGCGCGGGCGGTTCGGCGGGCCCGCAGAGGTCGGCCGCGCGGGGCGCGAGACGGTCGATCAACTCGCGTGCCTCGGGCGCCACGACGCCCTGCTCGATACCGCGGTCGATCAGCGGGATCACACGGCGCCCGACGAAGACCCTGGGCCAGTCAGCGGTGGGCGTGAGGTCGACCTCCGCGGATCCGAGGTACCCGGCGAGGGCGTCGTCGAGCGAGCCGAAGTGGTCGCCGGTCGTGCGGTGCAGCCGCGCCAGCCCGCGGCCCAGGTCCGCCTCGGTGACCGCCGTCGGCGATCCGCCCTCGATCCATTCGAGGACCAGGCCGGACGGGCTCTCCCGCAGCACCTCCGGAACGCCGAGGTCGCCACGGTGGGCACGCAGGGCGCGCAGCCCCGCGGCCTCGCGCTCGAAGAGGTCGGGCGTGGCATCGGGCCGCCACTTGAGGAACAGCGGACCATCGGGGGTGTCGAGCCGGTAGGCCCGTGCGATGTCCCCGCCGGATACCGGCGTCGCGTCGCGCACCCCCAAACCGTCGACCAGTTCGGCGGGAAGGTCTGGGACGGTCATCGCCCCGTCACCCGGCGACCCCGATCCAAGGCGCTGATCAACACGATCCCAGGGTAGAAGGCTTGGTAGCGTCCCACGGGTGAGTACTGCCGCACCGCCCACGGAGACTGACGGCGACGTCACGTACGTTCGCACCGACCCGGCGCAACCGCCGGTCGCGATCATCGACCGCAGCCCGATCACGACGAAGCACAAGCTGGTGTTCGGGGCCATCGCTCTGGTGGGGGCAATCGCGTGGGCGATCATCGCGACGAGTCGCGGCGAGACCGTGAACGCCGTCTGGTTCGTCCTCGCAGCCGTCTGCACCTACGTCGTCGGCTATCGGTTCTACGCGCGGCTGATCGAGCTGAAGGTCATCCGGCCGCGCGACGAGGACGCGACGCCCGCCGAGGTGCTCGACAACGGCACCGACTACATGCCGACCGATCGTTGCGTGTTGTTCGGCCACCACTTCGCCGCCATCGCCGGCGCCGGGCCGTTGGTCGGACCCGTGCTCGCCGCCCAGATGGGCTACCTCCCGGGCACCATCTGGATCATCGTCGGCGCGGTGGTCGCCGGCTGCGTCCAGGACTACCTGGTGCTGTGGATCGCGACCCGGCGGCGCGGTCGATCCCTCGGCCAGATGATCCGCGACGAACTCGGCCCGATCGCCGGCACCGCCGCGATCCTGGGGATCGTCGCGATCATGACCATCCTCATCGCGGTCCTCGCGTTGGTCGTCGTGCAGGCACTCGGCCACAGCCCGTGGGGAGTGTTCTCCATCGCCGCGACCATCCCCATTGCGCTGTTCATGGGTGTCTACCTGCGCTTCCTGCGCCCGGGCCGGGTGTCGGAGGTATCGCTGATCGGCTGTGTCCTGCTGCTGGCCGCGGTGATCGGCGGGCGGTACGTCGGCGAGAGCGGCTGGGGGCGGTCGCTGTTCACGCTGACCCCGACCCAGCTCAGCTGGGCGATCATCGTCTACGGCTTCGCGGCGTCGATCCTGCCGGTGTGGCTGTTGCTGGCCCCGCGCGACTATCTGTCGACGTTCATGAAGGTCGGCACCATCGCGCTGCTGGCCGTCGGCATCGTGATCGCCCGACCGGCGATGCAGGCGCCGGCGATCTCCGACTTCGCCACCCGCGGCGACGGACCCGTGTTTGCCGGGTCGCTGTTCCCGTTCCTGTTCATCACCATCGCGTGCGGCGCACTGTCCGGCTTCCACTCCCTCGTCAGCTCCGGCACCACGCCCAAGCTCCTCGAGAAGGAAGGCCAGATGCGGCTGATCGGGTACGGCGGCATGCTCACCGAGTCTTTCGTCGCGATCATGGCCCTGATCACCGCCTCGATCATCAACCAGCACTTCTATTTCGCGATGAACGCGCCCGTCGCGCAGACCGGTGGCGCCGCCGATCCGGCAGCGGCCTACGTCAACTCACTCGGACTGTCCGGCGCCCCGATCACCGGCGACCAATTGGCGCAGGCCGCCAAGGACGTCGGCGAGGAGTCCATCGTCTCGCGCACCGGTGGCGCACCGACCCTGGCGTTCGGCATGTCCGAGGTGCTGCACACCGTGTTCGGCGGCGCGGCGATGAAGTCCTTCTGGTACCACTTCGCGATCATGTTCGAGGCGCTGTTCATCATGACGACCGTCGACGCCGGGACCCGCGTCGCGCGCTTCCTCGTCTCCGACGCGCTGAGCAACCTCGGCGGGCCGCTGCGGCGGCTCAAGGATCCGAGCTGGCGCGTCGGCGCGTGGACGGCCTCGCTGCTCGTCGTCGCCGGGTGGGGCTCGATCCTCCTGATGGGCGTCACCGATCCGCTCGGCGGGATCAACACCCTCTTCCCGCTCTTCGGCATCGCCAACCAGCTGCTGGCCGCGATGGCGCTGACCCTGGCCCTGGTCGTCGTGGTGAAGAAGGGGTATCTGAAGTGGGCGTGGATCCCCGGTATCCCGCTCGTCTGGGACGTGGTCATCACGATGACCGCGTCGTGGCAGAAGATCTTCAGCGCCGACCCGGCCGTCGGCTACTGGAAGCAGCACAGCCTGTTCCAGGCCGCCGCCGACGCCGGTCTGTCGAGCTTCAAGTCGGCCAAGACGCCGGAGGCGATCGACGCGGTGGTCCGCAACACCGCGATCCAGGGCACGCTCTCGATCGTGTTCGCCGTGCTGGTGCTGATCGTCGTGGTGGTGGGCGCGTGGCAGGTCTACCGGGCCATCAACGGCGGCGGCCGTCCGCTGACCGAGGAGGACCCGGTGCCCAGTCATCTCTTCGCGCCCAGCGGCTTGATCGCCACCCCCGCCGAACGGAAGGTCCAGGAGCAGTGGGACGCCTTGTCGCCGCGCTGACGTCGGTGCGCTGGTACGTGTCGTCGCTGATGGGCGACAACCACTACGAGCGGTACCTGGCGCATCGTCGCGCCAAGCACCCCGGCCAGCCGGTCATGTCTGAGCGCGAATACTGGCGGGCCAAGCACGACGCCGCCGACGCGCAGGCGCGTTGCTGCTGACGAAGGGGACGACGGATGTCGGAGATCAACCTGACCAGGACCTACCGCTACCCGGCGCACGCGCTGTGGGAGCAGTTGACGGTCCCCGAGCTGTTCAGCGCCTGGTGCCTGCCCACCACCGACCTGGTCCTCGAGAAAGGGCGCGACTTCACGCAGCGGACCGAGCCGAACCGCTTCTGGGACGGTGTCTTCGAGTGCACGGTGGAGGATTTCGCCGTCGACGAGTATCTGCGCTATCGGTCGCGCAACGCGGGGATGGGCCTCGACAGCGTCATCGAGTGGACGATCCGCCCCGCCGGCGACGACTCCACCGCACTGCAGCTGCGGCACAGCGGATTCGCCGGGCTCAAGGGCACCTTTCACCGGATGATCCTGACGACCGGCTGGAAGCAGATGTTGGACAAGCAGCTGCCGCAATCGTTGGCCTCCGCCGGTTCGCGCTAAGTCAACGGTGCTTTGAGGCCGATGCGATAGCCGTCCGGGTCGAGCACGATGGCGAAACGCATCCGGAACGGCATGTCGGCGGGCGGCTTGACGACGGTGGCGCCTGCCGCGCGCACCTCGTCGACGATCCGATCCACCTCCCTCGGCGAGGCGACCTCCAAGTCCATCTGCGGACCACCGGGCACCGGCTGCGGAGCGTTCTCGTCCCACCACGCGGCGAACCGCGTGGAATGCAGCACGAACGTGATCCCGGTGTCGACGGAGACCCACGCCTCGGCCGGCCCGTCCCCGTCGCGGTGGCGCGGGAGGAATTCGACGCCGAGCCGCTGGTAGAACTCCCGGCTGCGCTCGAGATCGGAGACGATCAGGTTGACCTGCACGACGGCGACCATGGGTTCACGGTAGCGCGGTGATCGGTGACCAGACAGTGGTCACAGATCACCGCACTGACGTCGCAGACCACGCCGACCGCGCGCGCCGCGTACTCGTCGAGCGGGGACGGTTCCACCACATCCGACGACCGACCGTCGACCGGCGCAGTATCGTCGGCACGACCGCACAGACCGAAAGCCCCCGATGAACGACAAGCCGATCGAGACGGACCCGCGCAAGGTGCGCTCGCGCAAGCGCCTGCTCGACGCGGCGACCTCGCTGCTGTCCAGCGGAGGGGTCGAGGCGGTCACCGTCGACGCCGTGACCAAGGCGTCTCGCGTCGCGCGGACGACGCTCTACCGCCACTTCAACAGCTCCACCGAGCTGGTCGCCGCGGCCCTGGAGCGGATGCTGCCCGACATGACCTTCCCCGAGGTGACCGGCGACGTGTCCGCCGATCTGGTGGCCGCGCTCGAATGGGTGGCCCAGCAGATCGAAGACGCTCCGATCCGGTTGGGCACCATCGGCTGGATGGCGATGAGCATCGACGAACGCGACCCCGAGGGCGCGTCGGCCATCGTCGACCTCCGCGACCGGATCATGGCGCAGTACCGAATCCCCTTCGACGCGGTGTTCGGCAGCGAGGCCGGGCGACGCGAACTCGGCGAGGTCGATCGCGATATCGCCTTCGCCCAGCTGGCCGGCCCGGTGCTCCTGGCCAGGCTGACCGGGCGTGATGCGCCCACCATCGACGCCGCCGGGCGTCGACGAATCGTCGACGACTTCCGCGCCGCTCACCGGCCCGCGCGGTCTTCGTCGAAACCCGCCTGACAGAAACGCTACTGCTGGTACTGTTTCGCTACCGGCGGTAGCGAACAAGGGCGTGTTCATGATCAACCTCAAGGAACGTCTGCGTGGCGGCGCCCACGACGCCGACAGCGCCGGCCTCCGCCGCCTCGCACAGTTCTCGATCGACCACAAAGCCCTCGTCATCGGGCTCTGGGCCGCCGCGGCGCTGCTGCTGACGCTCCTGCTGCCCCAACTGGAGACCGTCGCCAAGAAGCAGGCCACCGACCCGATCCCCGCCAACGTCCCCTCCTTCCAGGCACTCGACCGGATGGAGAAGGCCTTCAACGAGCCCGGTTCGTCGGCGACCGTTTTCGTGGCGATGCACAACCCGGACGGCTTCGGCGCCGCGCGGCCCCGCTACGAGCAGTTCGTGGAGCGCCTGCGGAACCAGCCCCACGACGTGCGGTCGGTGCGCGACCTCGCGTCGGACCGCATCGCGTCGCACCAGGCAGTCAGCGAGGACGGCACGGCGTGGTACCTGCCGGTGGGCCTGAGCGGACGACTCGGCGGACCGGACACGACGACGGCCGTGGAGAACGTGCGCCAGACCGCGCGGCAGGTCTTCGCCGACTCGGGCACCGAGGTGCACGTCACCGGCCCGGCGGCGACGTTCGTCGACCAGATCAAGACGGCCGAGTCCGAACTCCTCGTCATCTCGATCGCCACGCTGATCCTCATCGGCGTCATCCTGATGATCGTCTACCGATCGATCGTGACGGCGATACTCCCGCTGGTGGTGATCGGTGCGAGCCTCGCCGTCGCACGCGGCATCCTCTCCGGCCTCGGCCTGCTGGGGATGCCCATCTCGGAATACTCGATCGCCTTCCTCACCGCGATCCTGCTCGGCGCGGGCACCGACTACTCGGTCTTCGTCATCGCCCGCTATCACGAGCGCATCCGCGCCGGGGATTCGCCGGCGGAGGCGATCGTCTCCGCGACGGCGAGTATCGGTCGGGTCGTCATCGCGTCGGCGATGACCGTCGCCTTGGCGCTCCTGGCGATGGTGTTCGCCAAACTCAGCGTGTTCACGACCGTCGGACCGGCGTGCGCGATCGCGATTCTGGTTGCCCTGGCCGCCTCACTCACGCTGCTGCAGCCGATTCTGCTGATCGCCGCACAGCGGGGCCGCGGACTGCCCGGCCGCGAGGTGACCGCGCGGTACTGGCGCCGGGTGGGCGCCACCGTCGTGCGCCGGCCGCGCCGGCTGCTGGTCGCCAGCCTGGTGCTGCTGATCGCGCTCAGCGTGCCGCTGCTCGGCATCCAGCTGAGCTTCGACGATCGCGGCGGCCAACCCAAGGACACCGACAGCAACCTGGGCTACGCGTTGATGGACGCGCATTTCCCGAAGGACATCGTCGTATCCCAGTTCCTGCTGGTCACCTCTCCGAAGGACCTGCGCACGGCCACCGGCCTCGCCGATCTCGACCAGATGGCCGCGCGCGTGGCCCAACTCCCCGGGGTGACCCGCGTCGTCGGCGTCACCCGACCCACCGGCGAGAAGCTCGAGCAGGCACAGCTGTCCTGGCAGAACGGCGAGATCGGACGACGGCTGGGCGACTCCGTGGCGCAAGGGAATGAGCGCAAACCCGATCTGGAAGCCCTGCGGTCCGGCGCGCACCAACTCTCCGACGCCTTGGCGCTGCTGCGCGATCGCATCGACACCGACCTCGCGCCGCTGGCGCAAACCCTCGACGGCGCCACGTCGACCGCCCAACAGCTGAACAGCTATCGGCCGTGGCTCACCAAGCTCAAGACCATGGGCCCGCGCATCGACTCGCTCGCCAAGCAGGCGCCCGACGCCGCTGCGGCCGCCCGCGACGCGCAACGAGCGCTCGTCGGGCTCGACCCGATCCTGCAGGCACTCAACGCCCCGGCGTGCTCGAGCACCGTCCAGTGCGCGCAGATCCGCTCGCAGCTGCGCCAACTCACCGCACTGGGCCGCGAGGGATTCTTCGACGACGTCGCAGGGCTCGCCCGCGACCTGCGGTCGGGCGATACGTCGATCGCCGCGATGTCGGCGAACCTCGACCAAGCCATGAGCACGATGGATTCGACTCTGGCCACGCTCACGCAGATGAACGTGTCGCAGAAGTTCGACCAGCTCCGCAGCGGAGTCGCACAGCTGGCCGATGGTTCCGCGCAACTCGCCGGCGGGGTCGACGCCCTGGTGGGCAACACGATGGACACCTTGGTCGGGATGGGCCAGATCGCCGGTGTGCTCCGGGCCTCCGCCGAGGCGACCACGGGCTCCGATTCCGCCACCGGCTTCTATCTCCCGCCCGACGCCTTCGACAATCGCGACTTCGCCGCGGTCGCCCGACAGTTCGTCTCCCACGACGGCCAGGCGGTGCGCTACATCGTCGAGACCCGGATCGACCCCTATTCACACGAGGCGGTCGCACTCTCCAACGCCATTCAGGACACCTCGCGAGCGGCCCTCCCGAACACCGAGCTCGCCGACGCACAGACTGCCGTCGCCGGCTTCCCCGCGATCAACGCCGACGTCCAACGCCTGCTCAACGGCGACTTCAAACTGCTCGCGGTGGCCACGATCCTCATCGTGGGGTTGATCCTGATGATGCTGCTGCGGTCGGTGGTCGCGCCGATCTACCTGGTGCTCACCGTCATGCTCAACTACACCGCCGCGCTCGGGCTCGGAGTGCTGGTGTTCCAGCACCTGCTGCACAAGCCGTTATTCTGGCCGGTGCCGCTGCTCGCGTTCATCATCCTGGTGGCGGTCGGCGCCGACTACAACATGCTGCTGGTCTCCCGATTGCGCGAGGAGTCGGCCGCCGGCCTGCGGACCGGCGTGATGCGCACGGTCGGGTACACCGGGCCGGTCATCACCTCCGCCGGAGTCATCTTCGCCGCCAGCATGTTCGGCCTGATGGCCGGTTCGGTCATCCTCATGGTGCAGGCCGGATTCGTGATCGGCGCCGGGCTGCTGATCGACACCTTCATCGTCCGCACCCTCACCGTCCCGGCCATCGCGGCACTTCTGGGCAAGGCGAATTGGTGGCCGGGCCGGGCCGTGAACACCGGCCACTGACCCAAACTGTGTTCCACGCCACAGCCTGCGTGCTACTGTCCCATCAAGTGAAATATGAATGTTTCACTCGTGATCTATCGGAGGGGACCGCACACCATGACGTTCCGATTCAGCGCTACGACGGCGGTCGGGGCCGCCGCGCTCATCCTCGGCCTGACCGCACCCGTCGCACAGGCAGCCCCCAAGCAGCCGATCAGGGTGGCTCCGGCACAGGCCGCCCCGGCCCCGCAGGAGCTCGACCCGTCGTTCTACGAACCGCCTCGCCGCACCTATGTGAACAAGCGCCCCGGGGAGATCCTGGCCGCGCGGCGGATCACCGCCGCGACCTTCGGGGTGACGCCGATGAACGTCGACGCCTGGCAGCTCTCGTACCGGTCGACGAACAGTCGTGGCGAGCCGATCGCCGCGGTCACCACCCTCCTCAAGCCGCGCGGGCGGTCGGCCGGACCGCGCAAGCTCGTCTCCATGCAAATGGCCGAGGACTCGCTGGCCGGATACTGCGCGACGTCGTACGCGGTGCAGCAGGGATCGTGGTCGGCGCTCGCCGGACAGATTGGCGTGCCCGGCGAGATGTCCATCGTGCAGGACATGCTGGACCAGGGCTGGGCGGTGTCGCTGCCCGACCACCAGGGCCCGAAGCACGCCTATGCGGCCGGTCCGCTCGGCGCCCGCATCACGCTCGACGGTCTGCGCGCCGCCAAACGGTTCGCGCCGATCGGCATCGACGACGAGTCGCCGATCGCCATGTACGGGTACTCCGGCGGGGCCATCGTCACCGGCCACGCCGCCGAACTCCGAAAGACCTACGCACCCGAGCTGAACATCGTCGGCGCCGCCGAGGGCGGGGTGCCGGCGGACCTGAAGGTGGTACTGAACACCGCACAGAACAACGCCACCAGCGGACTGGTCCTTGCAGCGGTGTTCGGCGTCGCCCGCGAATACCCCTACTTCCAGCGGTTCCTGGACCAGCATCTGAACGCCGACGGTAAGGCCCTGAGGGCGGCCAAGGCGCCGCTGTGCGTGGGGTTGCAGCCGGAGGTGCTGCCGTTCCTCAACATCAAGGGTTTGCTGCGGTGGCGGGGCGATCCGGTGACCGCTCCCCCGGTGAAGCGGCTGCTGGACGAGACGCGGATGGGCAAGGCGGTCCCAGACTTCCCCATGTACGTCTGGAACAGTGCCGACGACGAGATCATCCCCGTCAGCCAGGTGGACACCCTCGTCCGCACGTACTGCCGCGACCCGCACGCCTCGGTCGCCTACACGCGGTACCACCATTCCGAGCACGTCATGACCGAGCTCGCCGGGGCGTCGCCCGCCGTCCGCTGGATCAAGGCTCGCCTCGACGGGAAGCCCACCGGCGCCGGCTGCGTCACGCGCAATGTACGGAAATGAGCCGAGATGGCGGCCGACGTAGCCTTGGCGGGGTGAGCGACGAGCAGCGGGTCTACGGCGGACAGGCCGTATCCGACCGTGCCCGCGAACGCCGGGAGCGGTTTCTCGCCGCCGCCACCGAGGTCTTCGGCAACGAGGGCTACGCCGGAAGCTCGGTCCCGCAGATCTGCCGAGTCGCCGAACTGTCCAGCCGGCAGTTCTATCAGGAGTTCAGCGACCGCGAACACCTGCTGCGGGAGCTGTACGACCGGATCCACGACGCGACCACGCAGGCGGTCGCCGACGCGGTGTTCGAGAAGATCTCGGCGGGGACCGAACTCGACGAGGTCCTCGACGCCGGCGTCCGCGCCTTCGTGAACTCGTTCAACGACCCGCGGGTCATCCGGATCGCCTTCGTCGAAGTGGTCGGGGTGAGCCCTGCCTTCGAGAAATACCGCTACGCGCGCCGGGACTCCTGGGTTGAACTGCTGCAGTCCGCCGTGCAGGCCAGTGCGGCACAGGGGATGACGATCGGCTCGACCACTCCCCTGCAGTGGACCGCCTACATCGGGGCGGTCAACGCGACCATCGTCGAACGGTCGCTGAACCCGGCGGTGTCCGACGAGGACATCGTGGCGACCATGCGCACGCTGCTCCGACCCGGAATCGTTGACTGACGGGCTCGACTACGGCTGATACGACCCTGGCTCGCTGTCGGCGAGACTCAGTCCATCCCGCGCTTGCCCGGCGTCCAGAACGGCTTGGTGACAATGCTGCGGCGGTTCCAGCCGCGATCGCGCACCAAGTAGGTGCGCACCATTTGGATCGTGCGGGCCTCGCCCGCGAGGTAGGCCACACCACCGTCGACATCGGGCAGGTCGAGGGCGGCGACCGCGTCGACCATGTCGGCGCTCGAGGCCGCCGATCGACCATCGCGGGTGACGCGCGTCAACTCTCGCGGCAGGTCGATGTGCTCACCGGCGGCATTGGCCTGATGGACGCCGACGACCGGTACCTCCGGGTCTATTTCGCGCAGCAACGCCCCAAATCCGGGTGCCGCCGTCTCCTCTCCGGCGAACAGGTGCCAAGTGGCGTCGGGCCGCAGCTTCAGTCCGCGCGCGTCACGGAAGAACGCAGCATAGTCGCCGATCTTCACGGTGTTCAGCCACTGCAAACCGGGGCCATCGGGCGACTTCCGGTCGTAGACGATGACGTCGAGCCAGCCTTGTACCGGGTCACCGTCCCAGATGCTGTAACAGCGCAGAGTCACTATCGATGACATCCGCACGCGGATGTGGTCGCCCACGTTCCACTCATAGCCGACGAGTTTCGGTCCCTCCATCCGGATGCGCGTGGATGTCGGCGTGAGGTGTTCGATCTGGGTGACGTGGCCGCCGCTGAGCAGCAGCCGTCCGAGATCGAATCGCGAACCGGTGTCAGTGGTGGCCATGAGTCGCCTCCTGAGAAGTTAGGTTACCCTAATGGTACCCGACGCGGTCGTCTGCCGGCGGACCTGCGCCTACTTCGTCCCACCAGAGGACATCCTTGCTCGGAAATCCCTAAGATGGAGGCCGCAGCACGCACCGTTGCGACAAGTTCGTCTACTTGCCCCACTCAGCGGTGATCATCCGCCCCGTCCCTCCACGCTCCGACTCTGGTAGCAGCTGCTTCCAATGCGGCACCGTGCATCTCCCACAAGACCGGCTGCTTCTGCCTGATCCATGCGAACCCCTGCCGGACATCCGCGGCATCGATACCCCACTGCCGGTCCGCCAGAGGTACCGAGCCGATTGCACCCGAGAGGTTCTCAATCATCCGCATCGCCAAGTGGTCGTCAGTGTCGGCGATCCAGCCGACCACCCTGATGAGCCAAGCAACAGTAGCGCTGACAGGCTCCGTTGATCCTTCAAGCGACCAGCGATCGAATGACCGCAAGTTGTCACGATGCAGCAAGAGGGCAAGTGCGCTCGGAACCGAGAGCCTTAACTCCGAGACAGCGGCCTCGCGCGTAAGGACTGACCGTTGCTCCCGTCGGCCAAGCTCGACATCTTTTGTGGCCAAGAGGGCACCAGTCAGAACATTCAACCTGAGCCCGCCAGCAGTTCGATAGTCGATTCTCTCGACAGCATGGATGAGGCCGCCTGCAGTCTGCGGGAAGGTGTTAACCAGATCCCGATAGAAGCCATGGTTCGGCTTTTGATACTCGGATGTCGGCCCTGTAACTAGCGCAACGATCTCAGATGGTTCGATATTCACACCTCGGCGAGAAGCGGCCGAAACAAAGTCCAGCAACCCCGGATACGGCCGAAACTTAGGCGTTCCCTCGCCATAGCGCCTTTCGAGGCCGCTGACATACTGCGCGACGGCAGTGTCCGTCAATTCATCGTGAACCTCCAGCCCAGTGGATGTCCCAGGCAAGGCCAGTGACACATTGGCACGGAAGACACCTAAGAGTAGTTCACGATCCCCTCCCTCGAATTCGTTCACTTCACGCCACAAGAGACCAAGATGGGTCGAGTCAGACGACCGATCCACAATCTCGAGCAACGAATCTCGTCGCTGTCGGCGAAACGTCTGCTCCTGACGCGCCAGGGTTGCGGCTTGCAACTCGTTCAACTCGCCATCGCGCTTCGCTTGCTTCGCACCCAAGCGCCACAAGAGGAGCGGAATCAGTGCAGTAACAAGTATGGTCACGACACCTAGTACATTTGCGGGGTTGCTCCACGACCAAGCTGTTAGAAAGTCATGCCACCACGCTGTCACTTTCCTGGTCACTTTCTGCTAGAGGTTACTCCGGTACGGAACTCGACCGCGTTCCGCAAGTCGGGGTCATCACGACTATATAGCCGCTGGTCAGCGGCTTTTCATGCTACGCTTTGCCTTGACCGACCGCCCGCGCGGCCAGGAACAGCAGCTGGAGCGATTACCAGTCTTCGGGGCTCGCCCCGATGGAAGAGATGTGGGGGCTCACACCCCTTCGAATACGCCGAGAGGTCCAACCACCTCGACGCCGAGTAACGGATATCGCGGGTCCCGTCGTTGCGAGGCAGGTACACGAGAACGGTCGCGGGAAGCGTCAGCGGTTGGGAGAGACCGCGGCAGGCCCGCAGGTCTGGAAGCGCTGGGCCCGCCAATCGGGCCCGTAGTGGGTCGCTGGCCAGGGACAAGGAGCACGCGCAAGCGTGCCTGTCTCTGGAGGCGTCGTGTCCGAGTGCACGCATACCCAGCCCGGGGTCGAGTGGCGCGTGCGCCAGAGCGACCTCGAAGCGCGCATGACGCGCCTGGCCATCAAGCCGACGCCGTACGAGACGACCGAGGTCGCGCTCAAGCGCGTGCTGGACGCCGCGCCGCCACTGACCGAGGACCAGGCTAGGGCCCTGGCCTGCGAGATGTCCGAACAGCTCGTGAAGAAGGCGCGCCTGGTGGCCGCCGACGCTGCAGCCGGCCCGTCCCTCGCATCATCGCCCGACTCTCGGAACAACGGCGGGGCCACCGGATGAGGGCAGAAGAAACCCCCGGGATTGGGCCCCGGGGGGGCGGCGCCGCCGGTGGATCGGGCTATCCGGGCAGTTAGCGCGGTAGCCAGGCCATCCGGTAGCCGAAGGTACGATCGTCGCCTCGTCCCTTGTCGGCGATAAGGGTGATAGTCCCCAGCGAACCGATCGTCACCGAATCGCCAACACCCATCGACAGCCCGAACGCCAGGCCCAGCTCCGGTCGCCCCATAGGGTTGTTGGGCCAGAATCCGATCTCCACGTGCGAGGGGTCCCTGCTGTCTTCGGTGCCGACCACGCTGTACCACGCGTGTTTCGATGGCCCGCCAAGTCGCAGGTCGACGACCGTCTCGGTTCCGATCGGTCGATCAGCGAAGTAGCGTGCTCGCTCGACCGAGGAGTTGTCGAGGTCGAAGTCGGACTGCCACCCGGGCAGTGCAAGCGCGATCGATAGCCGCACCACCGTGTTCGGATCGCCCGCTTCCGCACCCGCACGCTGATACACCCTGTCCAGCAAGGCCGACTCCAGTCGTCCTCGGTTGGACCACCCGCTCGCTCCTTGGCGAAGCCTGAAGTCGAAGCGATCACCGTTGGGATAGCGCAGCACAACCTTTACCCAGTCACTACCGACTTCCGCCGCGATCAGCGTGAAGCCGCTGACTCCTGGTCTGCCGGGAAAGGAATACTCCTGGCCGACGTGAAGGTCATACAGCCGGGCCTCCTCGTCGAGCGGGTTGCCGTTGAGCGAGGTGGCCGGGATGGGCTGATCCCGCACCACAAAATCGTTGACGACTGCCGGTGGCGCAATGTGATCGCCTGATCCGCACGCCGAGACCATCAGTGCTCCAATGCCAAGTAAGAAAGTCGCCACGAGCCGGTGCGACCTGCGCGTCGATTCACGGCAGTGGACTCGAGATCGAGACGGCCTTGAATAAGTCGTTGATTCTGCCCTTGGGTACGAAGAAGGTGTAGCCGTCGTCGTTGCGGTTGCCGGGACCCCACGGGTTTCGCACCCAGACACCGTCGGCGGAGGATTCGACGACGGTGTAGACGTGGTGATCGACCATCTTGACCTGCCTTGTCGGTTCCTTCCCATCAACCCTCACCCTCGTGTTGAACGTTGCGTCGCTGCTCGTGGACATGATTACCGTACCGCCCTCGGCTATGCGTTGGTTGATGTCCTTGTGGTCGTTGGTGACCCGGTCGGCCGCCTTGTTGGTCCACGGGTACATACCGTGATCCTCTGGGTCTTTCCCGGTCAGAAGCTGTTGTGCCGCTTCGAGCCCGCCGCGACTCGGCGTGCCACAATGCACCCGGTCCTGCTCGCGTTGCCACACCGCAGCCTCGATGATGCTTACGAGGCCAGGTCTGCCGTTCTCCTTGGAGCCGTTACTGAACACCTTAGTGACGTGGACGGTGCGTTCGGTCCCATCAGGGTCATAGAGTCGGACATCGTATCCGCCTTGTGGGGATGCGGTTACCGTCCTTGCAAGACCGTTCCGGCCCTCCTCGGTGCCCTGGAGGCCGACGACCGTCGCAACCAACCAGCAGTCTCCGTGCTGGCCTTGTTCTATCCCCGAGCCGTCGGACATCGGCTTATCTAGTACGCCCTTGGGCGCAGGCACGTCCGGCTCCTCGACTTCCACCTCGCAGCTGTGCCCGGCCAGCAGTTCCGCGTCGGTACCGCCGTTTGCCGCCGTCGACCGTCCCGTTCTCTCGGAATCGTCGCTGGAACCCTTCTTGTCGACCTCGGTGGTCGTCTCGGCCTGGGCTTCGGCCTGGACCGACACGCCCACGCCGGGAAGCACCTTCGGCGGGATGATCGGCGGTGCGGCCGGCATCCCCTTGTTCGCCAGGTTCTCCGCGATCTGGCTGTTGGTCCGCGAGGTCGGCGTGTTCCTGGAGTCCACGGGAGCGCCAGAGCCGCTGCTCGCGGGGGCCGGCGCCGCCGTGCTCTGCCCTTGGGTGGCCGACGGTGCCGGTGCTGCGTTGGGGATCTGTGCCCCGTAGTTGCCGCCACTGGGCGACGCCGGGGTGGGCGGCGGAGCGGCCGGCAGGGGAGCCCTGGCGGGGAGTACCACGGCATCTCCAATCGTGAATGTGAGTTAGGCGATGAGAATATCGGACTTCCTTGGTCTCACGAAGCTCGAATGCCCGATCGTGCCCTGGTTACGGGCCGGTTCGGCCACTTCCAGCGGATATCGACGGTCGCCTCGTTGAAGCCCTTCCTCCCGCGCGGCACCGGTTCGATGACGACGTCGGCGCTTGGCGTCGACACGAGCCTCCGCGCCCGACAATCCAACGACAGGGGGTAAATCGACTGGGAGAAAGTGAGGTTAGCTCGCGAGCAACTAGAGGTACCGACCCCATGGCCCGCTGGCCCACGTCGGCGAAATACATCTCAAGCTCTCGCCCGAGAGTCCCGCGAACTGGACTGAGACACCGCTCAGATCGGCGACGTGCGGGTCGACCTGCGGATCTCGTCGCGATGCTCGGCAGCGAGGAAGCTGTGAGTCCACCGCGCTCCGTAGCGATGGTCATCAGGCCGACCCGTCTCCGAGGCAAGGACCGCCGCGCTTCAGCCCTTCCGCGAAGCGATCAACAGGATGATCATGGTAGCTTCAGCGCCTCGTTCAGGTCTTCACGTACCACCCAGGTGGGCCGGTACATCTGCGCCATCTCGTCAATGAGACCCGACCGCTCGAACCCGAACCGCTCGCTGTAGTAGGTCACCAAGTCATCCTCCCGCACGTCCACGACGAGAAACTTGGCCCCGGCAACGTCAGCGGCCTCAACGTGCTTGGCGTAGACGCACGTCATGAGGATCGCTCCGAGGCCCTTGCCTTGTTGGCTGCCGTCGAGTGCGAACTTGCCCAGCAGCTGGGCCGGGAAGGGCTGCCGTAGGTTGTTCACCCACGACTTGTTTGACGCGTCAGCTGCCCTGTGGCACTTGTCCACGTTGCCTGGGATGACCTGGTGGGCACTCAGTGTGAAGAAGCCCAATGGGTCTGTTGCGTTGTCAGCTGGCGACAGGACCCACACTGCGCACATGTCCTCTCGCTGCCACTTCATAGCCGTCTGACAGAACCACTTGTCCATGCCCGCGTCGCGGCCACAGTCGAAGAAGTCCACGAGGTGCTCGTCGTCCATCCGGCGAAGCTGTAACCCAGCACCGGCAAGAAATGCCGAGAAGCGGTCGGTCACGAGACGAATCGGAAGGCGCGCACGGCATCTACATAGGGGCGATGAACCTTGGCCTGCGACTCGATGTCGGCCAGCGCAGCAGACGAGGCACGCGAGATCATCGCGAGCGGCAGATCAAGCTGCTCGCTGTCCTTGGGATACCGGTCGAGGAAATAGTCGATCACCGCATCACGCGACAGGTCACCGCGCCTGGCGCCGGGGCGGCGGGACTTCCACGCCTCGTCCCAGACGGGCTCGTCGTGTGTCAGGCTAATGAGCTTCCAACTCGTCGCGCTCCCGTAGGCAGCCCAGACTGCATCCAGCACGGCCTTCTTGTACGCGTCCAGCTCCTCGCGCTCATCCTGACGGGCTTCACGCTGATCCTCGATCGTCTCTAGGTCAACGGAGGGCCGCTGTGCGTGCGCGCTCAGCAGCTCACCCACGACAGGCCCCTTAGCCATGGCGTAGAACGTCTCACCGAACAGCGGCTCACCGGTCAGGTGGGCGTACCATCCGAAGGCGTAGAAGCAGAGCTTCTGCAGCTTGACGGTCTCGATCGAGCCTCCGTTACGCTCGACCAGCTCAGTTGCGACATCGAACACGGTCGTCATGACGTTCACCTCCCTAGAACTGGTTACAGCCAATTGTAAGGCTTACGGCTGACAGCACTGACCAGATTTGACCCGTTGCGGCGATAACCCTTGTCAGAGGGTACAAAACTGTACCATCGATCTCGAGTAGCCAGCCGGGCGGCAACGGGTCGATCCAGCACACCCTGTCGCCACCGCGCTCGACGGCGGGAATCTCGTCGAAGCCCCGAAGCTAGCCACCACGCGTCGCAGTCGCCCACCGGACAGCCATTCAATCCTGTCCCATGCACCTGTCTACGGACAGATCCGGAGGTGCGTGAACGCCTTCGCTCGGTGAATGACGAGCATTTCATACGCATGGAGCTAGTAGCAGCAAAGGAGTCGCGCGAATTACGCCGTGTCGTCTTCGTTCCGAGATTTCAGTTTGAAAATCTAAACTCGACGACATCCCCGTCAGCCATGACGTAGTCCTTGCCCTCCATGCGCACCTTGCCGGCGGCTTTCGCGTCAGCCATGGAGCCGGCGGTATCGAGGTCCTCGAAGGAGACGATCTCGGCCTTGATGAAGCCCTTTTCGAAGTCGGTGTGGATGACCCCGGCGGCCTTGGGGGCGGTATCGCCCTGGTGGATGGTCCAGGCACGCGATTCCTTGGGCCCGGCGGTGAGATAGGTCTGCAATCCCAGCGTGTGGAAGCCCGCGCGCGCCAACGACCGCAGGCCCGGCTCGTCCTGGCCGATGGAATCGAGCAGCTCCTGCGCATCCTCCTCGTCGAGCTCGAGCAGTTCGCTCTCGACCTTGGCGTCCAGGAAGATGCAGTCCGCGGGAGCCACGGCGTCGCGCAGTTCCTGCTTGCGGGCGTCGTCCGTGAGCACGCCCTCGTCGGAGTTGAACACGTACAGGAACGGCTTGGCGGTCAGCAGGTGCAGCTCGCGCACCGACGACAGGTCGAAGGAGTCCTTCGCCGAGAACAGGGTCTTGCCGTCGTTCAACAGCTCCTGCGCCTTCTGCGCGGCGGCGAGCGTCTCGGCGAGGTCCTTGTTCTTGCGCGCATCCTTCTCCAGGCGCGGGATCGCCTTCTCCAACGTCTGCAGGTCGGCGAGGATCAGCTCGGTCTCGATGACCTCGATGTCGGAGGTGGGGTCGACGCGGCCGTCGACGTGCACGACGTCGTCGTCGGCGAAGACGCGCACGACCTGGCAGATGGCGTCGGCCTCGCGGATGTTGGCCAGGAACTGGTTGCCCATGCCCTCACCCTCGGAGGCGCCCTTGACGATGCCGGCGATGTCGACGAACGACACGGTGGCGGGCAGGATCCGCTCACTGCCGAAGATCTCGGCGAGGCGCTCGAGGCGCTTGTCCGGCAGCTCCACCACCCCGATGTTCGGCTCGATCGTGGCGAACGGGTAGTTCGCCGCGAGCACGTCGTTGCGCGTCAGCGCGTTGAACAGGGTGGACTTGCCGACGTTGGGCAGCCCGACGATTCCTAGGGTGAGACTCACGGGAGCAAAGTCTATCGGTCACCCCGGCGGAACAAACCCGGCGGACCGCACGTTGAGCAGTTCACCAGCCCGGATTCGGCAAGGAGAACCCCCATGGCTTTCGACAACAACCCCTTCGGCATGAACCCCGACGACTTCGAGCGCTTCACGCGCGAGGCGGGCGAGAACCTGCGCAACATGTTCTCGGACTTCCTCGGCCAGAACGCCGGCTTCGCCGCACCCTTCACCACCACCCGCAAGCGCCCCCACCCGGAGCCGGAGACCGCCGCCGAGGCGGGCAACGGCGTCTGGGCGATCATCGCCAAGGTCGGCAAGAAGGCCCAGGTCGAGCAGGTCTTCGCGACCGAGATCGAGGCGCTGCGCGCCAACCAGTCCAACGACGGCTCCCGTCGCGTGCGGTTCCTGCCCTACGGCATCCCGATCGACGCACTCGACGACGTGCCCAAGGCCGCCGACGACGAGGCATCCAAGAAGAAGCCGGGCAAGGACAAATAGTCCGGTCTAGCCCCGCAACACCGACGCGAGTTCAACCGACGCCTCGATCTCGCGGCGTCGGTTGGACACGCTCTCGACGTTGAACCCGTGCGGCGTGCCCAACCGGCGGGCGAAGGCGCCCAGCTCGGCGGCCGTCACCTGGCACTGGTTGAGCGACACCGCCAGCGGGTCGTCGGCGTGCGACAGGTCGTTGCGCAGCCAGCGCGGGACGTCGACGCCGAGCCATTCGAGGAACTCGACGGTCTTCATCGACCCGCACACCGACAGCGTGAAGATCACCGGCACCGGCTCGATGCCGGCGTCGACGCACGCATAGAAGTAGTCCGACAGCATCGACTTGGCCGCCGACACGTCGTAGACGACCTGCGTGACGAAGAACGACACCCCGGCCTCCTGTTTCGCGACCATCCGCAGGTGTTCAGAACCCGAGCGCGAGTGGCGCTCGGGAATCGCCACTCCCCCGAGCTGCAGCTTCGGGTTGACCTCGGCGCGCAGCTTCTGCGCGGCCGGCAGTTCCAGCGCGCGCTGCTTCCCGCTGGTCGACGCCCCGACGAACACGCTGAGCACGTTGCCCGGGTCCTGCTCGGCGAGCCACCGCTCCATGGATTCCTCGTCGTACTTCCCGACGCAGCGGTAGACCACGACCGGCCGCTCCCACCCGCCGAGGTGGTCGGCGAGGAAGCGCGCGGGGTCCATCGTCGGCAGATACGGGAAGGGCCGCTCCTTCGGATTGCGGTCGCTCTCGTCGTCGATGTCGTAGAGCACCAGGCCGTCGAGGTCGAGCGACTGCAGGCGTTCGAGCGTCACGTCGGCGATCCGCTGGGCGTCGTCCGGGGTCGTCGAGGACCGCGGCGGGGTGAGGCTGAAAAGCAACACGCCGTCGCCGCGCTGGGCGATCCGCTCGGCCAGTCCCACTCGATCCCCTTTCCCCGTCCGACGGCATCACGCCGGTGAGCAGCACATACAGATCGACATCGTATAGAAGCCCGCCCACCAACCCCTCATTGCGGCGCCACCAACTTTACAAATAGAGCTAGATGTATAGACAATCGACATCCGATGCCCTACTGTCTAGTGGCAGCAGTCACAGTCCGACTCGGCAAGGAGGTCACCATGACCACATCTTCCATCCGGCGAGACACCTCGCACGACGACATCCCCGACCCCATGGCGTGGCGCGACAAGAAGCGCTACCTGTGGCTCCTGGGCCTGATCCCGGCCACGGCGATCTTCGTCGCGCTCGCCCTCATCGCCGGTGTGCACGCGATCGCCGCACACTTCGACAACCCGATCCTGAACGTTCTCGCGACGCTGTCGGCGGCGCTGTTCTGGATCGGCCCGATCCTCGTCTACGGCCTCCTGCCCGTCCTCGACGTCTTCTTCGGCCCGGACGGCTCCAACCCGCCCGACGAGATCATCGAGCAGCTGGAGAAGGACAAGTACTACCGCTACTGCATCTACGCCTACGTGCCCTTCCAGATCGCCAGCCTCTTCACCGCCGGCTACCTGTGGTCGGCCGGTGACCTGTCCTGGCTGGGCTACGACCACGGCCTGAGCCTGGTCTCCAAGATCGGCCTCGCCATCTCGGTCGGCGTCATGGGCGGCATCGGCATCAACACGGCCCACGAACTCGGCCACAAGAAGGAGAACCTCGAGCGCTGGGCGTCGAAGGTCGCCCTGGCCCAGACCTTCTACGGCCACTTCTTCATCGAGCACAACCGCGGCCACCACGTCCGCGTCGCCACCCCCGAGGATCCGGCCACCTCGCGCTACGGCGAGTCCTTCTGGCGCTTCCTGCCGCGCAGCGTGTGGGGCAGCCTCAAGTCGTCGATCGAGCTCGAGCGCAAGCGCCTGCAGCGCGCGGAGAAGTCCTTCTGGCACCCCAGCAACGACGTGCTCAACGCGTGGGCCTTCTCGATCGTCCTGTGGGGCGCGATGCTCGCCCTGTTCGGCATCAAGATCCTGCCGTTCATGATCATCCAGGCCGTCTACGGCTTCTCGCTGCTGGAGACCGTCAACTACCTCGAGCACTACGGTCTGCTGCGTCAGAAGACCAAGACCGGCCGTTACGAGCGTTGCACCCCGCAGCACAGCTGGAACTCCGACCACATCTGCACGAACATCTTCCTCTACCACCTGCAGCGCCACAGCGATCACCACGCGAACCCGACGCGGCGCTACCAGGTGCTGCGGAGCTTCGACGAGGCGCCGAACCTGCCCAGCGGCTACGCCAGCATGATCACCCTCGCCTACGTCCCGCCGCTGTGGCGCAAGGTCATGGACCACCGCGTCCTCGAGCACTACGACGGCGACATCACCAAGGCCAACCTCCAGCCGAACAAGCGGGACAAGATCCTCGCCGCGCACGGGGTGGCCGCGTGAGCGCCTACCGCTGCCCGGTGTGCGAGTACGTCTACGACGAGGCCACCGGCGATCCGCGCGAGGGCTTCCCGGCCGGCACGACCTGGGCCGAGGTGCCCGACGACTGGGCCTGCCCGGACTGCGGGGTCCGCGAGAAGATCGATTTCGAAGGAGCATGACCATGGACTTCAAGCTGTACCGCTGCGAACAGTGCGGATTCGAGTACGACGAGGAGCTCGGCTGGCCCGAGGACGGGATCGAGCCGGGCACCCGCTGGGACGACATCCCCGACGACTGGAGCTGCCCGGACTGCGGCGCCGCCAAGAGCGACTTCACCATGGTCGAGGTGGCCCGCTCGTGAGCCTCGCTCCCGAGGCCGCCGCAGTCGTGATCGTCGGCGGCGGCGTCGCCGGCATCACCGCCGCGGAGACCCTGCGGACACTGGGCCACACCGGTCCGATCACGGTGATCGGCGACGAGCCGCACCTGCCCTACCGTCGCACCGCGCTGAGCAAGGACCTCCTGGCGGCCGACCTCTCGTCGGAGAAGATCCGGTTGCGCAAGCCCGAGTTCTGGGCCGATCGCGACATCACGATCGTCACCGGTACGACCGTCGACTCCATCGACGCAGACCGACGAGGGGTGGTCTGCGGCGACGGCGCGGCGGTCGACTACGACGCCCTGGTCCTGGCGACCGGCGGGCGTCCGCGGACCGTCGACGCCGTCGACGATGCCGTGCCGACCCTGCGTCACCATGCCGACGCGATGGCGCTCCAACAGCGGCTGGCCGACGGTCCCGTGGTCATCATCGGCGGTGGGTTGATCGGCCTCGAGATCGCCGCCTCGGCGGCAGCGGCGTCGGGAAACCCGGTGACGGTCCTGGAGGCCGCCCCGTCAGTGCTGACCAGGGTCATGCCCGAGCAGGTCGCCGCGGCGATCGTCGACCTGCACCGCGCCAACGGCGTGGGCATCGTGACCGGCGTCGACCTCGCCTCGGCCACGCCCGATGCCGTGCACACCGCCGACGGTGTGGTCCACCGCGGCGCGGTCGTGTCGGCGATCGGGATGGTCCCCGACACCCGTTTGGCCCAATCGGCCGGCGCCTCGATCGGGCCGGCCGGAATCGTCGTCGACGACCGACTGCGCACCGACGTGCCCGGCGTCTACGCGGCCGGCGACGTGGCGGCGCGCCCCCACCCGGTCACCGGCGAACCGGCCCGCGCCGAACAGTGGATGACGGCGACCGAGCACGGCAAGCTCGTCGCGGCGACGATCGCCGGCGATCTCGGGCTCGAGACGTCGGGCGCCACACCGGTTTCGCCGATCCCGTTGGCCTGGACCATCCACTATGGTCGAAACGTGCAGCTGGTGGGCTGGCCGGGATCGGCCGAGCGGATCGAGGTCGACGGCGCAATCGACGACTTCGACGCCACCGTGCGCTGCTACCGCGGCGACGACCTGGTCGGCGCCGTCTGCCTGGGCCGCGCCGCCGCCGGACGCGCCCTGCGCACCGAGATCGCCGAGGCGTTGGACTCCCGGGTCGGCGCATGACCGAGACCTACGCCCAGGCGAGCCGCTCCCTGCTCCGCAACTCGCTGCTCGACGGCCTGCGCGGGCTCCTCGTCGAAAAGGACTGGTCACAGGTCCGCATGAGCGACGTCGCCGCCGCGGCGGGCGTGAGTCGCCAGACGGTGTACAACGAGTTCGGCACCCGCTACGGGCTCGCCCAGGCCTACGCCCAGCGACTGACCGTCCAACTCGCCTCGATCGTCAGCGACGCGCTGGCCGATCACCCCGACGACCTCGAGGGCGCGCTGCACGACGGCTTCGGCGAGTTCTTCGCCGGCGTGGCCACCGACCCGATGATCGCCTCGCTGCTCGCCGGCGAGGCCAAGCCGGATCTGCTGAAGATCGTCACCACCGACGCGGGGCCGCTCATCACGACCGCGTCGGAGATCCTGCGGCAGGCGATGGCCGACTCCGCCTGGCTGTCGATGGGCGACGACGACGCGCTGCGCATCTCGCGCGCGCTGACCCGCATGGCCATGAGCTACGTGACGATGCCCCCCGAGGGCGATCGCGATGTCGCCGCCGACCTGGCCTCGATCATCGGGCCGGCGATCGAAGCGGCCCGCACCTGACTCCTCAGAGTTCGACGGGTCCCTCGTCGACGGGGACCGCCTCCCCCGCCTTGCGTGCCAGCTGTTCGTTCATATAGCGGAAGACCACCGCCACGGTGGCCGCCACCGGCACCGCCAGGAACGCGCCACTGATGCCGAACATCGAGCCGCCGAGCATCACGGCCAGCAGCACGATCACCGCGTGCAGCTCCATCACCTTCGCCTGCAGCCACGGTTGCAGCACGTTGCCCTCGAGCTGTTGGACCAACAGGATCACGCCGAGCATGATCAGTGCCGCGACCCAGCCCTTGCCGACGAGGGCGACCAGGACGGCGAGCGCTCCGGCCACCACCGCACCGACGATCGGGATGAACCCGGCGATGAACGTGACGATGGTCAGCACCCCGGCCAGCGGCACACCGATGATGAACATCGCGGCGCCGATGAACAGGGCGTCGATGAAACTCACGATCGCCTGGGTGCGGATGAAGCCGGACAGCGTCGACCAGATGCGGCCGAGCAGCTCGGCGAGGTGACCGCCCGCCCGGCCGCCGGTGGTGCGCTGCAGCCACGGCAGGAACTTCGGGCCGTCCTTGAGGAAGAAGAACACCAGGATCAGCACCGTGAAAATCATCATCAGGGTCGACGTCGCGGTGCTCACGCCGCTCATCGCGCCCTGGGCGATCGACCCGGCGCTGGACTTGATCTTGTCCTGCAGAGTGTCGAGCGCGTTGCTGATCTGGTCGTCGCCGATGTTGAAGGGCGGACCCTGCAACCAGGTCTTGGCCTTCGTGATGCCCTCGGCCGCCTTGTGCCCGAGGTCGTCGGCCTGGCCCACCACCGACGGCACGATCCCGGCCACGACGCCGACGACGACCAGGATGCCGGTGAGCGTCATGATCGCGGCCGCCACGGAGTCCTTGAGGCCGCGGCGGCGCAGCCAGGCCACCGCGGGCCAGAGGACGGTCGCGAACAGCAGCGCCAGGGCCACCGGCAGCACGGCCGACCACACCTTGCCGAGGATGTAGCCGAGGACCGCGATCAGCGCGAGGACCGCGATGATCTGGAGCGAGACGCGCGCGGCGCTGGCCAGCCAGTCGCCGGCGACGTGCAGGCGGTCGCGCTGTGCGGGGGTCTGGACGTCGTCGGACGCGTCGGTGGTCACCGCCGAATTGTCACACACAACCGGCCGTCCAACACACCAAAGGTGCCATGTCGGATTTCCGCTAGCAATCGATCGTCGAGCGGTGCAAGAGTGGGGACATGACCACCACCGCTGCCCTGGACTTCGAGCGCTGCTACCGCGCACTCGAATCACGGGATGCGCGATTCGACGGCCAGTTCTTCGTGGTGGTCGCGAGCACCGGCATCTACTGCCGGCCCTCGTGCCCGGCGCGCACGCCCAAACGGGCCAACGTGGACTTCGTGCCGACGGCGGCGGCCGCGCAGCGACGCGGGTTCCGCGCCTGTCGGCGCTGCCTGCCCGACGCCGTGCCCGGCTCACCGCGGTGGGACCACGCCGCCGACGTCGCGGCCCGGGCCATGCGCCTGATCGCCGACGGCGTCGTCGACCGCGACGGCGTGGGCGGGTTGGCCGCGACGCTCGGCTACTCCACGCGCCAACTCGAGCGGATCCTGACCGCCGAACTCGGTGCCGGCCCGCTCGCGCTGGCCCGCGCCCAGCGCGCGACGAACGCGCGGATCCTGCTGACCCGCACCGACCTCCCGATGTCCGAGGTCTCCTATGCCGCGGGGTTCGCCAGCGTCCGACAGTTCAACGACACGATCCGCGCGGTGTTCGCCGCCTCCCCCACCGAGCTGCGCGGCACCCCGGCGCGCCGGTCGGGCCCGCCGCAGTCCCTCGCGCTGCGACTGCCGTTTCGCAAACCGCTGAACCGGGAGTGGCTCCAGCTGCACCTGGCCACGCACGCGATCCCCGGGCACGGCACGGCCACCAGCCGGATCCTGAGCCTCCCGCACGGACCGGCGCTGGCCGACATCGACCTGCGCGACGATTTCGTCGCCCTGCGACTGAGCCACCTGGACCTGCGCGACCTGCCGGCCGCCGTCAGCCGCATCCGGCGGCTGCTCGACCTCGACGCCGACATCGAGGCGGTCGAATCGGTGCTCGGGGCGTCGGCGCTGGGCCCCCTCGTGCGCGCCGCCCCCGGTGTACGGGTGCCGGGGTCGTGCGACCCCTTCGCCTCGATCGTCGCGACGATGGTCGGGCAACAGATCAGCACCGCCGCGGCGCGCACGCATCTGGGGCGGCTGGTCGCCGAACTCGGCGAACCCGCGCCCTGGACCAGCGACGACGGACCCGATCGCCTGTTTCCGACGCCCCTGGCCCTCGCCGAGCACGGCGAACGCGTGCTGCGCGGTCCACAGCGGCGCATCGAGGCGATCGTCGCGCTCGCCCGAGCGGTGGCCGACGGCCAGATGGAACTGCACGCCGGGGTCGATGCGTCTGAGTTACGTGTCGCCCTACTGGCTCGCCCCGGCATCGGCGCCTGGACCGCGGACTACCTCGCCATGACGGTGGCCGGCGATCCCGACGTCCTGCTGGACACCGACCTGGTCGTCGCGAAGGCCGCCACTGCACTGTCCATCGACACCCGCGCCCTCGCGGATGTCGCACCGTGGCGCTCCTACGCCTCGATGCACCTGTGGCGGCACAGCCTGCTGGCGACCGCCGCCTGACTGACCACGAAGGAGAACACCATGGCCGACCTCGACACCGCACGCGCGGGCACGCTCACCGCGGACACGCCGAACGGGCCGTTCACCGCGATCTACCGCAACGACGGCGCCGTGCTCGCCTCGGGCTGGACCGACGACCCGCACTATCTGCTGCCCCTCATCCACCCGACGCTGCGCCCGGGCGACCTCGACCATGCCGTCGACAAGCACGACCGGCGCCTCCGCAAGGCGGTCGAGGCCTACTACGAGGGCGAGCCGACCGCCGTCGACGACGTCCTCGTCGTCCAATCCGGCGGCCCCTTCCTCGAGCAGGCGTGGAAGGCGCTGCGCACGGTCGGCGCCGGCCAGACGCGCACGTACACCGAGTTCGCCGAGCTCGCCGGCAACGGCCAGGCCGTGCGCGCCGCGGCGGCGGCCTGCGCCCGCAACGCCGCCGCCCTGTTCGTGCCGTGTCACCGGATCCTGCGCTCGGACGGCTCGCTCGGCGGCTTCCGCTACGGCCTGGAGACCAAGCGCTGGCTGCTCGACCACGAGGCGCGCTGACCGTCGATGTCAGGGGTCCCTGCGACGATCGGGGCATGGCTACATCTGTGGTGATCGCACTCCTGGCGCTGGCGCTGCTCGCGGGCTGCGCCGTCGGCTGGAGCGCCCACGCCTCCCGCTCCGCGCCGGCGCTGGCCGCCGCCCGT
>NZ_JASGER010000064.1:0-11808 GCF_047606305.1 Gordonia sp. (in: high G+C Gram-positive bacteria) | reverse complement strand
CCTTGGTCGGCGCCCACGACCCGCGGATCCGGCCGGCCAGCACGCGCTCGCCGCGGGCGCTGCCGACGCCCAGGTGGCGGCGCGCCCGCTCGATCGCCAGGCCCAGCCACGCCATGTCGTCGTAGTAGTCGTTGGTCCAGCGTGCGAGGTTGTGCAGGTGGATGCCGCGCAGCAGGTCGCGCACCCGGCCGCGGCCGATGGTGCCGGGGCGGGAGATCTCGGCGTCGACGAGGAGGTCGACCAGGTGGGCTTGCCACCAATAGTGCCAATGGGTCGTCGACGACGGCGGCCATGCGACGGTCCCGATCCGGGTGCCGGGGAGGTGGGCGAATCGCCGCAGGTGGCGGTCGATGATCGCGTCGGCGGCATCGGCCGCGCGCGCCGAGGCGAGTGCCGCGGCCGACCCGGGCTCGGACCAGTCGCGACCGGGGGAATCGGATTTGGAACGCTGCGCCATACCCGGTAGCCTATGCGTTTGTTGCGGGCGTGTGCCCGCAGCAGGTTCAGCCAGAGACCGTTGGTCATGGGGAGTCTCGCGACGACTCATCGAAGGCTCGACGTCAACACGTCGGCGGCCCACGCAGGATGACCCGAGGAATACGTGCGACGCCCCGGCGCCGCCCATGTACGCCCCGTGTGCTTCCTGCGCGGGGCGTTTTGTTTTGTGTTGGCCCGTGCGCCGGCGCCTCTGCGCGATAGCGAAATGAGAGGAGGCGAAGTATGGCCAAGCCTGAAAAGGAAGCCGCGGTTGCGGAAATCGCAGAGCAGTTCAAGGGTGCAACCGCAACGGTCGTCACGGAATACCGTGGCCTGTCCGTTCCGGCGATCTCCGAGCTGCGCCGTTCCCTCGGCGAGGGCACGACCTACTCCGTCGCCAAGAACACCCTGACCAAGCTCGCCGCGAAAGAGGCGGGCGTGGAAGGGCTCGACGAGCTGTTCTCCGGCCCGACGGCCATCGCCTTCATCCAGGGCGAGCCGGTTGTCGCGGCCAAGGCGATCAAGAAGTTCGCCAAGGACAACAAGGCCCTTGTCGTCAAGGGCGGCTACATGGACGGCAACGTCCTGTCGGTGGCCGAGATCGAGAAGATCGCCGACCTGGAGACCCGTGAGGTCCTCCTGGCCAAGCTCGCCGGTGCCATGAAGGGCAACTTGGCAAAGGCAGCCGGGCTGTTCAACCAGCCCGCATCGCAGGTGGCGCGCCTCGCCGCGGCCCTGCAGCAGCAGAAGGAAGCTGCGGGCGCGGAGTAATCCACGCCGCCACCGACCACCCGGTCAAGCAACAACCCGGTCGGCGCTGCACCCGCAGCCGTCGACCACCTAAAGGAAGGACGCCATCATGGCGAAGCTCAGCGCTGACGAGCTCATCGATCAGTTCAAGGAACTGACCCTGCTGGAGCTCAGCGATTTCGTGAAGAAGTTCGAAGAGGTCTTCGAGGTCACCGCGGCCGCCCCGGTCGCCGTGGCCGCTGCCGGTGCGCCGGCTGCCGGCGGCGACGCCGGTGCCGCCGCTGCCGACCAGGACGAGTTCGACGTCATCCTCGAGGGTGCCGGCGACAAGAAGATCCAGGTCATCAAGGTCGTCCGCGAGGTCGTCGCGGGTCTGGGCCTGAAGGAGGCCAAGGACCTCGTCGAGGGTGCGCCGAAGCCGCTCCTGGAGAAGGTTTCCAAGGAGGACGCCGAGGCTGCCAAGGCCAAGCTGGAAGAGGCCGGCGCCTCGGTCTCGCTCAAGTGACCCGCTGACCGGGCCGCTTGCGGTCCGGTCGTGCACGTCACCGTCGAAAGCCCCGTGGGATGTCTCCCGCGGGGCTTTCGCGTGCCGGCGGGCTGGAGTGAGGGCACCCTGATGCGCTACTCTTAGCCCTTGTTAAGGGTGTTACTCGCGAGTAGGGACAACCGTCCAAGTGAGTGGGACCGGAGTTCGAGTCGGAACCGGCGCGCCGGTGCGTTAGAGTGACTGCGACCACATATGCCTTATGGGGATGCGGGAGTCACTCCGACTGCCGTGAGCGGACGATCGACTGGAGGGAACCGCAGTGGGTGTTGAAGTAAGCGTGGAGGGACTGACTAAGTCCTTCGGCTCGCAGAACATTTGGCGCGACGTCACCTTGACCCTGCCCGAGGGCGAGGTCAGTGCGCTGCTCGGCCCGTCCGGTACCGGTAAGTCGGTGTTCCTCAAGACGCTGATCGGTCTGCTCCACCCGGAGCAGGGCTCGGTCATCATCGACGGCACCGACATCACCAAGTGCTCGGCCCGTGAGCTCTACGAGATCCGCAAGCTGTTCGGCGTCCTGTTCCAGGACGGCGCGCTGTTCGGTTCGATGAGCCTGTTCGACAACATCGCCTTCCCGCTGCGCGAGCACACCAAGAAGTCGGAGTCGGAGATCCGCTCCATCGTCATGGAGAAGATCGACCTGGTCGGTCTGGCCGGTGCCGAGGACAAGCTCCCCGGTGAGATCTCCGGCGGTATGCGCAAGCGCGCCGGCCTGGCCCGCGCCCTGGTCCTCGACCCGCAGATCATCCTCTGTGACGAGCCGGACTCGGGTCTGGACCCGGTCCGCACCGCCTACATCAGCCAGCTGCTGATCGACATCAACGCGCAGATCGACGCGACGATCCTCATCGTCACGCACAACATCAACATCGCGCGCACCATCCCGGACAACATCGGCATGCTCTTCCGCAAGGAACTGGTCATGTTCGGACCCCGCGAGGTCCTGCTGACCAGCGAGCAGCCGGTCGTCAAGCAGTTCCTCTCCGGCGACCGCTTCGGCCCGATCGGCATGTCGGAGGAGAAGGACGAGGCAGTCGCCGCGGCCGAGGCCGCGATGCAGGCCGCCGGCATCTCCGGTGGTGGCACGAAGGACGACTTCAGCGAGATCATCGCGCAGGTCCAGCCGAACCCGGGCATGCCCGAGCGCAAGGCCGCCGGTCGTCACCGCAAGAACGTCGAGGAGATCATCCACACGCTGCCGCCGAACGCCCAGGAGGCGATTCGTCGGAGCATGGAGGAGGAAGATAAGCTTCTCGCCGAGAATCGTGCCCAGGCAGCCACCCAGGCGGCCGCAGCGCAGACCGCGGCCATGGCGACCGCGGCCGGTAGCGCTGCTGCCGGGGTGACGGCCAACGCCGCACAGGCCGAGACCGACGTGTTCAACACGGTCGGCGAGGCCGTCGACGACGGCCCGATGGTCACGCCGAGCAAGACCGAGGAAGACAGCGGGAGCTAACCACCGATGACGACCGCCACCGAGCGTGGCGTCGACCGAATCGCTGCTGCCGGGGCCGGTGCCTTCGAGCAGACGGGCAGGATTGTCCAGCTATTCATCGACGTCGCACGCCAGTCTGTTGTGCGCCCGTTCCAGTGGCGTGAATTCATTCAGCAGGCCTGGTTCATCGCTAGCGTCACCATCCTCCCGACGGCGCTCATTGCGATTCCCTTCGGTGCGATCGTCTCCCTCCAGACCGGTTCGCTGATCAAGCAGATCGGCGCCGAGTCGTACACCGGCGCGGCCAGCGTCCTGGTGGTCATCCAGCAGGGATCGCCCCTGGTCACGTCGCTGCTCATCGCGGGTGCGGCCGGGTCGGCCGTGGCGGCCGACCTGGGTGCGCGCACGATCCGCGAGGAGATCGACGCCATGGAGGTGCTGGGCATCAACCCGATCCAGCGCCTGGTGGTCCCGCGCGTGTTGGCGATGGTCCTGGTCGCGATCCTGCTCAACGGTTTGGTCGCGGTCATCGGCATCGCCGGCGGTTACTTCTTCAACGTCGTGGTGCAGGGCGGCACCCCGGGCGCCTATCTGGCGTCCTTCGGTTCACTCGCCCAGCTGCCCGACCTCTACATCTCGACTATCAAGGCCGCGATCTTCGGCGTGATCGCCGGGGTGATCTCCGCCTACAAGGGCCTCAACCCCAAGGGCGGTCCGAAGGGCGTCGGCGACGCGGTCAACCAGTCCGTCGTCATCACCTTCCTGCTCCTGTTCTTCGCCAATCTGATCCTGACCGCGGTGTACCTGCAGGTCGTTCCGCCGAAGGGGGCGTGATCATGACCGAAGGTGGCGGCGTGACCATCGCCAAGAGCCGGGCCGAATACGTCGGCTACGAGCTTCGCAAGCAGGCCGACAAGCCGCTGCGCGTCCTCGACGGTGCCGGCGAGCAGATGTCCTTCTACAGCCGGGCGATCGGTTGGATCCCGCGGACCCTCGTGCACTACCGCCGCGAGGTGCTGCGCCTGCTGGCCGAGGTCGCCTTCGGCTCCGGCGGCCTCGCCGTCATCCTGGGCACCGTCGGCGTCATGGTCCTCATGTCCGGTTTCACCGGCGTCGTCGTGGGCATGCAGGGCTACGCGGCGCTGCAGAACCTGGGCGCGCAGGCGCTGACCGGCTTCCTGTCCGCCTACGTCAACACCCGCGAGGTCGCGCCGCTGGTCGCCGGCCTGGCGCTGTCGGCGACGGTGGGCTGCGGCTTCACCGCCCAGCTGGGCGCCATGCGCATCTCCGAGGAGATCGACGCCCTCGAGGTCATGGCCGTCCCGTCGATCCCGTTCCTGGTCACCACGCGCGTCATCGCCGGCTTCGTCGCCGTCATCCCGCTCTACGTGCTGGGTCTGCTCGCCGCCTACACGGCGTCGCGAACGATCAACACCGTGTTCAACGGGCAATCGGGCGGCTCCTACGACCACTACTTCAACCAATTCCTGCCACCGGCCGACGTCTTGTGGTCGTTCGGCAAGGTGCTGGTCTTCGCGTTCGTGATCATCCTGGTGCACTGCTACTACGGCTACTACGCCTCCGGCGGTCCGGCCGGCGTCGGCGTGGCCGTGGGACACGCGGTTCGAACAGCCCTCGTGCTGATCGCGCTGCTCGACTTCTTCCTCGGTCTGGCGATCTGGGGGACCACCACGACGGTCAGGGTGGCGGGCTGACCCATGCGCAAACTCCGACTCCGTCTCGCCGGGTTGGCCTTCTTCCTGGTCATCGCGCTGTTCATCGGCGGCTCGATCATGAAGTTCCAGGGCAAGTTCCACTCGACCGGCGACGTCATCCTGCACACCGACTCGGCGGGCAACTCGCTGTCCCAGCACGCCGACGTCAAGGCCCGCGGCATGATGGTCGGCACGGTCAAGGCGGTCAACCCGTCGCCGGACGGCAAGGTCGACGTCGTGCTGGCGCTGGACCCCGACAAGCTGTCGCTGCTGCCCCGTGACACGACCGCCCGCATCCTGCCCAAGACGCTGTTCGGCGAGCGCTACGTCGCCCTCGAGGTGCCGCACGAGTCGTCGAGCGCGGCGACCCTGGTGGGCGGCGACCAGATCTCCACGGCCGACCAGGGCAACGCGAAAGAGGTCCAGGACTTCTTCGACCGGCTGCTCCCGCTGCTGAAGGCCGTGCCGCCGCAGGACCTCAACGTGACGCTCACGAACGTCTCGCAGGCGCTCACCGGCCGCGGCCAGGAGCTGGGCGAGACCATCAAGCGCCTCGACGCGGTGTTCTCCGAGGTCAACGACCACACCACCGACCTGCAGAAGACGCTGCGCGGGCTGGCGTCCTTCTCCCAGACCTACTCGCAGGCGCTGCCGTCGATCATCGACGCCCTCGACCACCTGCGCGTCACCGGCAACACCGTCGTCGAGCGCCAGGGCGACCTGGCCGGCCTGATCGCCACCCTCGGCGTCGCCTCCGACGACACGACGGCCTTCCTGAAGACCAACCGCAACGACCTGATCAGCATCTTCACCGGTTCCCAGGAGATGCTGAACGGCCTGGCGCGCCAGTCGCCGACCTTCGGCTGCACCTTCAAGAACTTCGCCGGCCTGATCCCCGAGTCGCGGCGCATCGTCGGCGAGGGCACGCCCAACCCGGGTGTCCGCGTCAACCTGCAGTTCGTCAACCCGCGCGGGCGCTACCTGCCCAACCAGGACGAGCCGCGCCTGTTCGACTACGACCGCGGACCGGTCTGCTACAAGCCGGCCAAGAACGGCCGCCCGTTCCCGCAGTTCCCCGGCGGCGGTCTGGCCGACGGCTCCTACCAGGTGCCCTCGCGCAACCCGGGCCCGCGCAACATGCCCGAGATGCCGGCGGCCCAGTACTCGGCGCTCCCCGCGGGCATGGCCAGCGTGCCGACGAGTGCCTGGTCCGACCCGGTCTTCCGGGCGCAGCTGCAGATGCTCTACGGCGCCGCCTCGGGCGTCTCGCCCGAGGACATCCCGAGCTGGGTGACCGTGCTGGGCGCGTCCCGACTCCCCGGAGGGCAGGTGAACCTCCGATGAAGTCGATCGTCTCGCCCCTGGTCAAGCTGATCACCTTCGCCGTGGTGACCGTCGTCGCCACCTCGATGCTCGCCCTGACCATCGCCAACGCGGGGTCGTCGGGCAAGCACGACTACCAGGCGATCTTCGACGACGCCGCCATGCTGAACCCCGGCGACGACGTCCGCATCGCCGGTGTGCGCGTCGGCGCGGTCAGCAAGGTCGAGGTCTACGACCAGGACAAGGCCAAGGTCAGCTTCGCCGTCGACCGCGACTCGCTGCCCGACGGCACCCAGGTCCTCATCCGCTACCGCAACCTGACCGGCCTGCGCTACCTCGCCCTCGAGCGCGGTGCGGGGGAGTCCAACAAGGTGCTGCGCCCCGGCTACGTGTTCGGCGAGAACAACCGCCAGGAGACGACCCCGGCGGTCAACCTGACCGAGCTGTTCAACGGCTTCAAGCCGGTGTTCATCCAGCTCAAGCCGGACGACGTCAACAAGCTGGCCGACCAGATCATCAATGTCTTCCAGAACACCCCCGGCCAGAACATGGGCGGCACCATGTCGTCGCTGATCTCGCAGACGGCCGAGCTGACCAACACCCTGGCCAACCGCGACGAGGTGATCGGCGAACTGATCACCAACCTGAACAAGGTGCTGCAGACGGTCAACAACCACGACTCGCAGTTCGAGTCGCTGCTGGTCAACACCTCGCAGCTGGTCAACGGCCTGGCGTCGCAGAAGGAGTCGGTCGGTTCGGCGGTCACGTCGGTGTCGAACCTGACGACGGTCCTCGGTTCGATCCTGGGCCAGACGCGCCCGGCGATCGCCGGTGACATCGCCGGCCTCAAGGCGGCCTCCGACGAGATCAACCGCCGCGACAAGGACGTGCAGGCGATCCTGACGAACCTGCCGCCGAAGCTGGAGAAGATCGGTCGCGCCGCGACCTTCGGCTCCTGGTTCCAGTTCTACCTCTGCGGGGTGGACCTCGTGATGGGCAACGGCAAGTCGGTCCTGCTGACCGATCCGCTCATCCCGACGCCCGATATCAACCACGTGCTCTACACCAGCGCGGCGACCAGGTGCTGGCGTGACAACCGGCGGCCGTACTAGGGGTGGACATGGCTGACGAGAAGGATCAGGCAGCGATGCCCGAGGAAGACGCCCGCAAGCGGGCCGAGGCGGAGGCCGCGGCGCTGGAGCCGCAGAAGCTGCACCCGTCCCGGCGCTTCGCCGGCCGCCGCTCACCCATCACGGTGGGTGCGCTCGGCGTCCTGATGCTGCTCATGGTGTCGATTTCGTCGTTCTACCTGACCTCGCTGCCGATCCTCGGCGCCGGTCCGCGGTACACCGCCGAGTTCAGCGAGGCCGCCGGTCTGCAGCCGGGCAACGAGGTCCGCGTCGCCGGCATCAAGGTGGGTACCGTCGAGAGCGTCGGGCTCAACAAGGACGGCAACAAGGTCCAGGTGAGGTTCAACGCCAACAACACCTGGATCGGCGACCAGACGCAGGCCTCCATCCAGATCAAGACGCTGCTGGGGCAGAAGTACCTGGGCCTGACCCCGCGCGGGTCCAACTCGGCCGATCCGACCAAGCCGATCACCGACACGATCTCGCCCTACGACGTCATCGACGCCTTCAGCGACGCCAGCAACCAGCTGAGCGACCTGGACACCGACAAGGTGTCCGAGTCGTTGGAGGCCATGTCGACGGCGTTCTCGGGCACCGCGGGCGACTTCGGTCCGGCCCTGACCGGCCTGAGCCGCCTGTCGCAGACCATCGCCAAGCGCGACCAGGACGTGCAGAAGCTGCTCAGCGCGACCAAGTCGACGTCGAAGATCCTCGCCGACCGCAACCAGGAGTTCGTGCAGCTCATCGCCGGTACCGGCCAGCTGCTCGACGAGCTGAACAAGCGGCAGGAGTCGATCAGCACGCTGCTCTCGTCGACGACGACGCTCAGCAAGGCGCTGTCGGGCATCGTGGCCGACAACCAGGCCCAGATCGGCCCGGCGCTGCGCTCGCTGCAGCAGGTCGCGGGCCTGCTGAACAAGCAGAAGGACAACCTGGACCGCTCGATCCAGTCGCTGGCGCCGTTCTACCGGCTCTACGGCAACGTGTTGGGCAACGGGCGCTGGTTCGAGTCGATGGTGACCAACCTGATCCCGCCGGCGCTGCCGCAGCAGAACACCACGCGGCCGCCCAACAAGATCAAGATGTTCAACAACGGCGGAACCGAGGCCGGGTAGATGACGACCCCAGATCTGACGACGACCACCGGACCCGGGCGCTGGTTCACCCCGCGCCACATCGTGGGCATCGTGCTCGGCACGGTCCTCGCGCTCATCGTGGGCTCGGTGCTGTGGTGGGCCTTCTCCGGCATCGGTTCGACGACCGTCGACGCGACGTTCAAGCGCGGCATCGGCATCTACAAGGGCTCGGACGTCCGCATGCTCGGCGTGAAGGTCGGCAAGGTGACCGCCGTGAAGCCCGACGGCGACAAGGTGCACGTCAAGATGCGGGTCGAGCGCGGCCTGAAGCTGCCCAAGGACGTGCGCGCCGCCCAGGTCGCACCGTCGATCATCTCCGACCGCTACGTCCAGCTCACCCCGGCCTACACCGGCGGCGACCTGGCGCCCAAGCACATCGTGCTCGGCCTGGACCAGACGATGGTCCCCGTCGAGGTCGACGAGCTGTACGGCAACCTGCAGAAGCTGTCCAAGTCCCTCGGCCCGAACGGCGTCAACGCCAAGCGCGGCAACAAGGAGGGTGCGGTCACCGATTTCGTCCGCGTCGGCGCGGACAACCTGCGCGGCAACGGCGAGAAGCTCGGCGCGGCCTTCGAGAACCTGTCGAAGGCGGCCACGACGCTGTCCGACTCCAGCGGCAACATCGTCGACACGATCAAGCAGCTGAACACCTTCGTCGGGGCGCTCGAGCAGAACGACACGCAGGTCCGGCAGTTCAACACCCAGATGGCCTCGTTCAACACCTTCCTGGCCGGTGAGCGCGACCAGCTCGGCCAGGCGCTCGCGACCCTGTCGGTGGCGCTGGGCGACGTGAGCCGCTTCGTCAACGACAACCAGCAGACCATCGGCGACACGGTCCGCTCGCTGAAGCCGACCACCGAGGTCCTCAAGAACCGCCAGGACTCGCTCAAGGAGATCCTCGAGGTCCTGCCGGTCACCGTGTCGAACCTGATCAACGCCTACGACGCGGAGTCGGGCACCCTCGCGATGCGCCTGACCGTCCAGGACCTGCAGGCCCTGCTGTCGATGCAGTGCAACCTGCTGAACCCGGGCAGCATCATGCCGGGCACCCAGCCGTTCCTGGACTGGCAGCGCAAGATGGCGCCGATCATCAGCCACTGCACCGACCTGGCCCGCCAGGTGGAGAAGGGCGTCTCGCCGCTGCTCCCGGTGCTGCCGTTCGGCATCATGAGCAACGACAAGACGCAGCGCTACTCGGTGCCGGGCACGCGCCGCGGCAACCGCGACCCCGGTCTGATCACGCCCGCGCCGACCACCCCGAACCCGTTGGCGCCGCGCAAGCGCCCGCCCTCGGACCGGTCGACGAAGCCGGGCAAGCCGGCCAAGCCGTCGGATTCGGTGCCGTCCACGCCGCCGTACACGCACCCGGCGCAGGCACCGCGGGGAGGTGGCCGCTGATGGGCTGGATCAAGAACCTCACGGCCGCCACCGTTGCGGCGACGAGCGTCGGCCTGCTGGCCTCGTGCAGCGGCCTGCAGTCGGTGCCGCTGCCCGGCGGCGTCGACGTCGGGTCGAACCCGAAGCACTTCCAGGTGAAGTTCTCCGACATCCTGGACCTGGTGCCCCAGTCGCTGGTGAAGAAGGACGGCATCGTCGTCGGCCGCGTCACCGACATCACCATCAAGCCCGACGAGTGGCAGGCCACCGTCGACATCCTGGTGCGCGACAGCGTCAAGGTGTCCAACCAGGTGCACGCGGCGGTCCAGCAGACCGCGCTGCTCGGTGAGAAGTTCGTCGGCCTGACCGAGCCGGACGGGGCGCAGAGCGCGCCGCCGCAGAGCCAGGACTCGCCGATCGCCGGTGTCGATTCCAACGGCCAGCCGCGCACGCGCACCGCCACCGACATCGAGCAGGTGCTCGGCGCGCTGTCGATGCTGCTCAACAACGGTGGCCTCAACCAGCTCCAGCCGATCGTGTCCGAGCTGACCAAGGCCCTCGACGTCGCCGGGGCGGGCAGTGCCTCGCCGACCGACAACAAGGCCCGCAGCCTGCTGATCCAGACCAACAAGCTGATCGGCAACCTGAACAAGCAGCGCGACGACATCGTCACCGCGATCGACGGCCTTGCCGCCCTCTCGACCCGCGCGTCGTCGCAGACCGACCAGATCGAGCAGATCCTGGAGCAGCTGCCCGCCGGGGTCCAGGTCCTCGAGCAGCAGCGCCCGCAGTTCGTCGACCTGTTGACCAAGCTCGACAAGCTCGGCCAGGTCGGCACCGACGTGCTCGGCAAGTCGCGCGAGGCGATCATCGCCGACCTGAAGGCCCTGCGCCCCATCCTGTCGTCGCTGGCCAAGTCCATGCCGGACCTGATCACCGCCGCGCCGCTGATGCTGACCGTCCCGTTCCCGGACTGGCTCACGCCGGCCGCGAAGGGCAACGCCACCAACCTGTTCATGACGCTCGACCTGCGGCTGCTCAACCAGCTCGAGGCGCTGGGCGTCGGGCAGGGCGCGCCGATCTACTCGCCGCCCAAGGCCCGCAACATCCCCGTCGACCCGGCCAACCCCTACTACAAGGGCAACGGTCCGCGCTGGGGCTGGCCGTCGGTCGGCCTGCTGCCGCCGCCGCCCAATTCGCGCATCGGTCCGTGGACCCCGCCGTCTTACGGCGGCTACCGCCCCGACCTGCCGTACCCGGCCGCGAAACAGAAGCAGCGCAAGCGGGATGAGCAGCGCAAGCCGCAGTACATCGTGCTGACGCCGCCGAAGCCGGGCCAGCAGGCCCTCGACGGCCCGGTGTCGATGCTGAAGGGCGGTCGCTGACATGACCCGCCTCGTCAAGATCCAGCTGACCGCGTTCGCGATCCTCGGCATCGTCGCCATGTTGATCGTGGGGACCAGCTACGCGCGCCTGCCGCGGCTGGCGGGGATCTCCGAGTACCCGATCACGGTGCAGCTCAAGGATTCCGGCGGCATCTTCCCGAACGCCGAGGTCACCTACCAGGGTGTGCCGGTGGGCCGCGTCGAGTCGCTCAAGCTGACCGACGACGGCGTCAACGCGAACGTCCGGATCAGCCGCCACGCGCCGAAGATCCCGGCGTCGGCCGAGGTCGCGATCGCGTCGCGCTCGGCGATCGGCGAGCAGTACATGGACCTTCGGCCGACCTCGGCCAGCGGCCCCTTCCTGAAGTCGGGCTCGATCATCCACTCCGACAAGACCGAACTGCCGCCGCCGTTGGAGGATGTGGTGAATTCGGCGTTGGATTTTGCCGAGTCGGTGCCGGTGGAGGATTTGCAGACGATTGTCGAGGAGTTGGGCAAGGCGTTCAACGGTCAGGGTGAGAATCTGACGCGGTTGG
>NZ_JASGER010000063.1:0-21854 GCF_047606305.1 Gordonia sp. (in: high G+C Gram-positive bacteria) | reverse complement strand
GTGGTCCCGGTGGCGGTGGCGCACCCGGCGGTCCTCCCGGTGGCGGTTTCCGCGGCCGTCCCGGTGGCGGTGGCGGCGGCGCCCGTGGTCGCGGTGGTGCGGCCGGCGCCTTCGGTCGCCCCGGCGGTGCCCCGCGCAAGGGCCGCAAGTCCAAGCGGCAGAAGCGCCAAGAGTACGACTCGATGCAGGCCCCGACGGTCGGCGGCGTCCGGCTCCCCCGCGGCGAGGGTCAGACGATCCGGCTCGCCCGCGGCGCGTCGCTGTCCGACTTCGCCGACAAGATCGACGCCAATCCGGCCGCCCTGGTCCAGGCGCTGTTCAACCTGGGCGAGATGGTGACCGCGACCGAGTCGGTGAACGACGAGACGCTCGAGCTGCTCGGCTCGGAGATGAACTACGTCGTGCAGGTCGTCAGCCCCGAGGACGAGGACCGCGAGCTCCTGGAGAGCTTCGACCTCACCTACGGCGAGGACGAGGGCGACGAGGACGACCTCGCGTCGCGGCCGCCGGTGGTCACCGTCATGGGCCACGTCGACCACGGTAAGACCCGACTGCTCGACACGATCCGCGAGGAGAACGTCGGCGAGGGCGAGGCCGGCGGCATCACCCAGCACATCGGTGCCTACCAGGTGAACACGAGCCTGAACGGCGAGGACCGCTTGGTGACCTTCATCGACACCCCGGGTCACGAGGCGTTCACCGCCATGCGTGCCCGTGGTGCGAAGGCCACCGACATCGCGATCCTGGTCGTGGCCGCCGACGACGGTGTCATGCCGCAGACGGTCGAGGCCGTGAACCACGCGCAGGCCGCCGACGTGCCGATCGTCGTGGCGGTCAACAAGATCGACAAGGAGGGCGCGGACCCGTCCAAGATCCGCGGCCAGCTCACCGAGTACGGCCTGATTCCCGAGGAGTACGGCGGCGAGACCATGTTCGTCGACATCTCGGCCAAGCAGGGCACGAACATCGACGGGTTGCTCGAGGCGGTCCTGCTCACCGCGGACGCCTCGCTGGACCTGCGGGCCAACCCGGACATGGACGCCCAGGGTGTCGCGATCGAGGCACACCTCGACCGCGGCCGCGGCCCGGTGGCGACCGTGCTCATCCAGCGCGGCACGCTGCGCATCGGCGACTCGGTCGTGGCCGGCGACGCCTACGGGCGCGTGCGGCGCATGGTCGACGAGCACGGTGAGGACGTCGAAGAGGCATTCCCGTCGCGGCCCGTCCAGGTCATCGGCTTCACGTCGGTGCCGGGCGCCGGCGACAACGTGCTGGTCGTCGACGAGGACCGCACCGCCCGCCAGATCGCCGATCGGCGTGCGGCGCGCAAGCGCAACGCGCTGGCGGCGCGCAGCCGCAAGCGGATCAGCCTGGAGGACCTGGATTCGGCGCTGAAGGAGACCAGCCAGCTGAACCTGATCCTCAAGGGCGACAACTCGGGCACCGTGGAGGCGCTCGAGGAGGCCCTGCTCGGCATCGAGATCGACGACGAGGTCTCGCTGCGGGTCATCGACCGCGGCGTCGGCGGCGTCACCGAGACGAACGTCGACCTCGCCGCCGCGTCGGATGCGATCATCATCGGGTTCAACGTGCGCGCCGAGGGCAAGGCCACCGAGCGGGCCAACCGCGAGGGCGTCGAGATCCGGTACTACTCGATCATCTACCAGGCGATCGACGAGATCGAGAGCGCGCTCAAGGGCATGCTCAAGCCGGTGTACGAAGAGGTGGAGCTCGGCCGCGCCGAGATCCGTGCCATCTTCAAGTCGTCCAAGGTCGGCAACATCGCCGGCTGCATGGTCAACGACGGTCTGATCAAGCGCAACGCCAAGGCCCGCCTGCTCCGCGACAGCGTCGTGGTGGCGGAGAACCTGACGATCTCGTCGCTGCGCCGCGAGAAGGACGACGTGACCGAGGTTCGCGACGGCTTCGAGTGCGGTCTGACCCTGACCTACTCGGACATCAAGGTCGGCGACATCATCGAGAGCTACGAGTTGCAGGAGAAGCCGCGCGACTAGGGGAGACCCGACGCGCACGGCTTTTCCGCGAAAGGCGGTTCTCATGGCGGACCCCGCCCGCGCGGCCCGGTTGGCCAAGCGGATCTCGTCGATCGTCGCCTCGGCGATCGGCTCGGGTGAGATCAAGGATCCCCGGCTGGCGCATGTGACGATCACGGATGCCCGCGTGTCCGGCGACTTGCACGACGCCACGCTGTTCTACACGGTGATGGGCGAGTCGATCGACTCGCCGCCGGACTACGAGGGGGCGGCGGCCGCGTTGGCGAAGGCCACCGGCCACCTCCGTTCGCTCGTCGGTGCCGGTACCGGGGTCCGCTTCACGCCGACGCTGGCCTTCCAGCTCGACACCGTGCCCGACGCCGCCCGCCACATGGAGGAGCTGGTGGCACGGGCCCGCGCCAACGACGAGATGGTCGCCCGCCGGGCGGCGGAGGCGAAGCCGGCCGGCGACGCCGACCCGTACCGCGACGACGAGCCGCGCGAGTCCGACCGGTGACGACGGGAGGCGCGGCCCGCGTCGCAGCGGTCCTGTCCGACGCCGACGCCGTCACCATCCTGTGCCACGTCCGGCCGGACCCCGACACCCTGGGCAGCGGATTGGCCCTCGGCCAGGCCCTGGTCGCCCTCGGCAAACGCGTCGAGGTCGCCTATCCGGGCGAGTTGCCGCTCCCGTCGGTCATGGCTGCCCTGCCCGGCAGCGACCTGCTGGTCGCGGCGGGCAAGGTGAGTGGCCACCGGGTCGCGGTCTCGGTCGACGCCGCGACGCTCGGCCGGCTCGAAGGACTCGGCGCGGTCTTCTCGGCCGCCGACGAGCGCATCGTCGTCGACCACCACGTCTCGAACCCGGGCTTCGGCACCCTCGACTTCATCGACCCGTCCTCCGATTGCACCGCCTCGCTGGTCCTGCAGATCATCGACGAGCTGGGCGTCGAGCTCACCGAGCCCATCGCGACCTGCGTGTACGCCGGTCTGGTGACCGACACCGGCTCCTTCAAATGGGCGCGGCCCGCATCCTTCGGAATCGCCGCACGGCTGCTGGAGGCGGGCGTCGACGGCGCCAAGTGGAGCCGCCTGCTGCTCGACAGCCACCCGTTCACCTGGTTCCGCGTGGCCAGTGCCGTCCTCGCCGACGCCGAGCTGGTCGAGTCCGCCTTCGGCGGCGCAGGCCTGGTGTACGCGACGGTGCCGAACGATCTGCTGACGTCGATGGCGTGGGACGAGTCCGAGAGCCTGATCGACCTGGTCCGCACCGCTCGCGACGCCGAGGTCGCCGCCGTCTTCAAGGAATCCGAGCCGGGCGTGTGGAACGTGTCGCTGCGCTCGAAGGAGCGCGTCGACGTCACCCGGGTCGCCCGGGCCTTCGGCGGCGGCGGACACGTGCGGGCATCCGGCTATAGCGCGACCGGCACCGCCGACGAGGTGACCGCCGCGCTGCTGGCCCAGTGCGCCGAATAGCCGACCTCGCGTTCTCCGCGCTGATCGTCCTGATCGCGCCGCCGCTCTACCTGCTGCTCGACCTTGCCGTCGTCGGACGCCTGGGAGCCCGCGAGCTGGCGGCATTGGGTGTCGGGACCCTGGTGTTGGCGGTGCTCAGCACCCAGCTGACCTTCCTCGCCTACGGCACCACCGCGCGCTCGGCGCGGCGGTTCGGCGAGGGCGACCGGGCCGGAGCCGTGGCCGAGGGCGTGCAGGCCACGTGGATCGCGCTGGTCGTCGGCGCGGTGATCGTCCTCCTCGGCTTTCTCGCAGCCCCGTGGATCATGCGGGCCCTGGTCCCCGACGCCGACGTCGCCGCGGACGCGGCGGGGTGGCTGCGGATCGCGATCGTCGGGGTACCGCTGATCCTGGTGTCGATGGCGGGCAACGGCTGGATGCGCGGCATCCAGGAGACGCGCGCGCCGGTGGTCAACGTCGTCGTCGGGCTGTCCCTCGCGGCACTGCTGTGCATCGGCCTGGTGCACGGGGTCGGCCCGCTGCCGCGGCTCGGGTTGAACGGCAGCGCGTGGGCCAACGTCGTCGGCCAGTCGACGACCGGCGCGTTGTTCCTCGCGGCGCTGCTGCGTGAGTCGGCACGGTCGGCGGTCGCGCGCCGACCCGACCGCGCGGTGATCGGCGCGCAGCTGGTCATGGCTCGCGACCTCGTCGCGCGCAGTGCCTCATTCCAGATCTGTTTCGTCTCGGCGGCCGCGGTGGCGGCGCGCTACTCGGTGGCGGCCGTGGCCGCCCACCAGGTCGTCCTGCAGGTGTGGGAGTTCCTGTCCCTGTTGCTCGACTCGCTGGCGATCGCCGCCCAGGCGCTGGTCGGGGCCGCGCTGGGCGCGCGGCAGACCATCGAGGCGCGGATGGTGGCGCGGCGGGTCCTGCGCGCGTCGATGGGCGTCGCGCTCGCGGTGGCGGCCGCATTGGCGGTCGGCGCGTCGACGCTGCCGCGCCTCTTCAACCACGACGCCGACGTCCTGGCGGCCATGACCGTCCCGTGGTGGTTCCTCATCGCGATGCTGCCGATCGCCGGCGCGGTCTTCGCCCTCGACGGGGTGTTGCTCGGTGCGGGGGACGCGGCCTTCCTGCGCACCGCGACCCTGGCCGCCGCGCTGGGGGTCTTCCTGCCGCTGATCTGGGCGTCCCACTTCTTCGGGTGGGGCCTGGCCGGAATCTGGACCGGGCTGTGCGCATTCATGGTCGCCCGACTCGGTGCCGTGTGGTGGCGCTACCGGGGCAACGCCTGGGCGATATAGGTGGGGGAGGCTAACCTCCTGTCGCTTAGGTTATCCTCATCTACATGCTGAAGAACATGTCCATCGCCCTCGCCTGCGGCGCCGTCGCCGCGGGCTCCCTGCTGGCCGCCCCCGCCGAGGCCGCCACGACGACTCGCGTCATCCTCACCCCCGGCCAATCGGTCGGCGGCAAGTCCACGGCGTCGGCCTACGGCCAGATGGCAGACAACCTGACCTCGCGCGGTTTCCCCACCACGGTCCTCGACCTGGCCGGCGAGGACCTGCGCAGCGATGCGCGGGCCATCGCCGGTGCCGTCGAGCGCACCCGCCGGGCCCACCCGCACGATCGCGTGGCGCTGGTCGCCCACAGCATCAGCGGGATCAGCGCCCGCTGGTACCTCAAGGAGATGGGCGGCACCCCCAAGGTCGCGACCTACGTCGCGATCGGCACCGCCCAGTACGGATCGCCCGTCTCGTGCAAGCAGGACATCGCCCGCGAGAACTGCCCGGGCACGCCGTTCCTGGCCAAGCTGAACGCCGGTGACGACACCCCCGGTCCGACGAAGTACTACAGCATCCGCAGCGCGGGCGAGTACGCCACCGGCGACCTCGACGGCGGCCAGTGCCGGGTGACGCCGATCCCGAGCATCGGCCTGCCGCCGGGCTACGACCACACCTTCGAACCGCTCATGAGCCGCTTCTGGGACGCGACCGTGACGTCGCTGCGCGGCAAGTGCGCCGGTCGTTTCGTCACCACGCCGGACGGCGTGCTCAACGGTGAGAACCAGATGCTCCCCGGCGCGCCCGGCTACAAGGCCCCGAAGCGGCGCTGACCATGGGGGAGGCGGTCGACCTCGGCAAGGTCCAGGAAACGCTGCTGATCCCGCTGTACGGTCGCGCCCGCGACGCGCGTCGCAAACGCAGCGTCCTGCACGACACGAGGGCGGCCGAGATCGTCGACGGGCTCGACTACGACTTCTCGACCTTCCGGCTGCCGAACACCCATGGCTCGGTATGGCGGGCCGCGATCTTCGACGGCTTCGTCCGCGATTTCCTCGCCGATCACCCGGACGGGTTCGTCGCGGATCTGGGGTGCGGTCTGTCGACCCGGTTCGATCGGCTCGACAACGGCCGCCTCACCTGGCTCGACATGGACCTCGCCGACACGATCGAACTGCGCCGCAAGTTCGTGTCGGACACGGACCGCTACACGATGCGCGTCGGCTCGATCCTGGACACGGACTGGTACGAGGCGATCGACATGTCGAAGCCGGTCCTGCTCCTCAGTGAGGCGGTGCTCCTGTACTTCCCGTCCGAGCAGGTCACCCCGGTGCTCCAGTCGATCTCGACGGCGTTCGGCGGGGCGTTGTTCGCCTTCGACACGGCCGGCACGCTGATGGTGCAGGGGCAGGACCGGTCGCACCGCGACGTCCCGGCGCAGTTCTACTGGGCGTGTGACGATCCCGCCGACCTGCAGCGGTACGGCTTGACCGTGAAGGAGTCGTACAGCTTCACCGAGCCGCCCGCGGACCTGGCGCGCGGGTGGCCGTTGCTGGACCGCCTGGGCAACAAGGTCGTCGGCCGCTTCCCGATGTCCAAGACCTACCGGTTCAACCTCTTCGAGTGCACGCCCGCGCGGTGACGCGCCTGCCCCGGTCCGGCGCGGGGGCCGCGTGGCACGATGGTCGGCATGGCAACGCTCTGGGCGATCAGTGATCTGCACGTGGCCCATCGGGGCAACGAGCACATCATCGACGACATCCACCCGGCGGCTGCCGACGATTGGCTGATCGTCGCGGGAGACGTCGCCGAACGCACCGACGACATCGCCGACGTGCTGCGCCGGCTGGCGGCGCGCTTCGCCACGGTGATCTGGGTGCCGGGCAACCACGAGCTGTACACCACCGCGAAGGACCCGCTGCAGATCCACGGCGTCGCGCGGTACGACTACCTGGTCCAGGCGGCGCGCGACCTGGGCGTCCTCACCCCCGAGGACATCTACCCGCTCTTCGACCCGGGCAACGGTCGCGAACCGGTGCGCGTGGTGCCGATGTTCCTGCTCTACGACTACACCTTCCGCCCGGCCGGGACGTCGACCTCGCTGCAGGCGCTGGCGGTCGCCCGGGAGCGCAACGTCGTCGCCACGGATGAGTTCCTGCTGTCGCCGGAGCCCTACGGCACCCGCGACGCGTGGGGGCGGGCGCGCATCGAGGCGACCCGGGCACGCCTGGACGCCCTCGACCCGACTGAGAAGACCGTGTTGATCAACCATTGGCCGCTGCGGCGCGAGCCCACCGAGGTGCTCATGTACCCCGAGTTCGCACTGTGGTGCGGCAGCGAGCTGACCGCCGACTGGCACCTGCGCTACAACGCGGCCTGCTGTGTCTACGGGCACCTGCACATTCCGCGCACCACCTACTACGACGGCGTGCGCTTCGAAGAGGTGTCCGTCGGCTACCCGCGCGAATGGAAGCGGCGCGGACTTCCCGAACCGCTGCTTCGCGCCATCGTCCCCGATGCCACGCCCGAGGACCTGTCCGAGCACGGGGCGCGCTTCGAATTGCCGCCCGACTACGAGGAGCGGGCGCAGGCGCTGCGCAAACGGCTCGACGAACGTCGCGAGCGCGCCGAGCAGCGCGCCCGGAAACAGAAGGGAAAGCCGTGACCGATCCGGCACCGCAGATCAGCACGCGGACCATGATCGCGCCCATCCTTCCCAAGGGCATCGCCTCGGCGGAGGCCTTCGGGGATCCCGCCGGCCTGGCGCCGCTGCCGGCCGAGGAGTCCATCATCGGGCGCGCGGTGGAGAAGCGGCGCAAGGAGTTCATCACCGCCCGCAGTTGCGCCCGCGTCGCACTCGGCGAGCTGGGCATCGACCCGGTGCCGATCATGCGCGGCGACAAGGACATGCCGCTGTGGCCGGACGGCGTCGTCGGCAGCATCACGCACACCGCCGGCTATCGGGCCGCGATCGTGGCCTATGCGATGCAGATCCGCTCGCTCGGCATCGACGCCGAACCGCATGAGGCGCTGCCGGACGGGGTGCTGGACCTGACCAGCATCGAGGCAGAGCGCGAGGTTCTGGCCGCGCGGCCGGAGGGATTGCACTGGGACCGGCTGCTGTTCTGCGCCAAGGAGACCACCTACAAGGCCTGGTTCCCGCTGACGCACCGCTGGCTGGGGTTCGAGGACGCGCACATCACCTTCGAGCAGCAGGGCGAGCTCGGCGGCGGGGGAGCGCACGGCACCTTCGTCTCCCGAATCCTGATCGACGGGGCGACCGACGACGGCGGTCCGCCGCTGCTCGAACTGCCCGGTCGGTGGCTCATCGCGCGCGGGTTCATCACGACGACCATCGCCCTGCGGTGACGGCGATGACCGACCACGCGCACCTGGACAAGGCCGGGCTGGTAATCGTCGACAAACCGGCGGGGATCACCAGCCACGACGTCGTCAGCAAGTGCCGCAAGGCGTTCAACACCCGACGCGTCGGCCACGCCGGAACCCTCGACCCGATGGCCACCGGGGTGCTCATCGTCGGCATCGAGCGGGCCACCAAGCTGATGGGGCTGTTGTCGTTGACGACCAAGTCGTACACCGCGACCATCCGTCTGGGCGTCGCCACCGCCACCGACGACGCCGAGGGCGAGGTCACCGCGACGACGTCCGCCGCCGGTGTGCGCGACGAGGAGATCGCCGCGGTCATCGCCACGCTGACCGGCGACATCGCGCAGGTGCCCTCGACGTTCTCGGCGATCAAGGTCGACGGCAAGCGCGCCCACGCCCTGGCGCGCGACGGCGAGGAGTTCGAGCTCGCGCCGCGCCCGGTGACGGTGTCCCGCTTCGACGTCGCCGACACCCGCCGCACCGGGGAGGTCATCGACCTCGACGTCATCGTCGACTGTTCGTCGGGCACCTACATCCGGGCCCTGGCCCGCGACCTGGGGGTGGCGCTCGGCGTCGGCGGTCACCTCACGGCGCTGCGCCGCACGGCCGTCGGGCCGTTCACGCTGGAACACGCGGTGCCGCTGGACGAGCTGGAACACGATCCGCGGTTGAGCCTGCACATCGACGAGGCGGCGCGCATCGCGTTCCCGCACCGCTCGATCAGCGCCGACGAGGCCGAGGGGATCAGCCAGGGGCGCTGGCTCGAGCCGGTCGGGATGAAGGACGTCTACGTCGTCATCGACCCCGACGACCGTCCCATCGCATTGGTGCGGGAGAAGGGCCGCCGCGCGTCGTCGGTCATGGTGGTGCGCCCGGCGACGCTGCGCTGACGGCCACTAGGCTGTCCCCATGACTTCCGACGCCACCGCCGGGGAGCGGTCCGACGACCTGAACGCACTGCTCGAACTGCTCGACGTGCAGCAGCGCGACGAGGACGTGTTCATCGGCCAGCACCCCGAGCAGAAGACCGCGCGCACCTTCGGCGGTCAGCTCCTCGCCCAGGGCGTCGTCGCGGCGACCCGCTCGCTGACCCGGGGCAACCCGCCGGTCCACGCGCTGCACGCCCACTTCATCCGCGGCGGCGACGTGGCCAAGCCGATGGAGTACCACGTCACCCGCCTGCGCGACGGCAAGCCCTTCGCCAACCGGCAGGTCACCGCGCGCCAGGACGGCGAGGACATCTTCACGATGCTCGTCGCCTACCAGGACAACACCAAGGGCCTCGAGCACGCCATTGAGAGCCCGTCGGTGCCGTATCCGGAGGAGCTGCCCGAGCTGGGCGAGCACTTCAAGGGTTACGAGGAACAGATCGCGCTCTTCGTCAACGCGCTGCACCCGATCGACATCCGCTTCGCCAACGACCCGACGTGGAAGGTGCGCGAGGCCGGCGAGAAGCTGCTGAAGAACCGCGTGTGGATGCGCACCGACGGACACCTGCCCGACGATCCGATCTGGCACGTCGCCGCGATGTGTTACGCCTCGGACACCACGGTCCTCGACTCGATCATCACCACCCACGGCCTGTCGTGGGGCATCGACCGCCTGTTCGCGGCCACCGTGAACCACTCGATGTGGTTCCACCGCGAGTTCCGCTTCGACGAGTGGCTGCTGTACGCGACCGAGTCGCCGGTGGCCGCCGGGTCGCGCGGCATCGGCTCCGGCCGCTTCTTCACCCGCGACGGGGTCCTGGCCACGTCCGTGGTCCAGGAAGCGCTCATCAAGTACTTCCCGCCCAAGAACTGATCGCGCCGGTAACCTGGCCCGGACACATTCCCCCACAAGGAGCACTTGCACCGTGGAGCCGCACGACCACAACGATCCCGCGGGCATCCCCGCGCCGCCCACCGGCGAGGCCGCCGGCAGCCCAGTGCCGTCGGTGCCCGGACTCGCGCCGGATCCCGGTGCGCCCGTGGCGACCGACCCCGGTCCGGCACCGCAGCTGTGGCTGACCCCCGGTCCATACCTCCCGCGCCGTGATTGGCAGCGGCGCACCCGCTCGTTGGTCACCGCGGCGACCAGCGTCGGCGGGGCCCTGTGGCTCCTCGGCGTCCTGGCGGTCATCATCGTCGGCATCGTCGTCGGCGCGGTGCTGAAGCACGCGACGTTCACCGGCCACGGCGGCGTGATCGTGAACTGCTCGACCCGCTCCACCGACGGCGGCGCCGTCCTCCAGGGCACCCCGGTGCAGGCGTGGACGGACAAGTCCGAGAAGGTGCTGTACACCGAACTGGAGAAGGTGAAGGTCGTCGAGGTCGCGGACCCGAAGCACCACGGCCAGCGCACCAGCCGTTGCCACCTGCCGTTCAAGCTCGAGGGCGTGCGTCGCGACGCCGCCGGTTACAACCTGCGCATCGGCGACAGCGCCCCCCAGTTCATCACCACCAAGGCACTCAAGGAAGGCGCCTTCGTGCCGGTGGTCCCGGGTGGTGAGCGGTGACCGACGGAACCCTTGATTGGGGGAGCGAGGTCTCCAAGTCCGTCGTCTGGATCCTCTGGGTGTCGGCTGCGGCCTTCGCCTGCCTCGTCATCGTCGGAGCCTTGCTGGCCGTCTACACCAATTGGGGGCGGCAGTACTGGGGCGTGGTCGGCCACTTCTTCACCGAGAAGGAAAGCGCCCCGCTGACGTGGACGTTGGTGGTCGTCCTGCTCGTCCTCTGTATCTTCGGTGTCCGCCTCAACGTGCTCTTCACCTACCAGAGCAAGGAGATGTACGACGCGCTGCAGAATGCCTCCGGCGTGCTCGGAAACTGGAAGAGCGGCCAGGTCCACGACCTCTCGACCGCGATCGAGGCCTCCAAGTCGGCCTTCTGGCATTCGCTCGTGATCTTCGGCATCCTCGCCACCGTCTACATCGCGCGCGGCGTCTTCGAGATGTGGGTCGGCGCTGTCTTCGAGGTGCGAATGCGGACCTGGCTGACCTCCCACGTCAGCCACGACTGGCTGGCCGGCCGGGCCTTCTACCGCAACCGCTTCGTCCCGGTGGAGGACAGCGAAGGCGTCGTCACGATGGGGCCGGACAACCCGGACCAGCGTATTCAGGAGGACATCTCGACACTTGTCACCTGGACCCGGCAGTTCGTCTTCAGTACCGGCGGGTCGGCCACCGGAGGCGTGATCCCGTCGATCGTCACGATGATCACTTTCACGATCATGCTCTGGGGTCTGTCCGGACCGATGGACGTCTTCGGGTACCACCTCGGGCATGCGATGGTGTACCTGCTGATGATGTTCATCCTGGTGGCGACGGTCGTCGCCTTCTGGCTGGGCCGACCGCTGATCCGGTTGAACTTCCTGCGCGACCGCGTCACGGCCAACTTCCGTTTCGGCCTGGTGCGCGTCCTGGAGAACTCCGAGAGCATCGCCCTGTACTCCGGCGAAGAGGTCGAGCAGAAGAATCTGATGACCCGCTTCCGCGCGGTCATCGCGAACTACTGGCGGATCGTCTACCGGCAGCTGCTGTTCTCCGGGTGGAACTGGGGCACCAGCCAGGCCTCGGTGATCCTGCCGTGGCTGGTGCAGGCGGGCCGGTTCTTCACCGGCAGCATCACGCTCGGCCAGCTCTCGCAAACGGCGGGCGCCTTCGGCAACCTGAGCGACTCACTCTCGTTCTTCCGCCTCATGTACGACGACTTCACCAACTTCCGTTCGTCGATCATCCGTCTCGACGGGCTTCGCGACGCGGACGAGAAGGCACGCAAGCTGCCGACGATCGCGACCGCGGATGGTCCGGACGTCGAGTTGAGCGACGTGCAGATCGCGAAGCCGGACGGCACGGTGCTCGTGGACAACCTGTCCCTGCAGCTGGTCCCCGGTGATGCGCTGGTGGTCAAGGGGCGCTCGGGCAGTGGCAAGACGACCCTGTTCCGCGGGCTCTCGGGTCTGTGGCCCTATGCCGACGGGCTGTTCACCCGCCCCGACGAGGGGACCCTGTTCCTCTCCCAGATGCCGTACCTCCCGCTGGCGGACCTGCGGTCGGTGCTCACCTATCCCGCGCCGGCCACGGAGTTCTCCGACGACGAACTGGCCGAGGTGCTGCGCGACGTCTCGCTGCCGCACCTGATCGCCCGACTCGACGAGAACGAGTACTGGGCGAAGGTGCTCTCGCCGGGCGAGCAGCAGCGCGTCGCCTTCGCGCGGATCCTGCTGTCGAAGCCGAAGGTCGTCTTCCTCGACGAGGCGACCTCCGCGGTCGACGAGGGGTTGGAGTACTCGCTGTACGACCTGGTTCGGACCCGGCTGCCGGAAACCATTCTGGTGTCGATCAGTCACCGCAGCACCACCGATCAACACCACACGCAGATGCTGGAACTCAAGGGCGAGGGCGCCTGGGACCTCACGCCGATTCCGGCCAAGGTCTAGTCGCCCGGCACCCCCGAACCGGGGTTTACCAACTCTTTACCCTGATTCCGCGGGAACCGACCCGTCCCCGCGCGGGCCCGACTACGGTTGCGACAAATCATCGATCCACCGCAGGGAGTTCGGGCCATGGCCGACGAGTTGATCACCTATCCGCACGAGTCGGGCACGGCGGTGGCGACGCTGCCGGCCGGCTTCCAAGAGACCATCAAACTGCAGCCCGGCCGGGTCGCGCTGCGCACCGTCGGCGGCAAGGTGGAGATCACCTGGAAGGAATACGGCGAGCGGGTCAGGGCGATCGCCCAGGGGCTGGCGGCGCTCGGCGTCAAACGCGGCGACACCGTCGGCATCATGCTGACCAACCGCCCGGAGTTCCACCTCGTCGACACGGCGGCGCTGCACCTCGGCGCGACGCCGTTCTCGATCTACAACACCAGTTCGCCCGAGCAGGTCGAGTACCTGTTCGGCAATGCCGGCAACTCCGTCGTCATCACCGAGTCGGTGTTCCTGCCGATTCTGCGAGCGGTCAAGTCGGACGTGAAGCACCTCGTCACCGTCGACGGGGCCGAGGGCACGATGGCGCTGTCGGAACTGGAGTCGACGCCGGCGCCCAAGGGATTCGACTTCGAGGCGAGCTGGCGGGCCGTCGAGCCGGAGGACCTGGCGACGCTGATCTACACCTCGGGCACGACCGGCCCGCCCAAGGGTGTCGAGATCACCCACCGCAACATCATCGCCGAGCTCGTCGCCCTGCGCGACATCGTCGAGGTGGGGCTGGAGGACCGCCTGCTGTCCTACCTGCCCGCCGCGCACATCGCCGACCGCGTCTCCAACCACGCGACCAACATGGTCCGCGGACCGCAGATCACCAGCGAGCCCGATCCACGCGCCATCGCCGCGGCGCTACCCGATGTGCGGCCGACCTTCTTCTTCGGGGTGCCGCGCGTGTGGCAGAAGATCAAGGCCGGCATCGAGGCCAAACTGGCCGAGGAGTCCAGCGGCGCCAAGAGCAAGCTCGCCGGTTGGGCGGTCGGTGTCGGCGACAAGGTCGCGGCCCTGCGGCTCGAGGGCAAGTCGCCCAGCGGGCTCCTCGGGATCCAGCACGGCCTCGCCGACAAGCTGGTGCTGTCGAAGGTGCGCGCCGGCATAGGCATGGACGCGATGAGCGTCGCCTCCTCCGGCGCGGCGTCCATCCCGCCGGAGGTGCTCCGCTTCTTCCTCGGGCTGGGTATCCCGGTGCTGGAGGTGTGGGGCATGTCGGAGACCACCGGTGTGTCGACGATGACGTCGGAGGACAACCTGGCGATCGGTACCGTCGGGCGCCCGGTGCGCGGCATGGAGGTCAAGCTCGGCGACGACGGCGAACTGTTCGTGCGTGGACCGGTGGTCATGCGCGGCTATCGCAACGACCCGGAGAAGACCGCGGCCTCCCTCGACGCGGACGGCTGGCTCGCGACCGGCGACGTCGCGCAGATCGGCGCCGATGGGAACGTGACCATCGTCGACCGCAAGAAGGAACTGCTGATCAGCGAGTCGGGCAAGAACCTCGCCCCGACGAACATCGAGAACTCCATCAAGGCGGCCTCGCCGCTGATCGGGCAGATCGTGGCCATCGGTGACGCCAAGCCCTACGTGACGGCGCTCGTGGTGCTCGACCCGGACATGGCGGCGGTGAAGGCACACCAGCACGGCCTCGACGAGACGGACCTCACCGCCATCTCCGCCCACCCGGATGTGGTCGCCGAGGTGAAGGCGGCGGTCCAGGAGGGCAACGCGAAGCTGTCGCGCGTCGAGCAGATCAAGCGGTTCGCGATTGTCGCCGAGCCGTGGGAGCCCGGCGGCGAGGAGCTGACGCCGACGATGAAGCTGCGCCGCAACCCGATCAACACCAAGTACGCCGACGAGATCGTCGCGCTGTACTCCGATCCGATCGGCGACGGGGTCGTCGACCTGCGCTGACGGCTACTTGGCCCGCATCACGATGGCGTTGCCGTCGTGGTCCTGCGTCGTGAACGGCGCCCCGGGGCCGCTCGCGTTGTTCATGGGCGCGGTCTCGGCGCGCTTGTAGACGGTCTTCGCGTCGAGAGCCGCGGCCAGTTCGTCGCGCGTCCGGTTGAACGACGAGTACACGTGCTGCGGCGGGGCGTGCTTGTAGTCGACGTTCTCCCTGCTGAGCGCCGCGGTGAAGACCCATCCGGCGTCGGTCTTCTGCGGCCCGAAGACCCGGCCGTGGTTGTTGTCCTCCTCGAACGGGTGCGTGGAGAAGGCGTGGTCCTTGCGCTCGGGGAGCTGGCTGAGCAGCTGGCCGTCGACGATCCCGCGGTAGCCCGAGCTGTGCCCGGTGCGAGCCGGATAGCCGGCCTTGGTCATCGCGTCGACCAGGCGCGCCTTCGCGTCGTCGGCGTCCTTGGCCCCGGCGTCGACGAAGATGACGTTGATCGGCTCCTGGAACGGTTTGCCGTCGGCGGTCATCCCCAGCCAGTTGGCGATCTTCCCGTCCGGCGCAATCATCCACTGGCCGATCCGGCCGATGTCGCGGACCGGCGTCTCGGCGAGCGCGGTCGGTTGCACCGGTGAGGAGACCGCCGCGCTCAACGACGACGCGTAGGTCGTGTCGTCGTTGGTCGTCGTGCAGGCGACGGTTCCGAGGAGAACGGCGGCGGAGAGTGCGGCGGCGGTCAGCGTGCGATTCATGAGCGAATCGTAACCACGTTCCGCCGCCGCGCACACCGCATGCGCACCGGTCGTCAGGAATCCATCTCCCGCAGGCAGTACCCGATCGAATGCGGCCGGCTGAAGGACCACTTCATGGTGTCGCCGGTGCACACGACGTCCTCCTCGGCCCGCTCGACGAGCCGCGCAACCACGGTGGAGGGTGCCGCCTTGGTGTCGCACCCGACCTTGCGGAAGTCCGGCAGCTTCCCGGCCGGCAGCGGGACCTGGTAGCAGGTCGACACCGCGAGGTTCGGCGTGAGACAGATCTTCTCGCCCTCCCCGTCGAAGTCCAGTGACATGCCCTCGAATAGATACGACGAGGTGTACCGGTCGCAGTCACCGTTGGCGGTGGTCTTGTCGGCCGTGTAGAAGGTGAGTCGGTCCGAGGCACCGCAATCGCGCCTGTGAGCGTCGAACAGCCCGTCGTCGACGGTCAGGCAGTCGCCCACCTCGACGTCGGCCGCCCGGGTGATCGGCGAGCCCACGGGGCCGCACGCGGCGATGAGGCCGAGTGCGGCCGCGCAGGCCGTGACCGCCACGGCGCTGCGGACGAGTCCGAGCGGCGCGCCGTTGGTTCCGGGGTCGGCGTCGCTCACGCCACCACCTCTTTGAGGCAGTAACCGATCGACTCGGGCTTGTCGAAGGACCACTTGGTCTGCTCCTCGGTGCAGGCGATGTTCGCCCCGGCGCGCGTCTCCAACTGGGCGATCACCGTCGAGCCGACGGCCCGCGCGTCACAGTCGACCTTGCGGTAGTCCGCCAGGCGGCCACCCGGGATCGGGATCTGGTAGCAGTTGGCCGCGGCGAAGTTGGGCGTCATGCAGAGCTTGTTCGCCTCCTTGTCGAAGTTCAGCGTCGCGGAGTTGCTGCCGCTGCACGACCCGCTGGTCGGAACGGTCTCGGCGGCGTAGAAGGTCAGCTCGCCGTCGGTGTCGCAATCGCTCTTGCTGGCGTCGACCTTGGTCTTGCCGATTCCGCCGTCGATGGTCAGGCACTCGCCGGCGGCGATGTCGGAGGCCTTGTGGATGGGTGTCGAGCCGACCGAGACGTGGCAGGCGGTGCCGAACAGGGCGAGCCCGGCGCAGGCCGCCACGGCGGCGGTGCGGCGGACGAGTGTGGAGGTGTGCTGGGTGGTCATGGTGATTCCTTCGTGCTGTGTTGAATGGGACGCGGTAAGGCTCGCGCCGCCCGCTTGGACCCGCCTTGGAGACCGCTTGGCCACCCGATCAGCGGCCGAATCCACCCGTCCGGTGGGAATGACGTGCGACGATCGACGGGTGAGTGATCAGGCCGTGGAGACGTCGGAGCGGCTCGGATCCGGGCCGTGGGACGCGCAGGAGACCGAGTACGACTATCGCGTCGAGGAGATCGGCGGCACGATGCCCGAGGCGCTGCGCGGTGTGTTGTACCGGATCGGACCCGGGCGCCTGCAGGTCGGCGGGCAGCGTCTCGGCCACATCTTCGACGGCGATGGGATGGTGTCCCGGTTCGAGATCGGGCCCGACGGTGTCGGTTTTCGCAACCGGTATGTGCGCACCCGCCACTTCGCCAAGGCGTCGCCGTCGTGGATCGGGCGCGGGATCGGCACCCAGCGGCCCGGCGGCTTCCTGGCCAACGCGTTTCGCATGCCATCGAACGTGTCCAACACGAATGTCGTGTCGCACGCGGGTGGACTGTTCTCGCTGTGGGAGGGCGGTCGTCCCTACCGGTTGGACCCCGAATCGCTGGAGACCGTCGGGCGGGAGAACTTCGACGGGACGTTGAAGCTGCTGGGCGCCTTCTCCGCGCACCCGAAGATCGACCCGGTGACCGGGGAGATGTTCAACTTCGGCATCGAGGTGTTCCCGCGGCCGATGCTGCGCACCTATCGCCGCGATCGGCACGGCAAGATGACCAGTCTTGCGACCGTGCCCGTGCCGCGACCGGTCTTCTGCCACGACTTCGCCCTGACGGACAAGAACCTGGTGTTCCTGGTGGACCCGTTGGTGTTCGCACGGCCGGTGTCGGCGCTGCTGGGCCTGGACTCGATCGACCACTGCCTGGATTTCCGGCGCCAGCAGGGGACCAGGGTGGCGCTGGTGCCGCGCGACGGGGGCAAGGCGCGCATCGTCGACACCGAGGCGATGTTCCACTTCCACGCGACCAACGCCTACGAGGACGGCGACGACGTCGTCGTGGAGGTCGTGGCCCACGACCCGGAGCAGGCGTGGTCGCCGTGGAACGAGGCAGTGCGCGACTACGAGAACAACGTGAGTGCTGCCTTCGGCGGGCGGATCGAGCGGATCCGGATCAGCGGCAACCGGGTCACCCGCGAGCGCCTCGCCGACATCGACTGCGAGTTCCCGCAGCTCGACCACCGCTACGAGGGGCGCGCGCACCCGGTGACCTATGCCGCGGCGTCGTCGATCCCGGGCGGCGACCCCGATTCACTCATCAGCGTCGGGCACGGTGACGGGGCACAGGAGATGTTCACCGTCGCATCGGGGCACACGGTGTGCGAGCCGGTGTTCGCCGCCGACCCCGAGCGGGACGGCGGGGGATGGTTGCTGTCGGTCGAGCACGTCGCCGACCAGGCGCGATCGCGGCTGCTGGTCCTGGACTCCGAGCACCTGGCCGATGGGCCCATCGCCACGGCCGAACTCACCCATCACATCCCGATGGGCTTTCACGGCACCTTCGTGCCGGCCCGCTGACCGTCCTCAGGCGTAGGCGGCGACGAACCGCAGCCGAGCGTGCTGCGCCTTGGCGGCGGAACGGAAGTTGGCCATCGCACGCTTCATGTGGAAGCCGTTGGTCACGATGACCGCGCCGTCGGCGCCCATCGCCTTGAGCATGCGGACGGTGAAGGCGGCGTTCTGCACGGTGCTGCGCGATCGACCCTCGTTGACCATCTGGTGGGGCGGGATGCCGCGCTGGAGCAGGCCGACGTTCATGAACTGGGCCTCGGAGACCGGCAGCCACCACGTCTCACCACCGGACACGATGATCCGGTTGAACGGGTGGGTGCGGCCCAGTGCGGCGGCGCGGTGCAGGCGCTGGTTCAAGATGGCCGGCGTCTGGCCGAAGGTGCCGGGCTTGGCACCGAGTACGACGATGTACCGGCCGGCCGGGTTCTGCCAGAGGAAGGTGCCCGCGGGACCGAAGGCGTCGTTGCCGGTGCTGCCGAAATCCATGCTGCCGGAGGATCCGGGTCCCGCCGGGGCGGCCTGGGCGGCGGTGGCGCCGAGCAGCCCCGACACCAGGGTTGCCACGGCGATGAGGGCAGCAGAAAACATCAGTCGCAAACGCATGGGCGCGAGTGTAGTGACGATTCTTGGCAATTCCCTGGGCGCGAGGCCGTGGTGTCGATCCTGGAATGCGAGTGTGTCGAATCCGAGATGTGACGTCAGCCGAAGGTCAGCGAGTACGCCGCGAGTCCCGGCGACAGGGCGATCGACACCGTCGACGCGCGCGAGGTCGGGTTGCTGGCCACCGTCCGGATATCGGGCGGGCCGGACACCTCGACGGTGCGCGTGCGCCCGCCCTCGGTGATGGTCAGCGTGCCGGTCCCCGCGACGTTGAGGTACACCTCACGAGCCCGGTAGGACAGGCGGATCGCCGCACCGGGTCCGGCGGTGATCGCCTCCTCGGACAGGGTCCACGGACCGGTCAGCCGGTAGTGGTGCAGCGCGGGCTCGCCGTCGTCGTCGAAGGTGCTCTCGCCGTCGACGTAGGCCCCCCGGCCGTCGTACATCTGTTGTTTGGCGGTGCCGAAGTACGTCTCCGGGGTGCGCTGACGGTCGGTCGGCGTCGCGTCGCGGACCTGGGTCGGCGCCGGCAGTACGACGCCCGGGTTGGCCGCCGTCAGCAGCGCCCGAATGTCCACCTCCTTCTGGTCGTAGTCGCCCTCGCCGAGACTGACGTGGCGGATGACGCCGGTCGCGTCGATCAGGTACCCCGCCGGCCATGCGACGTTCTGGTAGGCCTTCCACGTCCCGTAGTCGTTGTCGACGGCGAGCGGGAAGGTCAGGCCGAGCTTGGCCGCACCGGCGGCGATGTTGTCGGTGTCGTGCTCGAAGGCGTACTCGGGCGTGTGCACGCCGACGACTCGCAGGCCCGACGACTCGTAACGCTTCCACCAGGCCTGTACGTGGGGGAGGGAGCGCTGGCAGTTGATGCAGGAGTAGGCCCAGAACTCCACCAGCACGACCTTCCCGCGCAGATCGGCCATCGTGACCGGCGGACCGTTCAACCACTGGGAGATGCCGGTGAACTCGGGTGCGCGGCCACAGTCGTCGAGCCCGTCGTCGACGCCGTTGTAGGCGCCCTCCTGGCAGGTGCGCAGCGAGCCGTTGCCCGCCGCGAGGGGCACGTTGATGCGCGTGGTGAGCGGAGCGGCGAGCGACTTGGTGTAGTCGGGGATGCGGCGCCCGATGGCCCCGGTGACGTCGAAGATCAGGGCGATGGCGAGCGCGATCACGGTCGCGCCCGCGATGCCGCGGACCAGGCGCTGGTGCTGTTGGAGGCCGCGGACCCGGTCGGTGAGCTTGTTCCCGGCGAGTGCGACGGCCAGCAGCGGGATGGCGACGCCGGCGGCGAAGGCGACGGTCAACAGGATGGTCTGCGTCCCGATGGTGCCGGTCGCGCCGGCCACCGCGATCGCGGCCAACACGGGCCCAGCGCAGGGCACGAACACCGCACCGAGGGCCAAGCCGAGGAGGAATCCGCCGAGCGCGCCGGAATCCTTGGTCGCGACCTGGCGTTGCGGGATCCAGGCGAACGCCCGCTCCAGCAGGCGCTCGACCGGCGGCACCAGCATCGACACGCCGAGCAGCACGAGGGCGCCGAGCCCGAGCCAGCGCAGCAGCGAGGACGGCAGGTGCAGCGCGGCGAGCAGCAGCGTGCCGAACAGCGTGATGAGGGCGAAGCTCAGGGTGAGCCCGGCGACGATCGCGACTGCGCGCGAGCGAGACCCCGTCGACGAGGCCCCGCCGAGCAGGATGACCGGCAGCACGGGCAGCACGCACGGCGAGACGCCCGCGAGGAGTCCGCCGACGAAGCCGACCAGCAGGAGCGTCACGTCACCAGGTCGTGCCGTTCATCCCCGGGATCACGCAACGCCCGGTGCGGTCGACGCGGCCGATGACCATCGAGTCGTAGCCGGTGCACGAGGAGTTGATCGGCGCGCACGTGCCGATGGTCGTGGTCACCTTGTTGTCTCCGCACGGCGTCCCCATCTTGGGTGCCGCGTTGGCGGGGGAGCCCAGCCCGCCGATCCCGGTGATGGTCGCGGCGACGGCCGCGGCCGTGACGAGACCGCAGGTGATTGGCTGTAGGGAGAGGGACATCGTTGCCTCCAAGGTGGTTGAGCCCCCGACCACCTCAAGCCTACGCCGATTGTGATGTGTGTCTTACCCGGCCTTAAGGATTCTCGCCGCCCACTTCCCGATGGCGACGTGCGGTGCGTGCGTATGCCGCGGATAATCTCGGTCATCACCGAGGCGTCGGCGACACAGAGCTCGACTCCGCGGACTCGCAGTTGCGGATCGACCACCGACGCCTCCTCCGCGCGGCGCCGGTGGGGCTTTGGCACTCGTGGGTATTGCCCACATCGCGCAGAGCGTCTATTGGATCGATGCCAGCGAGTAGAGGACCAAGTACGCGATTGCAATAGCAGATGTCGCCGCGGCGGCCGTGATGATCGCGACCATTGTGCTGGTCAATTGGTTGACTCTGACCCACGCCTTGGGCTAGCGATGAGGGGGGCGTAGTTCCTCAATCGCTGTACGTGCTTCCTTAACCTGGCGTAGCTTGATTAGCACATAGTCCAGAGCCGTTGACTCGCTGTCAAATGTCTGTATCGTCGACTCAATCGGTTGGTCTCTTTCATCGACGAGGGAAACGCGCCATTCTTTGCCCACGCTATCCATGACAACGGCGTCGCCATGTAGTGTGCCTTGCCCCTCAATTACCGGGTTATCGAGACCTTCGGCTTGTACGATAACTCTTAGTTCTCCACGATCCATTATTTAATCTCCTTAATCCCTTATAGACTGATGCTACGTCAGCTGGAGAGTGCTTCCACTCGTATTGGTGAGATAGTCGAGGATTCTCATAGTAGGGAAGTGAGCACGTCGGATATGGAAAACGCTTTCCGCCTGGCATGGGCGAGACGTACCGACCATTACTGTCGCCATAGCGATCAAAACGATCACCTGCTTTCGGGACAGCCTTCGACTTTATTGGATTGCCACTAGCATCCAGTTCGAATCCGTTATAGGGGGCCGGCGACCAATCAATCTCACCGTTTGGCCTGAGGGTTTCCGGCCTCGGCAGCAGTCTTGGATGGGCGTGGGCGATGTCGTCGGCGTGTCGGGCGACTTTGGCCAGTGCGTGTCGGCCGAGTGCGGAGCGGGCGGTGGTGGAGGCGGCGTGGGCGCTTGAGGCGATGCGTTCGGTGGCGTCGGCGACCCGGGGGAGGCTTTCGCGCCGGCTTTGAGCACTGATCCGCCTTTGACGGGGGCGATGAGCATGGCGACGCCGAAGCCGGTGCGTCCGGCGAGTTCGGCTTTGTCGACGTCGGGGTTGGCGAAGTCGCGGAAGTCGACGCCGACGAACAGGTTGGTCG
>NZ_JASGER010000062.1:0-109322 GCF_047606305.1 Gordonia sp. (in: high G+C Gram-positive bacteria) | reverse complement strand
GTTCGCCGACGGGTGTGCGTGGTGCGGCGCGGGCGTCGTTGGCCAATCCGCATATCGCCCAGCCGTGGGACAACAAGCCGAAGAAGGATCCCGACCGCCTCGACCTCAACCCGCTCGCGTGGCAGCTGGCGTGGCTGATGGGCATCCACCCGACCAAGAAGTAGTGGTCGACCGGGCCCTGGGTCCGGTGCCGCCGGCGATCGGCGGATTGGCCCCGATAGACGACCCGCGGATAGAGTTGCGCCTGTTATGAGTGAAGAGAGCAAGCCGGACGAGGCCCTCGACGACACCGTCGACGAGGTGACCGACGAGGCGACCGACACCGCCGACGAGGCCGCTGACGCGGCCGACGAGGCGACCGAGGCCGTCGACGAGCAGCCCGCCGCCGGGCGCTCCGCGTCGGGCGACACCGCGTCGAAGATCGCCTGGGCCACGGCCATCCTGATCGCCGTCATCGGCCTGATCGTCGGCGTCTGGGGTGCCTACACCGGGGTGCGCGCCTACACCGCCAAGTCGTCGGAGTCGGTGCGCGACGGTGTGCTCGAGTCCGCGCAGACGGCGATCCTGAACATCACCACGCTGGATCCGAAGGACCCGCAGAAGTTCAAGGCGAACATCGAGTCCTCGCTCACCGGCAAGGCCCTCGACGAGATGCGCGCCAGCGAGGGCTACAAGTCGCTGCTCAACCACCCGCAGGCCCGCGGCCGCACCCAGAGCCGCGTCATCCGCAGCGCGGTGACCGAGCTCAACGCCGACGCCAAGTCCGGCAAGGCGCTGGTCTTCGTGGAGACCGTCGCGAAGGTCCCCGGTCAGCCGGAGGTCCCGCAGGTCATGGTCTTCACCGTCACCGTCGACCACACCGACTCCGGCTACAAGGCCAGCTCGCTCGAGCCCCTCTCTGGAATCCAGCTGCAACGGGCCGCGAGTCCCGTTGGGGCCCAACAGGGTTCGGGTCAGGGTTCGGGTCAGCAGGACTCGGGCCAATCGGGTTCGCAGTCCCAGGACGGGGGTAACTGATGTCCGAGATGCCTCCCAAGAAGAAGCGTCCCCGCGTCGCCGGCCAACCCCGACCGGGTGCATCGCGCACCGGCTCGGCGGCCAAGCGCGCCGCGGCCCCCAAGGCCAAGCGCGCCCCCATCGAGCGGCTCGCCGGCGGTGACCCCAAGGCTGCCAAGTCGACTCCCGCCAAGTCGGCTCCGGCCAAGTCGACTCCGGCGAAGTCGTCGCCGGCCAAGGCGGCGGCCAAGCCGATCAAGCGCACCTCGACGTCGGGCGGTGCCGCGGGTGTCGCCAAGTCAGCGTCGGGTGTCGCCAAGTCGGCACCGCGCGCCGGTGCCGGTGCGCTTCCGCGCGGTGCCCTGCTGTTGGGCCTGGCCGGTCTGGTCGCGCTCGTCATCGGCCTGTTCGGCTTCTGGCACCCCGGTGGCGCCGGTCCGGACAAGAGCTTCCTCGACTCGAAGGCGACGTCGGAGGTCCTCGGTCAGATCGAGAGCGCCGCGTGCCTGAGCCCCAAGCCGGGGGAGACCTTCGAGCAGTGGAAGAAGACCAACTACTCGTGGATGACCGGCAAGGCCCTGGAGGACTGGAACAAGGGCATGGCCGTCAACCAGCAGATCTTCGAGCAGACCGCCGCGGCCGGCGTGCGCTCGGATTGCAAGGTCCGTGCCATCGGCGTGCGCGACCTGACCGGTTCCGGTGACGGCTCCACCGCGCACGTGTTGGTCAACTTCGTGACCAGCACCGCCGGGGCGTCGTCCAACGACGTGATCGTCAGCACCCAGATGGAGGTCGTCCGCCAGGGCGGTCGTTGGAAGGTCAGCAAGGTCGACGCCTACCCCTGATCGGGACTGATCGGGGTTTGATCTGCAGAAATACCACCCGATTTGCGCGTAGCGCTTGACGTGCGCCGCTGGAGAGGTCACTCTGTTTGCCAAGACCGCGCAATGCCCAGCCAGCGCGCGCGGAGCCTTTGCAGACGCGACTTGACAAAGCGCGTCTATTTTCTGATACAGTTGGACGTTGCGCTGGCTGCCTCCTGTCCACCTTTGAATCGCCCGACCTGCACGTTGTGCTGCTTCGAGTGTTTCGCCCTGTCAGGTCGCCAGACCAGCGACACAAGGCGCAAGCCCACCTCGTAGCAGCTAGTCAACTTTCGTGTTGGAAGGACGCATCTTGGCACCCACCCGCCAGTCCACCTCAACCACTTCGATCCCGGGCGCACCGCAACGCGCTTCGTTCGCAAAGATCTCCGAGCCGCTGGAAGTCCCCGGCCTGCTCGACGTCCAGTTGGACTCGTTCCAGTGGCTCATCGGTTCCGACAAGTGGCGCGAGGAGGCCCTGGCCCGTGGCGAGGAGAACCCCGCCGGCGGTCTGGAGTCGATCCTGGCCGAGCTGTCGCCGATCGAGGACTTCTCCGGCTCGATGTCCCTCTCGTTCTCGGACCCGCACTTCGAGGACGTCAAGGCGAGCATCGCCGAGTGCAAAGACAAGGACATGACCTACGCGGCGCCCTTGTTCGTCACCGCGGAGTTCATCAACAACAACACCGGTGAGATCAAGTCGCAGACCGTGTTCATGGGCGACTTCCCGATCATGACCGACAAGGGCAGCTTCGTCATCAACGGCACCGAGCGCGTCGTCGTGAGCCAGCTGGTCCGCAGCCCGGGCGTCTACTACGACGCCTCGATTGACAAGGCCACCGAGAAGACCCTGCACACCGTCAAGGTGATCCCGGGTCGCGGTGCCTGGCTCGAGTTCGACATCGACAAGCGGGACACCGTCGGCGTCCGCATCGACCGCAAGCGCCGCCAGCCGGTCACCGTGCTGCTCAAGGCCCTCGGCATGACCGCCGAGGAGATCCGCGAGCGCTTCGGCTTCTCCGAGATCATGATGTCGACCCTGGAGAAGGACCCGACGTCGAACTCGGACGAGGCCCTGCTCGAGGTGTACCGCAAGCTGCGCCCGGGCGAGCCGCCGACCAAGGAGTCCGCCGAGGCCCTCTTGGAGAACCTGTTCTTCAAGGAGAAGCGCTACGACCTCGCCCGCGTCGGCCGCTACAAGATCAACAAGAAGCTCGGCCTGACCGACAACCCGATGAACGGTCCGACGACCCTCACCAACGAGGACATCGTCGCCATCGTCGAGTACCTGGTCCGGCTGCACGACGCCGACCCGCACGTCACCCCGCTGGCGAAGGTCGCGGGCCCGGACGGGCTCGAGGTGCCGATCGAGGTCGACGACATCGACCACTTCGGCAACCGTCGCATCCGCACCGTCGGCGAGCTGATCCAGAACCAGATCCGCGTGGGCCTGTCCCGCATGGAGCGCGTCGTGCGCGAGCGCATGACGACCCAGGACGTCGAGGCGATCACCCCGCAGACCCTGATCAACATCCGTCCCGTCGTGGCGGCGATCAAGGAGTTCTTCGGGACCAGCCAGCTGTCGCAGTTCATGGACCAGAACAACCCGCTCGCGGGTCTGGGCCACAAGCGCCGCCTGAACGCCCTCGGCCCCGGTGGCCTGTCGCGTGAGCGCGCCGGCCTCGAGGTCCGCGACGTCCACCCGTCGCACTACGGCCGCATGTGCCCGATCGAGACCCCGGAAGGCCCGAACATCGGCCTGATCGGCAACCTCGCCGTCTTCGCGCGGGTCAACCCGTTCGGCTTCATCGAGACGCCGTACCGCAAGGTCGTCGACGGTCGCGTGACCGACGAGATCGAGTACATGACCGCCGACGAGGAGGACCGCTTCCTCATCGGCCAGGCGAACACCAACTACGACGACAAGGGCCGCATCACCGACGAGCGCGTCCTGGTCCGCGTCAAGGGCGCCGAGGTCGAGTACGTGGACGCCTCGCGCGTCGAGTACATCGACGTCAGCCCGCGCCAGATGGTGTCCGTCGCGACCGCGATGATCCCGTTCCTCGAGCACGACGACGCCAACCGCGCACTGATGGGCGCGAACATGCAGCGCCAGGCGGTGCCGCTGGTGAAGTCCGAGGCCCCGCTGGTCGGCACCGGCATGGAGCTGCGCGCCGCCGTCGATGGTGGCGACGTGATCGTCTCCGACCGCACCGGCGTGGTGGAAGAGGTTTCGGCCGACTACATCACCGTCATGGACGACGACGGCACCCGCGAGAGCTACCAGCTGCGCAAGTTCGAGCGCTCCAACCACGGCACGTGCGCCAACCAGCGCCCGATCGTCGAGGAGGGCCAGCGCGTCGAGGCCGGCCAGGTGCTGGCCGACGGTCCGTGCACCGAGAACGGTGAGATGGCGCTGGGCAAGAACCTGCTCGTCGCGATCATGCCGTGGGAGGGTCACAACTACGAGGACGCGATCATCCTGAGCCAGCGCCTCGTCGAGGAGGACACCCTCACCTCGATCCACATCGAGGAGCACGAGATCGACGCCCGCGACACCAAGCTCGGTGCCGAGGAGATCACCCGCGACATCCCGAACGTCTCCGACGAGGTCCTCGCCGATCTCGACGAGCGCGGCATCGTGCGCATCGGCGCCGAGGTCCGCGACGGCGACGTGCTGGTCGGCAAGGTCACCCCGAAGGGTGAGACCGAGCTGACCCCGGAGGAGCGCCTGCTGCGCGCCATCTTCGGCGAGAAGGCCCGCGAGGTGCGCGACACGTCGCTGAAGGTGCCGCACGGCGAGACCGGCAAGGTCATCGGCGTGCGCGTGTTCAGCCGCGACGACGACGATGATCTGCCCCCGGGCGTCAACGAGCTCGTCCGCGTGTACGTGGCGCAGAAGCGCAAGATCTCCGACGGCGACAAGCTCGCCGGCCGCCACGGCAACAAGGGCGTCATCGGCAAGATCCTCCCGCAGGAGGACATGCCGTTCCTGCCCGACGGCACCCCGGTGGACATCATCCTGAACACCCACGGTGTCCCGCGTCGTATGAACATCGGCCAGATCCTGGAGACCCACCTCGGTTGGGTCGCCAAGGCCGGCTGGAACATCAACGTCGCGGCGGGCGTGCCCGATTGGGCCGAGAAGCTGCCCGAGGAGATGTACGCCGGCGAGCCGAACACCCTCACCGCCACGCCCGTCTTCGACGGTGCGAAGGAAGAGGAGCTCACCGGACTGCTCTCGAGCACGCTGCCCAACCGCGACGGCGACGTCATGGTCAACGGCGACGGCAAGGCCACCCTGTTCGACGGTCGCTCCGGCGAGCCGTTCCCGTACCCGGTGGCGGTCGGCTACATGTACATCATCAAGCTGCACCACCTCGTCGACGACAAGATCCACGCGCGTTCGACCGGTCCGTACTCGATGATCACCCAGCAGCCGCTCGGCGGTAAGGCCCAGTTCGGCGGCCAGCGCTTCGGTGAGATGGAGTGCTGGGCGATGCAGGCCTACGGTGCGGCGTACACGCTGCAGGAGCTGCTGACCATCAAGTCCGACGACGTCGTCGGGCGCGTGAAGGTCTACGAGGCCATCGTCAAGGGCGAGAACATCCCCGAGCCGGGGATCCCCGAGTCGTTCAAGGTGCTGCTGAAGGAGCTTCAGTCGCTCTGCCTGAACGTCGAGGTGCTCTCCTCCGACGGCGCGGCCATCACGATGGCGGACAACGACGACGAGGACCTGGAGCGCGCTGCGGCCAACCTCGGCATCAACCTGTCCCGCAACGAGTCGGCCAGCATCGACGATCTCGCCAACTGACCAACGACTGACTACACAGAGACACTGAGAGGCGCATAGTGCTCGACGTCAACTACTTCGACGAACTGAAGATCGGCCTGGCAACGGCCGATGACATCCACAACTGGTCGTACGGCGAGGTCAAGAAGCCGGAGACGATCAACTACCGCACGCTCAAGCCCGAGAAGGACGGCCTGTTCTGCGAGAAGATCTTCGGACCGACTCGCGACTGGGAGTGCTACTGCGGCAAGTACAAGCGCGTCCGCTTCAAGGGCATCATCTGCGAGCGCTGCGGCGTCGAGGTCACTCGCGCCAAGGTGCGTCGTGAGCGGATGGGCCACATCGAGCTGGCCGCGCCGGTCACCCACATCTGGTACTTCAAGGGCGTCCCGTCGCGCTTGGGCTACCTGCTGGACCTGGCGCCGAAGGATCTCGAGAAGATCATCTACTTCGCCGCCTACGTGATCACCGCCGTCGACGAGGAGCTGCGCCACAACGAGCTCTCCACGCTGGAGGCCGAGATCGGCGTCGAGCGCAAGACGCTCGAGGACGATCGCGACCTGGCGCTGAACGAGCGTCAGGCCAAGCTCGAGGCCGACCTGGCCGAGCTGGAGGCCGAGGGCGCCAAGTCCGACGCCAAGCGCAAGGTCAAGGACGCCGCCGAGCGCGAGATGAAGCGCATGCGCGACGCCGCCGGGCGCCAGCTCGACGAGCTCGACGAGATCTGGGACCGCTTCACCAAGCTGAAGCCGGGCGAGCTGATCGTCGACGAGAAGATCTACCGCGAGCTGGAGGGCCGCTTCGGCGAGTACTTCACCGGTGCCATGGGTGCCGAGGCCATCAAGAAGCTGCTCGAGGACTTCGACATCGACGCCGAGGCCGAGTCGCTGCGCGAGATCATCCGCACCGGCAAGGGGCAGAAGAAGCTGCGCGCGCTCAAGCGACTGAAGGTCGTGGCCGCGTTCCAGCAGTCGGGCAACTCGCCGCTGGGCATGGTCCTGGACGCCGTTCCGGTGATCCCGCCGGAGCTGCGCCCGATGGTGCAGCTCGACGGTGGCCGCTTCGCCACGTCGGACCTCAACGACCTGTACCGCCGCGTCATCAACCGCAACAACCGCCTCAAGCGACTGATCGATCTGGGTGCGCCCGAGATCATCGTCAACAACGAGAAGCGGATGCTGCAGGAGTCGGTGGACGCCCTCTTCGACAACGGCCGTCGCGGCCGTCCGGTCACCGGACCGGGCAACCGCCCGCTGAAGTCGCTGAGCGATCTGCTCAAGGGCAAGCAGGGCCGCTTCCGTCAGAACCTGCTCGGCAAGCGCGTCGACTACTCGGGCCGTTCGGTCATCGTCGTCGGCCCGCAGCTGCAGCTGCACCAGTGCGGTCTGCCCAAGCTGATGGCGCTCGAGCTGTTCAAGCCGTTCGTGATGAAGCGTCTCGTCGACCTGAACCAGGCGCAGAACATCAAGTCCGCCAAGCGGATGGTCGAGCGCCAGCGCCCGGCCGTGTGGGACGTCCTCGAAGAGGTCATCGCCGAGCACCCGGTGCTGCTGAACCGCGCCCCGACGCTGCACCGCCTGGGCATCCAGGCCTTCGAGCCGCAGCTCGTCGAGGGCAAGGCCATCCAGCTGCACCCGCTGGTGTGTGAGGCCTTCAACGCCGACTTCGACGGTGACCAGATGGCCGTGCACCTCCCGCTGTCCGCGGAGGCGCAGGCCGAGGCCCGCATCCTGATGCTGTCCTCGAACAACATCCTGTCGCCGGCGTCGGGCCGTCCGCTGGCCATGCCGCGCCTGGACATGGTGACCGGCCTGTTCTACCTGACCACCATCAAGGACGGGTTGGACGGCGAGTACCACGAGGCGACCAAGAAGGACGTCGAGCGCGGTGTCTACTCGAGCCCGGCCGAGGCCATCATGGCCGTCGACCGCGGTGCGATCACCGTCCAGACGAAGATCAAGATCCGGCTGACCGACCAGCGTCCGACGCCGGAGATCGAGGCCGAGCAGTTCCCCGACGGATGGTCGTACGGCCAGCCGTGGGAGATCGTCTCCAGCCTGGGTCGGGTGCTGTTCAACGAGCTGCTGCCCGTCGAGTACCCGTTCGTCAACGAGCAGATGCCGAAGAAGCGCCAGGCCGTGATCATCAACGATCTGGCCGAGCGCTACCCGATGATCGTCGTCGCGCAGACTGTCGACAAGCTCAAGGACGTCGGCTTCTACTGGGCGACCCGCTCGGGCGTCACCGTCGCCATGTCCGACGTGCTCGTGCCGCCGAACAAGACCGAGATCCTCGACAAGTACGAGGACCGTGCGGACAAGCTGGAGCGCAAGTTCCAGCGCGGTGCGCTCACCCCGGACGAGCGTCGCGACTCGCTGGTCGAGATCTGGAAGCAGGCCACCGAGGAAGTCGGCCAGGCCATGGAGGAGCACTACCCCGAGGACAACCCGATCGTGATGATCCCGCGTTCGGGTGCCACCGGTAACCTCACGCAGGTCCGAAACCTCTCGGGCATGAAGGGTCTGGTGACCAACCCGAAGGGCGAGTTCATCCCGCGGCCGATCAAGTCCTCGTTCCGCGAGGGCCTGACCGTGGCGGAGTACTTCATCAACACGCACGGCGCCCGCAAGGGTCTGGCCGACACCGCGCTGCGCACGGCCGACTCGGGTTACCTGACCCGTCGTCTGGTCGACGTCAGCCAGGACGTCATCGTGCGCGAGACGGACTGTGGCACCGACCGTGGCATCAACGTCACGCTCGGCGAGAAGCAGGCCGACGGGTCGATCATCCGTGACGCGCACGTCGAGACGAGCGCCTACGCCCGCACGCTGGCCGCCGACGCGGTCGACGAGAAGGGCAAGGTCATTGTCGAGCGCGGCCACGACCTGGGCGACCCGGCCATCGAGGCCCTCCTCGCGGCCGGCATCGACACGGTGAAGGTCCGCTCGGTCCTGACCTGTGACACCGGCACCGGCGTGTGTGCGCAGTGCTATGGCCGCTCCATGGCGACGGGCAAGCTCGTCGACATCGGCGAGGCCGTCGGCATCATCGCCGCACAGTCGATCGGTGAGCCCGGCACGCAGCTGACCATGCGCACCTTCCACCAGGGTGGCGTCGGCGACGACATCACCGGTGGTCTGCCGCGCGTGCAGGAGCTGTTCGAGGCCCGCGTCCCCAAGGGCAAGGCCCCGATCGCCGAGGTCTCCGGCCGGATCCGGCTCGAGGACGACGATCGCTTCTACAAGCTGACGATCATCCCCGACGACGGCTCCGAAGAGGTGCCCGTGGAGAAGATCTCCAAGCGCCAGCGCCTGCGCGTGTTCAAGCACGACGATGGCTCCGAGCGCCTGCTCGCCGACGGTGACCACGTCGAACTCGGCCAGCAGCTCATGGAGGGCGCGGCGGACCCGCACGAGGTCCTGCGCGTCATGGGCCCGCGCCAGGTGCAGGTCCACCTCGTGAACGAGGTTCAGGAGGTGTACCGGAGCCAGGGTGTGTCGATCCACGACAAGCACATCGAGACGATCGTCCGCCAGATGCTGCGCCGCGTGCAGATCATCGAGTCGGGTGCGACGGAGTTCCTGCCCGGTTCGCTGGTCGAGCGCGTCGAGTTCGAGTCGGAGAACCGTCGGGTCGTCGGCGAGGGCGGCGAGCCCGCGTCGGGTCGCCCGGTGCTCATGGGTATCACCAAGGCATCGCTGGCCACCGACTCGTGGCTGTCGGCGGCGTCCTTCCAGGAGACCACCCGAGTGCTCACCGATGCGGCCATCAACAGCCGCAGCGACAAGCTCATCGGTCTCAAGGAGAACGTCATCATCGGTAAGCTCATCCCGGCCGGTACCGGTATCAACCGCTACCGCAACATCCAGGTGGAGCCGACCGAGGAGGCTCGGGCCGCGGCGTACGCGGTGCCGAACTACGACGACACCTACTACAGCCCGGACGGCACCTTCGGTGCCCCCGCCGGCGCTGCGGTTCCGCTCGACGACTACGGCTACGGCGACTACCAGCGCTGAGCCGCGCCGCCTGAGCGCAAACCCAACAGATCGGGACAAACCCCGCACCCAAATGGTGTGGGGTTTGTCCCGTCTTGCAGGGTTTGCGGCTAGAGGAGGCCGGTCCGCTCGAGCTGGATCCGGATCCGCCTGGTGATCCGATTTGGTGTGTACAGGTCCGACCAGGTCCACCGGACCACGATGATCCCGAGATCCTGCAGGCGGCTCTCCCGTTCCTTCTCACGGCGCAGCGCGTCGTCGACATCCTCGCCTGGCCGCAGGTACTTCAGGTATTTGCCGAGCCCGTCGAACTCTCCCACGACGACGATGTTTCCGGCCTCGTCGACCCAGTCATAGTCGGGCCGGGCGACGAATACGCCGTACTCGTCGAAGACTTCGGTTTGTATGCGCGGCATCGGCAGGCCGTCGAGGTACATCAGGGCGCGTCCCCACGATTCGCCTGGGTTGTCGGACAGGCCGTTGGCGATTTTGAGCGCCTCCCGAGCGGTGCCGACCCCGGTGCGCGGTTCGCGTCCGTAGCGCGCCATCGATCGCCGATTCGCACCGAGCCGAAGCGCCGAGTCGAATGCGGCCAGCGCACCGGCAAACCCGTGCGGGGACGTGCGCGCGACGTCGAACGCCGTGCGTTCCAGGGAGGTAACCCGGAGGCCGTCGACGATCACGACGTCGTGCTCGGCGAGGTTCCCAGGATGCACGTGCCGATGTGACCGCTGATAGCCGCGGTCCGTCGTCGAGGACGTCAGGTGCAGCTTCGACAGGTCCGGCCTCAGCATTGGCATCCGGTGTAGGGCCGCGGCGGACGAGTGGCTGACCACGGTGCCGGGTGCCGCATCCATACCCAGCACCGCGAGTCGATGCGCGGCGAGTGGCACACGGTCGGCGGGCGGAGCGAACACTCCGCGACAGATCCGCACGAGGGTGCCATTCTCGACTGCTCGGTTGAGTTCACGCGTGGTCAATCCGCGGGCCGCAGCATCCTGTGCGCGCAGATACCCGTCGTCGCCGAAGTCGATTGCCGCCATGCTGAGTTAGACGTCGACGGGGACCATTCGGTTCCGGCTACTCCAGCGCCGCCTCCGCAACCCCATGCAAACCCAACAGTTCGGGACAAACCCCACACCGATTGGGTGCTGGGTTTGTCCCGAACTGTTGGGTTTGCGCTGCGGGAGGCTGGTTAGTCGTTCTTCCAGGTGTACAGGGGAGCGCCGTCCTTCGCGCCGACCTGGACGCCGGTCAGCGCGACCGACGAGATGGTGCCGCTCTCGCTCATCGATCCCCAGACGACGCAGAATTCGCCCTCGGTCCGGTCGGTCTTCTCGTGGCACGGGCCGAAGTCGCGGTCGCCCGACATCTGGCCGTTCTTGGCACCGTCGGACATGGTCACCGTGAAGTGCGGGCTGACGTCGTAGATCGGCACGGCGTCCATGCCGTTCTCCTCGCGCGTCTGGACGGCCTTGGCGCGGATGTAGAAGAACTGCTTGATCTCGGCGTCGCGGCCCTGCACCTTGATCTCGCCGGGGCGCGCCTTGTCGATCTTGGTGACGGTGAAGGTGATCGGCGTCGAGTAGCCGTTGCGCGGCGCCGGGTAGTTGAAGGTCACCGCTTCGCCGACCTTGACGGTCGCACCGGCCGGGGTGAGGGCGACCGGCTTCGGCGCGGCGCTGGAGGTCGGTACCGCCGATGTCGACGGGGCGGCGGGCAGTGCGTTGTCCGGCGTCTTGTCCAGGATCTTGCGCAGCTCGACGATGGTGTCGCTCTTCTTCCAGCCGGCCGCCTCGCAGGAGCCGATCATGTCGTCGGCCTTGGTCTTGGCGTCCGACTGCAACGAGCGCAGCTTGGCCTCGTCCTTCGCCTTGAGCGCCGCGGTAAACGCGGTGGCGTCCGAGCTCACCTCGGCGGCCTGCGACTTCAGCTTCTGCTGCAGGTCGTTGCCGTCGTACATCGCGGAGTAGTCGGGCGCCGGCGGCGTCGACGAATCCGACGAGGTGGACGGGTACAGCCACGGCAGCATCGCGGTCGTGAACTTCGAGAGGCTCCCGACGGCGACGGTGCACGCCTGGTCGTCGGTGAACTTGCCGGCGGGCTGCTTGTCGCCGCAGGCCGCCACGGACAGGACGAGGGCGGCCGACGACGCGACCACCAAAGACTTAGTCAGGGTTTTCACACGGCGGATAGTAGCAATGCCGCGACGACCGTCCGTTCGAGCAGTCGACGACCGTCGGCCCACGTCGGCGATACGCTGAAGCCGTGGGCACGCGGCGCATCCTCCACGTCGACCTGGACCAGTTCCAGGTGTCCGTCGAGCGGCGGCGCAGCCCCGAGCTGGCCGGGGTGCCGGTCATCGTCGGCGGCAACGGCGATCCGACCGAGCCGCGCAAGGTCGTGACGTGCGCGTCGTACGAGGCCCGCGCGCAGGGGGTGCGCGCCGGGATGCCGCTGCGGGCCGCGCACCGCAAGATGCCCGACGCGGTGTTCCTGCCCCTGGACACCGAGGCGTACGACGATGCGTCCGCGGAGGTGATGGCCACGCTGCGGACCTTCGGCCCCGTCGAGGTGTGGGGGTGGGACGAGGCCTATCTGGGCGTCGACGACCTCGACGACGAGCAGGCACGGGCCCTTGCCGGCGAGGTGATCGCGACGATCCGGGAGCGGACCGGCCTGCCGTCGTCCATCGGCATCAGCGACAACAAGCAGCGCGCCAAGACGGCCACCAACTTCGCCAAACGACAGTCGCCCGACGACGGTCCGCGCGTCGTCGCGCTCGGCGCCGACAACTGGGGCGCGATGATGGGCCGGCGGCCGACGCGCGAGCTGTGGAGCGTCGGGCCGAAGACGGCGGCCAAGCTCACGACCCTCGGCGTCGAAACGGTCGACCAGCTCGTCGCCACGCCCAAGGACGACCTGATCGCGACCTTCGGCCCGCACCAGGGCAATTGGCTCTACGTGCTGTGCCGCGGCGGGGGAGACGCGACGATCACCGAGGAACCGTGGGCGGCCAAGTCGCATTCGCACTCGCGGACCTTCCCCGCCGACCTCACCGACCGCGGCGAGCTGCACGCGGCGCTCGACGAACTGACCGCCCACGTGCTGCGACAGGTCGTCGACGAGGGGCGCGAGGCCTTCCGCGTCGCGGTCACGGTGCGGACCGCGACCTTCTACACGCGCACCAAATCGCGCAAGCTCGCCCACCCCACGACCGTCCTCGCCGACATCGGGCCGGTGGTGCACGCGCTGCTCGACGACTTCGAGCTCGACCGGCCGATCCGCCTCATGGGCGTGCGGCTCGACCTGACCGACGCCTAACGCGGAACCCGCACCCCGACGAGATGCGCATCGGGGTCGACGGCGAGACCGATCTGCTCCCACGCCACCCCGACCGTCAGCACGGCGTACGCGGAGGTGGGGAAGTCGGGGACGTCGCCGTCGGGGGCCAGGGCCAGTGCCGTGGCCGGCATGCCCGGCACGTGTCCGACGACGAGCAGTGTGTGCGCCGATTCGGGCGCGTGCATGCGGATGGTCTCCAGGATCGTCGACGGCGAGGCGTCGTAGAGGTCGTCGAAGAACTGCGCCGGGGCGTCGACGCCGGTGCGCGCGAGCGTTTCGCGGGTGCGACGGGCGGTCGAGCAGAGCACGGCGTCGACGGTCAGCCCCTCCTCGCGCATCCACCGGCCGGCGAGCGCGGCCTGGCGGTCGCCGCGCGGGGCGAGCGGACGCTCGTGGTCGAGAATGCCCTCGGGGTAGCCCGACTTGCCGTGGCGGAGGAGGACGAGCGTGCGGCTCACGCGCTGCGCTGGTGCGCGAGCACAGTGCGGTCGAGCATCACCGTCAACACGGCGGCCGTGGCGCGCCAGGCGACCGCTTCCTGCCAGTGGAACTGTGCCTCGACGTCGTCGTCATCGTGGGCGTCGTCGAACTCGACCAGGTGCTCGTCGAACTTCACGCGGCACATCTCGATGTACTCCGGGATCTGCGTCTCGTCGGCGCAGACCACCTCGATCTGGCGACGGCTCAGCGTCACCAGGCGCTCCAACTCGTCGGAATATCCCATGGGTAGAACGCTAGCGCCGACCCCCGACAAACCCGCGTAGCCGCGCCGTGACCAGCGGCGAATCGAGTGGGGGAATCACGGTCTGCCCGGTGGCACCCGCGCGATACGGGTAGCGTCTCGCGCAAAGACGAAGGGGCACACATGCAGACCATCAAGCGGATCGGCGCGAGCGCAATGGCCGCGTCGACCATCGCCGCCGGCGCCGCCATCGCCACCGCCACGCCGGCGGAGGCGAAGATCGAACCCGGCCGCTACACCTACGTCGTGTGGGACGTGCACGGGCAGCGGGTGCTCAACCAGGAGATCAAGATCATCGGCAACCGCATCTTCATCAAGCGCGGTGTCTCGCACGTGCTGCACCCGACCCGCAACGGCGCCTGGTACGACAACGTCGGCGTGCGCACGACCTTCTGGCGCGCGGGCCCCGGGTACAACGGCACGCAGAAGCCGTTCTGGTATCCGGCCAACAAGGTGCGGCTGATCCCGGGCTGGGACCTCGAGCCCTACTGACCCGAGATCGGGTAGCCTCAGGCACAACGAGGGGACGGACAACATGCAACGCACGCGCACCATCGGGGCGGCCGTCGCAGCGGTGGGGATCGCCGCCGCCGCGCTGGCGACCACGACGACGCCGGCACAGGCCCGCATCGCACCGGGCCGCTACACCTTCACGTCGTTCTACGACAACGGCTCGATCATCACGCAGTACCCGGTGTACGTGCGCGGCAACCGCATCGCCCGGATGCGCGATTGGACCTGGTACGACATCACGCCGACCAAGCGCGGCGGCAGCTACGCCCCCGAGGACGGCACCCGGTTCAACTTCTGGCGCAAGGGCAACGGCTACGTGGGCGTCGCCTACGACCAGTGGATCCCGCGCCACCCGTCGGTCACCGCGCGCGCGTCCCTGACGCCGGCCGGCACCCCGGCACCCACGGCCCCGCCGCTGCGACTCGACAACTAGTACGGGCGGCTTGACCGGCGCACAGCGGGGTCGTCGGCGATAATCGGACCCGTGCACACCTGGCTTCCGGCGCTGTTGGCCGTCCTCGCAGCGTTTCTCATCGCGCTGGGCACCGTCATCCGCCAACGCGAATCGGCCGACTCGGGGGCGATCAACAACCGCTGGTGGATCGGCGCGGTCATCGCCCTGCTGGGGTTCGCCGCGCAGGCCACCGCGCTCGGTCTCGGCCCGATCCTGCTGGTCCAGCCGCTGATCGTGCTGGCGATCCTGTTCGCGCTGCCGATGGAGGCCTGGGCCGACGACCGTCACCCGCATCTCAACGAATGGCTGTGGGGTCTGGTGCTCGTCGCCTGCGTGGCGACGTTCCTGCTCATCGCGCAGCCGCAGCAGTCCGATCGGCGGCCGGACATGACCACGCTCGCCATCGCGACGGCGTCGGTGATCGGCGGGGTGGTCGTCCTGGTGGTGCTGGCGGAGCGGTCGCGCAGCAACCACTACCGCGCGCTGTTCTACGGCCTGGCCGCCGGCGTGCTGTTCGGCGTCTCAGCCCTGCTGGTGAAGGCCGTGATCATGCACGCGATGGTCGCCTGGCACGAGGTGTTCGCGCACCCGCAGCTCTACGTGCTGCTGATCGTCGCACCCAGCGCGATCATCGCCCAGCAGCGCGGCTTCGGCGCAGGAGACCTGCAGACGTCCTTCCCCGCGATGAACGTCATGGAGCCGGCGGTCGCGATGGCGCTGGGCCTGTTGGTGCTGGGCGAGGAGGTCAAGGTCAGCGTGCACACGGCCCTGTTCCTCGGGTTCGTGCTCGCGCTGATGATCCGCGCGGTGCTGGAGCTGGCGAAGCTGGCCGCTCAGCGCGCGGACGTCGTGCACGACCACCAGGTCGAGCGCGCCATCCTGCGGCAGGCGGCGGCCGCCGACGACTGAAAACGGCCCCCACACGAGGCATCGATGTGATTATCACGTCGATGCCCCGGCAGGGGCCGGATCTCAGCGGGAACGGGTCAGGCGTTGATGAGCGGGGCGATGCCCTCGGCCCATTCGGCGGCCTGGGTGGTCGGCTTGATGTCCGAGGAGAGGTCGTGGCGGCCGTGCTCGCCGACCTGGGTCGCGCCCAGCTTGGTCAGCATCTCGGCCATGATCTCGCCGCCGCGGTTGAAGGTGTCGCCGTACACCTTGTCGCCGAGGCCGAACACCGCGAAGCGCAGACCGGACAGGTCGGGCTTGTTGGCGTCGAGCTCGTCGGCGAACGGCAGTGCGCCGGTGGGCAGCTCGCCCTCGCCGTAGGTGGAGCAGACGACGATGACGAAGTCGCTGGGGTCGAGGTCGTCGACCGCGAAGTCAGTCATGTCGTAGATCGACGGATCGTGATCGGCGGCGAGCACATCGGCGATCGAATCGGAGACGAGCTCGCCGGTGCCGGTCTCTGTGCCGTACAAGATGACAGTGGACATGGGCTGAAATTCTACGGTGTGAGCAGGGGGAATCGGAAATCGCAGGTCCGAGACATTAGTCTCGGCTTGTGAGGACTATGGACCCTGAGGAACAGGTCATCGTCGATACGGCCAAGGCCTTCGCGCAGAAGCGGTTGGCGCCAAACGCGCTGGACTGGGACGCGACGAAGCACTTCCCGGTCGACGTGCTGCGGGAGGCCGCGGGCCTGGGCATGGGTGCCATCTATTGCGACGAAGAACACGGTGGGTCGGGTCTGCGGCGCCTCGACGGCGTGCGGATCTTCGAGCAGTTGGCCCTCGGCGACCCGGTCATCGCCGCCTACCTCTCGATCCACAACATGTGCACCTGGATGGTCGACACCTACGGCACCGAGGCCCAGCGCGCCCACTGGATGCCCAAGCTCGCCGGCATGGACACCGTCGCCAGCTACTGCCTCACCGAGCCGGGCGCCGGGTCCGACGCCGCATCGCTCACCACCCGCGCCACCAAGACCGACGGCGGCTACGTCCTGAACGGGGTGAAGCAGTTCATCTCCGGCGCCGGCGCCTCCGACCTCTACGTCGTGATGGCGCGCACCGGCGTCGACGGCCCGAAGGGCATCTCGACCTTCCTCGTCGAGAAGGGGACGCCGGGCCTGTCGTTCGGGCCGCCGGAGGCCAAGATGGGCTGGCACGCCCAGCCGACCGCGCAGGTGATCTTCGACGACGTCGAGGTCGGCGACGACGCGCTGTTGGGTGCGGTGGAGGGCAAGGGCTTCTCCATCGCGATGACCGGTCTCAACGGTGGTCGGATCAACATCGCCGCCTGCTCGCTGGGCGGGGCGCAGGCGGCCTTCGACCTGGCGTCGGCGTACGTCGGCCAGCGCGAGGCCTTCGGCAAGAAGCTGATCGACGAGCCGACCGTGCGCTTCACGCTCGCCGACATGGCGACCGGCCTGCACACCGCGCGGCTGATGCTCTGGGACGCCGCGCAGGCGCTCGACGCCGACGCCCCCGACAAGGTCGAGCTGTGCGCGATGGCCAAGCGCTACGTCACCGACACCTGCTTCACCGTCGCCGACCAGGCGCTGCAGCTGCACGGCGGCTACGGCTACCTCACCGAGTACAAGGTGGAGAAGATCCTGCGCGACCTTCGGGTGAATCGAATCCTCGAGGGCACCAACGAGATCATGCGCGTCGTGCAAGGCCGTGTCATCGCCGACCGCGTCAAGCAATAGAGTTGTCGTCCATGAGGCAGTGGTGGGCGCTGACGACGCGCGGATTGGCCTCGATCCTGCGCAGCGGCGAATTCATCTTCGCCCTCGCCTCCCCGGTCGTGCTGGCCGTCTGCTTCTACCTGCCGCTGCGGTCGCTGATGAACAAGACGCCGGGCATGGACTACGCGTCCTTCCTGATGCCGGTCGTCGCGCTGCAGTCGGCGGCCTTCGTCGCCAGTGCCGCGGCCGTGCGCGTGGCCTTCGACCGCGTCCACGGCATCAACACCCGTTTCCGCAGCCTGCCGATGCCGCTGCTGACCCCCGGCGCCGCGCGTCTGGCGGCCAACGCCGTCCTGCTCGTCGCATCGCTGGCGTGCGCCGCGGCGGTCTGCCTGATCATCGGCTGGCGCCCCGACGGCGGGGTGTCGGGGACGGTGGCGCTGTTCGCCCTCGCCTTCGCCGTGGGCGTGGCCCTGGTCCTGCTGGCCGACGGCATCGGCCTGCTCGCCGGCAGTCCCGAGGCCACCAGTCAGGTGCTCACGTTGCCGGTGCTGATCCTGGGCATGCTCTCGACCGGGTTCATGCCCGCCGATCGCTTCCCGGACTGGACGCGCGGATTCGTGCGGAACCAGCCGATCTCCGCCTTCGCCGACGCGATGCGCGCCCTCAACTCAGGGTCGGCGAGCTGGTCGGTGCTGGCTCCCGCGACCTGGTGGTGTGCGGCACTGCTGCTCGCCGGTCTGGTGCTCGTCGTGGTCGGGACGAAGAAGGTCCGCTCGTGAGCGCCCCGGTGGTGGCCGGTGAACGGTCGATCGGCGCGTGGGCGCGGCACAGCCTGCTGTTGGCGGGCCGCCAGCTCAAGGTGCTCGCCGGCGACTATTCGACGCTCATCCAAATCATCGCCGTGCCGGTCCTGACGATGCTGCTGTTCAAGGTCGTCTTCGGCGACGTCATCGGCCAGGCGACCGGCAAGGACAGCATCTACGGGACCGTGCCGCTGGTCATCCTGGTGAGCGCGATGTTCGGCTCGGTCGCCAGTGCCGTGCGCCTCAACAGCGAGCGGCGCACCGGACTGCTCGCCCGCCTGCACGTGATGCCGATCAACCGGGCCGCCGAGCTGACGTCGCGCCTGCTGACCGAGGTGGTCCGCATCGTCATCGTGACGCTGCTGCTCCTGGTGGTCGGGACGCTCGTCGGGTTCCGGTTCACCCAGGGCGTGCTGCCGGTGCTGGGGATGATCGGGGTGGCGCTGATGTTCGGCATCACCTTCTCGCTGCTGACCCTCACCCTCGCGATCAACGGCAAGCCGACGTCGCCGATCGTCTCGATCATCTCGCTGATCTCCACGCTGCTGATGTTCTTCAACTCCGGGTTCAGCCCCGTCGACCAGTTCCCCAAGGTGCTGCAGCCGCTGGTCGCGCACCAGCCGATGACCCCGGCGATCAACGCCATGAACCACCTCGCCAGCGGCGGACCGGTCGCCGCCGACATCCTCACCGTCGCGGCGTGGACCGTCGGGGCGATCGTCGTGTTCGCCTATCCTGCGGTGCGGGGCTACCGCCGCGCCGCCGTGGGTCGATAGATGACAAAGGACAAAGGGAAGCGCATGCCGAAGTCGGAGTCGCCGAAGAACGTCTCCCCGTCGGGGCCGGCGGTCAAGCCCAAGAGCCCGGCCGTCACCCCCACCGGCCCCGCGGTGAAGAAGCGGTCGGCGCGGGTGAAGAAGCGCAAGGTCGTCGATGGGGAGCCCAACATCGTCGCCGTGCCGGAGGCCTTCGACGAGTACTACGGCACCGAGCCGGTCGCCATCGTCGAATCGGCGCCCGAACCCACACCGCCCGTCGACCCCGAGATCGCCCCCAAGCGCAGCACCGCCTCCCGCGAGGCGCGCTCGCGCATGGCGCTCGAGGCGCCGGCCATCGAGGTCATCGGCCTGCGCAAGGTCTTCGGCGACACGGTCGCCGTCGACGACGTGTCGCTGATCGCCGAGGCGGGCACCGTGCTGGCCGTGCTGGGCCCCAACGGCGCCGGCAAGACCACGACCGTCAACATGCTCACGACCCTTCTGCGCCCCGACGGCGGCACCGCCCGCGTCGCCGGCTTCGACGTCGTGAAGGACGCCGCCAAGGTGCGTGCGAGCATCGCGCTCACCGGCCAGTTCGCCGCGCTCGACGAGGAGCTCAGCGGGCGGGGCAACCTGGTCCTGTTCGGCCGGTTGCACGGACTCTCGAAGACCGAAGCGCAGGCGCGCGCCGACGAGCTGCTGGCCGAGTTCGACCTCCTCGACGCCGCCGACCGCCAGGTGTCCAAGTACTCCGGCGGCATGCGCCGGCGCATCGACATCGCCGCCGGGCTGGTCGTCGAGCCGCGCGTCTTCTTCCTCGACGAGCCGACCACCGGCCTCGACCCGCGCAGCCGTCAAGAGGTGTGGTCGTTGGTGGAGAAGCTCAAGGACCAGGGTGTGACGGTCCTGCTGACGACGCAGTACTTGGAGGAGGCGGACCTGCTCTCGGACTACATCGTCGTCATCGACCACGGCAAGGTCATCGCATCGGGCACCGCCGAGCAGCTCAAGGCGACGACCGGCGGCACGGTCTGCGAGGTGACCCCCGCCCGCATCGACGAGTTGGACCGCCTGATGACGGCCGTCGCCGACCTGCTGCCCGGGGACGGCTCGGGCGTGGGCGAGACGTCGGTGTCGGTTCCGGCCTCCTCGGGGGCCGACGTCCTGGTGGAGGTCGTGCGGCGAACCACCGAGGCCGGTATCGACCTGGCCGACATCAGCATGCGCAGTCCCTCCCTCGACGACGTGTTCCTCAAGCTCACCGGGCCCGGCCGGGTTAGCGGTGGCTAAGTCGGCCAGGCATACTAGACGCGGGCACAAGCTGTACGGCCTAGGGATTCAGGCAAGGAGACTCAACGGATGACCAACCCCTTCGACGATGAGGATGGCCGGTTCTTCGTTCTGGTGAACGATGAGAACCAGCACTCGCTGTGGCCGACGTTCGCCGACATTCCCGCTGGTTGGACCAAGGTTTTCGGTGAGGACGGCCGCGAGGCGTGCCTGGCCTACGTGGAAGAGAATTGGACCGATCTGCGCCCCAAGAGCCTGATCGAGGCCATGGAGGCCGACGGCGAGGCGAAGCCGAAGAAGAAGCCGGCCGCCAAGAAGGCGTCGAAGAAATAGTCGACACGCCCGCGTCATTCGATTGACTGGATTCTGTACAGAGTGCGTTAGCCTGGGCGGTTTTCCGATTTCGTCACCAAAATGTGGCGCTCCCGCCACCTCGTGTGGCAAACTGTGAGTGTTCTGGGAATTTCCTTGAGCATTTCGCAAAGCCCGATAGGGCGGAGCGGACCCCGAGACTGTGAGGAATCGGAATGATGACCCAGGTTATGGATCACGTCAGCGACCGCGCTGCCGCCACCCCGCGACTGACTGCTGCTCGCTTCGGTGAGAGCGCTGTTTCCTACGGCGACCTGGACAAGGCTGTGCACGACTACCAGGAAGTCCTGCACCGTCACGGCCTCAGCGACTCCGCTGCGCTGCCCGCCGCGATCATGGCGACCATGCCGACCGTGTCGACCGGCACCAACGTCGTCGAGATCATCGACTGGCTGCAGCGCGACATCGCGCCGGCCCCGCGCCTGCGCGCCGTCGGCTGAAACAGCTGACACACTGGGGGCGTGGCGAAGTCGACGCACCCCGATAATCACCCTGCCGCGATTGTTCGCGGCGACGGTCCCTCTTATACGGTCAATTCCAAGCCCGGCGTCGGGCTGACCTCTGCCCATCCGTGGGGTTACCGGGTCACCGGTGTCCCCGGGCAGCAGTGGCGCTCGACGATCACCGAGACGGGCCTCGAGGGCACCACCGTCCCCGCCGGCTCCGCACTGCGCTTCGCGGTCTTCGCCGTCTTCGACGACGCCGAGCCCGATGTCCGCGACGGCTATGCCGCGACCGCGGTCGCCCTCGATGTCGTGTTCGACGACGGTTCCCGACTGTCCGGCAAGGCCGTCGTCGACCAATACGGTGTGCGGCTCGATCCGCGCGCGCAGTACGCCGCGAAGATGTGCGGCGTCGACCAGTGGTCCTCGCGCACGGTCTCGCTGAGCGGCGTTGCGGGCAAGACGATCGAGCGGATCGAGCTCGTCGGCGTCGTGCCCGAGTGGATCAACGGCAAGGGGGAGCGGACCCAGGTCGGGTACGTCGACCGCATCGACATCGTCGCCGAGCCGACCGGCGACGCCGATCCCGTCGACCTCGTGCGGACCACGCGCGGCACCTTCTCGTCGGACCGCTTCTCCCGCGGTGGCTGCGCGCCGCTGGTCGCGGTTCCGCACGGCTTCGTCTTCGGGCTGCCGATGACCGACGGCGGCAACCGCGGCTGGCCGTACTCGTACCACGAGGCGAGTCGCGTCGACTCCAATCCGCCGCAGGACCACTCCACCGACGACGCGTCCGTGCGCCCGTACCTGCAGGCGTTCGCGACGTCGCACATCCCGTCGCCGTGGATGGGGGACCGGGGCAGCTTCCAGGTGTTCCCGCACCCGCTCGCGCACCCCAAGCCCGACCGCGACGACCGTGCGCTGCCGTTCTCCCACGACGACGAGGTCGACCGGCCGCACCTGTACGCGGTCACCCTCGACGACGGGGTGCACCAGCCGATCCGCGCCGAGCTGACGGCCGGGTCGCATTCGATCTGGTTGCGCGCGACCTACGGCGGGGACACGGGCTCGCTGGTGTTCGACCAGCTCGACGCCGACGGCCACCTCGACCTGCCCGATCCCGTCGCCGGTGAGCCCTACGTCGCCACCGGTTACGTCGACGGCCCGGGCGGGCTCACGCATGTGCCGCGGACCTATGTCCACGTGGAGGTCGACGGCCGGGTGCTGTCCGCCCGCCGCTTCCCCGGGCATGAGCGGGAAGCGGTGCTGGGGGCGCTGACGGTCGGGCTGACCGAGAAGAACCGCTCGGTCACCGTCGGTATCGGCGTCTCCCACATCAGCCTCGAGCAGGCGCGGCTCAATCTCGCGCAGGACCGTCGCGCAAAGTTCGATGCCATCGTGACCCGCACGCGCATGCAGTGGTCCGCGATGCTCGGCCGGCTCGACGTCGACGGGGCGTCGCGGGAGGAGCTGACCTCCCTGTACTCGAGCCTGTACCGCGTCCACCTGTACCCGAACACGGCGTCGGAGAAGACGCCCGACGGCTGGAAGTACGCGTCGCCGTTCGCCTATCCGCCGGATGTGCACGACACCCCGACCCACACCGGGCGGCGCATCGTCGACGGGACGCTGACCGTCACCGACGGCTTCTGGGACTCCTACCGGGCGAGTTGGCCGCTGCGGACGCTGATCGCGCCGAAGCTCACCGGCAAGCTGCTCGACGGCTTCGTCCAGCACTACCGCGACGGCGGGTGGGTGAGCCGGTGGTCGGCACCGGCGCCGGCGGACATCATGACGGGCACGAGCAGCGACGCGGTGTTCTCCGACGCGGCGGTCGCCGACGTCGGCGGCGGGTTCGGCGTGCTGGACGCCTACGACTCCTGTCTGCGCAATGCGACCGTGCCGTCGCCGAGCCGCTTCGTCGGGCGCAAGGGCATGGAGCGCTCGATGTTCACCGGGTATGCGGACACGCAGGCGCACGAGGGGATGTCGTGGACGATCGACGCGGCGATCAACGACGCCGCGATCGCCGCCTTCTCCGCCCACCTCGCGGCGACCAAGCCGAAGCACAAGCGGGCCGCCGAGTTCCGCGCCAACGCGACGTGGTTCGCCGCGCGAGCCGCGCGGTATGCGCTGATGTTCGACCCGCAGACCGGCTTCTTCCGCGGCCGCGAACCTGCTCCGGCGCCGGGAGCGGCAGCGAGCGGGCCGGATTCGAGACTGGGGCAGTGGCGGCCGGGGCCGTTCGACCCGCGCAATTGGGGTACCGACTACACCGAGACCAATGCGTGGGGCACTCGCTTCACCGCGCCGCAGGACGGCCAGGGGCTGGCCGAGCTGTACGGCGGGCGCGCGCAGCTCGAGGAGAAGCTCGACGAGTTCATGGCGCTGCCGGAGACCGGTCGGGCCGAGTTCATGGGCGGCTATCCGGTGGTCATCCACGAGATGCGCGAGGCCCGCGACACCCGGATGGGGATGCTGGCGCTGTCCAACCAGCCGGCGCACCACATCCCGTTCATGTACGCCTTCGCGTCGCGTCCGGGGAGCCGCGCGCACGCCAAGACGCAGGCGATCGTGCGCGACGCGGTGCAGCGGCTGTTCGTCGGCTCCGACCTGGGGCAGGGATATCCGGGCGATGAGGACAACGGTGAGATGTCGGCGTGGTTCCTGCTCGCCGCGTCGGGCCTGTACCCGGTGACCATCGGCAGCGGACAGTTCGTGTTGTGCGCGCCGACCTTCCCGCGGATGGGTTGGACGATGGAGAACGGCAAGCGGCTGGAGATCATCGCCGACGGAGCGTCGCCGGTGAACCGCTACGTGCAGGCGGTGACGATCGACGGCGAGCCGTGGGAGTACATCACCGTCGACCGCGGCCGGATCCGCAAGGGCGCGGTCATCCGCTTCACGCTCGGTCCCGAGCCGTCGGACTGGGCCGCGGGGTCGGTGCCGCCGTCGCTCACCCCGGTCGGCGTGGCGCCGAAGCCGCCGGTCGACCTCACCTCACCGGGCGGCGGTGGAGCACTTGGCGGTGCTGATGCCGCGAACGCCTTCGACGACTCGTCGGCGACCGATCCGACGGTGCTGGGCAAGGGCGGGCACGTCGGATGGGACTTCGGCGGGCCGACGGTCGTGGACCACTACACGCTGACGGTCGTCGAACCGGGCGTCCACTCGTGGACGCTGGAGGGTCGTGGGGCCGATGGCGAGTGGTCGGTACTCGACAGCCAGCGCGCCGAGTTCTCGTGGGACAACCAGACCCGGGTCTTCGCCGTCGACGGTCGGGCGGCTGCGTATCGGGTGGTCGCCGACAAGGCCCTGAAGGTCGCCCAGGTGGAGTTCTTAGACCTTCGACGGTGAGAGCACCGTCGCGTCCTGGAATTCCATCTGCAGCTTGCCGACCGACGAGGTCATGAGTGCGTGCTTGGACAGGTCGAGGGTGCGCAGCTCGTCGGCGATGGGATGACTGCCGAGGGTGAGCTTGGCCCCGCCGATGCGGGTGCGCACGCCGCTGGTCTCGGTGAGGCGCCACGGCGTGCGGCGGGTGACGCCGTCGAGGTAGGAGTACGCCTGCAGGGTGGCCTCGCCGCCCTGGTCGGGGACGGGGATGCCGGGGGCGAGGGTGAGGTCGACGATCTCGTGGCCGTCCTGGCGGACCGCGCCGTGCTTGCGCGACGAGTCGTGGTCGACGTCGAACTCGGCGATCGTCTTCGGGAAACCCCAGATGCCGCGGCCGGCGGCAAGGGTGAAGTCGCCGTCGACGGGCAGGTGGTGGATGAGGGCGCGGGCGTCGCTCTTGGCCAGCGAGCGGATCGATTGGAGCGGGGTGGCCTGCGGCTGGTCGGGGTCGTTGACCAGGAAGCAGACGCCGAACTCGTGGTACGGGCCGAGGTCGCCGTCGATGTACTGGACGAAGACGAGCATGGCCATCGTGCGAGGCTGCAGGAAGCGCCGCGGGTCCAGGCTGCGCGGGTTGAGGATCATGGGCTGCAGGCCGGTCGGGGCGATGGCCTTGCGGACGGCATCGGCCGACGCGCTAAATCCCGCGACGAAGCAGCGGGCGTTGCGGATGACCACGGGCATTTCGACGGTGGTCCCGAGGACCTCATGACTGTTGGGCACAGCGACTCCAGAAACTAGAACATGTTCTCGTTTCTATCGTCGCACACTCACCGCCGAGTGGACTTCCAAATTGCGCCGAGTGGACTCCCCAACCTCGGGAGGAACTACCGCGTCCCCAGATCGTGGGCCAGCGAAGGCCAGGTGTTGTGGAGGTCGTCCTCCCAGTAGCCCCACGAGTGGGTGCCACCGGGGCGGGTGGTGAGGCGGAACGGAATGCCCAGCGAGCGGAGTCGTCCGGCCATCTGCTGGGTGCACTCGTTGACGGCCGCCTCGATGACGCCGCCGACGACGGCCTGGTTGGCCAGGACCAGCGGGTCACCCTGGATGCCCTTGTCGCCGAGGTTCTCGTGCGAGCCGGGGGCGCCGGTGCCGGTGGTCATGTAGATCTTGGTGCCGCGCAGGCGGGGCGCCTGGATGTACGGGTCGTTCTTGCGCCAGCCGGGGCCGTTGAGTGGGCCCCACATGTTGGCAATGTTGCCCTGGCCGCGGTCGATGACCATCTTGATGTACTGCTGGCCGAGCGGGTCGCTGGTGCGCGCGCAGCCGGAGAAGGCGGCGACCGAGCGGTACAGCTTGGGCTTGGCGATGGCCAGGTTCAGCACCGACGTGCCGGCCATCGAGATGCCGGCGATCGCATTGCGCTTGGACGTGTTGAACTTCGCGTCGATCAGCGGGGGCAGCTCACGGGTGAGGAAGGTCTGCCACATCGGCTTGCCGAGCGCGGGATCGCGATGGACCCAGTCGGTGTAGTAGCTGAACGCACCGCCGACGGGGGTGACCACGTAGACGTTCTTGTTCTTGAAGAACTTGGTGTAGGTGGTGCGGGCGGCCCACGTCGCCGAGTCCTCGCCGCCACCGGCGCCGTTGAGCAGGTAGAGCACCGGGCGCGGCTTGCCCGCGTTGCGCGGCTTGAGGACGGTGATCGGGAAGGACTGGCGCATCGCGGCCGAGTAGACGACGAGCGTCGTTTCCTGCTTCGAGTCGTCGTAGCTGCTGATGATCCGGGACGCCGGCGCGGCGTGGGCAGTGCCCGCGCAGAGGGCAGCCGCCGCCGTCGAAGCAAGCAGCAGTCCGGTCAGGCGGAATCCCCGCACGCCAAGTCCTTTCGTTAGACAGTCGCGGGGATCAAGGTTACCGGTCGATCCTGGGATGCTCCTGGGAGGTGTCCTGGTTGGGGCCGGATGTGAGCCGATCTGAGACCAGGGGTCCCGTTGGTGTGCGAATCTCTGCCGTCGTCGGTGGCCACCCGAGCCGCGCCCGTGATGCGCAGTCTGTCGAGTTTGCCAGCGCGTAGTGAAGGGTGCTGCGGTTAGACGAAGCTAGTGACCGAGGAACGATCGTGCGTGATGTGCTTAAAGTCGTCCCGACCGGCTTCCTCCCAGACTAGGTCCGCACAAGCCGGGCACGTCCTGGACTCCCACGTGTATGGGTCTTCGCAGTGGAGCTTCCAGCGCAGTGCCTTCGAATAGCTAGTCATCGCGCTGCACTTACATCGCATGTCAGTTCCGGTGATCTCCTCGAGGCGGGCCATTGCCCGAAGGTAGAGGCGGGTACCGATGCCTAGGGAGTGGTAGCGCCAGACCGGGTGCTGGCTGAAGAATTGGCCGCGTTCCGGGCAGGCGGCGCCGATCTCGGTAACTTCCGTCGACTTGGCTTGCATGTGCGCGGGCGACCGGCTGTACTCCTGCGAGGGGGCTGTCAGCATGATGCGTAAGCCCGTTCGGCAGGATTGGGCGACGATCGCCACACCGCGCCGGCACTGGGCCAACTCGGCGTCGAAATCTGATTCAAGACAGATGTGCTGGGACGCGTACGCCTCGGCGCGGTCCGAATAGACCTCATCGAGCGCCTCGTCAATCGTGCAGCCGACGGGAACCAGGCGTCGGTAGTGCCGCTCGTCGAGGTGGGCCGTGACGTGGGCGGACATGCGGGATCGATCCTCTGCGGATGATGCGGGATGGAACGGGTTGCCATGAACTCGTGGCTCCAGCTGTACCGCGACGGACGTGGCGAACTCTTCGAATGGGACGAGGTCCTGTGGGATCACCGTTCGCACTCCGTTCCTTGCGTGAAGCGACTCAGAATTGATCGTGCCAGATGGGGGTGACACGTTCCGGCGTCAATCGCGATCGCCTGCTGCCTGTAACGAACGAGGTGCCAGAGGCGTACCGCGGTACGCGTTGCGGCGTCGTGACCAGCGATTTCTAGCCGATTCGTCGGACTCCGGTCCGCTTGATGCACCGGAACGGCTGTTGTCAGATAGGAAAAGACGGCGTGTCTGCACAGGTCAAGGGCAAGTTCCTGCCAATTTGCTGGGAATAGTGTGATGTGGTTCACTTAACCTGCGTTAAGTGTTTTACTTAGCAAAGAGCGGCTGTGAGCCAGTACATGCTGGACACCATGGCCGGTCGTCCACAAGCCAACAAAATCAGGAGGCGTCGTGAAGGCAACGGAGCGTTACGACGGGGGTCGGGGGACCGAAAACAGGGCGGCACGCCGCAAGAAGATGCGGATGGGCGGTGCGGTAGCCGCGGTTGCCGCTGCATCGACGATCGCGCTGGGTGGTGCGCTTGTTGCGCCTCCGGTGCAAGCGCACGCGGCATCAACCTCGATTCTCGGCGGGATCGCGCTCGATCCCGAAGGGGTGCTAGACGACGTGGGGCTGGGTAGCCTTTACGGCCCGCTCAATCAAGCAGGAGTGCTAGGTAGCACTACCTCCATTGCTGTATTGCCGCTTTCGGTCGCTGCTGCGTTGGCTGGTCCAAACGCGAGCGCAAGTGCACTTTCGGTGGTCGGCTTGGCGCTCGCCACTACAGATATCAACGTCAAGATTCCCGGTACTGACCTACCGGTGATCGGTGACATCATCGGAGGAATCATCGGAGGGGACACGATCAGCGTCCCCACTGGACAACTCGTCTGCGCTGGCGGTCTGGCGGTCGCCACCTCGTCGACAGAGGGCGCGTGTATGAATGTTGTCGGCTTGGTTCTGGCCGATCAGAATTCCAACACCGACGAGTTCGCCCTTGCACTGGTTAACCCCCTGGGGGTCTTCGACGTGCTCACGGATCCGGGCGGCGCCGTCACTAAGTTCGCGTCGCAACTCCTGAGTGGTGATTCGCGGGCAATCCAGAACATGCTGACGCCGGATATTGCCCGATTGAGCTTTAGCCCCGGCAAGCGTGAGGGGTCCTACGGCCTTCCCAACGTTCTCTCTTTGACTAGCGCGTATGGCCTGGTCTCGCCGATCAAGGTGAGTTGGCTGGGTCAAGAAGTGACGATCTTCCCCAAGACGCCCAACCCGGGTAACCCGGTAGTTCAGGACAAGCGACCGAACTACATCGCTTTCCCCAATGTGAAGCTCGGGGATCTCAATACGTCGCAGCTGCTGCCGTCGATCAGTGGTCTTAGCTTCAATCTTCCGCTGATCGGTGACATCAACGTCCCCGATCTCGCGCTGCCGACATCGAATCTTGCTACGAACCAGGCCTTCAACCGGGCGATGCAAGATGCCGCGGCTACGAGCACTTCGGATGCGGGCGGATCGTCCAGTCCGAACCTGCTCAGTCGGAATACTCAAGTTGCTCCAGATCCGGCCCCGGAGCCTGTGTCGACGCCGTCTCCTGTTGGCAGTGGAACGGCGGGTAATCAGCCCAATGATGGTGCTGGCTCGGGCGCTGCAGATGGTGCGGGTTCGGGCGTCACCCCGAGTTCGGGTGTGACCCCCGGCGGTACTGGTGCCGGTGCTGGCTCGGGCGCTGCAGATGGCGCCGGCTCGAGTGTTACCCCGAATTCGGGCGTGATTCCTGGCGGTGCTGGCGCAGGTGCGGGTGATGCCGGAGCCGGCGCAGGCGCCAATCTGAATTCTGGTGTCATTCCTGGCGGTGCTGGCGCAGGTGCTGGTACCGGCGCTGAAAGCGGTTCTTCCGCCGGCGGCGCTGGTACGGATGCGGGCACGGCTGGTTCGAGTGCCGGCGCACCCTCGTCAAGTGGTAGCGCGCCTGCTCAGTCGTTCGGCTCGGCCCCTAGCCCTGCGGCTCAGTAACCCCTCAACCCCAGCGCCCGTCGGTGACTTCGAGTCCCGGCGGGCGCTGGCTTGTCGTCGGCGAAAACACGCGTGATCAGAACTCCGTCGAAACGGACACAGTATCGACAACTGGGTGTTTGAATGATTGAAGACCGGTTGTTCCTCGCGGCAGTGGCTGTGAGGCCGGGCAGTCCAGAAGGGGACATCATGGCCGCGAAGTTTGAGTTGTTTGAAGCTAAGGACGGCAAGTTTCACTTCCACCTGAAGGCGGCGAACGGCGAGATCACCGCCCAGAGCCAGGCGTACAAGACCAAGGAGTACGCACTGAACGGCATCGAAGCGATCAAGCGCGACGCCGCTGACGCCCCCGTCGTCGAAATCTGACCCACAGCTGTCTCTGCAGCCAATCGCGCCCGTCGTCGACCATCGGTCTTCGGCGGGCGCGGTCATTCAGAGGCGACCTCGGCATCGGATCGTCGCTACTCTGAATGCAACACCGTCACACCCCTGGGACCGGAGAGCGAATGGCCACTCGAGTTGACTCCTGGATCTGGTCGATCCGGCTCACCAAGACGCGCTCGGCCGCCGGCGCCGCCTGCCGCGCCGGACACGTCCGCGTCAACGGGGCCACCGCCAAGCCGGCGCAGGTCATCACCGTCGGCGACGAGGTGCGCGTGCGGATCGGCGGTCGTGAGCGGATCGTCGAAGTGGCCCGTGAGGTCTCCAAGCGCGTGTCCGCGCCCATCGCCACGGCCTGCTACATCGACAAGAGCCCGCCCCCACCGTCGAAGGAAATCCTGGCCAGCCAGCCCCGCCGCGACCGTGGCGCCGGGCGACCCACCAAGCGCGAGCGCCGCGACCTCGAGCGGTTCCGCGCGGCACCTCTGCTGGCGCTGTTGGCGGCCGTCGTGCTGGTCGTCGCCGGCTGTGGTGGTGGCGACAAGGACGGCAACACCAAGTTCGGCAAGGACGGGCTCCCGCAGGCGCCCGGCGCGGCCGGTGAGGGACCGTTCTTCGGCGAGTGCGGCGGTGTGAGCACCGAAGAGGTCATGCAGATCACCGGCTTCCCCGCGCTGCAGAACACCGTCAACAACACCTCGTCGTGCGAGTGGACCGCCAACGCCATGCGCAACGGCGCCGTCGCGTCGTTCAACTGGTACCGCGGCTCGCCCATCGACCGTGAGCGCGCCACCGAGCAGCTCTCCCGCGCCGTCACGCAGGACCTCGAGCTCAAGGGCCACAACGGGTTCATCGCGTGGGACTCGACGATCTGCGAGATCGGCATGGCCTTCGGCGCCGACTTCTTCGAATGGTCGGTGCGCGCCGACGCCGAGTCGCAGACGCCGACGGAGAAGATCTGCGGTGCCACCAGGCAGTTGGCCACCATGTCGATTGAAAGGTCGCAGTCATGAAGCGCTTTCGACGGGCGGCCGCCGTCGTCGCACTGGCGGCGACGGTCGGGATCGCCGGCTGCACCACCGACGGCACTCCGCACCCCGAGGGTCAGGTGAAGAAGAAGGGGCAGGTCAACACCGACAAGTTCGACAAGCTCACCCTCGAGTGCCAGATTCTCAACCCCATGCAGATCGGCAAGGCCATCGGCGGCGCTGTGCCGTCGCCCGGGTTCAACGGCGCGATCTGCCGCTGGACCGTCCTGGGTCCCCGGATCACGACCGTCACGTTCAACTGGTTCGAGTGGGGCACCGTTTCGGCCGAGCAGCGCACCGCCAAGAAGATGGGCTACGAGACCGAGAACATCAAGATCAACGGCATCTCGGCGGTCCAGCAGACCAAGTCCGGGCGCAACATCTGCGGCGTCACCGCCAAGGCGCCCAGCCGCGGGATCTACACGTGGTTCGTCGAGTCGCCCGGCCCCGCGGCCGCCGACCCGTGCGACGGCGCCAAGAAGCTGATGGAGCTCGTGCTGAAGACGAGCGCCTAGTGGTCCCCGTCTCTGAACAGCGCTCCAGCACGACCAACACCGTGCTGTCGGCGATCGGCGGTGCGCTCCTGATCCTGGGCCTGATCGTCGTGCTGGCCCTGGGGTTCATCTACCTGATGATGTCGAGCATCTGCGGTGACTCGTGCGACGCCGCTCACGTCGTGCTGCTGCGGGCCTGGCTGGTGCTGGGCGTCGGCGGCTTGCTCGCGGCCGCCACCGGGATCCCGGCGATGGTCTGGCGACGATGGTCGAGCCTGTTCCTCTGGCTGGGCGTCGTGATCGTCGTGGTGACGGTCGTCGTCTCATGGGCGGTCATCGGGACGCCGCTGAACGATGTGCGAACGTGAATCTATGTCCGGTTTGTCCGGGTATCACCACCGCCGAGGGACCAAGGTCCCTACCGGTCGAACTAGCCCAAAACCCCAGGTCGGCGCGGCGAATTGCCCGATTTGGGCGCTGTGTTTCAGCAGCTACCCGGCAGTAGATACTTTTTAAGCACAACAAATCGGACTTTCGTCGTCAATGCATGAAATGCGGCGTACAGTCCTGTCATGGCAAGCATCTCAAAGCGTCGCGCCCAGGTTATTGCTGCAGCAGCAGGCATCAGCCTTGCCCTGCTTGGTGGTGGATCGGCGAACGCCGATCCCGGCTCGCCCGGCGGTTCGCCGGGCATCGGTGGTGGCTACGGCGGCGGTGCGAGTTCGCCCGGCGGTGGACAGATGTCGGCTCCGTCCGGCGGCGAATCGTCGTCCGGTGGATCCCTCGGGAACCAGGCTCCGGCTGCTCCGGTGGCGCCTGCCGTCCCGGCTCCCGCGGCGCCCGCCCCGGTGGCTCCCGTCCCTGCGGCGCCATTGCCCGCGTCGCCCCAATACAACGACACTGCTCCCGCGCCGCAGACCCAGGTACCCGCTCCCTCGCCCGATCCGGTGCCTACACCCGCTCCGGCAGACACCAGCGGCCAGCAGGGATCGCAGGGGGAAGCGCCCGCGCAGACCCCCGCTCCCGAACCAGCGCCTGCGCAACCGTCACCGAACACCGGGGGCGAGCAGAACGTCGTCAAGCCGTCGCCGAACCTCGTGAACCCGTTCGGCACGCCCAAGTCGTCGTCGACGATCCCGCAGACCGGAACCACGGGAACTGCCGGACCGTCGTCGGAACCGGCGACTCAGAATCCGGGCACGACGCAGCACAACCTCCCGTCGAACGTCCTCCCGGGCAAGTCCGACGTGAAGACCGACGACACTGGCGCAACCAAGTCCGATGAGGCGCCCACGGTAAACCAGGTCGAGGCGCCCGCGGCGGTCATCTCCAACCCGACGCCCCCTCCTGCGGCCGACACGGAGACCGAGAACAAGTCCGGGTTGACCGCAGCCGTGGCGTCACTCCTCGCGCTGCCGATCCTCGGTGGCGCGGCGGGCGGCGAGGGCGGCGTCGGCAGTCTCGCCGAGCTGTACACCGCCTCGCGCGAGGTCAGTGGTCGAGGCATCGCCAATCGTGAAGCGATGGGAGCGTCCGACGTCGACAGCACCGAGTCGGGCTTGATCACCCCGCCGCAGGGCATCTCGTACGTCTCCGACGCCGACGACAACCTGATGGTGCAGAACAACACCGCGAACACCGCGGCGCTGATCAGCAACCCGGGCACCGCAGACCAGCGGGTGTCCTTCCTCGAGCCCGGTCAGAGCATCGGGATCCTCACCGAGGCCTTCAACTGCATCGTCTACCAGCCGCTGCACTTCGTCGGGCAGCAGATCTGGGTCGTCAACCCGATCGGTCACACCGTCGCTGACTTCATGAACGACATCACCGGCATCTACCTGATCGGCAACGGCGCCAACGGCACCCTCGACCACATCAACGGTGGCGACGGCGGCATCCTCTTCGGCGACGGTGGAAACGCCTACGACGGCGGCAACGGCGGCGACGCGATCCTCTTCGGCAATGGCGGTGTCGGTGGGATCGGCGGCGGCGACGGTGGCGATGGCGGCATCCTGATGGGCTGGGGTGGCAACGGCGGCAACGGCACCGACACGGCCGGTGGCGGCAATGGCGGCAACGCGGCCGGCTGGATCTTCGGTGTCGGTGGCAACGGCGGCAACGGCTCCGGTGGCGGCGATGGTGGCGACGGCGGTAACGCCAAGGGCTTCTTCGGCATTGGCAGCTTCATCGGCTCGGGAGGTGCGGGCGGCAACGGTGCGGCCGGCGTCAACGGCGTCGACGGTGCTGCGGTTACCGGGGACGGGGTCGACGGCAACGCCGGCACCGACGGAACCGCAGGCGGCAATGGCGGCAACGGCGGTAGCGCCGGCTGGCTGTTCGCGCGCGGCGGTCGCGGCGGCGAAGGTGGCCAGGGCGGCATGGGCGGCAACGGCAGTGACGGCACGGATGCCACGACGCCGGGTGCTGATGGTGGCGTCGGCGGCGCGGGTGGCAATGGCGGCGACGCCGGAGTCGGCGGTCGCGGCGGCCACGGCAGCCTCCTTGGTCGGCACGGCCGCTCTGGGTCGAACTCGAATGCCGGATTCGGTGGCGACGGCGGCAACGGTGGTACAGGTGCTGCCGGTCTCGATGGCACTGCCGGGAATGTCGACGGTGGCGCCGGTGGCAACGGTGGTGCGGGTGGCAACGCCGGTGTCGGCGGCAGGCTCGCCCACGGTGCCGCCAGTGGCTACGACGGCACGGCCGGCAGCGGCGGGGCCGGTGGTCGCGGTGGCGACGGTCTTGATGGTGCTGACGGCGTCATCGGAGTCAACAACGGTGCCGGCCAGAAGGGTGGCGATGGTGGCAACGGTGGCACCGGAGGTGCTGCTGGCCTCGGTCGAGGCGGATTCGCCGGTGCCGACGGCCAGGGCGGCGATGGTGGCAACGGTGGCGCCGGCGCTCTCGGCGTGAACGGAGCTGATGGCGCAACGCCCGGTGCTTCCGGCCAGGACGGAACTGATGGTGGAGACGGCGGCGCCGGTGGTGCGGCCGGCCTCGGTGGCGGCAGCTCGCACGACCTGATCGGCCATGCCGGCGACGGTGGTGCCGGCGGTGCGGCGGGCAGCGGCGGCGCAGGTGCCGATGGCCTCGACGGCCAGACGGCCGGCGCCAGTGGTACTGCTGGCGGCAACGGCGGACGAGGTGGTCGCGGTGGCCGTGGCGGCGCTGCTGGAGCCGGCGGCGGCATTGCCGGAGTTGACGGTGCTAACGGCAACGGTGGCGATGGCGGTCGTGGCGGCAGCGGTGCCGATGGGTTCGACGGAATAGACGGTCAGACTCCGGGGGCGAGCGGCACGGCTGGTGGTTCTGGAGGTAACGGAGCCGCGGGCGGCCACGGTGGCGTCGCTGGCGGTGCAGGCGCCCACGACGGCGTCGATGGACTTGATGGTGACGGTGGCGACGGCGGTCGTGGCGGCAATGGAGCTGACGGGCTCGCGGGTGTCGACGGTCAGACTCCGGGCGCCAGTGGCACTGCTGGTGGTTCCGGAGGTAACGGCGGCACGGGCGGCGCGGCAGGTCTTGCCGGTGGTGCGACCGGACATGATGGTGTTGCAGGTGTTGATGGCAACGGCGGCAATGGTGGTCGTGGTGGTAACGGCGCCAATGGTGCTGATGGCCTCGACGGCGTTGCACCCGGCGAGGCAGGTGGCGACGGCGGAAACGGCGGCGCTGGTGCTGCGGGCGGTGCTGCCGGCCTTGCCGGTGGTGCGACCGGCCATGACGGCGTTGCGGGTGTTGACGGCAACGGTGGCAGTGGTGGCCGCGGCGGCAATGGTGCGACCGGCGCCACCGGCACGACGGGTTCCGCGCCCAGCGGCACCGGAGGCAACGGATCCGACGGTGGAGCTGGCGGCACCGGTGGTGACGGTGGTCTGGGCGGAGGCCTCCACGGCGCGGCCGGCAACGCCGGCGTCGGCGGTAATGGCGGCATCGGTGGGACCGGTGGCACCGGAGGTGCCGGCGACCAGACATCGCCCAACGGTGGTGTTGGCGGAGTCGGTGGCAACGGTGGCGCGGCCGGTGCCGGCGGCAACAGCCCGAATGGCCCCGGTGCTGACGGCATCGGTGGCAACGGCGGCACAGGTGGTACCGGTGGCGTCGGATACCTCGGTGGCATTGGCGGAACCGGCGGCCTCGGTGGCAACGGCGGCGCTGGCATCAACGGAGTCGGCGGCGGCGACGGCGGTGTCGGTGGTACCGGCGGTGTGGGCGGCGCTGGAACAGACTTGACTCACGCGAGCGGAACCGCGGGCGGAACCGGTGGCACAGGCGGCCTCGGCGTCGACGGTGGTGCCGACGGCAACGGTGGAAGCGGTGGTGTCGGCGGCGCGGGTTGGGGCAGTGGTGGCAGCGCGACTGGCGGAGCAGGTGGAGCCGGTGGAGCGGGCGGCACGGCCGACGCGAGCGCTCCCGGCATGGGCGGCGGCGGTGGCGGCGGCGGAGGAGGCGCACTCCTCGATGGTGCGTTCAACGGCACCGTGACCGGCGGCGCCGGCGGCAAGGGCGGCGACGGCACGACGACACAAACCGGCGGTCAGGGCGGCACCGGTGGTACTGCGAACGTGAATGTCGACGCCAGCAGCACGGCTGGCGGAACCGTCGTCGGCGGCAACGGCGGCGACTCCATCGGCACCGGCATCGGCGGCAATGGTGGAGTCACCTATGTCGACGTGTCCAACGGTTCTCAGCTTTCCGGCACCATTCGCGGCGGCGACGGTGGCACCGGCGTGGATCACGGTCAGGGCGGAGACGGTGGCCTGGTCTACGTGCGTGACACTGACGGCAGCACGGTTTCCGGTACCTCGCAAGGCGGCACCGGCGGTCAGGGTTCGGGCGCCGGCTCGGTGGGCGGCACAGGCGGTATGGCTGGAGTGGATGTCGAATCGGACGGCACTGTCGGCGGGATTCGGCAGGGCGGTAACGGTGGCGATGCCACCGGCGGCGGCTCTGGCGGAACGGGCGGCGTTGGACTGGCCATGGGCTCTGATGGCGGTTCTGCCGTCGGCACTGCGACGGGTGGCGATGGCGGCGACGCGTCGGGTGGTGCCACGGGTGGCGACGGGGGCGACGGTTGGATCGCGGGAGTCCAGGGCGGCGACGCCGGGCCGCAGGGCTCGACATCGAGCACCGGCGGCAACGGTGGTGACGGCGTCAACGGTGGAACCGGCGGTTCTGGCGGTGACGCCCTCCTGGCTGCCGACGGTGGTGGCTACTCCAGCGGTGCGACCGCCTCTGGCGGCGCGACCGGCGGCAACGGAGGCATCGGCGACGGGGGTACCGGCGGTTCAGGCGGCGACGCGACCACCACCTCCAACAACAACAACAATGTCGCGTCCTCCGTCACCGGGTCGGCGACAGGCGGCAACGGCGGTGACGGGACCTCCGGTGGCCAGGGTGGCTCCGGCGGCACCGGCTCGGTTGTTTCTGGAGATTCGACGGTCGACGGCACGGCTACCGGCGGCAACGGTGGCGCTGGAGCGAACGGTGTGAACGGCAGCGACGGTGGGAATGCCACCGTCAGCGGAGCCAACCGCGGGACGGTGTCCGGCGGTTCGGCGACCGGCGGCAACGGGGTGACGGGTGGTCCGGCCGGAAACACCGCCACGGTGAGCTCGACCGGCGGCACCATCACCAACAGCCACGCCGAGGCGGGCATCAACTCGACGACCGCCCAGGGCGGCAGTGGGTTGATCACCGCCGCAACCGGAGGCACAGTCTCCAGCAGCACCGCGACGGGCGGAGACGCCGGCACCTCGACGAGCACCGGCAAGGGTGGCGACGGCGGTGATGCCAGTATCGCGGTCACGCTCGGCAGCGTCACCGGCAGCACGGCCAAGGGTGGCGACGGCGGCGACGCACACGGAACTGCCAACGCGGGTACCGGTGGTGACGCGACGATCAAGACGAGCGTCGGAGCAGGTGGAATCGTCACCTCGTCCACGGCGACCGGTGGTCGCGGAGGCGACTCCAGCACGGCAGCCGGCGCAGCCGGTGGCTACGGAATGGTCGAGGCCAGGGCGGCCGGCGAGGTGAAGAACAGCACAGCGACGGGCGGTGATGCCGGTAGCGGAATCAACGGCGGTACCGGTGGTGCCGGCGGCTTCGGGTATGTCTTCGGGACTTCTGCCGGGACAGTCGACGGCGAGGTCGCCGAGGGCGGGGCCGGTGGAGACGGCGTCGGCGCTGATTCCGTCGGTGGCGCGGGAGGCAGTGCATCGGTCAAGGGGTCGTCTGGCTACACGAGCGGCTCTGTCAAGGGCGGCCGGGGCGGCAAGGGTGAAGGCGGAGGTACCGGCGGCAATGGAGGCACAGCCACCGTGGACAACCAACAGGGCTCCCTCGCCGTCGTCGATGTCGCAGGCGGCAACGGTGGTAGCGCCAATGCAGCTGGAGGCAAGGGCGGCAAGGGAGGAAATGGCACTGTCAACGCTCTTGGTCAGGCCGGCCAGGCCGAGGCTCACGGGACGGTCACTGGCGGAGACGGCGGCAATTCGTATGGGACCGGTACTGGTGGCACCGGAGGCCTAGCGAGAGTGTTCGCGGGTCAGTCTGCGAGTACGGGCTACGCCTCCGGGACTGTCACGGGTGGTCGCGGTGGTGATGCGACGGTCGGTACCGGCGGCACGGGCGGGAATGGAGAGTTCCGCGCGTACGGCGGGTCGATCACCGGATCGTCGACCGGTGGTGAAGGCGGCACAGCCAATGGTGGCGACGGTGGCAACGGCGGCAGCGGAATGGTCCAGCCGGCTGGCACGGTCACCAATGTCACGGCCGTCGGTGGCAAGGGTGGCGCCGGAGGCGTCAACGGTGTCAACGGTGCCGTTGGCGGCAAGGGCGGCGCCGGTGGTGCCGTTTCCGCCGGAAGCCTCCAGACGGGAGACGGCATGACCTTCGTGGCCGGCAACGGCGGCAACGGTGGTGCCGGCGGGACGAAGGTGAGCGGCACCCTTACCGGCAATGGTGGCGCCGGCGGCGCCGGAGGCAACGCCATCCACGTCGGGACGGCCGGCAACGGCGGTGACGGTGGTGCGGGACAGGCCAACGGCACCGTTGGAACCACCGGGGCGCCCGGGCAGAACACCTAACCGAATCACGCAGGGGAGGGGTCCACATCGGCGGGCCCCTCCTTTGTCGTCAGTACGACCGAACGCTCACAGCGGGTTGTGCCAAATACGGCCGATCGGTCGTCACGCTGAACTGGATGCGACCCGTACCCGTCCGCACCCGTTTGCTGAAGCCGCTCTGGTTCTCGCCGAGGCCGGGCAGGTTGCCGCGCGCGATGCCGCTCACCGCTCCACGTCGACCGGTTGTCAGGTTGACCCATTGGACGGTCGCCCGGACCGTGCACGGCCCGTTGTAGCCGGAGATCCCGACGAAGCCGCCGGTCACCCCGAAGTCGACGGTGCCGGGGTATTGCTCGCCCGCGTGGCCGAATCCGGTGACTTCGCCGAAGCACGCTGCGTCGGCGAGCGTCGTCACCTGTGCGGTGCGGGCGTCGCGGCCGTGGGGGAGATAGGGGACTGCGCCGGCGGGTGCGGCTCCCAGTGCGAGGAGAAGTGCGGCACTTGCCGCTACGACTGGTCGAATGCGGGTGCTCGTTGTCATGTGTGCCTCCGAGGTTGACCACTTCCGAGCGTATAAACCGACGTAATCCTTCACAAGTGTAGGAAATGGGTCTACCGTTGGGTCATGGCCACTGCAGCTCCCGCGCGCAAGACACGTGCAGCGCACCTCGGGCCTGATCGTCGTCGGCCCCAAGTGCTCGACGCCGCCCTGCGGATCGCGGTGGACGAGGGGTTCGCCGCGGTCAGCATCGCCTCTCTGGCGTCGTCGATGAGGGTCACCCGACCGGTGGTCTACTCCTGCTTCCCCGACCGCGGGACGATCCTCGGCGCGCTCCTCGAGCGCGAAGCCGAACTCCTGCTCACCTCGACGCTCGACGCGCTGCACTCGGCCACCGGCGACGACCCCGAGCAGGTCTTCGTCGACGGCTATCGCGCCCTGCTCACCACCGTGGCGCAGCGACCCGACTCGTGGCGCCTGGTCTTCGACGCCGATGCCGACCCCGAAACCACGCGACGCGTCGCCGAAGCCAGGGCCGTCATCTTCGACGCATCGACCCGATGGATCGCGCCAGCGCTTGAAAAGTGGTGGGGGACAGCCGATCTCGAGCGCAAGCTCCCCGCGCTCATCGAACTCTTCGTGTCGTCGTGTGAAGCGGCGGTGCGGGTGATGCTCGACCCCGGCAACGACCTCGACGCCGACGACCTGGCCCCGCTCTACGGCCGCATGATGTCCGCCGCCCATCGGGTGGCATAAGGAGGCCCGCCATGTTCACCCTCGCCGACTACCGCAAGACCGACTACGGGTTCTTCGGCCCCGACTCGGTCTCGTGGAAGCTCTGGACCCACCCGACCGCGCTCATCGCCTTCCAGCGGGCCGTCGTCCTAGAGCACTTCGACCCCGCGCTGACCGCCGCCGTCGCCGACATGGGCGGCATCTACGACGATCCGCAGCGCCGCCTGGACGCGACGCTCGCCTACTTCATCACCGTCGCCACCGCCGACTCGAAGACGGCGATCGAGGCCTCCGAACACCTGATGGGAATTCACGCGAAGGCCACCGGAATCGAGCCGCTCTCGGGCCGTCGCTACAGCGCCAACAACCCGGCCTCACAGCTGTGGATCCACGTCACCGGGTGGCATTCGGTCCTCAAGTGCTACGAGACCTACGGACCCGGCCCGCTCTCCGACGACGAGGTCCGCCGGTACTGGGCCGAGGCGCGAATCGCCGCCGAACTCCAAACCTGCGACCCCGCCGACGTGCCGGCGGACCGCAACGAGGTCCGCGCGTACTTCGAGCGCGTGCGACCCGGCCTGGCCGTCAGCGAGCGCGCACTGCGCGGCATGCACTACCTGCTGCGCAGCGACCACCACGCCAACCTGCGGCTGCGCCTGGCCAGCCGTGTCATGGCGCCGGCCGCGATCGCCACGCTGCCCAGGTGGATGCGCGAAATGGGGCAGTTCGACCAGCCCGGCGTCGTCGACGCCGGATGGCGCCTGCCGACGCGCGCCGCCGTCCGTGCGACATCGCGCCCGGTTGCTGCCGCGCTGGCGATCCGCCCGTTCTCGCCGATGGTGTCGCGGGCGTTGCGCGCGCACCGGAAGGCGAAGACGCCGATCATGCCCGTCGTCGTCACGCCGACCGAAGCCCGCGAGAGGTACGGGACGATGGGTCGCCGAGGGGCGACCGTCTAGCGTCCGGGGTCGCGACTAGGAGCCGAAGAACCCGCCGCCGCGGGTGAGGCGGACCCAGTTGCCCGGCTCACCGACGCCGGGACCGGTCATCGAGTTGCCGGTGACGATCAGATCCCAGAAGTTGCTGCGGCAACGCGGCGAGCGGACCACGTGGGCGAACACGCGAACCCGGTTGCCCGACCGGCCGACCTCGCTCCACCGGGCGGCGCAGAGGCCGGGCAGCACGATCGTTCCGCGCAGCGGCCGTGACCGGGTCACCGTGAGGTGGGCGGGGTTGACCTGGATGGGCCAGACGACGACGCCGTTCCAGTGGCCACGCAGATCCGGGCCCGGAGCGGCTTCGGCCGTGGTGGCCGGAACGGCGGTTGCGACGATCCCGCCCGCTGCGAGCAGCGCCATGGCGACACGACGACCGCGCATGGTTCGAGACGGGGACTTGCCTTCATTCCTCAGTGTTTTCTCAGCCATGGCGTCAGGCTAGGGCGTCGCTGCAACCGATATAGCCGTTTTCGGTCGGTTGGCAGCTATCTGGCAGGAATCGTCACCCGGCGAGGCGGCAAACCCAACAGTTCGGGACAAACCCGACCCGATTTGGGTGTGGGGTTTGTCCCGGACTGTTGGGTTTGCAGAGGCGTCAGTTGACGTACTTCGACAGCGCTTCTTGCACCGCGGCAGGGTCGGGCTGGGTGTGGAACTTCTGCTTCTCGGCCTTGCCCTTGATGTAGATGAGCGTCGGGCAGTCGCGATCCGAGTCGGCGCTCGGGCTGCCGGCCACCTCGATGTCCCCGACCTTCTTGTGGGTGCGAGCCTCGACGATCGAGCCCTTGTACCGGCCGGTGTACAGCTGCGACGTGCCCTTGTCGAAGCGGCACTCGCCGACCTTCTCGCCCTTGTCGAAGTGCGTGAAGCAGGCGACGAGCTGGACGTCCTTCGCCTCGCGCGTCTGCCACGCCTCGGAGGCGTCGTAGGGGAAGCGCACCTGCTGCAGGCTGACCGCGTCGCCGCGGTTGTAGAACACCGCGACCTTGTGCGGGCCGGCCCCGGTGTGCTCGGCCGCCTGCGGGAAGTACTTCGGCGGCGTCGAGCAGGCGCGGCTCAGGTTGGAGTCGAAGCGCAGGTCGTTGTCGGCCTTGGGCATCTTGAACATCCAGAAGAGCGAGTAGGCCAGGCCGGCGACCAGCAGCACGCTCACCGCGGTGATCACCTTCTTGGCGGTCCCGTCCCACGGGGCGGGTTGGCCGCCGTTGGCGCGGCGACGGGCGTTGGACGCGATCACGAGGCCCAGCGGCAGGACGGCGATGAGCGCCAGGATGATGCCCGGCAGCCATCCGCCGTCCTTGAAGGCGAGGAAGGAGAAGATCCCGGCGGCGACCAGGACTCCAAGAGCGGCACGAATCATGAGATCCCCCAATTCGGTGGCGACGACTCAAGCAGACTACGCCCGACGGTCAGGGGTGTCGGCCCAATGATCGACCTGGGCCTCAGCGCCAGAACATGAACTGATCCCGACCGGCGGCGATCATCTCCCACGGGGTGCCGAACAGCCCGACGACGTCGTAGATCACGTCGAAGAAGGCCTGCCCGACCGCCGGGATGAAGATCAGCACGAACACGATCAGGAAGCCGTACGGCGCGATCTTGTCGGCGGTGCGGCGCATGCCCGACGACAGGTACGGCTCGATCGCCCCGTAGCCGTCGAAGCCGGGGATCGGGATGATGTTCAGGATCGTCGCGGTGATCTGCAGGAACCCGAGGAAGGCGATCGCATTCGCCAGGTTCGGCTTCGTCGCGTCGTCGATGAAGTGCAGGCTCCCCAGCAGGAGCGCGCCGAGCACGAGGTTGGTGAACGGCCCGGCCAGCGACACGATCGACTTCTGGACCTTGGTGAACCCACGCGTGTGCAGGTAGACCGCGCCGCCGGGGAAGCCGATCCCGCCCATCAGGATGATCAGCACCGGCAGGCCGATCGACAGACCGGGGTGGGTGTACTTGAGTGGGTCGAGGGTCAGGTAGCCGCGCGCATCGACCGACGTGTCGCCGAAGCGGTAGGCGGTGAGAGCATGCGCGAACTCGTGCAGCGACAGCGAGATCACCCAGCCGGCCAGCACGAACAGCACCGTCCCGGTCTTGGCCGTCGTATTCGACTCGAAGCCGCTCTGGATCAGCATCACGACGCCGAAGACGGCCGCGATCACCAGGCAGGCGAACACCCACCCGGGGCGGACGGCCTTCAGGGCTTGGGCGGTGGAGGTGGGGGTCATGGGGTGGCCTCGTCGTAGTCGGGGAGGGGGCCGACGGACATGGTCGCGGCGACCTTCTGCTCGCCGTCGTCGTCCATGAGCATCCAGAGCGTCAGGGAGTCCTCGTCGAGCAGGCGTCGGATGGTCAGCTTCGCGCCAGGCTGGATCGGGCGCATGTACTCGATGATCATGCGGTGCGGCCCGGCGACGAGCTCGGGGTGGTCGAGCAACTCGTCCTCCAACACCTCCAGGTAGGCGGCGTTGTTCAGGTGCTTGAAGGGGTCGAAATCGGTGGCGCGCAGGACGTGCTCGCGGTCGGGGGCGCTGCCGGACTCGGGCGCCTTCTCCGGGTTCATCGCCTTCCAGCGCAGCCGGTGCTCGTCGGTCATCGAGCTCAGCAGCTCCAGCGCCTCGTCGGAGATGCGCGACGGCATGCCCTGGTCGTTGACGTTGATCCAGAAACCCTCGGTCTCGATGAGCCCGGGCTCGCGCTCGTCGGGGTTGAACAGGTTCGTCTCGTGCTCGGCGGTCATCGTCACGCGCATGTTGGTCCACCGCGTCGACGCCGCGCCGCACCAGCGCTCGGCGGTGACGGTCCCGGGCCAGGAGAACGGGCGGATCACGTCGACGATGGTGCGTCGCACGATCCAGAACGGGTCGCTCTGCGTCAGGTCCGTCGCGTCGATGTTGTCGTTGGCGATGTCCTGCAGATACCGGGCCGCCGAATCGAGTCGCACGCGCATGTCCTGGTCGACATCACCGGTGCGGATCCGGTACTGCGCCTGGAAGAATTGGGCGCCGTCCTTGCGCTTGGCCAGCGGCTCGGGTGCGGGGGTGGTGGCGGTCACGATCTCCCTTATGGATAGGCCTGTTTCCGTACGCTAGAGTTGGAGTGAACTAGAACACGTTCTACCTGACGATGAACGGGGTAACACCTGATGGCGCACGTTATCACTCGGCCGTGCTGCAACGATGGCAGCTGCGTTAGCGTCTGCCCGGTCAACTGTATCCACCCGACGCCCGACGAGCCGGAGTTTCTGACCGCCGAGCAGCTCTACATCGATCCGGAGACCTGCATCGACTGCGGCGCCTGCATCGACGAGTGCCCGGTGGAAGCCATCTACCCCGACGATCAGCTGGCCGAGCGCGACGAGCCCTACCTGCAGATCAACGCCGACTACTACAAGGACCACGACGTCGACGGCGGCCTGGTCCCGCCGAAGAAGGCCCCGCCCATGCCGGCGGACAAGGAGCTGCACGTCGCGATCGTCGGCGCCGGCCCGGCCGCGCTGTACGCCGCCGAAACCCTCGTCAAGAAGGCGACCGTCACCGTCGACGTCTTCGACCGGCTGCCCACCCCGCACGGCCTGGTCCGCTTCGGCGTCGCCCCCGACCACGCGCCCACCAAGCTCGTCGAGCGCGGCTACCTCTCGACGGCCAACAAGAAGAACTTCAACTACTTCCTCGGCGTGCAGGTCGGCAAGGACATCACGCACGAGGAGCTCAAGCAGCGCTACCACGCGATCGTCTACGCGGTCGGCGCCGCGACCGACCGTCGCCTCGACATCCCCGGTGAGGACCTGCCCGGTTCGATCTCGGCCACCGAGTTCGTCGCCTGGTACAACGGCCACCCCGATTTCGTCGACCTCGACGTCGACCTGTCCAGCGAGCGGGCCGTCGTCGTCGGCAACGGCAACGTCGCGCTCGACGTGGCGCGCATCCTCGTCACCGATCCCGACGTGCTGGCCAAGACCGACATCTCCGACCACGCGCTGCAGGTGCTGCGGACCTCGAACATCAAGGAGGTCGTCGTCCTGGGCCGCCGCGGTATCGCGCAGGGCGCCTACACCAACAGCGAGTTCCTCGCGCTCGGCGACGTCGAGGGCGTCGACGTCATCATCGACCCCGACGAGCTGGTCCTGGACCCCGAGTCGGAGGCCGCCGGCGACGACATCGACTCGACCATCGGCACCAAGATCCGCCTGGCGCAGGAGTTCGCCGAGCGGCCGACCACCGAGGGGAACCGGCGCATCGTGTTCCGCTTCCTCTCGTCGCCGCTGTCCCTCGAGGGCGACGACAAGGTGACCTCGATGACCGTCTCGAAGAACGAGTTCACCGACGGCGGCTCGGTGTCGCGGACCGGGGAGACCTACAGCATCGACACCGGCCTGGTGCTGCGCTCGATCGGCTACAAGGGCCACGCCGACGCCGTACCCGACCTGCCGTTCGACGACGACCGCGGAGTGGTGCCCAACGAGGGCGGTCGCGTCCTGGACGGCGACGAGCCGCTGACCGGCGTCTACGTCACCGGCTGGATCAAGCGCGGCGCCACCGGCGGCATCGGCCGCAACCGCCTGTGCGGCGAGGAGACCGCCGAGGCCGTCATCGCCGACTTCATCGACGAGAAGCTGACCGACCCGTCCGCTTCGCGCGAGGACGTCGAGCAGCTCGCCGCCGACCGCGGCGTGCACCTCATCGACCTCGAGGGCTGGAAGAAGATCGACGCCGCCGAGAAGGCCGCCGGTCGCGAGGCCGGTCGGCCGCGGGTCAAGTTCACCGACATCGCGACCCTCGAAGCAGCTGCGGAAGCGGCGGAGTAGCCCGTGCGGATTGCACTTCTCTCCTATCGGAGCAAGCCCCACTGCGGCGGTCAGGGCGTCTACGTGCGCCACCTGTCCCGGGAGCTCGCGCTGCTCGGCCACGACGTCGAGATCTTCTCCGGTCAGCCCTACCCGGATCTGGACCAGGCCGCGCTCGACGCGGGCGTGCGCCTGACCAAGGTCCCCAGCCTGGACCTGTACGGCGAGCCCGAACCGTTCCGCAACCCCAAGTTGGGCGAGTACCGCGACTGGATCGACGTCATCGAGGTCGGACAGATGTGGACCGCCGCCTTCGGCGAGCCGCTGACCTTCAGCCTGCGCGTCGCCAAGCTGCTCGAGCAGCGCCGCGACGACTTCGACGTCGTGCACGACAACCAGAGCCTCGGCTACGGCCTGCTGCGCCTGCCGAAGATGGGCTTCCCGCTCGTCGCGACGATCCACCACCCGATCACCCGCGACCGGGCGCTGGCCATCAAGGCCGCCAAGGGCTGGCGCAAGATCACCGCCGCCCGCTGGCACTCCTTCCTGGCCATGCAGGGTCGGGTCGCGCGGCGCATCCCGGTGCTGCTCACCGTGTCGCGCAGCAGCGAGGTCGACACCCGCAAGGCGTTCAACATCCCCGTCGGCCGGCTCGAGACGATCCCGCTGGGCGTGGACACCGAGCTGTACAAGCCGTCGGAGCAGCGCGTGCCCGGCCGCGTCGTCTGCGTCGCCAGCGCCGACGCCCCGCTCAAGGGCGTGTCCTACCTGCTCGAGGCGATCGCCAAGGTCGCCTCGGAACGGTCGGTGGAACTGACCCTCGTCTCCAAGCTCGACCCCACCGGACCGTCGGCGCGGCTCATCGAACAGCTGTCGATCCGCGACCACGTCCGCGTCGTCAACGGGCTCGACGACGAGGAGCTCGCGCAGCTGCTCGCCTCCGCCGAGGTGGCCGTCGTGCCGTCGCTCTACGAAGGCTTCTCGCTGCCGGCCGTCGAGGCCATGAGCTGCGGCACCCCGCTCATCGCGACGCGCGCCGGGGCGATCCCCGAGGTCGTCGGCGAGGGCGAGGGGGCCGGTGCGGTGCTCGTGCCGCCGAGTGACTCCGGGGCCATCGCCCAGGAGCTGCTGCGGCTGCTCGAGGACGCCGACGCGCGGGCCGCACTGGGCGCCGCCGCGCGCAAGCGGGCCGAGGAGAACTACAGCTGGGCGGCCGTCGCGGCCAAGACCGTCGCGGCCTACCAGCGCGCCATTGATCAGAACGCCGAAGGGGATTCGTAAATGCTGACCGTGGACTTCGACAAGCTCGGCATCGGGCCCGGCGTCTCCGCCATCGACATCGGGGCCGGCCAGGGGCGGCACTCGTTCGAGATGTTCCGCCGCGGCGCCGACGTCATCGCCTTCGACCAGTCCGAGTCGGACATGACCGACGTCGGCACCATGTTCGACGCGATGATCGCCGAGAAGCAGGTGCCGGCGTCGGCCAAGGCGCGCGCCGAGGTCGGCGACGCCCTGCACCTGCCGTACGCCGACGACTCCTTCGACGTCGTGCTCATGTCGGAGATCCTCGAGCACGTGCCCGCCGACGAGGCCGCGATCGCCGAGATGGTCCGCATCCTCAAGCCCGGCGGCAAGGCCGCGGTCACCGTGCCGCGCTACTGGCCGGAGAAGATCTGCTGGGCGCTCTCGGACGAGTACCACGAGGTCGAGGGCGGCCACGTCCGCATCTACAAGGCGTCCGAGCTGGCGTCGAAGCTGGAGGCTGCCGGCCTGAAGGTCACCGGCACGGGCCACGCGCACGCGCTGCACTCGCCGTACTGGTGGATCAAGTGCGCCGTCGGCGTCGACAAAGAGAAGAACCCGCTGGTCCGCGGCTATCACCAGATGCTGGTGTGGGACATGCTCAAGGCGCCCGCGCTCACGCGCACCGCCGAGAAGATGCTCAACCCCGTCGCCGGCAAGTCGGTCATCCTGTACCTGGAAAAGCCCGCCTAGGCTTGAGCCCCGTGGCCCAGCTTCCCGCACTGCCCGGCGTCCTGAGCGCGGATCAGGTCGCGGCGACCGGTGCCGCCGTCGCCGCGATGCAGGAGCGCTCGGGCGCCCTACCGTGGTTCCCCGGCGGCAAGACCGACCCGTGGGACCACGTCGAATCGGCGATGGCGCTGTCGGTGACGGGCTTCGTCGACGAGGCGGTCGCGGCCTACCGGTGGTCGGCGTCGACGCAGCGGCCCGACGGCTCGTGGCCGATCGAGTTCCGGCAGGGGCGCGTCACCGACCCGAACATCGACTCCAACTTCTGCGCCTACATCGCCGTCGGCGTCTGGCACCACTTCCTCATCACCCGTGACGCCGACTTCCTCGCCGAACTGTGGCCGACGGTGCGCGCGGGCATCGACCTGGTGCTGCGCTTTGCCCGCGACGACGGTGCCTTCCGCTGGGCCGCCGACGGCACGTCGCTGGAGATGTTCGACGAGGCGCTGCTCACCGGCAACGCCTCGATCCTGCAGTCGCTGGACTGCGCGGTCCGGATCGCCGAGGAGATGTCCGCCGGCGAGGCCGCGACGCGATGGTCGGCGGCACAGGCGAAGCTGGCGCGGGCCTTCGCGTCGACCTTCTCCGACGTCGCGGGTGCGCCCGTCGGCGTGCGGCCCGGGGTCTTCGTCGAACCGTCGTCACACTCGATGGACTGGTACTACCCGGTGCTCGGCGGGGGAGTGCGCGACGAGCCCGCGCACGAGCTGATCGACCTGCGCTGGGACGAGTTCGTCGTCGCCGGCAAGGGCATCCGCTGCATCGACCACCGCCCGTGGGTGACCGGCGCCGAAACCTCCGAGCTGGCCATCGCGTTGGAGGCGCTGGGCCGGTCCGACGAGGCCGCGACCCTCGTCGACGACATCGGGCACCTGCGAGATCCGGACGGGTCGTACTGGACGGGCCTGGTCTTCGCCGACGGCAAGCGCTGGCCGGTGGAGAAGAGCTGCTGGACCTCGGCGGCCGTGGTTCTCGCGGTTGACGCCATCTCGCGCACGACCCCGGGCAACGGCGTTTTCCGCGATGTCCGGCAGTCCGAGGCCGTCGTCCTCCCCTAGTCCCCGCCGAGCGTGCCCATTTTTTCGCCGAGCGTGCCCAGAACTACGCCGAGCGTGCCCAGAATCTCGTCGAGCGTGCCCAGAATTACGCCGAGCGTGCCCTCCCGCCCGCGACTAGAACGTGTTACAGTTCTCGCAACTAGACACCTGTCCAGGAGGCCTCCGATGGAATTCGGAATCGTGCAGTTCACCAGCGACCGCGGCTTGAAGCCGCAGGTGCTGGCCCCGTTGATCGAAGAGGCCGGCTTCGCGTCGTACTTCGTGCCCGAACACGGCCACATCCCGACGCGCCGCGACGCCGCGCACCCGGGCACCGGCACGTCCGAGCTTCCCGACGACCGCTACATGCGCACCCTGGATCCGTGGACGACGCTTGCCGCGGCCGCCGCGGTCACCAAGCGCATCCGCCTGGCGACGGCCGTCGCGCTGCCGGTGCAGTCGGACCCGATCACGCTGGCCAAGACCCTCGCGACGCTCGACCACATCTCCGACGGTCGCCTCACCCTCGGCGTCGGCTTCGGCTGGAACCTCGACGAGCTCGCCGACCACAACGTCCCGCCGAAGCGCCGTCGCACGATGTTGCGCGAGTACCTCGAGGCGATGCGCGCCCTGTGGACGCAGGAAGAGGCCGAGTTCGACGGCGAGTTCGTGAAGTTCGGGCCCAGCTGGGCCTGGCCGAAGTCCACGCAGAAGCAGATCCCGGTGCTCGTCGGCGCCGCGGGCAACGAGAAGAACTTCAAGTGGATCGCGCGCAGCGCCGATGGCTGGATCACCACCCCCGGTGAGGCCGACATCGAGGACTCGATCGTCCTGCTCAAGAAGATCTGGAGCGAGGCCGGCCGCGAGGGCGACCCGCAGATCGTCGTCCTCGACTTCAAGCCGGTGCCCGAGAAGCTGGAGAAGTGGCGCGAACTGGGCGTCACCACGGTCCTCTACGGCCTGCCCGACGACAGCGTCGAGCGCGCGTCCGGCTACCTGGCCAAGCTGGCCGGCAAGCTCGGCCTGGCACCCGTCTCCGCGTAGCGCCCGAAGGTCCAACCAGTTCCACCACCGATTCGTGTTGGAACGCGTACCGCCGTGTTGGATCTACCCGGCCTTGATGCGGCGCAGCACCCGGAGCGAGCCGGTCGCCGACACTTCCTCGAACCGACCGCCGTCGAGTGCCTGGCGGTAGATCTCGTACGGCGGGCGACCACCGTCGGCGGGGTCGGGGAAGACGTCGTGGATGAACAGCCCGCCCCCGACGCGGACGAACGGCGACCAGCCGTCGAAGTCGTTCTGCGCGGCCGTCATCGAGTGCCCGCCGTCGATGAACACGAAATCGACCTCGCGCCCCCACATCCGCGCGCCCATCGTCGACGACGCGATCACCCCCACGACCGTCTGCTCGAGACCGGCGTCCCACATCGTGCGGCGGAACCGTGCCGACGTGTCGAGCGTGCCCGCGTGCGGGTCGACGAGGGCGGTGTCGTGGTACTCCCAGCCCGGCTGGTGCTCCTCGGAGCCGCGATGGTGATCGACCGTCGCGAGCAGCGCGTCGTGCGCCTGTGCCATCGCGCCCAGGAACACCGTCGACTTGCCGCAGTAGGTGCCGATCTCGACACCCAACCGCACCGAATCCGGTTGCGAGAGAAAGGATCCCGCCGCTTCGTGCAGCGCGAGCGCCTCGTCGAGCGGGAGGAAACCGGGGGCTTCGTCGGCGACGGCGAGGCGCTCGGCGCTCAGCGTCGACGGGAGGGTCGTGGGCGATTCCATGCAGTGATCGTAACCGGAACTGAAACACGTTCTACACGCGTAGGCTCGATGCCCATGAAGGCTCAAGTGTTGCGCGAAGAAATCGGTCCGGGCGGGCTCGAACTCGTCGATGTCGACGACCCCGTCGCCGGGCCCGGCCAGTACCTCATCGACATCAAGGCCTGCGGGGTCTGCTTCCCCGATCTCCTCATGAGCCAGGGCCTCTACCAGCTGCGTCCGCCGCTGCCGTTCACCCCCGGCACCGAGGTGTCCGGCGTCGTGCGCGCGGCCCCCGAGGGCGGCCGGTACCGGGTCGGCGACAAGGTCCTCGTCTTCGCCGGCATCGGTGGCTTCGCCGAACAGATGCTGGCCGTCGACGAGCAGATGCTGCCGCAGCCCGAGCCGCTGACCTTCGCCGAGGGTGCGGCGATGGGCATCAACTTCCAGACCGCGCTCTTCGCCCTCAAGCTCCGCGCGCACACCGCACCGGGCGAGGTCGTCGGCGTCCTGGGTGCGGCCGGCGGTGTGGGCGCCGCGTCGATCCGCGTCGCCAAGGAGATGGGCGCCACGGTCATCGCGATCGTGCACCGCAAGGGCGCCGAACAGATGCTGCGCGACGCCGGGGCCGACGAGGTCGTCCAGCTCGAGGACGGGTGGGGCGCCAAGGTCAAGGAACTCTCCGGCGGCGGCGTCGACGTCCTCATCGACCCGGTCGGCGGGGACGTCTTCGACGACGCGCTGCGCACCGTCGCCCCCGACGGTCGCTACGTCGTCATCGGCTTCGCCGCCGGCGGGATCCCGACCGTCAAGCTCAACCGCGTCCTGTTCCGCAACATCGACATCGTCGGTGCCGCGTGGGGCGAGTACATCCGCACCCACCTCGACGTGCCGGCGATGCTGCACGACGAATTGACCGAGATGATCGGCGACGGCATGCGACCGCCCGTCGACGCGACCTACACGCTCGCCCAGCTGCCGCAGGCCCTCCAGGACCTGCACGAGGGGAAAGTCCGAGGCAAAGCCGTCGTCGTGGTGGGGAGTGAGAAATGAGCGGGTCGCGACGCGCGGTGGTCGTCGGCGGGGCGTCGGGGATCGGACTGGCGACGGTCCGCCTGCTGCGCCTGCAGGGCTGCGAGGTGATCGTCGCCGACGTCAACGAGGAGGCGGCTCGACAGGTGGCCGCCGACCTCGGCGACGGGGTCGACGCCATCAAAATCGACGTCACCGACGAGGCGTCGGTCCAGGCGGGTTTCGAATCGGCCGGCGACCTCGACGTCGTGGTGAACTGTGCCGGGCTGTCCATCCCCGCCGCCGTCACCGAACTCGAACTCGCGGGCTGGCAGACGACCATCGACGTGTGCCTGACCGGCACCTTCCTGGTCCTCAAGCACGGTGGCCGGGCGATCAAGGACGGCGGATCGATCGTCTGCATCTCGTCGCTCAACGGTCGCCAGCCCGGTGCCGGCATGGCGTCGTACTGTGCGGCGAAGGCCGGCGTGACGATGCTCGTCGAGGTCGCGGCGCTGGAGATGGCCGAGCGCGGGGTGCGCGTCAACGCCGTGCAGCCCGGGCTCGTCGACACCCCGCTCACCGAGGGCATCAACGTCATCCCGGGCCTGCGCGAGGACTACCTGGAGAACACGCCGCTGGGCCGCGCCGGCACGCCGGAGGACATCGCCGAGCTGGTCGTCTTCCTCGCGTCGGACAAGGCCTCGCTGATCACCGGTGCCGCCTTCGACATCAACGGCGGCGCACATCTGCAGCGCTACCCGGACGTGCTCGGCAAGGTGCGCGCGCTGATGGGAGAGGGCTGACATTGCTCGACATCACCGACGACGGACACGTCCGCACGCTGACGCTCAACCGGCCCGACGCGCTGAACGCCTTCAGCGAGGCGCTCTACGACGCGACGACCCGCGCCCTCCTCGACGCCGCGGACGAGCCCGAGGTGTCGGTCGTGCTGATCACCGGCACCGGGCGGGCGTTCTCCGCCGGCACCGACCTGGTGGAGATGCAGGCGCGCACCACCGACCCCGACTTCCAGCCCGGCGAGTACGGCTTCCCCGGCCTCGTCGACGCCCTCGCCGCCTTTCCCAAGCCGCTGGTCGTCGCGATCAACGGGCTGGGCATCGGGATCGGCACGACGATCATCGGCTTCGCCGACCTGGTGTTCATGTCCAGCCAGGCCAAGCTCAAGTGCCCGTTCACCGCGCTCGGCGTCGCCCCCGAGGCGTCGTCGTCCTTCCTGATGCCGGCACTGGTCGGGCGGCAGAACGCGGCGTGGCTGCTGATGTCGTCGGAGTGGGTGTCCGCCGACGAGGCGCAGCGCATGGGTCTGGTCTTCGCCGTCTGTGAGCCCGACGACCTGATGGACGAGGCGCGCCGGCACGCCGACGTCCTGGCCGCCAAGCCGCTCGCGAGCCTGATGGCCGTCAAGGAGACGATGGTCCGGCCGATCGCCGAGCAGGTCCGCGCCGCTAAGGAGGCGGAGGCCGCGTGGTTCATGAAGCTCATGGGCGGCAACGACAATGCCAGGGCCCTCGCCGAGTTCACCAAGAAGGACTGACCAATTCCGGTCGATATGGCTGCCGCCGAGGGCATATTGCCGTTCTCGGCAGTCATACCGGCCAAATTTGGTCATGCAAGGCCGAAGAGCGCCGCCGCGTTTTCGTACAGCACCTTGCGCAACCAGTCGTCGCCGAGGTCGAGTCGGATCAGCGATTCGATGCCGTGCGCGTACGGGTACGGGATGTTGGGGTAGTCCGACCCCCAGAACACCTTGTCGCCCAGCGCTTTCACCCGCGGCAGTGCCGCGCGCGGATAGGGTGCGCCGGATTCGGCGAAGTCGGTGAAGCTCATCGTGGTGTCCAGTCCGACGTTCTCGTACCGCTCGGCCAGCTCGAGGAATTCCACGTACTCGGTCGTCCCCATGTGCGCGATGATCAGCCGTAGGTCGGGGTGGCGCTTCAACACCTCGGCGACCGGACCGGGCCCGGTGAAACGACCGGGCGCGGGGCCCGAGCCGCAGTGGATCATCACCGGCAGCCCGGAGTCCTCGACGACGCCCCACACGTCGTCGAGCAGCGGGTCGGCGGGGGAGAAGTCGCCGACCTGGACGTGCACCTTGAAGATGCGCGTCCCGGCTTCGATCGCCGCGCGCGTGTAGTCGACCGCACCGGGCTCGGGGTAGAAGGTCGAGGTGTGCAGGCAGTGCGGCTGGTTCGCGGCGAAGTCGACCGCCCAGGCGTTCAGCCACGCGGCCATGTCGGTTTTGTGCGCGTAGATCATCGACGTGAAGGCCCGCACACCGAAGGCACCCAGGGTGTCCACGCGCAGCTGCTCGTCGGCGCGGTAGGTGATCGGCCATTCGCGTCCGAGGAGTGGACCCGCCGAATCGAAGTACGCCCACACCTTGTCGAGCACGTTGCGCGGCATGAAATGCGTGTGGACGTCGATCAGATTCGACACGCCCAACGGCTCCCACAGCGCCCTTACCCGCGCCGCATCCTCGGGGGAGAAAGGCGCGGGTTCGACGACGTCATCGGGGCACATCACCCCAGATTAGGGGCATCAGAACGCCGCGCCGAAGCCTTTCCCATGCGTGAACCCCCATGATTGAGGCATCAATTCTCGGAAACAAAACTCCCAGTTGCTGTTGCGGATTCCGCGCCAGTCGGTATTGTCCGAAATCGCACACCCACTGTGGGTACTGCGTAACAACAAGGAGAACAACAATGGGTGGTTTGGAAACGCTGTTGCCGGGTTTGATCGGTGGCGTTCTCGGCGGTAACGCTGCGGGCCCGAAGGTCGGCAACCTCGGCCAGGCTGGCAACAGTGTTGCCGGCGGCCTCGGCGGCCTGCTCACCGGTGGCGGAATCGGCGCCCTGCTGCACGGCAGTGACCCGAGCGCTCTGGTGAACATCCTCAGCTCGGGCGTGGGCGGCGGCGTCGGCGGTGGCATCATCGCTGCGATCGCCGGCCTGCTTCTGAAGAAGAAGTAAACCGACTACGACGCATCGCGCCCGCACCCCACCGAGGGTGCGGGCGCGACTCGTTTCTCAGGCCGACCAGCGCCACGCCCAGACGGTGCCCTCGTCGGGATCCTCGACGTCGCCGACGTGCCGGAACCCGAGGGACGTCAGTACCCCCGTCGACGGATTCGGGCCGGGGAGCGTGTGCGCGACGACGTGGTCGACCTGCCCGCTTTCGACGGCTCGATCGACGAGGGCCCGTGCCGCGCCGACGCCGAAGCCGAGTCCACGGAACTCGGGCGCGATCTCGTAGCCGATCTCGACCGTCCGCTGCGCCGGCGGCGCGGCGTAGCCCCCAGAGCCCAGCAGGCGCCCGCTGTGATCGTCGACGAAGAACTGCATCGACCACGGGCGCTGCGCCGCTGACGCGGTCGCCAGGAACTCCAGCGCCCCGCCGACCGCCTCGGGGAACTCCGGCCACCCGTCGGGGACGGGCGACCCGATCGATTCCGCGAAGCGCGTGCGGTCGTCGGTCAGTGCGGTCAACAGCGACTCGGTTGCCGCGACGAGGCGGACCGGTGGATGTGCTGACATGGGTATCTCCAATCGTCGGTGCTGCGGGACTGGAGATGTCGCGACCAACGAACGCAGAGCGCAGCAGAAACAACCCGCCGAGGCGGATGCCCCGGGGTGACCGGAAGGTGGTCGGCGCTCCTGAAAGTGTTGGTCGGTGGCCCGACGGTGGGCCGCGTTCGACGTTACGCCCGGCCGAACACGGACGCGAGCGAATTCTCGACCGGCCGGAACGAGACCCCGAGCTCCTCGGCGGCATCGTTGACCGGCACGGGCGGGTGCAGGAGGTAGCGGACGGCGCTGTCGCTGATCTGCTCGAGGCCGTCGGGAACCCGGTCGCGGTACCGGTCGGCCAGCTTGCCGACGCCGATCATGACCGAGTTGGGGATCGGCCAGTAGCGCACCCGTTGTCCCGACGCCTCGGTGAGCGCGGTTGCCAGCCGTGGCCCGGTGATCCGATGCCCGCCGGCGATGACGCGGCGCGGTGCGACCCCGGGCTCGACCAGCCGGGCGTGGAGATCGGCCAGATCACGGACGTCGACGAGGGTCAGCCCGGCTGTGCGCCCGACGACCCCGGCGCGCAGCAGCGTGTGCATGCCCTCGCCCGCCTCGCCGACGTACCCGTCGATCCCCGGTCCGATCACGCCCACCGGGTACGTGATGGAGATCGGCGCGCCACCGTCCTGGAGGCCGCGCACGTAGCGCTCGACCGCCGTCTTCGCGTGCCCGTACACACCGACCGATTCCTCCAGCGGCGCGCGCGGATCCCGCAGGACGGTCGACCCCGGCGGCCACAGCACGACGCAGCTCGAGACGTGCACGATCGAGGCGGCGCCGGCCGTTGTCGCGCCGCCGATGACGTTGCGCGCACCTTCCAGGTTTCGCTCGACGAGGGCCCTCTCGGCAGCCTCGTCGGCGCCCTGCAGCGCCACCTCGGCCGCCGTGTGAACCACCGCCTCGCACCCGTCCAGGGCCCGCCGCACCGTCGCCGCGTCGGTGATGTCGCCGACCACGACGTCACCGTCGATGCCGAGCGCCGTCGTGGCGCGGTGCAGTTTGTCCGGGTTGCGGACCAGGAAGCGAAGGTCGTGCCCGCGCTCGGCGAGGGCTCGCGCGGTCCAGCCGCCGACGAAACCGGTCGCCCCGGTGATCATGACGCGGATGACAGGACCTCCGGGGTCGCCTCGGCGAGGAGCTCGTCGCGGTCCTCGGGCAGCACGAAGCCCGCCGCGATCGCGGCGTCGGCCGCCTCGGCATAGGCGGCCAGATACGCCGCCGGCGAGGTGTAGCGCGCCGCCAGCACGTCGTCGGGGAGGGGTGTGGTGGTGCCGAAGAGCGCGCAGATCCGCGAGACCGGGTCGGTCACGACGCCGCTGAGCACCCGGGTCGGCACGTCGACGCACGGCGTGCGGACCCCACCGCGGACGTTGCCGACCTCGTCGAGCGCGAAGACGGGGTCCTCGTCGGGCCCCACGACCGTCAGCGGTGGTGCGGTCGGCGGCGCCGCCCCTCCGCGTGCCCACGCGTCCAGATGCCGCAGCGCCGCCCGCAGGACGCACCGTTGCTGTCCGCGGTTCACCGGGTCGGGACAGCCCAGGATCTCCTCGAAGGGGCCGATCTGGGCGAGGTCGGCGTGCGAGCAGCCGGCGACCTCCCAGGTGCGCACAGTGTCGGTGTCGGGTTGCCGTGCCAGATGGGAGCGGAAGTCGGTCAGCACGTCGGTCTCGGTCTGTACGACGAAGACCGGCTTGCCGATGTCGGGGAAGGTCGTCGGCGGGCCGTCGAAGGCGGCGGCGAGGTCGGCCGGTCCGCCCACGGGCCCGAGCGGCAGGCCCGCGATCGAGCGGCTGTGGATCAGGAAGCCGTCGAAGACGTCGTGGACGGCCGCGAAGGACACCGCGTAGGTCGTCAGCGCCATCGCCGACTGGGATTCGCCGACGGCCAGCAGCGTGCGGACGGGCAGGTCGGTGAGCGGACCATCGCGCAGCCCGCGCGCGACGGCGGCGAAGAGGTCGTAGCAGTAGGCGTCGCCGGGGTGGTGCATCCCCGCATACCGCGCGGGGTCCTTGGCCGCGAGCCCACCGGCCGCGTCGGCGATCCCGACCGCCGCTTCACCGCCCTGCACGCCGGTGTACTGCGCCGACACCCCCGCCCACGCGTGACCCGCGCGCACGACTTCCTCGGCCAGGTAGGTGTACTCCGGCGCCGCATCCGCGCCGCTGCTGACGTTGAGCCATTCGACGACGAGCGTGCCGCTGAAGGCGGCGGGGTCGGTCGGGCGCCGCACGAGTACGCGGGTGGTGAACCCGGCGCGCGGTGCCGGCCCGGCGGCGGTGAGCCCGTCGACCTCGCCGCGCGCGGAGTACTCGGTCTCGACGTAGCCGCGCGCGGCCAGGTCGGGGCCGGGCGTCGCACTCATCAGCGAGTGCCCGGCGCCTGCGGTGAGCGCGGCGAACTCCACCCTCAGTCCTTCTGCGACTTGCGCCAATTCTTGATCGCGGTGCCGAAGACGGTGTTCATCTTCGTGCCGACCGGCCATCCGGCGTAGTAGCAGAGGAAGACGGCGATCTCCTCGAGCTGCTCGGGCGTGAGCTCGCCGTTGCCGAGGGCGGCGCCCGCCTGGATCTCGGCGACGTCGGTGTGCCCGTTGCCGGCCAGCAAACCCAGCAGCAGCAGGCGACGGTCGCGGTTGGTGAGGTCGGGGAGGGTCCACACCTCGCCGAACAGCTGGTCGGCGGTGTGCGCGAAGTGCAGTCCGGGCCCGTCGGCCATCTCCCAGCCGTACACCTCGGACATCTTCTCGACGGCCTTCTTGCGGTGCGGGGTCCCCTCACCGCCGGCCGGGTTGCCTGCACTCATGCTGATGCTCCTTTGTCGTCGATGCCGAAACCCTTCGCCAGGTCGGCGCGGGCGATCGTGCCGAGCGGCAGGTCGACGCCGAGCTGCTCGCCGAGCGCGAGCGCCAGGTCGAGGTCCTTGTTGCCCAAGTTGACCACGTGGGTGAACACGCCGTACCAGAAGTCGTCGGGGTCGATCGGCGCGGTCGTGTCCCGCAGCATGATCGATCCGGCGCCGCCGGTGATGGCGTCGGTGTGCCGCACGACCTTCCCCAGCTTGGCGATGTCGATGCCGGCCGCCTCGGCCAAGCGCTGCGCCTCCGACGCTGCGTTGAACGAGATGAAGTGCAGCAGGTTGCGCGCCAGCTTCATCTTGGTGCCCGCACCGACCTCGTCGCCGGCGTGGACCAGCATGTCCCCGGCCAGCTTGAACGCCGGCTTCACCTGCTCGTAGGCCTCGCGCGGACCGCCGAACATGATCGCCAGGCGACCCTGCTCGGCGCCCGGCGCACCGCCGGAGATCGGGGCGTCCAGCAGGTGGACGCCCTTCTCGGCGCACGCCTTCGCCAGGTCGACGGCCGTCTCCGGTGCGATGGTCGAGTGCACGGTGATGACCGTGCCGGGCTTGGCGGTCGTGAGCAGATCGCCGACGACCGACCGCACCTGCTCGTCGCTGAGGACGCAGATGCCGATGACGTCGGCCTGCGCGCCGAGCGCGGCGACCGAGTCGGCCGTGGCCGCACCCTTGTCCACCAGCTTGGCGACGGCCTCGTCGGAGAGGTCGAAGACGGTCAGGCCGCCCGGCCAGGCGGCGAGCCGCCCGGCCATCGGGCCGCCGATGTTGCCCAGGCCGACGTAGCCCAGGCGCACGTCGTCGCTCATGGCCGGTAGACCTGCCCGCCGTCGACGTTGAAGATCTGGCCGGTGATCCAGTTGGCCTCGTCCGAGAGCAGGAACTTGCACATGCCGACGTGGTCCTCGGGGGTGCCGAAGCGCTTGAGCGGCAGCTGCTTGACCATGTCCTTGACCATCTCGATCGGGGTGGTCTCACGGGTGGCCTCGGTGTCGGTGGGGCCGGGGGCGATCGCGTTGACGCGGATGTTGTTGCCGCCCAGCTCGGTGGCCAGCTGGAAGGTCAGGTTGTTGATGCCCGCCTTGGCCAGGCCGTAGAAGCCGCTGTAGAGGTAGGCGGCGGTCGACGACTGGTTGACGATCGAGCCGCCCTCCTTCATGTGCGGGTACACCGCGCGGGTCACCGCGAGGGCGCCGTCGAGGTTCACCGACATGAACTTCTTGTAGTAGTCCCACGGGACGGTGATCAGGAAGTCGAGCTTCATGCCGCCGTAGATCGCGGCGTTGTTCACCAGGCCGTGGATGTTGCCGTACTTCTCGACGGTCTTGGCCGCGAGGTTCTCGGCCGACTCCGGATCGGAGACGTCGCAGTGCACGTACAGGCCGCCGATGTCCTTGGCGACCTTCTCGCCGGCCTCGTCGTTGAGGTCGGCGACGACGACGTTGGCGCCCTCGTCGGCCAAGCCGCGGGCATAGCCCTCGCCGATGCCGCCGGCGGCGCCGGTGACGATGATGGTCTTGCCGTCAAAACGCTTCGAGCTCATGGGGTGGGATTCCTATCTGTGTGGGTCGTGGTGGGCACGATCGGTGAAAATCTGGGCACGCTCGGCGAGATTCTGGGCACGCTCGGCGACTAGGCCGGCCGGGCGACGGCCTTGGACTCGAGGTACTCCTCGAAGCCCGCGACGCCCATCTCCCGGCCGATGCCGGACTGCTTGTAGCCGCCGAAGGGCACGTCGGCGGCATACCAGATGCCGCCGTTGACGCCCATCGTTCCGGTGCGCACACCGTTGACGACCTTGTTGATGCGCTCCTCGTCGGTGCCGTAGACCATGCCCGACAGGCCGTACGGGGAGTCGTTGGCGATGCGGATCGCATCCTCGTCGCCGTCGTGCGGGATGATCACGAGCACCGGCCCGAAGATCTCCTCCTGCGCCACGCGCGCGGAGTTGTCCAGGCCGGAGATCAGGGTCGGTTCGACGAAGAAGCCCTTGTCCTTGCCCTCGGGGCGGCCGCCGCCGATCTCGACCTTCCCGCCCTCTTCCCGGGCGAGCTTGATGTAGCCCTCGACGCGGTCGCGCTGGACGGCCGAGATGAGCGGCCCGCAGATGGTGCCCGGCTTGCTCGGGTCGTCGGCCTTCAACCCTGCCATCGCATCGCGGGTGGCCGTGATCGCCTCGTCGTACTTCTCGCGCGGGACCAGCAGGCGCGTGGTGATGGCGCAGCCCTGACCTGCGTGGGTGACGACGTTGAACGCGGCCATCGAGCAGGCGCCGGCCAGATCGGCGTCGTCGAGGACGATGAACGCCGACTTGCCGCCGAGCTCGAGGAAGACCTTGGTGAGCGTTCCTGCGGCCGACTCCATGACCTTCTTGCCGGTGGCGGTCGAGCCGGTGAACGAGACGATGTCCACGCGCGGGTCGGTCACCATCTTGGCGCCGATCTCGTGGTCGGAGGAGGTGATGACGTTGACGACGCCGGCCGGGAAGTCGGTCTCCTCGGCGATGACCTTGCCGACCAGTGCCGCCGCCCACGGGGTGTCGGGAGCGGGCTTGAGGACGACGGTGCACCCGGCTGCAAGCGCGGGGCCGATCTTGGCGAAGTTGATCTGGTGCGGGAAGTTCCACGGGGTGATCGCCCCGACGACCCCGGCGCCCTCGAAGCGGACCTCGCGGACGTTCGGCAGGCCCATCGGCTCGGCCTTGCCCAGGTCGCGGGTCCACTCGTAGTTCTCGGCGAGGTCGGCGAAGTAGCCGAGGTCCTTCACCGGGCCCTCGAACTGCGGGCCGGAGGTCAGGAACGCCGGGGCGCCCACCTCCTCGGTGGTCAGCGCGCGGAACTCCTCGGCGTGGCCGAGCAGGGCGTCGCGGAGCTGACGCAGGCACTTCGCGCGGAAGGCGTGGTCGCGCGACCAGTCCGTCTCGTCGAAGGCGCGCCGTGCGGCGCCGATCGCGGCGTCGAGGTCGTCGGCGCCGGCGTCGGCCGCCTGGCCGATGACCTCCTCGGTCGCGGGGTTGACGACGTCGAACGTGCCGCGCGAGCCGGGGACGAGCTTGCCGTCGATCAGCAGCTCGGAGCTGGTTTCCGGGCGCAATGCCATGGCGGGGTTCTCCCTCTGTCTGTCTTCTTGTCTGGCTGGATGTCTGGACATGTGTCTAGACGCGAGTTCAAACATAGTGTAGCGTCGCTCACATGTCCACACCACTGGCGCCGGGAGCGCAAGCGAGCGGGCCGAATCTGGCGTCGCGTACTTCGGTTTCCCAAGAGTCCACGCGGCGTCGCCTGTCGGCGCAGCAGGCGGAGACGGTCGCCAAGCTGACCGACGCGGCCGTCGAGGTGCTGCGCACAGACGGCTTCGACGGCCTCACCGTCCGGTCGGTCGCCAAGCTCGCGGGCGTGGCGCCGGCCACCGCGTACACCTACTTCAGCTCCAAGAGCCACCTGGTCGCCGAGGTGTTCTGGCGCCGCCTGGCCGAGGGCGTGCCCGAGCCCGACATGACCAAGCCGCCCGTCGAGCGCGTCACCGACCTGCTGAGATCGGTCGCGCTCATCGTCACCGGCGACGGCGACCTGGGCGGCGCGGTCACCGTCGCCCTGCTGGGCACCGACCCCGACGTCGAGCACCTGCGCCTGCGCATCGGCGGGTTCATCCGCCGTCGCCTGGCCGACGCCCTCGAGGTCGACCCGGAGAACCCGGGGCCCACGGTCGAGGCCCTGGAAATGCTCTACGCCGGCGGCCTCGTCCACGCCGGCATGGGCCACATGTCCTACGAGGACACCGCCGAACGCCTCACCGAAGCCGCGCTTCTGGTGATGAACGGCGACTCCTAGACCGCCCAGCCACAGTCCCACCACATGATTCAGCCCAAGGAGTAGCAGTGAGCACGACGATCGCGGGAATGGAACAGCGCGTTCCCTTCGACCCGTACGCCTACGACTTCCACGAAGATCCGTACCCGACGTACGCGCGGCTGCGCGCCGAGGCGCCGGTCTACTACAACGCGGCGCAGGACTTCTGGGCGCTGGCCAAGCACGAGGACGTGCGCAACGGATTCCGCAACAACGTGCAGTTGTCGAACGCCTGGGGCGTGTCGATGGACCCGGGTGCCTACAGCCCCGACGCGTCGAAGTCGATGTCCTTCCTGGCGATGGACGACCCGAAGCACATGCGCATCCGCAAGCTCGTCTCCAAGGGCTTCACCCCCCGCCGCGTGAACGAGCTGGCCGACAACATCCGCAAGCTCACCAAGGAGCACTGGGACAAGTGCCTGGAGATGGGCGAGTTCGACTACGTCACCGACTTCGCCGGCAAGCTGCCGATGGACGTCGTGTCCGAACTGCTCGACGTCCCGGTCGCCGACCGCGCCTACCTGCGCGAGCAGTCCGACCTGCTCATCCACCGCGAAGAGGGTGTGCTGGATATCCCCGAGGCGGCGGTCCACGCCTTCCTCGGGCTGCACGGCTACTACACGAACCTGCTGGCCGAGCGCCGCAAGAACCCGGGCGAGGACCTGGTGTCGGCGCTGCTCGACGCCGAGATCGTCGACGAGGAGTCCGGCGAGAACGTGAAGCTGTCCGACGAGGACATCGTCGGCTTCATGTTCCTGATGGTCGTCGCCGGTAACGAGACCACGACCAAGCTGCTCGCCAACGCCGTCTACTGGGCGCACGAGAACCGCCCGCAGCTCGACCGCGTGCTGGCCGATCCGGACATCGTGCCGCTGTGGACCGAGGAGACCCTGCGATTCGACAACTCGACGCAGATGGTGCTGCGCCGCGTGATCGAGGACGTCGAGTTCGGCGGCATCGTCATCCCCGCGCAGCAGCGCGTGCTGCTGCTCGTCGGCTCGGCCAACCGCGACACCGAGGTCTTCGGCGACGACGCCGACCAGTACATCCTCGGCCGCGACGTCGGCCAGACGCTGATGAGCTTCGGCGTCGGCACCCACTTCTGCCTCGGCGCCCACCTGGCGCGCCTGGAGTCCAACATCGGCCTCGACGAGGTCATCCGGAGTGTGAAGGACTACCAGCTCGACCTGGACAAGGCGGTCCGCGTGCACTCGGTCAACGTCCGCGGCTTCGCGAACCTCCCGATGAAGGTGCAGGCCCGCTGATGCCGAAGTTCCAACCGCACCCCGATCGTCGACCCGTCTTCGTCGCCGGCGCCTCGTCGGGCATCGGCGAGGCGACCGCCCGGTGGCTCGGCAAGGCCGGCTACCCGGTGGCCCTCGGTGCCCGGCGCGTGGAGAAGTGCAAGGAGATCGCCGAGGCGATCATCGCCGACGGCGGCGAGGCCATGGCGGTCGCGCTCGACGTCACCGACAACGACTCGGTCCTCGAGGCGGTGCGCGAGATCGAGAAGGCCTGGGGCCCGATCGAGGTCGCGATCGCCGGCGCCGGCGACCTGGGCATCGGCCGGGCGCACGAGGTGTCGGTCGACAAGTGGGCCGAGCAGATCAACATCCACCTCGTCGGCGCCTTCCGGTTGTACCGGGCCATCGTGCCGGGGATGATCGAGCGCCGCCGCGGTGACTTCGTCTTCATCGGCTCCGACGTCGCGGTCCACCCGCGGCCCTGGTCGTCGGCCTACGTCGCCGCCAAGACCGGCGTCGACGGGCTCGTCGCGACCGTGCAGATGGAGCTGGAGGGCACCGGGGTGCGCGCCAGCATCATCCGCCCCGGTCAGACCATCACCGGCATGGGCATGAACCTCGACGCCGAGGACACCACCGCGATGCTCGAGGACTGGATCTCCTTCGGCCTCGCGCGCCACGGCAACTTCCTGGCGCCGGAGAACCTCGCGCAGGCCATCGAGGCCATCGTCGCGATGCCGCCGGGGGCGCACATGCGCGTCGTCGAGGTCGAAGCCGAAGGCAAGCTGACCAATCCCGAGAAGTCTCAGCCCGAGAAGAAGTGAAAGGCACAACCATGACTACGCAGACACTGCCCCAGCGGGTCTCCGGCGGAGAAGGCGAGCACGGCCACCTCGACGACCTGACCAACGACCCGATCGGGTTGTTCTGGCGCGTGCGCAACGAATGCGGCGACGTCGGCATGTTCGAGCTGGCCGGTCGCGAGGTCGTCCTGGTGTCCGGCGCGACCGCGAACGAGGAGTTCTTCCGCGCCCCCGACGAGCTGCTCGACCAGGCCGCCGCCTACCCGTTCATGACCCCTGTCTTCGGTGAGGGCGTCGTCTTCGACACCTCGCCCGAGGAGCGCTCCAAGGCGCTGCACAACCAGGCGCTCAAGGGTGCCCACATGAAGCAGCACGCCGTCACCATCCCCAACGAGGTGGAGCGGATGATCGCCGACTGGGGCGACGAGGGCGAGATCGACCTGCTCGAGTGGTTCGGTGAACTGACGCTCTACACGTCGTCGTCGTGCCTGATCGGCAAGAAGTTCCGCGAGAGCCTGAGCAAGCGGATCTCGGAGATCTACCACGACCTCGAGCGGGGCACCGACCCGTACGCCTACGTCGACTACAACGCCGACATCGAGAGCTTCCGCCGCCGCGACGCCGCGCGCGCCGAACTCGTCGAGTTCATGGCCGAGATCCTCAAGGAGCGTGAGGCCAACCCGGAGACCGACAAGGACAACCGCGACCTGCTCGACGTGCTCGTCTCGCTGAAGAACGAGGACGGCTCGCCGATGTTCAGCGCCGACACCGTCACCGGCATGTTCATCTCGATGATGTTCGCCGGGCACCACACCACCCAGGGCACGTCGGCGTGGACGCTGCTCGAGCTGCTGCGGCACCCCGACTTCATGGCCGAGGTCGTCGCCGAGCTCGACGACATCTACGAGGACAAGGGCGAGGGCCGACCGGAGTACTCCTTCGCGGCGATGCGCCAGATCCCGCTGCTGGAGGCCGGCATCAAGGAGACGCTGCGCCTGCACCCGCCGCTGATCATCCTCATGCGCCTGGTCCGCGAGGACTTCGAGGTGGAGGGCAACCTGGTCAAGGCCGGGCAGCTGATCGCCGTCTCACCGGCGGTCAACAACCGGCTGCCCGAGGACTTCCCCGAGGCCGAGTCCTTCGACCCGTTCCGCTACATCGACCCGCGCCAGGACGACATCATCAACCGCTGGACGTGGATCCCGTTCGGTGCCGGCCGGCACCGCTGCGTGGGCGCCCAGTTCGCGATGATGCAGATCAAGGCCATCTTCTCGGTGCTGCTGCAGAACTACGAGTTCGAGCTGGCCCAGGATCCCGAGTCGTACCACAACGACCACTCGAAGATGGTCGTCCAGCTCGCCCAGCCGTGCAAGGTGCGCTACAAGCGCCGCCAGCGGGACTGATTCGTCGTCAGAGGAGGAGAGCAGATGCGAGTAGAAGTCGACCTGGATCTGTGCCAGGGGCACGGCATGTGCGAGATGGAGGCCCCCGAGGTCTTCGAGGCACACCGCGACTACGTCGAAATCCTCGACAAGGAGCCCGACGAATCGCTGCGCCCCGCCATCGAAGCGGCCGTCCGGTACTGCCCGACGCAGGCCCTGCGGATCGTCGAAGACTGACCACCTCGGTGGTTGAGTGCCGTCGAGCCGATAGGCGAGGCGGTGTATCGAAACCACGCGAGATTTCATGCCACACCCGAACCCGATAAGGAACCCCATGACCGAAGTCACCGCCGCCACCAGCTTTGGACCGTTCGACCGGGCCGAGCTCGAAGAGATGAAGACCCGCTGGCTCAAGGCCAACGTCGAGGCCGAGGAGGCCGGCGACTGGAAGCCGCTGGCCGACTACTACACCGAGGACGCCACCTACGGCTGGAACTACGGCCCTACCAAGGACTTCATGGCCGTGGGCCGCGACGAGATCCGCGACCTGGCCCTGGGGCAGGAGATGGAGGGCCTCAAGGGCTGGATCTACCCGTACCAGACCTGGGTGATCGACGATCAGACCGGCGACATGATCGGCCTGTGGAAGCAGATCTACGAGGGCAAGCGCGAGGACGGCACCAACTACGCGTTGGAGGGCATCCAGGGCAGCTGGTTCAAGTACGGCGGCAACTTCCAATTCGCCTGGCAGCGCGACTTCTTCGACTACGGCAACGTGTCGGCGCTGTTCATCGAGATGATGACCAAGAAGGCGATGAGCGACGAGATGCTCGCGCGCGTGGAGAAGTCGGCCCCGGGCAACCTGCCGGGCTGGTACGACTTCGGCACCGCGCCCGTCAAGTTCTGGTGACGCGATGACCGATACAGCCCTTATCGGTTCCTCGCCCTACGCCGACTTCTCGTCGGAGCAGCTGGCGACCCTGCTGCCCGAACTGTTGCTGTCGGGACAGTTGATCGACCGCAGCGGCATGGCGCACCTCATCTCGGCCTTCGGGCGCGACGGGATGACGCAGGTCGCCATCGAGGAGTGGATGGCCGCCAGCCCGGTCTACACCGGTCGCATGCGCGACGCGCTCGGCATCGACGGCGACGGCGTCGTCGACATGTTCAAGTGCCTGCAGCTCGACATCGGTGCGCCGCCGCAGTTCATGGACTTCCGCTACGTGGTGCACGACGAGTACCACGGCGGATTCGTCCTCAACCACTGCGGCGCGCTGATGGACGTCGAGCCGATGGGCGAGGGGTACGTCACCGCGATGTGCCACGACATCGAGGACCCGACCTTCGACGCGACGGCGATCGCGACGAACCGTCGCGCCCGGATCCGCCCGGTGCACCGTCCGCCGCGCACGCCCGCCGACCGGCACCCGCACTGCGAGTGGACGGTCACGATCGAACCCGATCGGGAAGAGCTGCCGCTGCCCGAGTTCACCATCCCGGTCCTGGAGACCGCGGCGGCGACCGTCGCGCTCAGCGAGATCGACCACTCCGCCACCGACGGCCAGGTCGACTACCGCGGCGACCTGGTCGAGGACCTGGTGTTCGGCGACTTCGCGCACACCGCGCTGGTCCGCATGGCCGAGGAGGTCGCGCTGCAGCACCATCTGCTGGCCATCGGCTTCCGACTGTCGGTCCTGCGCAAGGCGGGCGACGAGCAGGCCCGCGAGATCACCGGTAAACAGCTCATCGGCATCGCCGGCATGACCTCGGAGCGGTTGCGCGACGCCCTCGGCGTCGGAGACTCCGCCGCCGACCTGGTGACCGTCCTGAACGCCCACCCCATCCTCGGCCCGCGCCAGTACACCGGCGTCGTCGTGGCCGCACACGGCGACGGCGTGCGCATCAGCATCCCGCAGGACTCGCCGGCCATCGGCGACGAGGGCTGGATGGACCTGCTCACCCCGGAGTTCACCGCGCCACTGGACGCGATGGTCAACGGCGTCGACTCGCGGTGGACCGTGGACTCGGCGTCGGTCGTCGACGGCGAGCTCGTCGTCGACGTCGTGAAGGGCGAGTCGCGCAAGGAGCCGGGGGAGGTCGCGATCGTGCGCTTCTCGTCGGGGTCGACCTTCGAGTTCGCCGACCGCGGCAAGGCCAAGTCCATCCCGATCACGGTCCTGTAGATCATGAGCACCGGACTCGGGGGCCTGGGCGGGCGCGTCGCCATCGTCGGCGGCGCGACGCGAGGGATCGGGCTGTCGGTGGCGCACGCGCTGGCCGGAGCCGGGGCGTCGGTGGTCGTCAACGGTCGTGACCCGCACGCCGTCGAGGCAGCGGTCGACGAGATCGTCGGCGGCGGGGGAGCCGCCGTCGGTGCCGTCGGATCGGTCGCCGCCGACGGTGTCGCCGAGGCCATGGTGCAAACGGCGCTGGACCGTTTCGGTGCGCTGGACATCGCGGTCAACTGCGCGGGGATCGCCGAGCCCGCGGGGTCGACGATCCTGACGATCACGCGCGAGGAGTTCGCCCGGCAGGTCGACGCGCACCTGATGAGCGCGTTCGCGGTGACACAGGCGGCCGGGCGGGTGATGGCCGAGCAGGGGAGCGGGGCCATCGTGCTGACCGGGTCGGCGGCGTCGCACGGAATGTTCGGCGGCAGCGGGTATCCGGCCGGCAAGGGCGGGGTCAACGCCCTGACGCTGGCCGCCGCCGCCGATCTGAAGGAGGCCGGGGTGCGCGTCAACGCGGTGCTGCCCGGCGCGCGGTCGAGGCTGTCGACCGGGGATGATTACGTCCGCCACATCGAGGGGTTGCATGAGCGGGGCATCCTGGACGACGGCCTGCGCGACGCCGCGCTCGATCCCGCGCCGCCGGAGTACGTCGCGCCGCTGTACGTCTTCCTGGCGAGTGAGCGCGGGAAGGGCATCACCGGCCAGATCTTCAGCGCGGCCGGCGGGTTCATCGGTCGGTACGAGCCGGCCCAGCCGTCGTTCATCGCCTATCGCGACCACAGCGACTCGGCGCCCTACAGCCTGGACGAGTTGGCCGACCTATTGGCCGGATGACCAATTTCGTCCGATATGGCTACCACCGAGGGAACATTGCCGCCCGCGGGTGTCCATGCGGCCGAAGTTGGCGCATATCCTGGGGCGCATGACTAACGAATCCGTTGCCCGGGCACTCCTGGACGCGCAGGTCGCGTGGGCGGTCAACCGCCTGACCGGCGACGAGCTGCCCGAGTTGGCCGAGAAGGCCGTCGACGATGTGCTGGCCGTCGCAGAGAACGCCACGACCGGTGCGCTCGTCGACCCCGAAGAGGTCAAATCGATCGCGCGCATGATCGCCAAGAAGGTGCCGGCGAGCACCGCCGCGTCGACCCTGGTCGAGCAGGGGGCCGAGGTGGTGATGTCGAACCCGGCCGGCACGTACACCCTGCGGGAGGTCGTGGACAAGGAGAACGTCGAGCGCATCACCGACGAGGTCCTCGGCCTGACGCCCTTCGTCGAGAAGGCCCTCGACGACCTCACCCACAGCCCGATGGTGGCCGCGCTCGCGTCGCGGTTCGTCGGGCGCATCGTCAACGACGTCCTCGCCGGCAACCGCGCGATGGCCGAGAAGATCCCCGGCGTCGGGTCGCTGGTGTCGATGGGCACCAAGGCCGCCGGCAAGGCGATCGGCAAGACCGGCGAGCAGTTCGGCGAGCTCTTCGGCGACGCCACCGCCAAGGGGGCCGAGTTCGCGATGGGGCGACTCAACAAGATCATCGTCGCGACGCTCAAGGACCCGTCGACCAAGTCGGCCGTCCTCGAGGTCTTCGACATGTACGCCGACAAGCCGATCGGTCGGCTCGACAAGGTCATGACGCTCGACGACGCCAAGCGCATCGGCGGGCTGGGGCAGGACGTCGTCATCGCCGGTGCCGTGTCCGAGCCGGTGCTCAAGCTCGTCGACGCGCTGATCGACGGCTTCTTCACCGTCTACGGCGAGTACCCGGCCGCGCAGCTGCTCGAGGAGCTCGACATCACCCGCGACGACCTCGTCACGTACGCGGTCGCCGGTGCACCGCGCCTGTTCGACGCGGTGAAGGCCTCCGGCGAGCTCGAGCGGATCGTCCGCGAGCAGCTCGAGCCGTTCTACGCCTCGCCCGAGGTCGCAGCCATCCTCGACGGGAAGGCTTCGTGACCTACTCGCCGAAGAACGCCTTCGACGCGTTTGCGATCCGCATCGTGCCCGACGCCGATCCGATCGCGATGACCCAGCCGTTGGGCACCCGCATCGCCGATCACCGCGGGCTCGTCGACCTGCCCGCGCTGATGGTCCTGTTCGACGACCTCGGCGGCCTGCCGTTCGCGATCGCCGACCGCTCCACCTCGTCGATCCAGGCGCGCCTCACCGTGTCGATGGGCGCCCGCCCGCAACTGGGGGAGGTCGTGCGCAGCGAGGGCGAACTGATGATGTCCGACGACGCGATGGGCTCGACGGCGGTGCGCGTCACCCGCGGTGACGAACTCTTGATGCAGGGTCAGGCGCGCAACGTGCGCGTCGGTCGGGCGGTGGTGGGGGAGTCGGAGGTCGTGGCCGGGGAGCCGCTGCCCGCGCCCGACGACGCCGAGCTGCCCGAACCGATCGACCCGGCGCTGTCGGGGGCCGAGGTCGTGGCGGCCATCGCCGATGGTCGGCGCCGGATCGGACCGCTGGGCGAGCTGCTGGGCGCGACGATCGTCGACCCGGATCCGGCGGCGCTGCGCATCGAGGTGCCCGCGGTCGAGTGGATGGGCAACTTCTTCGGCAGCATGCACGGCGGGATGATCGGCACGATCGTCGCCCAGGCGGCGTCGCTGGGCGTCGCCGCCAACATGCGACCGGGCACGGGCTACCAGCTGGCCGAGTTCACGGTCGCGTTCCTGCGGTCGCCGGCCGTCGACGGGCAGCGCCTCGTCGCGACCGTGACACCGGTGAAGCTCGGGCGGCGGCTGTCCACCGTCGACGTCGAGCTGCACGCCGCCGACGGGACCCTGCTGGCCCGCGGAACCGCCGACGCGCGCTGCGACCGCTGATCCGCCGAGTGGGCGGTCCAACTACGCCGAGTGGGCGGGCAAACCACGCCGAGTGGGCGGGCAGACTGGCCTACGGCTGTTTGCAGAGCACCTGGGCGATGTTCTCGAGTAGTCCGCGGGTTCCCTCTTCGCGGCCGGCGGCCGCCTCGGGTCCGGGTCCGTGCACCCCGTCCAGGTGGACCCCTTGCTCGGTGAAGGTGAGGCGCGTGCCGCCGTCGACCTCCTCGAACACGACGGTCGTGACCGAGGTCGAAGCGTGGGCGTCGTCGAGCCACATGTCGTAGGTGTAGACGATCCGCTCGTTGGGCACGATGTCGGTGTAGGTCGCACGGAAACGGGATAGGGGGCCGTCGGGCCCCGTCGACCGTCGTCGACGGAGACGCCGCCGATGCGGAAGTCGTCGGTCCGCTCGACCTCGATGAAGTCGTCGCTGCCGAACCACTTGGCCTTGATGGTGGGATCTGCGAAGGCCTGCCATACGGCGGAGACCGCTACCGGGTAGTCGCGCTCCAGGACGAAGGTGGCGTGGGTTTGGGTGAGGGTGGACATCGTCAATCTCCTTCATTGTCGGTCAAGTAGTCCCCGAGGCGGTCAAGCCGTTGTTCCTGGGGCCGTCGCTGCGCGACGATCCAGCGATTGGCGGGCACCAACGCATCTGGCACAAGTTGATAGGTGCGGACTCGTCCGACCTTCTCGGACGAGACCACTCCGGCGCGCTCGAGTACCCGTAGGTGCTCGACGATCGTCGGCAATGCCGCATCGAACGGTTCGGCGAGTTCGCTGACCGAGGCCGGCGACTGCACCAGCCGCTCGACCAAGGACCGCCGAGTCGCGTCGGACAGCGCGCGGAACACCGCGTCCAAGCCCGACTGATACTTAGTCATATAACTAAGTATGATGGCAATCGTCGGAGAACGCAAGGGGACGGCGACGGTCGTAGGCTGGGCGCCGTGAGCAGCTTCGTCCTTGTGCCGGGCGCCGGCGGGCAAGCGTGGTACTTCCATCGACTCGTGCCGCGGATGATCGAGCGGGGTCATCGGGCTGTCGCCGTAGACCTACCCGCCGCCGACGACACAGCCGGGTTGGCCGCATATGCCGATGCGATCGTGGCAGCTGCGCCGGCGGAGCCGGTGGTGCTCGTCGCGCAATCCATGGCCGGGCTCAGCGCGCCCCTGACCTGCGACCGACTCGACGTCGCCGGGATCGTCATGCTCAACGCGATGTCGCCGCGGCCGGGCGAGACCGGCGGTGACTGGTGGACCAACACCGGGCAGGAGGAGGCGGCGCGCGAGAAGGCGATCGCCGACGGTCGTGATCCGGACGCGCCGTTCGACCCGTGGGAAGTCTTCTTCCACGACGCGGATCCTGATCTGCTCGCGGAGGCGCAGGCGGCGTCGCAACCTGTTCAGTCGGACCGTCCGTTTGAGGATCCGTGGCCGTTGCCGGCGTGGCCCGACGTCGCGACGCGCTTCCTCGCCGCTCAGGACGACCGACTGTTTCCGCTCGAGTTCCAGCGCCGCATCGTCGGCGAGCGGTTGGGGATCGACGTTGAACCGATTCCGGGTGGGCACCTCGCTGCGCTCACCCGGCCAGAGGTCGTCGCCGAGTGGCTGACCGACGCCCACTCGGCGTAGATGACCGCCCACTCGGCGTAGATGACCGCCCACTCGACGAAATTTGGCGCCCACTCGGCGAAATAGGAAAACAATCATGCGTGCTTGCTTTTTTCATCGACGCGTGTGACGCTGTTCAGCATGTCAGCCGTAGCCGACGTCGTGGCCGATCTGACGGCCGAGAGTGATGCCCTCGACGACCTCGTCGCCGACCTCGCGCCGGAACAATGGGCAACTCCCACACCGGCGGAGGGGTGGACGATCGCCCACCAGATCGGGCACCTCCTCTGGACCGACCGCGTCTCCCACGTCGCGATCACCGACGCCGAAGGTTTCACGACGCTCTTCGGCGAGGCCATGAAGGACCCGCTCGGCTTCGTCGACAAGGCGGCCGACGAAGAAGCCGCCCGACCGCCCGCCGACCTCCTCGCCGACTGGCGGCAAACCCGCGCCAAACTGGCCGGCGCGCTCTGCGCGGTGCCCGAGGGCACCAAGCTGCCGTGGTTCGGCCCGCCCATGTCGGCGGCGTCGATGGCGACCGCCCGCGTGATGGAGACCTGGGCGCACGGCCTGGACATCGCCGACGCGCTCGGCGTGACCGTCGAGCCGACCGACCGCATCCGCAACGTCGCCCACATCGGTGTGCGCACCCGCGACTTCGCCTACGTCGTCAACAACAAGCCGGTCCCCGTCGAGCCGTTCCGCTACGAGCTCAAGTCGCCGTCGGGCGATGACGAGTGGACCTGGGGACCGGAGGACGCGTCGAACGTCGTGCGCGGTTCGGCGTATGACTTCTGCGAGCTCGTCACCCAGCGCCGGCACCCGGCCGACCTCGACATCACCACCGTCGGCGACGACGCCGCCGAGTGGGTGACCATCGCCCAGTGCTTCGCCGGCCCGCCCGGCGGCGGCCGCGAACCGTCGACCAACAAGTGAGGACGAGAAATGACTGACACCGTCCGCATCGGCAACATGTCGGGCTTCTACGGCGATCGCTTCGCGGCGATGCGCGAGATGCTCGAGGGCGGCGAACTGGACTACCTGACCGGTGACTACCTCGCCGAGCTCACCATGCTGATCCTCGGCCGCGACCGGCTCAAGGACCCGCAGTTGGGCTATGCCAAGACCTTCCTGCGTCAACTCGAGGACGGCCTCGGCCTCGCCCTCGAGAAGGGCGTCAAGATCGTGTCGAACGCCGGTGGCCTCAACCCGCACGGGCTGGCCGTCGCGATCCGCGGGCTCGCCGACAAGCTCGGCCTCGACGCCCAGGTCGCCTTCATCAGCGGCGACGACCTGGTGGCCGACGCCGAGAAACTCGGCCTGGGCAACCCGCTGACCGCCAACGCCTACCTCGGCGCCTTCGGCATCAAGTGCGCGCTCGACCGCGGCGCCGACATCGTCGTCACCGGCCGCGTCACCGACGCCTCGCTGACCGTCGGACCGGCCGCCTCGGCCTTCGACTGGGGCTACCAGGACCTCGACGCACTCGCCGGCGCCGTCGTCGCCGGGCACATCATCGAGTGCGGCGCGCAGGCCACCGGCGGCAACTACTCCTTCTTCCGGGAGATCCCGATGGGGCACCTGGGCTTCCCGATCGCCGAGGTCTCCGCCGACGGGTCGTCGGTCATCACCAAGCACGAGGGGACCGGCGGCGCGGTCACCGTCGGCACCGTCACCGCCCAGTTGCTGTACGAGGTCGGCGGGCCGCGCTACCTCAACCCCGACGTCACCACGCGGCTGGACACCATCGAGCTCGAGCAGGTCGCCGACGACCGGGTCGCCGTGCGCGGCGTGCAGGGCGAGAACCCGCCCACCGACGTGAAGGTCTCCCTCAACTTCCTCGCCGGACTGCGCAACGAGGTCGACGTGATCCTCACCGGCCTGGACATCGAGGAGAAGGCCAAGCTCTTCCAGGAGCAGTTCACCGCGGCGCTGCCGGCCACGCCCGCCGACCTCACCTTCGACCTCTCGCGCACCGACCGCGCCGACGGCGCCACCGAGGAGCAGGCCAGCGCGACGTTGCGCGTCGTCGCCAAGGACACCGACCCCGACAAGGTCGGCCGTCCGTTCTCGTCGGCCGTCGTCGAGCTCGCCCTCGCCAGCTACCCGGGCTTCACGCTCACCGCGCCCCCCGGGAACGGCGCACCCTACGGCGTCTTCGAGCCCGGCTACGTCGACGCCGCCAAGGTGCCGCACCGCGTCGTCCAGCCCGACGGAGTGACCGTGACCATCGACCCGTCGCCCCTGCGCGGGCCGGTGCCCGTCGACGAGGACGCGGTGCCCGCCACCGGCAGCGACTTCGGGCCGGTGCAGGTCAAGCCGCTCGGCACCATCGCCGGTGCGCGCTCGGGCGACAAGGGCGGCAGCGCCAACGTCGGCGTCTGGGTCCGGTCCGACGACGAGTACGCGTGGCTCGACCAGACGCTCACGACCGACCTGTTGCGCGAGCTGCTGCCCGAGGTCGCCGAGCTGACCATCCACCGCTACGCGCTGCCGAACCTGCGCGCGGTGAACTTCGTCATCGAAGGGGTGCTCGGCCGCGGCGTCGCCGACCAGGTCCGCTTCGACCCGCAGGCCAAGGGTCTGGGCGAGTGGCTGCGGTCGCGCCCGGTCCCCATCCCCACGAAATTCCTGTAGCCCCCACGAGCCCGCAACCCACGAGGAGAACCATGCCGTTCCCGTCCCCGATCTGGGATTCCCCCGAGCGCCAACAGTTGCGCGCCACCGTGCGCGACTTCGCGCAGCGCCACATCCTGCCCCATCAGGAGCAGTGGGAGCGCGACGGGCTGATCCCGCGCGAGCTGCACCGTGAGGCCGCCAAGCTCGGCCTGCTCGGCATCGGCTTCCCCGAGGAGGTCGGCGGCTCGGGCGGCGACGCGGCCGACACCGTGGTCGTCGAGGAGGAGCTGCTCTACAACGGCGTCTCCGGCGGCGTCTGGGCCTCGCTGTTCACCCACGGCATCGCACTGCCGCACATGATCGCGGCGGGCGACCCCGACCAGATCGAGAAGTACGTCCGCCCGACGCTGGCCGGCGAGAAGATCGGGTCGCTGGCCATCACCGAGCCCAGCGGCGGCAGCGACGTCGGGCACCTGCGGACGAAGGCAACCCGCGACGGCGACGACTACGTCGTCAACGGTTCGAAGACGTTCATCACGTCGGCGGTGCGCGCCGACTTCGTCGTCAGCGCGGTCCGCACCGGCGGCGACGGCGCCGCGGGTGTCTCGCTGCTGGTCGTCGACAAGGACACTCCGGGCTTCACCGTGGCGCGCAAGCTCGACAAGATGGGCTGGCTCGCCTCCGACACCGCCGAACTGTCCTACGAGGACGTGCGCGTCCCGGTCGGCAACCTGGTCGGCGCGGAGAACTCCGGATTCGTGCAGATCGCCGGGGCCTTCGTCTCCGAGCGCGTCGGACTGGCCGTGCAGGCCTACGCGCACGCGCAGCGCTGCCTGGACCTGACCCTCGACTGGGTCCGCAACCGCGAGACCTTCGGTCGCCCGCTCATCTCCCGCCAGTCGGTGCAGGACACCGTCACCGAGATGGCGCGCAAGATCGACGTCGCCCGCACCTACACCCGCGCGGTCGTCGAGACCCAGCTGAACGCCCAGGACAACCAGCTCGGCGGCGCCGGCGACATGATCGCCGAGGTGTGCTTCGCCAAGAACACCGCCGTCGAGACCGGCGAATGGGTCGCCGACAAGGCCGTCCAGCTGTTCGGCGGCATGGGCTACATGCGCGAGACCGAGGTCGAGCGGCAGTACCGCGACATGCGGATCATCGGCATCGGCGGCGGCACCACCGAGATCCTCACCGGCCTGGCCGCGAAGCGATTGGGGTACCAGTCATGACCGTCCTGCAGTCCCGCCTGGATCCGGCCGGCGAGGAGTATGCCGCCGCGGCGGCGGCGATGAACGAGAAACTCGCCGAACTCCAGACCGAACTGGACAAGGCCCTTGCCGGTGGCGGCGAGAAGTACGTCGAGCGTCATCGCAAGCGCGGCAAGATGACCGCGCGCGAGCGCATCGAGATGCTCATCGACCCGGACAGCCCGTTCCTGGAGCTGTGCCCGCTCGCCGCGTGGGGCTCGCAGTTCCAGGTCGGCGCCTCCGTCGTCGTCGGCATCGGCGTCGTCGAGGGTGTCGAGTGCATGATCGTCGCCAACGATCCGACGGTGAAGGGCGGCACGTCCAACCCGTGGACGCTGCGCAAGAGCCTGCGCGCCAATGCGATCGCCATGGAGAACCGGCTGCCGTGCATCGCGCTGGTCGAGTCCGGCGGTGCCGACCTCCCGACGCAGAAGGAGGTGTTCGTCCCGGGCGGCCAGATGTTCCGCGACATCACGCGCCTGTCCGCGGCGGGCATCCCGACGATCGCGCTGGTCTTCGGCAACTCGACCGCCGGCGGTGCCTACATCCCCGGCATGAGCGATCACACCGTGATGATCGACGGCGCCTCCAAGGTCTTCCTGGCGGGCCCGCCGCTGGTCAAGATGGCCACCGGCGAGGAGAGCGACGACGAGACCCTCGGCGGCGCCGGCATGCACGCCCGCGAGTCCGGCCTCGCCGACTACCTGGCCGTCGACGAGCAGGACGCGCTGCGGATCGGCCGCCGCATCGTCTCCCGGTTGAACTGGAAGAAGAAGGGGCCCGGCCCGGTGGCCGCCTCCATCGAGCCGCGCTACGACGCCGAGGAGCTCCTGGGCATCGTGCCGTCGGATCTGAAGATCCCGTTCAACCCGCGCGACGTGATCGCCCGCATCGTCGACGACAGCGACTTCGACGAGTTCAAGCCCGAGTACGGCGGGTCTCTGTGCACCGGGTGGGCCCGCATCCACGGCTACCCGGTCGGGATTCTGGCCAACGCGCAGGGCGTGCTGTTCTCGGCCGAGGCGCAGAAGGCCACCCAGTTCATCCAGCTGGCCAACCAGGCGAACACGCCGCTGCTGTTCCTGCACAACACGACCGGCTACATGGTCGGCGCCGAGTACGAGCGCGGCGGCATCATCAAGCACGGCTCGATGATGATCAACGCGGTCTCCAACTCGACCGTCCCGCACATCTCGCTGCTGATGGGCGCCAGCTACGGCGCCGGCCACTACGGCATGTGTGGGCGCGCCTACGACCCGAGGTTCCTGTTCGCCTGGCCCAGCGCCAAGTCCGCGGTCATGGGCGGCGCCCAACTCGCCGGCGTCGTGTCCATCGTGTCGCGTGCTGCCGCCGAGGCCCGCGGTCAGACCGTCGACGAGGAGGCCGACGCCGGGATGCGAGCCATGATCGAGGCGCAGATCGAGAAGGAGTCGTTGCCGGCCTTCCTGTCCGGGATGCTTTACGACGACGGGGTGATCGACCCGCGCGACACCCGGTCGGTGCTCGGCATGTGTCTGTCCGCGATCGACAACGGCGAGGTGGCCGGTGCCGACGGCTACGGCGTCTTCCGGATGTGAGGCAGTGATGGCCACCAAGAAAACGAAGAAGCCCGCGAACCGCGCGATCACCTCGGTGCTCGTCGCCAACCGCGGCGAGATCGCCTGCCGGGTGTTCCGGACCTGCCGCGACATGGGCATCGCCACCGTCGCGGTCTACTCCGACCCCGACGCCGATGCGCCGCACGTGCGCCAGGCCGACGCGGCGGTGCACCTGCCCGGCTCGACCTCGGCGGAGACCTACCTGCGCGGCGAGCTGATCATCGAGGCGGCCAAAGCGGCCGGCGCCGACGCCGTCCACCCCGGCTACGGCTTCCTCTCGGAGAACGCGGAGTTCGCCAAGGCCGTGCAGGACGCGGGGCTGGTGTGGATCGGCCCGCCGCCCGCGGCGATCACCGCGATGGGCTCCAAGGTCAACGCCAAGGCATTGATGGACAAGGCCGGGGTGCCGGTTCTGGGCGACCTGGACCCGACGACGGTCACCGCGGCCGACCTCCCGCTGCTCATCAAGGCCTCGGCCGGCGGCGGTGGGCGCGGCATGCGCATCGTGCGCGAGCTCGCCGAACTCGACGAGAACGTGGCGGCCGCCAAGCGCGAGGCACAGTCCGCCTTTGGTGATGCGACGGTGTTCTGCGAGCCCTACGTCGAGCGCGGCCACCACATCGAGGTCCAGGTGATGGCCGACGACCACGGGAACGTGTGGGCCGTCGGCGAGCGCGAGTGCTCTATCCAACGGCGCCACCAGAAGGTCGTCGAGGAAGCACCCGCGCCGCTGGTCGAAACGCTCGGCGGCGACCTGCGCGAGCGGCTCTACGATGCGGCCCGCAAAGCCGTCCAGGCCATCGGGTACTCGGGGGCCGGCACCGTGGAGTTCTTGGCGGACGCCGGGAGCGAAGCGAGCGGGTCCGATCACGACAGCGCCAAGGGCCGCTTCTTCTTCTTGGAGACCAACACACGGTTGCAGGTCGAGCACCCGGTCACCGAGGAGACGACCGGCCTCGACCTGGTCGAATGGCAGCTGCGCGTCGCGATGGGCGAGCCTCTTGAGGGAGAGGAGCCGACCGCGGTCGGGCACTCCATCGAGGCGCGCCTCTACGCGGAGAACCCGGCGGCCGACTGGGCCCCGCAATCGGGCCTGGTGCACCGGTTCGCGATCGACGAGCACGAGTCGTCGGCGTCGCGGATCCGCGTGGACACCGGGATCGCCGACGGCAGCGAGATCTCCACGTTCTACGACCCGATGATCGCCAAGGTGATCAGCTGGGCCCCCACGCGCAGCCGCAGTGCCGCCGCACTGGCCGCGGCGCTGGCGGGGGCCACCCTGCACGGACCGGTCACCAACCGCGACATGCTGGTCAACACCCTGCGCTCGGAGCAGTTCTTGTCCGGCGACACCGACACCGGCTTCATCGACGAGGTCGGGCTCGACGTCCTGTCGGCCCCCCTGGCCGACCCGGCCGACGTCCGTCTCGCCGCGATCGCGGCGGCCCTGGCCGACGCCGAGTCGAACCGGGCGCACGCGCGCGAGCTGGCGACGATCCCGTCGGGCTTCCGCAACATCGCCTCGGTGTACCAGGAGAAGACGTACGCGCTCGGTGACGACGAACTGGCCGTCCGGTACCGCTTCACCCGCGCGGCCGGCGCGACGGTCAGCGCCAGCGCCCCCGGGTTCGGCGTCGACCTGCCCGACGACGAGGGGGTGGAGGTCGTCCGGTGCGCGGGCTCCCGGGTTGCACTCGCGCTGAAGGGGGTGCGCCGGGAGTACACGGTCAGCCGCTACGGCGACACGGTCTTCGTCGACAGCGCGGGCACGTCGGTGACGCTCGAGGCGGTGCCGCGATACGTCGACCCGTCGACGATTCAGCGACCCGGCTCGCTGCTCGCGCCGATGCCCGGCTCGGTCATCCGCGTGGCCGTCGCCGAGGGCGACCGGGTCACCGAGGGACAGCCGTTGCTGTGGCTCGAGGCCATGAAGATGGAGCACACCATCTCCGCGCCGAGCGACGGCGTCGTCGCGACGCTGGCCGTCGACGTGGGCCGCCAGCTCGCCGTCGGCGACGTGCTGGCCGTGATCGAAGCAGAAGACGAAGCGTCGGCCGACGCCTGAGACCAACCAGAAGACGAGGAAACAAATGAGCTACATCGAATCCGACGAGCGCAAGGCGCTGCGGGCCGCGGTCGCAGCCCTGGCCGGCAAATACGGGCAGGAGTACTTCCGCAAGTGCGCGAAGGAAGACCTCAAGACCACCGAGCTGTGGAAGGAGGCCGGCGAACTGGGCTTCGTCGGCGTCAACCTGCCCGAGGAGTACGGCGGCGGCGGTGCGGGCATGTACGAGCTGTCCATCGTGATGGAGGAGCTGGCTGCCGGCGGGGTCGGACTGCTGATGCTGGTGGTCTCCCCGGCGATCTGCGGCAACATCATCGCCCGCTTCGGCACCGAGGACCAGAAGAAGAAGTGGCTGCCGGGGCTGGCCAGCGGTGAGATCACCATGGCCTTCGGCATCACCGAGCCCGACGCCGGGTCGAACTCGCACCAGATCACCACGACCGCCCGCCGCGACGGCGACGACTGGATCCTCGCCGGCCAGAAGGTCTTCATCTCCGGCGTCGACCAGGCCGACGCGGTCCTGATCGTCGGCCGCACCGAGGAGGCCAAGACCGGCAAACTCGCACCGGCGCTGTTCATCGTGCCGACCGACACCAAGGGCTTCACCGCCACGCAGATCCCGATGGAGCTGGAGAACCCGGAAAAGCAGTTCCAACTGTTCTTCGACGACATGCGGCTGCCCGGCGATGCCCTCGTCGGCGAGCCCGAGGCGGCGTTCAGCCAGCTGTTCGCCGGCCTCAACCCCGAGCGCATCATGGGTGCGGCGTCGGCGATCGGCATGGGCCGCTACGCCCTGGAGAAGGCCGTCGCCTACGCCAAGGACCGCACCGTGTGGAAGCAGCCGATCGGCTCGCACCAGGCCATCGCCCATCCGCTGGCCGAGGCGAAGGTCGAGTTGGAGATGGCCAAGCTGATGATGCACAAGGCCGCGACCCTCTACGACGCGGGCGACGACTGGGGTGCCGCCGAACCGGCGAACATGGCCAAGTACGCGGCGGCGGAGGCGGCGACCAAGGCCGTCGACCGGGCCGTGCACACCCTGGGCGGCAACGGGCTCACCAGCGAATACGGCCTCGCACCGATGCTGGCCCTGGTCCGCATCGTCAAGGTTGCGCCGGTCAGCCGCGAGATGATCCTGAACTTCGTGGCGCAGACCAGCCTGGGTCTGCCCAAGTCGTACTGACGGGAGCCGGACATGGCAGAGGTGGATGCCGACGACGGCGTCGTCGAGGTCGCGACCGAGCGCGCGGTCACCACGATCACGCTGAACTCCCCGGCGAACCGCAATGCGCTCTCCTCGGTGCTCGTGGGGCGGTTGTCGCAGGCGCTGGCCGATGCCGCGGCCGACCAGGAGGTGCGGGCCGTCGTGCTCACCCACGCCGGCGGCACCTTCTGCGCGGGCGCCGACCTGGGTGAGGCGCTGCGCCGCGGGCTCAGCCCGGAGGAGGCCACCGCCGAGGGGGCCAAGGGGATGGTCGGGCTCATGCGGGCCATGCTCGCCATGCCCAAGCCGGTCATCGTCGTCGCCGACGGACATGTGCGCGCCGGCGGCTTCGGCCTCGTCGGTGCGGCCGACATCGCACTCGTCGGACCCAACGCGACCTTCGCGCTCACCGAGGCGCGCCTGGGCCTGGCGCCGTCGATCATCTCGATCGCCCTGCTGCCGAAGATGAGTGCCCGGTCGGTGGGGCGCTACTTCCTCACCGGCGAGAAGTTTGATCCGGCGACCGCCGAGCGCATCGGGCTGGTCACCCAGGCGGTGGCCGATTCCGGCGAGCTGGACGGGGCCCTGCACCAGGTGCTGGAGGGGATCCGCAAGGCGTCGCCGCAGGGCCTGGCGGCGTCGAAGGCACTGACCACCGCGGCGATCCTCGCCGACTTCGACGCGAACGCCGGTGCCCGTGCGGCGGAGTCGGCCGCACTCTTCTCCTCCGACGAGGCGCGCGAGGGGATGACCGCGTTCCTGTCGAAGGGCAAGCCCGGATGGGACACGAGCCAGGCATGACCGCCGTCCGCGAGCCGCAACAGGACCGGTCCCGGGCCACCCGGGAGCGGTTGCTGGACGCGACCGTGGAGATGCTCGCCTCACAGGGGTGGGCGGCGACCACCGTGGCCGCCGTCGCCGAGTCGGCGGGCGTCTCGCGCGGCGCCGCCCAACACCACTTTCCGACGCGCGAAGCGCTGATCATCGCCGTCATGGAGCAGATGTTCGAGGCGATGACCCGCGATGCGTCGGCGACGATCACCGAGCTGCCCGACGAGCTGGAGCCCCGCGTCGCGCTGGTCGTGGACAAGGCCGTCGCGATCTACACCGGCACCGAGTTCAAGGCGGCGCTGCAGGTGTGGGCGGCGGCCGCGTCGGATCCGGTGCTGCGCGAGGCGATCCTGCCGCTGGAGGCCAAGCTCGCGCGGGCGGCGCACCGGTTCACCGTGACGGCCCTCGACCCGTCGGGGAAGAACCCGGACGCGCACCGGCTGGCCCAGATCACCCTGGACCTGGCGCGCGGGTTGGGGCTCGCCGACACGCTCTCGGACGACTCGCGCCGGCGCAAGCAGGTCGTCGCGGCGTGGAGCCAGCAGCTCGTCGCGGCCCTCTCGCGCTAGGTTGGAGTCATGAACGACTTCAACGCGCAGGTGGTCGACGAGTTCCGGGCCAACAACGGGAAGGTCGGGGGCCCGTTCGAGGGCGCGCCGATGGTGCTGCTGCACCACGTCGGGCGCAAGTCCGGGACGCCGCGCGTCACGCCGTTGATGTACATGGCCGACGACGCGGACCCCGACGTCGTCTACCTGTTCGCGTCGATGGCCGGTGCGCCGACGAATCCGGCCTGGTACCACAATCTGCTCGCCGCCGGCACGGCCGAGATCGAGCGCGGCGATGAGCGGTACGCGGTGGACGTCGACGAGGTGACCGGTGCCGACCGCGACCGGATCTACGCCGAGCAGGCGAGCCGGTACCCGGGCTTCGCCGAGTACGAGCAGAAGACGCGGGGCGTGCGAACTATCCCGGTGCTGGCGCTGCGCCGCTCGACCGGCGACGGCGGCCGGTCGTGATCACCCGTCCGGCGGCGGTGATCGCCGCGACCGCCGTGGCCCTCGGTGCGGTCGTCGCCACCGCCGCTCCCGCGGAAGCGAAAGAGTTCCGACAGGTCGCGAAGACGGTGTGCCGGGGGATCAGCCCGAACGTCTTCGACCGTCCGTACGCCGGGCGGATCACCACCACGCAGTGGCTGCCCGACGAGCGCGGCCACGTGACGATCTACATCTCCCAGTCGGCGTCGCTGTTCGGCTACCAGACGCGGCCGCAGTTGGCCTGGCACAACCTGACCACCAACCGACGCGGCCACGCGAGCACGATCTCGTACAACAACCCGCAGGGCGAGGGTGCGTCGTTCAACAACATCAGGACCGGGTCGGGGCGCGTGCGCCTCACGATGTACGCCAAGAGCAGCAACTGGTTCGTCAAGGTTCGCTCGAACCACTGCTCGACCGTCGTCCGCGTCTACTGACCAGCCGCTGCAATTCGCCGAGCGTGCCCAGAATCTCGGCGACCGTGCCCAGAATCTCGGCGACCGTGCCCGGCTTTCCGTCGACCGTGCCCTGGCGGTTCCTCTAGTTTCCTGGTAGGAAAGAAGAGAACCTTCTGTTTCCGACTGGGAAAGTGAGGCCCATGATGGGAGACATCACCGCCGATCAGGCTCGCGCCGCACTCGATGCGGCTGATCGTGCGCAGCGCCGCGTCGACGACGAGGTCGGCTTGCCGCGCTGGTACTGGTGGATGATGGCCGCCGCCTGGATCGTGCTCGGCGTCCTCGGCGACGTCGGACCACAGATCCTGGCGACCATCGGATCGGTCGTGTTCGCGTTCGGACACATCGTCTTCGCGACGCGTCTGCTCGACGGCCGCCAGGCCTCGGATCAACTGCGGGTCAGTGCCGCCACCGCGGGCCGACGGATCCCGTTGCTGGTCACCGTGATCCTCGTCGGACTCGTCCTGCTGACCATCGGTGCGGGCTTCGCGCTGCACGCCGACGGTGCCCGTCACGCGGGGATCGAGGCGTCGGTGCTCGCAGCCGCGATCGTCGGCTTCGGTGGTCCGCAGATCCTGACGACCCTTCGACGCTGGTTGGGCGCATGAGCGTCGAACCGCGGTTCGACGAGCTGATCCACCCCAGCACCCGACTGTCCCTGGTCGCGACGCTGGCCGCGGCGGACTGGGCCGACTTCGGTTTCCTCAAGGACCGCCTGAGCCTGTCCGATTCCGCCCTGTCCAAGCAGCTCGCGACCCTCGAGGAAGCCGGCTACGTCAGCACCGAACGCCGGTTGGACGGCAGCCGACACCGGCTGCGCGCCCGATTGACCGCCATCGGCCGCAACGCTTTCGACGGGCACATCGCCGCGCTGAACGAGATCGTGTCGGGGGCGCCGATTGCCAGCCCGTCAGAGCGCTGAACCGCGTCGCGCCAACTGCACGGTCGCCGCGGCGCCCGGGATCAGCGGGATGAGTGCGAGCAGTCCCCATACCGGCGGATAAAGGACCGAACCGTACTCGGCGACGGTAAACAAGCCCAGTGCGGAGGCGATCGTGACGACGGTCGCCGTCGTGAGGGCGACGATTCCGAGGCCGCGCCGCCGCGCGGCGAGGGCGGCCGTCGTCCACACCGTCAGTGACACGGCCGCGACCGCGTAGAGGATCCCGTACACGATCGCCGGGGCTGCCGTCTTGCCGTTCGGCGCGTATATCGCCGACGCATGGTCGATGAGCTGATGCGTCGACGCCTGGTCGACGCCGGCGGCGGCCGCGAGCAGCGCGGCGCACGGCACCGCGATGAGCGCGGTCGCGCGGGCGGTTCGGGCAGTGGTCATGATTGGTCTCCTCCTGTGGTTGTGGCGAGGGTTCGGGCAGTAGCCCTGTCGGCCCGGGGGAGCGCGAGCGCGACGACTGCGCCGACGAGCAGCACTCCGGCGTTGACGAGGAAGGCGAGGCGGTAGCCGTGCACCGCGGATTCGGCACTGGCGGGGCTGCTCAGCGCCTCGGCTGCGACGGTAGCCAGAACGGCCAGGCCGACGCCGCCGCCGAGTTGTCGGGCGCTGTTGAGCAGGCCGGATGCTGCGCCGGAGACCTCGGCGTCGACGTCGGTCGTGACGGCCAGGGTCACCGCGAGCAGCATCGTCGACAGACCCAACGCGGTGACGACCATCGGCACGAGAAGATGCGTCACGAACGCCGAGGGGTGCGCCGGAAGACGGCCCAGTGCAGCTAGGCCGGCCGTGCTGACGAGCGCTCCGCCGATCGCCATCCGCCGCACGCCGACGGGTGCGACCAGGCGGCGGGCCGTCAACCCGCCGAGCACGAGGACGACGGTCATCGGGACGAGTGCGAGTCCGGCGCGCAGCGCGCTGTAGCCCAGGACGTGCTGCAGGTAGATCGACATCAGGTAGATCGAGGACGTCATCATGGCGCCCATCAGCACCATGAGGGTGTTGCCGATCCGCGCGGCCCGGGGGCGCAGGAGACCGCGGGGGATCAGTGGGTCGGGCGCGGCGGACTCGATCAGGATGAATGCCGCGATCAGGACCGCCGAGGCCATCAGGCCGAAAGCGACCGTAGACGAGCCCCATCCGTGTACGCCGACCTCCGACAGGGCAAAGGTCAAGGTGCCGAAGCCGAGCGTGGCGGTCAGCGAGCCGGGCAGGTCCAGGCTCGGGCGTCGGGCGAGCGCCCGGTCGCCGCGCATCGTCGCGTAGGTTGCGGCGACGAGCGCCGCGCCGATCGGAACGTTGACGAAGAGCACCGCGCGCCACCCGAACGCGGCGGTGAGCAGCCCACCGGCGACTACCCCAACGGTGCCCGCGGCGCCGCCCATCACGCTCCACAGCGTCAGACCGCGCTGTCGGATCGAACCCTCGGGGTGGGTCGCCATGATCAGGCTGAGGCTGGCGGGGGCGAGGGCGGCGGCGCCGACTCCCTGCGCGACGCGCGCACCGAGCAGTACGGCCTCGGTCTCGGCGAGTCCGCCGGCCAGGCTGGCGAGGGTGAACACCACCGCGCCGACGACGAAGACCCTTCGCCGGCCGTAGAGATCGGCGGCACGGGCGGCCAGGAGCAGAAGCCCGCCGAGCGGGATCAGGTAGGCGCTGACGACCCATTGCTGTCCGGCCGCGCCCAGACCCAGGTCCGTGCGCATCGCCGGAAGCGCCACCGTGACGATCGTGCCGTCGAGCACGACCATGAACTGAGCCAGGCAGGCGATTGCCAGGATCGCCGTCAACGAGTTGGCGTGGCGCAGCACGCCGCCCGCGGCCTCGTGGCGGGGAGTCGTCGGTCTCATGTCATCTCCTAGTAGCAAGAACGCCGTGAACGACGTTCACCGTGAACGATGTTCGCGTTAGGGTGATTGGGATATCGTGTCAACCGAGGAGTGAGGATGCTGCGAAAATCGAATGTCGTCGACGGGGCGCTGGCCTTTCTCGACACCGAGGGGCTCGACGCCCTGACGATGCGGAAGCTGGGGGCGTCGCTCAATGTCCAGGGTGGCGCGCTCTACCGCCATTACCCCAGCAAGGAGGCACTCCTCGACGCGGTGGCCGACCGGATCCTGGCGGGGTACGGCGACGCGGCCGAGGAACTTGCCGACCTCGACTGGCAAGAGCAGATCCGCCGGCTGTGTGACCGGCTGCGGGCGGCGCTACTCGCCCACCGCGACGGGGCCCGCGTGGTGTCGGCGACGTTCGCGCCCGGCACGAACACCATCGTCGGCACCGAATTGGCGGTGTCGGTGCTCTGCCGCGCAGGCCTGCCGCCGGCGCGGGCGGGCTGGTTGGTCTTCACGCTGTTCTACTACGTGTTGGGCTATGTGATCGAGGAGCAGGGGCAGGCCGCGCTGGCGGCCGGAGACGACCTGCGGGCGCGCAACGCGCGCGCCGACGTCGAACTGTCGGCCGAATATTCCGAGGCAGTCGCCGCGCTCGACTCGGGCGACCCTGACGAACGGTTCCGCTACGGGGTGGACACCTTCATCGCGGGGATCGAGGCGCAGGTCGAGCGATAGCGGTCAGCGAACGCCGACGATCGTCGAGCAGACGTTGGTGCGCACCGTCCATGCGAAGTTGCTGCTGTCGGTGAAGTTCTGGATCTCGACCCGACCGGGACCGGTCCGCAGGTCGTTGAAGGTCGCGCCGCCGCCGTCGAGCCCGCTGTGGGCGAGGGTGCTCTCCTGGCCGCGCTGACCGGTCGACAGATTCCGCCAGGCCAGGGTTGGCCGGGTCTGGTAGCCGAAGAACGAGACCGATTGCGAGATGAACACGGTGATGCGGCCGCGCTGATTGGGCAGCCACTGGGTCGTCGTGATACGACCCGTGTAGGGGTTGTCGACGACGTTGGGGCTGATGCTGTTGCAGGTCGCGATCGACTCGTGGCGGATCTGCTCGGCGTGGGCAGGGGCGGCGACGGCCAGTGCCGCGCCGGCCGTCGTGGCGGCGACGATGGCGATCGTCCGGATGGCGGTGGGTTTCATTTCAGACTCCTTTCCCGACGGTGACGGTCCACCTCCGACGATCCTCCTGATCGCCTCGCGGCGAAACCCTCATCAGGAAGGTATGACTATTAGTATACTGAAAGTATGACCACGACGATCAAGGTCGAGAACGCCATTCGCGACCGCCTCAAGGCGCAGGCGGCGCGGTCGGGCAGAACGCTGGGCGCACAGGTGGAGTACCTGGTCGACCTGGGTGATCGTGCGGTCAGGTACGAGGAGTTGCGTGCGGCGATAGCGGCGACGCCGCCCGCGGAGATCGACAGCTATCGGGCCGAAGTCGACGACTGGAGCGGCGTTGACCGGTGATCTCGTGCCGGGAAGCGTCGTCTGGGTGACGCTCGACCCGACCGTCGGCCGGGAACAGAGCGGCCGTCGCCCGGCAGTCGTCGTGTCCTCCCGGGACTACCTCGACGTCGTCGATCAACTGGCGGTCGTCGTGCCGGTCACCCGCGTGAACCGGGGCTGGCCGAACCACATCAGGCTCGACGGCAGCGACCTCCCCGCCGAGTCGTGGGCGATGACCGAGCAGCTTCGCACCGTTGCGCGAGACCGGATCGCGGGATCGGCCGGCCAGGTGAGCGCATCGACGTTGGCCGAGATCAGGCTGTGGATCGCCGACTTCCTCGACCTGGCGCCGGCGTAGGCGGATTCAGGCCCGTCGGACGTGGACGACGGTGTCGGTGCGCGAGGAGGGGTTGCCATCGGGATCGCTCATCGCGACCTCCCGTTCGCCCGTGCTCACGACCGTCCACTCTGCTGAACCGCCCACGCCGAGATCGGCGAGCACCTCGTCGGCGCTGGGGAACAGCGGCGGATCGTCGGGGGAGCGCCAGTCGGGCATCGCCCAGTGCCCGACGACCACCAACGAGCCACCCGGCTTCACCGCGGCGACGGCCTTGCGCAGGATCTGCGTGCGCTCCAGCGCGACCTTGGAGTGCAGGTAGCTGACGGAGATCAGATCCCAACTCCCGGCGGGGAAGTCGGTACTCAGGTCACAGCGGCGCCAGTCGATCGCGCCGTCGGGCACGCCCGCCTCACGCGCGTGCTCACGACCGACCGCCAGTGCGGCGCCGGCGATGTCGACGGCCGTCACCGCCCAGCCCTGCTGGGCCAACCAGATCGCGTCGGCCCCCGACCCACAGCCCAGGTCTAGCGCAGACCTGCCACTCGCGTCCACGCCCGACGCCTCGTCGACGAGGATCGCGTTGGGCTTGCCGCTCCACGGCCGCTTGCCGCCGCCGTAGAACTCTTCCCAGAACTCGCGCGGATTGGTCGCCGGATCGATGGACTCGGGCTGGTCGCCGTGGTGGTGTGTGCTCACACCACCACGGTAACCAGGGTTCAGCCGTGCAGGTCGAACCGATCGTTGTCCATGACCTTCACCCAGGCGTCGACGAAGTCGTCGACGAACTTCTTCTGGGCGTCGTCGGCACCGTAGACCTCCGACAGGGCGCGCAGCTCGGCATTCGATCCGAAGGCCAGGTCGACGCGGCTGCCGGTCCACTTCTTCTTGCCGTTGACGGTCCCGACGAACGTCTCCTCCTCGTCGGCCTTGGGGGCCCAGGAGATGTTCATGTCGGTGATGTTGACGAAGAAGTCGTTCGTCAGCACGCCGGGCTTGTCGGTCAGCACGCCGAGCTTGGAGCCGTCGTGGTTCGTGCCCAGGACGCGCATGCCGCCGACCAACACCGCCATCTGCGGAGCCGACAGGCCCAGCAGGTTGGCCTTGTCGACGAGCATGTACTCGCCCTTCTGCGTCGCCCCCTTGCCCAGGTAGTTGCGGAACCCGTCCGCCTTGGGCTCGAGGTACTCGAAGGACTCGACGTCGGTCTGCTCCTGGGTCGCGTCGTTGCGGCCCGGGTGGAACGGCACGGTGATCTTGTGCCCGGCGGCCTTGGCCGCCTGCTCGATCCCGACGCCGCCGGCCAGCACGATCAGGTCGGCCAGCGAGATGCGCACGCCGCCCTTCTGCTTGTCGTTGAAGTCCGACGCGATCTTCTCGAGCTTCTTGAGGACCTTGGCCAACTGGTCGGGGTTGTTGACCTCCCAGTCGCGCTGCGGCTCCAGGCGGATCCGTGCGCCGTTGGCGCCGCCGCGCTTGTCGCTGTTGCGGAAGGTCGACGCCGACGCCCATGCGGTCGACACGAGCTGTTCGACGCTCAGCTTGGCGTCGAGGATCCGCTTGCGCAGGTCGTCGACCTCCTTGGCGCCGACCAGCTTGTAGTCGATCTCGGGGATCGGGTCCTGCCAGATGAACACCTCGTCGGGCACCTCTTTGCCCTTGTACCGGGTGAGCGGCCCCATGTCGCGGTGGGTCAGCTTGAACCAGGCCTTGGCGTACTCCTTGGCGAACTCCTGCGGGTTCTCCAGGAAGTGGCGCGAGATCTTCTCGTAGGCCGGGTCGGTGCGCAGCGCCAGGTCGGTGGTCAGCATCATCGGCGCGTGCCGCTTCTTCGGGTCGGCCGCGTCCGGGACGCTGGTCGAGCCGGCCCCGTCCTTCGGTCGCCACTGCTTGGCCCCGGCCGGGCTCTCGGTCAGCTCCCACTCGTAGCCGAACAACGTCCAGAAGAAGTTGTTGTCCCACGTGGTGGGCGTGCTGTTCCAGGCACCCTCCAGACCCGAGTTGATGGTGTCGGCGCCCTTGCCGGACTTGAAGCTGCTCTTCCAGCCCAGGCCCATCTGCTCGATCGGCGCGGCCTCGGGCTCGGGGCCGACGTGGTCGGCCGGTGCGGCGCCGTGCGTCTTGCCGAAGGTGTGTCCACCGGCGATCAGCGCGACCGTCTCCACGTCGTTCATGGCCATGCGCTTGAACGTCTCGCGGATGTCGGCGGCCGCGGCCATCGGATCCGGGTTGCCGTTGGGGCCCTCCGGGTTCACGTAGATCAGGCCCATCTGAACGGCGGCCAGCGGATTCTCCAGGTTGCGGTTGCCGCTGTAGCGCTTGTCGTCGAGCCAGGTCTTCTCCGGGCCCCAGTAGGTCTCGTCGTCGCCCTCGTACTGGTCGGGGCGGCCGCCGGCGAAGCCGAGGGTCTCGAAACCGCAGTTCTCCATGGCGACGTTGCCGGCCAGGACGATCAGGTCGGCCCAGCTCAGCTTGCGCCCATACTTCTTCTTCACCGGCCAGAGCAGGCGACGCGGCTTGTCGAGGCCGACGTTGTCCGGCCAGCTGTTGAGTGGCGCGAAGCGCTGCTGCCCGTGTCCGGCGCCGCCACGACCGTCCATGACGCGGTAGGTGCCCGCGGCGTGCCAGGCCATGCGGACCATGGCGCCGACGTAGTTGCCGTAGTCGGCCGGCCACCAGTCCTTGGAGTCGGTCATGACCTTCTTCAGGTCCTCCTTGACCGCGTCCAGGTCGAGGGACTCGAACTCCTTGGCGTAGTCGAAGTCGTCACCGGCCATCGGGTTGGACACCGGGGTGTGCGCGGCCAGGATGCGCAGGTTCAGGCGCGTGGGCCACCACTCCTGGTTCGCCGACCCCTCGGTGGGGCGGCTGAGGGTGTGCATGACCGGACAGCTGGCATCCGATTCGTTGAGATCGTCAAGTTCTGCGGCGTCGGGCATGTGCTAGATCCTTTCGGGTTGGGCTGGAGCTGGGTCTTCTCGTGGAAGCTGGGTGGCGCACCGTGCGCAGGTGCCCCAATAGATGACCTCGGCCTCGTCGACGGTGAACCCGTCGGGGTCGGGGCCGTCGAGGCAGGGGGTCTGCCCGGTCGCGCAGTCGATGTCGGTGATCGACCCGCAGACGCGGCAGACGGCGTGGTGGTGGTTGTCGCCGACGCGGGCCTCGTAGCGCGCAAAGGTGCCGGCGGGCTGGATGCGCCGGATCAAACCGGCGGTCGTGAAGGCGGCGAGGATGTCGTAGACGGCCTGCCGGGAGACCGACGGCAGCTCGGTGCGGACCTGGGTCAGGACCCGGTCGGTGTCCGCGTGCGGGTTCTGGTGGACGGCCTCGAGGACCGCCACGCGAGGCCGCGTGACGCGGAGGTCGGCGGAGCGGAGCGCCGAGGTGAGCTCATCGGTTGATGGCACCCCTCCAGTGTGCACCTATTTTCTTGACTGGGTCCAGATTTACCGAAATTGCCCTGCGGAGATCTGCACGGATGGCGGGTGCCGGCGTGATTATCACGCCGATCGGCGCTCCTGGTGCGGATCTCCGCAGGCGCTACACGTCGCGGATGACGACCGGCAGTGGTCGGCAGGCGACGGCGGCACCCGCGGTGAGTGCGACGATCGCCGCGAGCAGGAAGGCGGCCGGGGCCGTCCAGCCGTGCGTCGCCTCGTGCAGGACGCCGACCAGCAGCGGCCCGGTGCAGGCGAGCAGGTAGCCGGCGCCCTGCGCGAAGCCGGACAGGGCGGCGGACTCGGCGTCGCTGCGGGTGCGCAGGTTGATCAGCGTGAGGGCCATCGGGAACGTGGTCGGCCCGATGCCGAGCAGGAGGACCCACGCCCAGGTGCCGTGCATGGGCGCCCACACGATGCCGGCCAGTCCGGCGATCAGACACGTCATGAAGAACAGGACGAAGCCGAACGGATTGGCCAGGCGCGCGCAGATCGTCGGTGCGACGAGGGTGCCGAAGAAGCCGAGTGCGGAGAAGACGGCGACGACGGTCCCGCCGAGGCTCTCGCTGCCGCCGGCGTCGGTGATGATGGTCGGGAGCCAGGTGAACAGCGCGTACGTCACCAGCGAGGTCATCCCGAACATGAAGGTCATGCCCCAGGCCCGACCGGTCCGCCACAGGCCGGTCACCCGCGGCGTCGACGGTGTGCCGTGCTCGGCGCGGTCGCGGCGGCGGGCCAGGGCGATCGCGATCCACGGTGGCAGTGCGACTGCCGGGACGAGGGCCCACACGGCCAGCGAGACCCGCCAGCCGTGGGCATCGGCGACCGGCACGGCCAGCGCCGCCGGAACGGCGGTGCCGAGCTGGACGAACGTGATGTAGGCCGTCGACATCAGGGCGATGCGATCGCCGAAGTACCGCTTGACCAGCGGCGGGATGACGATGTTGCCGATGCCCATGCCGAGCAGGGCCGCACCCGACCAGAGCAGGAGTCCCGCCGTCGACGACGAGTACGCGCGGACCGCGATGCCGACACCGGTGACGAGCACGGCGGCCAGCGTGAGGCGTTCGAGGCCGAGGCGGCGGCTCAGCGCCGGGGTGAGGAAGCCCGCGGTCGCGAACATGGCGGTCGGCATCATGCCGAAGACGCCGATCGTCGTCGCGCCGAAGCCGACCTCGTCGGCGATCCGGGTGAGCAGCGGCGCGATCGAGGTGACGGCCGTGCGCAGCGAGAAGGCGAAGACGAGGATCGCGACGACCACGAGGATCCGGCCGTGCCGCGCCGCGCGGTCCGCGTCGCGCTGCGGCGCTGCGGCGGCCGGCGGTGCCGGGGCGGATTCAGGGTCGTTGACGAGCATGACTACCGATTCATGGGATGAATTACTGACCACAAAATCATAGGATGAATCCATGGCAGTGCTCAACCGGATTTCCGCCGAGGGTGGCCAACCCGGCAAACGTGCGACGCGTATCGCGCAGGTCACACAGCAGTTGAGGGAGCAGATCTCCTCCGGCGCCTGGGCCGTCGGTGATCGGATCCCCACCGAACCCGAATTGGTCGAGCAGTTGGGCGCGTCCCGCAACACGCTGCGCGAGGCGGTCGGGGCGCTGGTCCACGCCGGGGTCCTCGAGCGCCGGCAGGGGTCGGGCACCTATGTCGTCGCCGTCGACGAGACCGAGGTCGCGATCGGCGACTACTTCGCGTCGGCCCGCCGCCGCGACCTCAGTGAGCTGCGCGAGGCGCTCGACGTCACCGCGGCCGATCTGGCCGCCCGTCGCCGCGACGACGGTGACATCGCGATGCTGCGCGAGGTCCTGGCGCGCCGCAACGAGCGCTGGGCGGCGCCCGAGCCGGCGTCGGCGCAGGAGCGCGACGAGACGGTCGACGTCGACGCCGAACTGCACCGGGCGATCGTGGTGGCGAGCCACAACGAGGTCTACCTGGAGTTCTACGACCTGCTGCTGCCCGCGCTGCGTCGCACGATCGGCGAGCACCCGGTCGGCCCGGCGTCCTCCTACGAGGCCGAGCACACCGCCCTCGTCGACGCGGTGATCGACGGTGATCCACGACGTGCGGCGCGGGCCGCGCGGGCCGTTCTGGACTGTGTGCGGGAGGTCGACTAGATCGACCGGCATTCGTCGCGCGCGCCGATAGGGTGGTCGTGTGACCGAGGGCAGCGCTGACGACGACCTGTTGGTCGGCAATCCGGAACGGGAGCGGGCGATCGCCCTGCTCACCGACGCCTTCGTCTCGGGCTACCTGCAGATGGCCGAGTTCGAGGACCGCTCCGGCGCGGTCTACGCCAGCCGTACCCGCGGCGAGCTGCGCGCCGCCCTGGACCAGCTGCCCACCGCCGGCAGCATGTTCGGCCACACCGCCCCGACGCTCGTCCCGTCGGGCGAACCCGTGGAATTCAACGCCGACTGGACGACGGTTCGTCGACGGGGCCGCTGGGAGGTGCCGCCGCGCATGCGTGCCACCGGTTCGCTGGGGACGGTCAACCTCGACTTCCGCGAAGCGGTCTTCGCGTCGCACCACGTCGAACTCGAACTCCACGTCTCGACGTCGACGGTCAAGCTGATGCTGGGGCCCGACCAATCGGTCCACCTGGACGGGCTCAAACGCTCCGGCGCGTCGACGATCAAGGACAAGGCCGGCGCCCCGCAACGACCGGGCGGTGCCGAGATCACGGTCACCGGCTCGGTGTCGGCGGCCTCCAGCGTGGTGATCAAGCGCAGGTGACGTCGGGCGCACCGGCTAGCGTTTGGGGCATGCGCGTCGCGACCTGGAATGTGAACTCGTTGGCCGCCCGGGTGCCGCGGGTGGTGCCCTGGCTCGAGCAACGGCGGCCCGACGTCGTGTGCCTGCAGGAGACCAAACTCGACGACGCCGGTTTCACCGCCGCGATCGGCACCGAACTCGAGTCGCTCGGCTACGAGTGGGCCCACCACGGGCAGGGCCAGTGGAACGGGGTCGCCCTGCTCTCGCGCGTCGGGCTCGACGACGTGGAGAAGGCCTTCGCCGATACGCCGGGCTTTCCCGATCCGGCTGACGCGCCCGAGGCCCGTGCGGTGTCGGCGGTGTGCGGCGGCGTCCGCGTCTACTCGCTGTACGTGCCCAACGGGCGCGAGGTCGGCTCCGACCACTACGAGTACAAGTTGACCTGGCTCGCCGCGTTGCGCGAATCGGTGCTCGCCGCCGGACCGTCGTCGACGATGGTCTGCGGCGACATCAACATCGCCCCGACCGACGACGACGTCTACAACCCCGAGGCCTTCGCCGGGCACACCCACGTCACCGACGCCGAGCGTGCGGCGTTGACCGCGCTCGTCGACACCGGCCTGGCCGACGTCGTGCGCGAGCGCTGGCCCGACGAGCGGGTCTTCAGCTACTGGGACTACCGCGCCGGCATGTTCCACAAGGACCTCGGCATGCGGATCGACCTCGTCCTCGCCGGCTCCGACGTCGCCTCGCGGGTGGCCGCCGCCTTCATCGACCGGCAGGCGCGCAAGGGGAGCAAACCCAGCGATCACGCGCCGGTGATCGTGGACCTCGACGACGCCCCCGACGGCGATATCGGCCCCATGGTCCCACCCCCGTCGAACCCGGCAAAGCGGTCGGGGGCGGGTAAGCCGCCGCAGTCGTCTGCGTAACGACGAGAGCCTCGGCGCTTTGGCATGTGATTGCCGTCACAAGATGTTTAGATGGGGTTGTTGCAGATCGCCTGCAGCCCAACAACATAGGGAGAACGCGATGAAGCGCTTAGCTTTGATTCTCGGGATGCTGGCCGCGGCTGTGGCGGCGTTGATGGTGGTGCAACCGGCGATGGCCGGTGCGCAGCCGCCGACCATCAGTGCAGGTCCCGTGCATGTTTCGCTCGTGAACAACGACACTGCGATCGCGATCAAGACTACTGACGGCACGATTAACCGTGTCGGCAACGAGCTACAGTTCATGAACTCCAAGGGCTCGGTCAAGGGTCGAGTACCGCTTGCGCAGAGAATCGAGGGCACGACTGTTCCCGTCGAGGTCAATCTCGCCTCGGACGCCAAGTCGGCGACGCTGACGCCGCATCAGGTCGCGCTTCCTCGACGCCCGCTACCGCGTCCTCGGAACAAGGGAGAGGCCTGGGGCCAGCTGAACTATCTCTGGGGCCAGAATGCGGGCTGTGTCGGTCCACCGGCACTCGTCGGTGCGATCATCGGCTTCTTTGTCGGTTTCATCATCTTCGGCTGGATCACGACCCCGATTGGGGCCGCTATTGGCGCGTACATCGGACTCGACAACTGTGGCCGCGGCCGCTGGGGCGACCGCTATCACGGTGAGACCATTCGGGCCTTCTGGCGCTGGTGGAACATGCCGTAGTCGCCGTCCAACCAACTCGGGCCGGATCCATACGGATCCGGCCCGAGTTGTTGGTTGTGCTGCACGGGTGGGCACTCGACCGCCAACGATCGACCGCCGGCTACCGGAACAGCGCCGCGAGCACCAGATCCACTTGACCGCGCAGGAGCGCTTCGGGGTGCCCGAAGGAATCGGGGCCGTACTGCCCGAACACCTCCAGGCTGATGCCGCCGACGATCGACGCCCACAGCAGGGTCGCCGCCTGGATGGCGGCCGGCGGCAGGGCCAGGTCGAACTCGGTGGCGACGGCGTCGAGCTCGGGCACCAGGGGATCGTCCGGGTGGGGGAGGTCGGGGCGCAGCAGCCCGTCGCGCTGGGCGTCGTCGAGCGCCCGCAGCAGTGAACCGATGACCCGCGTGCCCGGCCCGACCGTCTGCTCGGCCGGCGCCGAATACCCGGGGACCGGGCTGCCGTAGAGCAGCGCCCAGCGTGCCGGGTCGTCGACTGCCCAGCGGCGCATCGTGAGTGCTGCCTGTTGTAGCCGTTCGCGCGGGGCGTCGGCGGTCATCGCGCGGTCGACGGCGTCGGCCAGGTCGGTGTACGCCTCGACGAGCAGGAGGGTGAGCAGGTCGTCGCGGCTGGGGACATAGCGGTACACCGCCGACGACACGACACCCATGTCTCGCGCGATCGCCCGCAGCGATAGTCCGGCGGCGCCCTCGGTACTCAGGTGTCGGCGGCCCAACTCGAGGATCCGCGCCGTCATCGCCGCCCGGTTCTCGGCCCGCTTCGTGGTCGCCATGGATCGATCATGCCACAAATAGAGAGCACCGCTCTTGATTTCCCGGGCCAGCAGGTGCACACTCAAGAACGAGAGCACCGCTCTCGATATGAACAGCCGAAAGGAATCACCATGAATGACCTGCACGCCGACTACGTCGCACCGAGCCGGATGGACCGCGCCTTCAACAACGCCGTCGCCTGGCTCACCGGCAAGGGCGTGAGCCTGGCCGGCACCCGCGTCCTGACCGTGATCGGCCGCAAGAGCGGGAAGCCGTACAGCATCCCGGTGAACCCGCTCGAGATCGACGGTGTGGAGTACCTCGTGTCGGTGCGCGGCGTGACCGACTGGGTGCGCAACGTGCGCGCGTCGGGGACCGCCACGCTGAGCCTGGGTCGTCGCTCTACCGCGGTGACCCTGACCGAGGTGCCGGTGGAGCGGCGGGCGCCGATTCTGGCCGTCTATCTGAAGAAGTGGGGCTGGGAGGTCGGGCGCTTCATCCCCGACGGGATCGACGTGCACGCCGACGTCGACGAACTCGCCCGTCACGCGGGCAAGATCCCGGTGTTCGCCGTCGGGTGAGCTGGCCGAATCTCGTTTTGACCCTTCCCAGCGCGGTCGGTAGAGTACTTGGGCGGTGCCCGGCGAGAGCTGGGCCAGTCCGCATGCTTGTCAACGGATCGAGTCGCCCGGGGTCAAACCCGGAGCTCAGCGGTGACGGTAGCGGGCTGACTAGGCGAGACCGTGGTCGAGCGTAAGACACGCCCGACCGCGGGGTAGCGATCAATGTACTGACCAGCGCAAACGTGCTGGTGGGGCGAGTTGTGGAGGTGAATCACGGTCGCCGGTGGCGACAGTGATCACTTGCCCGGAGCACCAACCGCAGCAGACACCGCGGATCGGCGAGAGCCGGCTCCAACGTGCGATAAACCGAATGAAGGAATTCAGTGCCAACTATTAACCAGCTGGTCCGCAAGGGCCGCAAGGACAAGGCTTCGATCAAGAAGACCGCGGCCTTGAAGGGCAGCCCGCAGCGGCGCGGCGTGTGCACGCGTGTGTACACGACCACCCCCAAGAAGCCGAACTCGGCGCTTCGCAAGGTCGCGCGTGTGCGCCTGACCTCCGGCGTCGAAGTCACCGCCTACATCCCCGGTGAGGGCCACAACCTGCAGGAGCACTCGATGGTGCTCGTGCGCGGTGGTCGTGTGAAGGACCTCCCGGGTGTGCGTTACCGAATCATCCGCGGCTCGCTCGACACCCAGGGTGTCAAGGACCGCAAGCAGGCTCGCAGCCGTTACGGCGCGAAGAAGGGCGGCTAGTCATGCCACGTAAAGGACCCGCGCCCAAGCGCCCCCTCGTCAACGACCCGGTCTACGGCTCGCCGCTGGTCACCCAGCTGGTGAACAAGATCCTCCTCGACGGCAAGAAGTCGACCGCCGAGCGCATCGTCTACGGCGCGCTCGAGCAGGCCCGCGAGAAGACCGGCACCGATCCGGTCATCACCCTCAAGCGCGCGCTCGACAACGTCAAGCCGACCCTCGAGGTCAAGAGCCGCCGCGTCGGTGGCGCGACCTACCAGGTCCCGATCGAGGTCAAGCCCAACCGCGCCAACACCCTCGCGCTGCGCTGGCTGGTGACTTTCAGCCGGCAGCGTCGCGAGAAGACCATGGTCGAGCGCCTCGCCAACGAGCTGCTCGACGCTTCCAACGGTCTGGGCGCTTCGGTGAAGCGTCGCGAGGACACCCACAAGATGGCCGAGGCCAACCGGGCGTTCGCGCACTACCGCTGGTAATCGCAGCCACCCCCAGTCCAACAATCGATTCCCGGAGGGAATACACGTGGCACAAGAAGTGCTCAACGACCTGACCAAGGTCCGCAACATCGGCATCATGGCGCACATCGATGCCGGTAAGACGACGACGACCGAGCGGATCCTGTACTACACCGGTGTCAACTACAAGATCGGTGAGACCCACGACGGTGCGTCGACGACGGACTGGATGGAGCAGGAGAAGGAGCGGGGCATCACCATCACCTCCGCTGCGGTCACCTGTTTCTGGGACGGCAACCAGATCAACGTCATCGACACCCCCGGCCACGTCGACTTCACCGTCGAGGTCGAGCGCGCCCTGCGCGTGCTCGACGGCGCCGTCGCCGTCTTCGACGGCAAGGAGGGCGTCGAGCCCCAGTCCGAGCAGGTCTGGCGCCAGGCGACCAAGTACGACGTTCCCCGCATCTGCTTCGTCAACAAGATGGACAAGATGGGCGCGGACTTCTACTTCACCGTGCAGACGATCATCGACCGCCTCGGCGCGAAGCCGCTGGTCCTGCAGCTCCCGATCGGTGCCGAGGATGCCTTCGACGGCGTCGTCGACCTGGTGGAGATGAAGGCCAAGCTCTGGCGCGGCGAGACCCAGATGGGTGCGGAGTACCAGACCGAGGAGATCCCCGCGGATCTGGCCGACAAGGCCGCCGAGTACCGCGAGAAGCTGCTCGAGACGGTCGCCGAGTCCGACGAAGAGCTCATGGAGAAGTACTTCGCCGGCGAGGAGCTCTCGATCGACGAGATCAAGGGCGCCATCCGCAAGATGACGATCTCCTCCGAGCTCTACCCGGTGCTGTGCGGCTCGGCGTTCAAGAACAAGGGCGTGCAGCCCATGCTCGACGCCGTCGTCGACTACCTCCCGAACCCGCTGGACATCGGCGAGATCGAGGGCCACGCCCCGGGCAACGAGGAAGAGATCATCACGCGCAAGCCGGATGCCTCCGAGCCGTTCTCGGCGCTGGCGTTCAAGATCGCCGCGCACCCCTTCTTCGGCAAGCTGACCTTCGTCCGCGTCTACTCGGGCAAGGTCGAGCCGGGCACCCAGGTCCTCAACGCGACCAAGGGCAAGAAGGAGCGCATCGGCAAGCTCTTCCAGATGCACGCCAACAAGGAGAACCCGGTCGACGACGCGGTGGCCGGCCACATCTACGCGATGATCGGCCTGAAGGACACCACGACCGGTGACACCCTGTGCGACCCGTCGAACCCGATCGTCCTGGAGTCCATGACCTTCCCGGACCCGGTCATCAACGTCTCGATCGAGCCGAAGACCAAGGCCGACCAGGAGAAGCTGGGCACCGCGATCCAGAAGCTCGCCGAAGAGGACCCGACGTTCACCGTCAACCTCGACGACGAGACCGGCCAGACCGTCATCGGCGGCATGGGCGAGCTCCACCTGGACATCCTCGTCGATCGTATGAAGCGCGAGTTCAAGGTCGAGGCGAACGTGGGCAAGCCCCAGGTCGCCTACCGCGAGACCATTCGCAAGACCGTGGACAAGCACGAGTACACCCACAAGAAGCAGACCGGTGGCTCGGGTCAGTTCGCCAAGGTCATCATCAAGCTCGAGCCCCTCACCGAGGCTGAGGATGGTGCGACCTACGAATTCGACAACGCCGTCACCGGTGGTCGTGTCCCGCGCGAGTACATCCCGTCGGTGGATGCCGGTGCGCAGGATGCGATGCAGTACGGCGTTCTCGCCGGCTACCCGCTGGTCAACTTGAAGGTCACCCTGCTCGACGGTCAGTACCACGACGTCGACTCGTCGGAAATGGCCTTCAAGATCGCCGGTTCGCAGGCCCTCAAGGAGGCTGCGCGCGCGGCGAACCCGGTCATCCTGGAGCCGATCATGGCCGTCGAGGTCACGACTCCGGAGGATTACATGGGTGATGTGATCGGCGACTTGAACTCCCGCCGTGGCCAGATTCAGGCCATGGAGGAGCGCAGTGGTGCCCGTGTCGTCAAGGCGCAGGTTCCGCTGTCGGAGATGTTCGGCTACATCGGAGACCTTCGGTCGAAGACCCAGGGCCGGGCAAACTACTCCATGGTCTTCGATTCGTACGCCGAAGTTCCGGCGAACGTTTCGAAGGAGATCATCGCAAAGGCGACCGGCGAGTAACCCTCACCGGTTGTCTGCGGGCCGCGCCTCGGCGCGAAACAACCAAAGTAACCAACCACTGTCGAGGACCACTCGACAGCGATAACAGTCCAGGAGGACACAAGTGGGCAAGGCTAAGTTCGAGCGGACCAAGCCGCACGTGAACATCGGCACCATCGGTCACGTCGACCACGGCAAGACCACCACCACGGCCGCCATCACCAAGGTGCTGGCCGACAAGTACCCGGACCTGAACGAGAGCTTCGCTTTCGATCAGATCGACAAGGCTCCGGAGGAGAAGGCTCGTGGTATCACGATCAACATCTCCCACGTCGAGTACCAGACCGACAAGCGCCACTACGCGCACGTCGACGCCCCGGGTCACGCCGACTACATCAAGAACATGATCACCGGTGCCGCCCAGATGGACGGCGCGATCCTGGTCGTGGCCGCCACCGACGGCCCGATGCCGCAGACCCGTGAGCACGTGCTGCTCGCGCGCCAGGTCGGCGTTCCCTACATCCTCGTCGCCCTGAACAAGGCCGACATGGTCGACGACGAGGAGATCATGGAGCTCGTCGAGATGGAGGTCCGCGAACTGCTGGCCGCCCAGGAGTTCGACGAGGACGCCCCGGTCATCCCGATCTCGGCGCTGAAGGCCCTCGAGGGCGACCCCAAGTGGGTCAAGTCCATCGAGGACCTCATGCAGGCCGTCGACGACTCGATCCCGGACCCGGTCCGCGAGACCGACAAGCCGTTCCTGATGCCCGTCGAGGACGTCTTCACCATCACCGGCCGCGGCACCGTGGTCACCGGTCGTGTGGAGCGCGGCGAGATCAAGGTCAACGAGGAGGTCGAGATCGTCGGTATCCGCGACGAGTCGCAGAAGACCACCGTCACCGGCATCGAGATGTTCCACAAGCTGCTCGACGAGGCCCAGGCCGGCGACAACGCCGGTCTGCTGCTCCGCGGCCTCAAGCGTGAGGACGTCGAGCGCGGTCAGGTCATCGTCAAGCCGGGCACCACGACTCCCCACACGGAGTTCGAGGGCCAGGCTTACATCCTGAGCAAGGACGAGGGCGGCCGTCACACGCCGTTCTTCAACAACTACCGTCCGCAGTTCTACTTCCGCACCACGGACGTGACCGGCGTCGTCACCCTCCCCGAGGGCACCGAGATGGTCATGCCGGGCGACAACACCGAGATGAGCGTCAAGCTCATCCAGCCGGTCGCCATGGACGAGGGCCTGCGCTTCGCGATCCGCGAGGGTGGCCGCACCGTCGGTGCCGGCCGCGTCACCAAGATCATCAAGTGATCTAGGTAGTCACAGCGCTGAAACGGCGCCCATCCCCTCGGGGGTGGGCGCCGTTTCGCTTGAGGGCGATAGGCTGACTGCATGAGCAACAAGAACGAGCACGAGCAGAAGATCGAAGAGGCCGAGAAGGCCCGCCAGGAGGAGCGCGACCGTCTCGAGCGCGAGGAGCAGGAGCGCCTCAAGTAGCACCCGGCGGGTGAGAACACCAAACCTCACCTGTCACATTGTTAACACCCGGTCTCGATGCCGTTCGTATTGGGACACAGCCCTTGTCAGTCCTGCACGCCGGAAAATACGCTTCCGACGTGCAGAAACATTCCACCTGGGCGAATCGGGCTCGACGAGGGGTGCCCGCCATCGCCGTCACGGTTGGTGCGTTGCTGGCGACGGGGATCGCCGCCTCGCCCGCCGACGCCGTGGCGCGCTCGCGCTTCTACGTCTCCGGGTGCGGCATGCCGTCGTCGCCGGTCGACGTCTACAAGCGCGTCAACAACTACAAGACCGTCATCGCGCTCGACGGGCTGCGCGCCACCAACGACATGAGCGGTTGGCGGCACGAGACGAACATCGCCAAGATCGCCGATCGGGGGGTGAACCTCGTCGAGCCGGTCGGTGGACTGGCCAGCTTCTACACCGACTGGGCGCGCAAGCCCGGCAACAAGCAGTCCTACAAGTACAGTTGGACGTGTCGGCTCAACAAGCTCATCTCCGAGCTCGACTCGCGCGGATACGCGGCCGGCAAGTGGGGCAAGTACGCGATCATGGGCATCTCGATGGGCGGCAACTCGGCGCTGACCTATGCGGCCAACCACCGGAGGCGCATCTCGCACGCGTTCTCGATGTCCGGCTACCTGAACCTCTCCGCGCCGACGATGCGCGAGAACATCAAGATCGCCCTCTTCGACGCGGGGCGCGAAGCCGGGCGCGGTCCGTACAACGCCGACGACATGTGGGGCCCGCCGTGGGACAAGCGGTGGGTCGAGAACGACCCGTACTACCTGGCGTCGAAGATGCGCGGGATGAAGGTCCGGATCGCTGCGGCCACCGGCGCGCCGGGCAAGTACGACGTGCGGGCCGACAACTCCGCCAAGGGCGCGCCGCTCGAGACTGCGGCGATCGCGCAGACCAAGGCCTTTGAGACGCAGGCCGCGCCAAACGGGGTCGACCTGAGCACCGACTACCAACTGCAGGGCACCCACTCCTGGGGCTACTGGCAGGAAGCGGTGTGGCGGGCCTACCGGGCGGGTTGGTTCCGCGACCGCCGATGAGCCGGTGAGCCGACGCGACCGTGAAGGAGAGCCGTGATGAAGACCGCGCTCTGGGTCGTCGCGCTGGTCGCGGCGGGCCTGTTGGTCGCCGGCTGTGGCGGTGAGACCCGTACGGATCCCTCGACGGTCACGGTGACCTCGACCCTGAACGCGCCGCCGTCGGGAGCCGGTCGTCCCGGTCCGCCGCCCGGCTCCGCACTGACGAATGCCGATCCCGACGACTACCGCGCGGGCGGCAGCCTCGACGGGGACGTCGCCTTCGTCTCGCCGACCGGGAATGTGTGGTGCCGCTTGGGCCGTGAGCGGTACACGGCCGGGTGTCAGGCGGTGAAGGCGCCCGTTCCGGCCGGCGCGCGGTGCGTGGGGACTCGCGACTACCCGGTCGACCAGTTGACTCGCGGCTTCTTCCTCGACGGCGAGACCGTGACCCCGGCCTGCTTCAACCAGGGGGTGTTCTCCTCGCCCGAGCACAAGCGACTTCCATACGGCTACACGATCACCGGCAACGGCTACACGTGCACGTCACGCACGACGGGGATCACCTGCAACACCCCGTCGGGCGAGCATGGATTCGTGCTGTCCATGCAGGAGGCTCGGGCGTTCTGACGCTAGGCCCGACGCTGGGCGGGTTTGTTGTGGATCTTGCGGGGGTCGATGCCCTCGCGCTCCCAGCCCTCGTAGGCCCACTCGACGAAGAGCCACTTGGCCGGCAGCCGGTTGAAGACCGGGTTGAGTGCGCGCATGAACCGGGTGAAGCGGTCGAACCGTCGCTGCATCCGCGGGTTCCATTCGAGTCGGCAGACGTCGCGCATCTGCTGCGGCAACGTTCCGATGATCACCGTCCGCACGAAGGCGTTGAGCGGTGCCGAGGCCACCTTCCACACCGGCTTGGGGATCCACCGCGGACCGGGGATGCCCTGGCGCAGGTAGCCGGTGGCGTAGACGATCGTCTTCGTGGGGACGAAGCGGTCGCACATGGAGTTCCAGTACTCGAGGAACTCGGCGTAGGTCTGCGGCTGGCTGCGGGCGCTGACGCCGTAGAGCTGGTACCAGACCTTCGACTCCTCGAAGATCTGTTCCTTCTCGGCGTCGGAGAGTCGTCGGATGAAGGTGTCGGTGATGTAGATGACCTGGTCGACGAAGGTCGCGTGCGCCCAGTAGAAGAGCTCGGGGTTCAGCGCGTGGTAGCGCGATCCGTCGCTGATCGTGCCCTTGATGTCGCGGTGGAAGTCGCGGACCTTGTGACCCCAGCCGTACGGATCGTCGGAGTACACGGTCCGCATGATCGGCGGTCCGGTGCGTCGTGCGCGGCCGATGAAGTCGCTGAAGATCACCGAGTGGTCCTCGACGCCCTTGGCGAGCTGCTCGATGCAGTTCTCGGTCCCCGCGAGGCGTTGGAAGCCGAACAGGCCGCGGATGTCGCCGTAGAACTTCCAGACGAGCGAGTCGGCCCCGAGGCGCAGCTCGAGTGCGTCGATGTCGTCGTCGAACGTCGGGGCGGAGAGGATCGACGGCTCCGCCTCGCGCACGCCGGCGTCGAAGTCTTGGACTGTCATGGGTGTCAGAATACCCTTGCTTGGAACAAGTTCCAATATTTGTTTCATCGCCGTGGATCCAACACGGCGCGACAGATCCACCACCGCCACGTGTTGGATCCTGTGCCGCGGTGTTGGATCGTGTCAGTCGTCGCCGTACTTCGCGATGAGTCGGCGTCGCCCGGGCTCGCCGGGCTTGAGGCACGCAGGGCATGCGCACGGTCGCACCCCGTGTGCCGTGGGCCAATAGCGCCAGCCCAGAACCTGGGAGACGGACCGGATGCGGTGGATCTCGCTGCGGTGAACCGGTCGGTGCAGGATGGCCTCGTAGCCGCGCGGGTCGTCAAGGCTCATCATCATGCCGACGGCCTCGGCCGCGGTGACCGGAAGGTGTGCGTGCGCGTAGTGACCGATCACCAGCGGCTCGTCGTCCGGGAGACGGACGTCGACGGCGATCAGGCGCCGCCCGCGGGAACCGCGTTTCAGTTCGCGCAGCCACTGGTGGCTGATGAAGTAGTTCGACGTGCGGGGAGTCAGGTAGACGCCGTCGTGCCCTTTGGGAACCCGGATGCCCGTGCGACGTATCCCGGCGGCGGCGTCGGCCGGGGCAAGGTGCACGAACATCGCCATTCGGCCACGCTACCGTGCGCGCTAGCCTGAACCGATGATCCCGCCGCTCGACGACCTGCTCGCCACCGCGACGGTCGTGTCCCTGCCGATGCGGGTGCGCTTTCGGGGGATCACGGTGCGCGAGGCGCTGCTGTTCCGCGGCCCGGCGGGGTGGGGGGAGTTCTCACCGTTCACCGAGTACGACGACGCCGAGGCGTCGAACTGGCTCGCCGCGGGCATCGAGGCGGCGTGGTTGGGTCCGCCGCCGGCCGTGCGCGGGTCGGTCGAGGTCAACGCGACTGTCCCGGCCGTCGCGGCCTCGGAGGTGGCGCAGGTCCTCGCGCGCTTCCCGGGCGCGCGCACCGCCAAGGTGAAGGTCGCCGAACGCGGACAGTCCCTGCGCGAGGACCTCGAGCGCGTCGCCGCAGTCCGCGACCTGGTGCCCACGGTGCGCGTGGACGCCAACGGCGGGTGGACGGCCCAGGAGGCGGTCACCGCGATCACCCAGCTGGGGGAGTTGGAGTACGTCGAGCAGCCCTGCGCCACCGTCGAGGAGCTCGCGCAGGTCCGCCGAAGGGTGAACACCCCCATTGCGGCCGACGAATCGATCCGCAAGGCCGACGACCCGCTGCGCGTCGTGGCCGCCGACGCCGCCGACATCGCCGTCGTGAAGGTCGCACCGCTGGGCGGGATGCGCCGCGTGCTCGAGCTCGCCGACCAGATCCGGCTGCCGATCGTCGTGTCGAGTGCCCTGGACACCGCCATCGGAATCAATGCCGGCATCGCGACGGCGGCTGCCCTGCCGACGCTCGAGCATGCCTGCGGACTGGGCACCGGCGCCCTCTTCGTCGACGATGTGACACCCGATCTGCCGCCCGTGGACAACGCCACGATGCGGCCCACGACCGTCACCGTCGACGACCCTCCGCTCGCCGCGCCGGACCGTCGGCGGTGGTGGCTCGACCGCCTCGCCCGCTGCCACGGGTTGCTCGCCGACACCCACTCTTGAAACAAAGCTCGACATTTGTTCCAATGGGGGTATCGTGAGATGTAGGCCACACCGCGCCTTTGCCCACGCGCGAGCAAGGAGACCCTCGAATGACTGCCGTATTCGCCCAGGCGCCCGCCGATAGCGACCTCAAGAGCATTCCCAAGAACCCCCGCAACGGCGTCGCGGAGATCCTGCGCATGCGGCGCGACCCCTTCGGTTTCTCCGATGCGCGCAAGGCCGAGTTCGGCGACGTCTCGGCGATGAACGCCTTCGGGATCAACCTGGTGACCTGCTCGGGTCCCGGTGCGGCCGAACAGATCCTGATGAACAAGGACAAGGCCTTCGCCAACGGCCCCGCGTGGAGCTACTTCATCGGCCCGTTCTTCAACCGCGGCGTCATGCTCCTCGACTTCGACGAGCACCGTCACCACCGCGTCATCCTCCAGCAGGCGTTCACGCCCAAGGTCCTCAAGGGCTACTTCGACGAGATGCAGCCGTTCATCGCCGAGAAGATGGCCGACTTCCCGACCGGCCGCGTCAAGATGCTCAACCAGTTCAAGGAGCTGACCCTCGACGTCGCGCTCGAGGTCTTCCTGGGCGTCGAACTGCCCAAGGACGAGGCCGACAAGCTCAACAAGGCCTTCATCGAGACCGTCCGCGCCGGTGTGGCCTTCGTGCGCAAGCCGATCCCGCCGGGACGCTGGTGGAAGGGCGTGCGCTCGCGCAAGGTCCTCGAGGAGTTCTTCTACGCCAACATCGACGCCAAGCGCGCCAAACAGACGCCCGACCTGTTCTCGGTGCTGTGCCACGCCGAGAGCGACGAGGGGCACACCTTCACCGACGAGGACGTGGTCAACCACATGATCTTCGTGCTCATGGCCGCCCACGACACGTCGACCATCACGATGACCCAGATGGCGTACCACATGGCCAAGAACCCGCAGTGGCAGGAGAAGGCGCGGGCGCAGGCCTTCGAGTTTGGCGAGAACCTCGAATACGACGACCTGGGCAAGCTCGACGTCCTGGACAAGATCATGAAGGAATCGCTGCGCATGTGCCCGCCGGTGCCGGCGCAGCCGCGCATGGCGATCAAGGACACCGAGGTGAACGGTTACTTCATCCCGAAGGACACCCTCGTCACCGTCCCGCAGCTGACCAACCACCGCGACGACGAGTACTTCACCCACCCGAACACCTTCGACCCCGAGCGCTTCGACCGCGGCGAGGACAAGAGCCACCGCTTCGCGTGGATGCCCTTCGGCGGCGGGGTGCACAAGTGCATCGGCCTCTACTTCGGCCAGATGGAGATCAAGACGATCATGCACCACCTGCTCCGCGGCTACGAGTGGTCGGTGCCCGACGACTACATCATGCCGATGGACTACAGCGCCCTGCCGGTGCCCAAGGACAAACTCCCGGTCGACCTGCAGCGACGGGCATGAGCGGGCGCAAAGCGCGCAGCACCGCGACGGCCGAAGACCAGGAGACCGCGATCCTCAATGCGGCGGCGAGCGAGTTCGCCGCCGTCGGGGCGCGCCGCGCCAACATGGACGAGGTCGCAGCGGCGGCCGGGGTCAGCCGCTCGACCCTGTATCGGCGTTTCCCCAACAAGGAGAAGCTGCTGCTCGCGGTGGCGGTCGACGCCTACGAGAAGGGGATGCTGCGCCTGGAGGCGTCGGTCGCCGGGCTCGGCCCCCGGGAAGCCGTCGTCGAGGCCTTTGCCACCGGTGCCGACATGGTCGGCACCGATCCGCTGCTGAGTCGGATGGTGTTGGAGGACTACGAGGTCCGCGGCGTCACCGCCTCGATCAACACGCTGTTCATCGAGATGGTCACCGACCGGGTCGCGGCGACCCTGCGCGAGGCCGGCGCGACCATGCCCGACGACCTTCTGCACCAAGCGGTTGAACTGCACGTGCGGTTGGTGATCTCCTACTTGGAGAACCCGGCCACCGATCCCGAACGCGCCACGCCCGACGCCGCCCGCGATCTGGCCCAAACGTTCCTCGCCCCGATGATCTACTGACGCCCAGGAGTGCCTTCGTGAAACCCGGATCCAACGATGAGCTCCGCGACAAAGTCGTCGCGGTGACCGGCGGTGCGCGCGGCATCGGCTTCGAGACCGCCACCCAGCTCTTCGACGCCAAGGCGCGCGTCGTCATCGGCGACATCGACGGCGACGCCGTGGGCAAGGCCGCCGCCGATCTGGGCATCGAGGGCCTCGAACTCGACGTGACCAAACCCGAGTCCATCGAGGCCTTCCTGGACGAGACCGAGAAGCGCGTCGGCCCCGTCGACGTCCTGGTGAACAACGCCGGCATCATGCCGGTCGGTCCGTTCCTCAACTACGACGCCGCGCTGATCCGGCGCACCATCGACATCGACCTGCTCGGCGTGATCTGGGGGTCGCAGGCCGCGGCGCGCCGGATGGTGCCGCGCGGACACGGGCACATCGTCAACGTCGCGTCGGTCGCCGGACGGCTGCCGATGCCCGGCCTGACGATCTACAACGCCGCCAAGGCGGGCGTCATCGAATTCTCCGACGCCCTCAACGCCGAACTGTCCGAGTCGGGCGTCAACGTCTCGACGATCATGCCGTCGTTCACCAACACCGGGCTGATCAGCGGGTTGGAGACGAACAGGTACATCCGCGTCGTCGAGCCGGAGGTCGTCGCCGCGCAGGTCGTCGCGACGATCATCAAGCCGCAGGCCCGCGTGGCCGCGCCCCGCTCGATGGGGTGGGTGAACTCGAACTCGATCATGCCGCAGGGCCTCAAGCGCCGGACCCGCAAGATGACCGGTCTGGACCACATTTTCCTGCAGTACGACGACTCCTCCCGTGCGGAGTACAACAAGCGCATCGGGCAATAGCGTGCCCGGCGACGACCGCGACCGCGAGCTCCTCGCGGCCGAGCGAGAGGCGCGGGCCCGACTGGTCCAACTGCGCGACCCGACACCCCGCTGGGCGACGATCCTGCTCGGGCTCGCCGCCGCCGCGGCGATCAGCGGTGCGATCGCCGTGGTGTGGCACGGGCGCGCGCCCTCCGACGAGGACTATCAGCGGGCCGCCGCCGAGCGGGTCAACACCTTGCTCAGCGTCAGTGCCGACCAACCCGAGCGCGCCAAGCGGATCCTCGCCGGCGCGACCGGCGACTTCCACGACGAGTTCGCCCAGTCCGCCGATGCGTACACCGCCTTCGTGCGGCGCGCCGGCACCGTGTCGCAGGGGCGGGTGCAGGGCACCGGCCTGACCGGTCGCCAGGGCGACCAGGCCGAGGTACTGGTCATGGCGACCGTCGACCTGCCCGCCTCGGCGGCGGCGCCCGCGCGCAGCACCGACTTCCGGCTGCGGGTCGTCGTGGCCGACGAGGGCGGCTCACTCAAGCTCGCGAAGGTGCAGTACCTGCCGTGACCGACCGCAACCCCGCGCACGGTGCGGCCGCCGACCGCGCCGCCGCCGTGCTCGACCGTCGACGACTCGCCCTCCTGGCGGTCGGTACCGTTCTCGCCCTGATCCTGCTCGTCATCGCCGGGCGGGAGGTCGGCACCTATCGCGACGCCGCCCACGACCGCACCCAGCGCGACGATGCGCGAACCGCGGCACCGGCGATCCTGGCCGATGTCTTCTCCTACAGCCCGACCACCGTCGCCGCCGACACCCGCAAGGCGCGCGAGCGGGTCACCGAGCAGTTCGCCGCGGCCAACGCCGCGGCGCTGAGCGACCAGCGCACCGGCGCGGTGTCCTGGAAGACGCGGACGGTCGGAGTCGAGGACTCCGGCGCCGACTGGGCCGAGGTCCTGGCCGTCGTCGAGGTCACCGACCCGCGACACGCGACGCTGTCCGAGGATCGGATCGTGTCGGCCCGCCTGGTCCACCACGACGGCGGTTGGCTGCTGGACTCGGTGGAGTTGATCCGATGAGCGTCGACATCGAACCCGGCGAGCTCGCGCGGGCCACGCGGCGCTGGCGCACGGCGCGCGTGGCCCGCGCGAGCTCGCCGGGTTCGATGTCGACGCTCATCGGATCAACTCCACCGAGTCCAGCAGCCAACCGC